>MGTV01000039.1 GCA_001799635.1 Elusimicrobia bacterium GWA2_62_23
GGTCATGGAGCCGGCTTTCTTGGAGTCGTACACGAAGTAGCCCTGCGCGAACTGGCCGGTCTCTTCGCTGATGATCTTGATGGTGTTCTTGTTGGCGCCGATGGTGCCGTCGGAACCCAGGCCGAAGAAGAGCGCGCGGAAGGTATCGGCGGGCTCGGTGGTGAAATTCTCGTCGTACTTGAGCGAGAGGTTCGTGACGTCGTCGTTGATGCCTACCACGAAGCCGTTTAGGGGCTTGGCGGCGGAGAGGTTCTCGAACACGGCCTTGGCCATGGCCGGGGTGAACTCCTTGGAGCCGAGGCCGTAGCGGCCGCCGACTATGACGGGCAGCTCTTTGAGGGCGCCGGCCTTGAAGGCGGTGGAGCAGACGGTGACCACGTCCTGGTAGAGCGGCTCGCCCAGGGCGCCGGCTTCCTTGGTGCGGTCGAGCACGGCTATCTGCTTCACGGACTTCGGGAGGGCCTTTATGAAATCGGCTTCGGAGTAGGGGCGGTACAGGCGCACTTTCAGTACGCCCACTTTCTCGCCTTTGCCTACGAGGTAGTTCACGGTGTCTTCCAGCACGTCGGCGCCGGAGGCCATCACTACCACGACCTTGGTGGCGTCGGGGGCGCCCACGTAGTCGAAGAGGTTATACTTGCGGCCGGTGAGTTTCTCGAACTGGCCCATGGCTTCTTTCACCATGGTGGGCACGGCGGTGTAGAACTTATTGCCGGCTTCGCGGCCCTGGAAGAACACGTCGGGGTTCTGGGCGGTGCCGCGCAGGGTGGGGTGCTCGGGGTTGAGGCCGCGGGCCTTGTGCTCGGCTATGAGCTTCTCGCTGATCATGCTGCGCATGACTTCGTTGGAGAGCGGCTCCACCATGTTGAGCTCGTGGCTGGTGCGGAAGCCGTCGAAGAAGTGCAGGAACGGCACGCGGGTCTTGAGCGCGGCGGCCTGGGAGATCAGGGCGAAGTCCATGGCTTCCTGGGGGTTGGCGCTGGAGAGCATGGCCCAGCCGGTCTGGCGGCAGGCCATCACGTCGCCGTGGCCGCCGAAGATGGAGAGGGCGTGGGCGGCGACTTCGCGGGCGCTGACGTGGAACACGGTGCTGGTGAGCTCGCCGGCGATCTTGTACATGTTGGGGATCATGAGCAGGAGGCCCTGGGAGCAGGTGAAGGTGGTGGTGAGGGCGCCGGCGGTGAGAGCGCCGTGGACCGCGCCGCTAGCGCCGCCCTCGGACTGCATCTCTATGACGGAAGGGACGGTGCCCCAGATGTTCTTGTCGCCTTTGGCGCTCCAGACGTCTGAAAGCTCACCCATTACGGAAGAAGGGGTGATCGGGTAGATCGCTATGACCTCGTTGGTCTTGTGGGCCACGAAAGCCGCGGCCGTATTGCCGTCCATTGCAACTCTTTTATTAGACATTATTTATTCTCCTTAAGGATGTAACCGCAAATCTGGAACTTCTGAGTCCCTAAAGTATACCATTTTTGCCCCTTCCCCCTCCCCACCCACCGTGAACCCCGTTACGCAGGGGCGGCGGCATATTCCCCTCCTTCGCTGAGCGGGCGCGGCGGAAGAGGGCCTGCGTGCCTCCGCCGGCGTCGAACTCCTCGCGCACACAGTGCGCTCGTCAGACAGCGCCGCCGCGGCCATAATGATAGGCCGTCCGCTCCGGCACTTGGCCCTGCGCCCTAACGCTCACTCGGGGAACACGCCGCCGCCCTCTCACAGGTTATTGCTCTCCTCCCCAACTGGTTCCGGCAGAAACACCGCGCCCGTCCCTTGCCCCTATAGTCCCTCAAGCAGCAATCTGGCCTGCTCGGGGGTGGGCAACTGGGCTTTTAGTTCTTTTGGTAGACTCTGCACTATCTTATAGGCCGCTACCCCTATGGGTTTCCGGGATTGGCGTAGTGCGTATTCCACGATCGTGCGGTTTTTGTCGCGGCAGAGTATTATGCCGACCGAGGGATTCTCGTTCGCGGTCCTTACTTTATCGTCCAGGAGGGACAGGTAGAACTGCATCTTGCCGACGTGTTCCGGCAGGAACTTCCCGGTCTTTAGCTCTATGGCCACAAGGCATTTGAGGTGCCGGTGGTAGAGCAGGATGTCGATGAAGTATTCCTCTCCTTCCATTTCCAGGCGGTACTGCGAGCCGATGAACGCGAATACGCCTCCCATCTCGGCGAGGAAGCGATTCACGCGGCCTATCAGCGCCGTTTCCAGCTCCTTTTCGCTGTGTTCCTCCCCCAGGCCGAGAAAGTCGAAGTTGTATTCGTCCTTTACTGCCAATCGTGCTCGTGTCGCCTCTGGAACAGGCAGGCTGCGCTCGAAATTGGTTTGGTTTTGAAGATAGGTCAGGTGAAGCCGTGCGGCGATGTTGTTTGCCAGGGTCGCCTTGCTCCAACCGTGCTTTTGGGTCATGCGCAGGTAGAATTCCCGCTCAATATCACTTCCGCAGGACTCAAGGATACAGATGTTCTTTGTCCAACTGATTTCTTGCGCCAGTGGTGCAAGTTTTGAGTTCCCTGAATAGTGCAGGTAAAATTTCCGCATCCGCCAGATATTGTCCCTGGAAAATCCGCTTACTCCGGGGAACTCAGCCTGCAGGTCCATCGCCAGGCGTTCCACTACCGACTTGCCCCAAGTGTTTCCTGACTGCCGTTCCTCGATGATGCGGCCGATGTCCCAATACAGGGCTATCAGTTCTTTGTTCACGGCCCGCAGGGCGGAATATTGCGCCGCCCTCACCCGGCCTTTTATCTCCGTCAGCATGGTTCCGTATTCCCGCATGGTTCCGGCCATAATCCACCTCCTGGGCTGGATATAGCCTAGCATGCGTCCCCGACAGCCTTCTGTCGGGTTCGTTGAACCCCAAAAACAAAACCGCCGGGCTTCCCCGGCGGTTTTGGCGGTTATGGTAGTTGTAATGCTAACCGTTGTGGGTTGGATGGAAGGCTATGCGGAGGTCGCTGTTGAGGGCGTGGGCGATCTTTTCCAGGGTGATCAGGGTGATATTGGGGTGGCGCAGGGTCTCTATGTCGGAGATCACCTGCTGGGTGGTGTGGACTCTATGGGCCAGTTCCAGCTGGCTCAGGTGGAGCTTGCGACGGCGCCTGGCTATCATCAGCGCCATCCTCGCGCGGATATCCTCCGCGTCGAACTCTTTCTTGAACTTCTTGTCCCTGAGCTGGCCCTTAAGCCACCCGTTCAGCGTAACTTTCTTATTCTTCATAAATTCACCTTGATTCCCTGCCAATAATATACATGATATATAATGTATAAACAAGGCCTATTCCCGGCACCCGATCCCTCTCCGCTTCCAATAGCATAGCACCCCACCGTTACACCTTATTCTCGTGGCCCCCCCAAATAAAACCGCCGGGTTTTCCCGGCGGTCAGCTGTCCTAGTCCCCCCCCCAATCAATGATACTCGAACAGTTAGCTGCTGAATTTAAAGTCTGGCTATTAGACCCGTCCGGGGAAGCTGCAAAGAGCGAAATCCTGGCACTTGTTAGATGACAATAGTTTCTCTTTTTAAGGCATTGCTGACAAAAACGCAACTACGAATCAGACTACATATTGCAAAAATGCCCACAACACTAAGGCATCCAATTCTCCATTTAATATTCAACAATTGCGAAAAAGGCAAGAACAAGAGAGAGAGAATTACAACTGAAATCATTTGCCAAAACACCCACTTAAACTCTGCCGTAACATGCTTCCTTTTCTTTCTTTGCCCTCTAATAACATCAATCGCTTTTTTAGCGGTTGCCGCTTCTTCTTTTCGGAAACCAGACTTAGCCCATTCTGACAAGTTGTTTTCAGTTGCCTCAATCTGCTTGTCTAAACTAAACGCCTCAATATTAGTCCCATTCATTGAAGCGACCAAATCTTTACGACTCCACTCAATTGAATTTTGAATCCACTCTAAAGCATAAACGACAAAAATCCCAAGTATCCCACTTAGTGCCCCAAAAACTTGCGCAATTGCACTATAAGTCCAGAAGAAAGTATCTTCCATAACCTCCACCTCCGCAACAATCTCTACGAACTGATGGACGAAATACTGACACTTTGCGAAAACCGCTTCCACTCCTAACTCGGGGTTTCTTCCGAAGAGGGCTTGTTCTCACCAACAGGGATCGCATCAGAAGGCGGCACAGGGGTAACTGCTGCCGCTTCATCAGAAGAAGGCTTATCCTCGCTAGTGGAGAGACCGCTCTCTTGCTCTCCGACAGGAGACTCACCCTCGGCAGAACCTGCATCGCCGTTCCTTTTTGTCATCCGTCTTTTTCTGCTAATTTTTATTGTTTCCCCATACTGGGAAATAACAGCCGGATTCAAGAGCTTTCGTATCCCATCCACCAAATCATCTTCAGTAATCAAGATGCCTGATTTTCGGCGAATCTCTCTGCGAATGGATGAGAGCGTGTCCTCATGGAATAACGCTTTAATGATAGATATCGGCTGCAAAGAAAGGCACTTCTCCCAGTAGGATTCTAATTCATTGTTTTTTACTGCTTCGTAAGAAATATAGTAGAGCTTATCTGCATTCTGGCTCATGTCGCCATTGATTAAATCCAATTAGGAAATCAGAGTATGCTCTATCCCTGTTTTATCAAAAGTTAGATGATAAAACTGCCACTCGCTACCATTTGTTAATATCACCCAACTGACACCACTTTGTGAAGCATAACTTTCGGCCTGAAAGATTTGGGATTCTTTAAGGCTAGTGCCGGCGGACTTCACCTCTATGTAAAATTTAACTTTGGAGTCCACTCTAATTGCCAAATCAACAAAACGTTCCTTGACCTGGAATTCTTTTGTAATGTGAGAGAAAACATCATAGCCAAGAACGTCTTCAAGGAATTTCACAACTCGTGTAACGACATCGGCTTCATTAATATCCCTGTCTTTAGCATCCTGCCAAACAGAAGTAAATTTACGAAGTCCTTTGACAATGGAATTATTAGCCATGTTGCCCCCTAGTTTTCAGATAAATGAATTCCATCCCCAATTTTTAACGCTCGCTCTAAGAGGCGAGCACATATTTTTCGATAGGAGCTCACTTCTTTCTGCTCCCTAAGCCTATCCCAAGGCGCATGCTAAAATCTTTAAATAACTCTGTGAAAGGCGTTATGCAAAACGAGGAGGGGCGGGTGACGAGGGGTGTGCCTTCGGAGGGGTGTCGCGGAGGTCGAGGAGGTGTCGGCAAGCCGGCGCGTTTCGGGGTTTTGTATAATTGAGGGATGGAGAACAAACCTAAGAAACCTACACCATCGATCAAGCAGAACCTGGGGCGCCATCAGGATGCCGTGGCGCGCCGCTCCAATTTCGACGAGGTCGCCATGGGCTTCGGGCTGGAGGAAGCGGTTACCGAGGCCGCCAGGTGCCTGGGCTGCAAGACCAAACCCTGCGAACTGGCCTGCCCCGTCAACGTGAAGATCCCCGAGTTCGTGGACCTGGTCCACAAAGAAGACCTGGGCGCCGCCGCCTCCAAGATCTTCGAGACCTCACTTTTCCCCGCCATCTGCGGCCGCGTCTGCCCGCAGGAAACCTATTGCGAAGCCGCCTGCGTGCTCAAGGACAAGTTCGGCCCGGTTTCCATAGGCCGGCTGGAACGCTTTACCGCCGATTACGCCCGCAAAGGCGGTTTGATAAAGCCCCCGCCCTGCGCCCCCGACACCGGCAAGAAAGTGGCCTGCGTGGGTTCAGGGCCCACCTCCTTGGCCGTCGCGGCTGAGCTGCGCAAGCTCGGCCACGCGGTAACCGTGTTCGAGGCCCTGCACGAGTTCGGCGGGGTGCTCTGCTACGGCATCCCCACCTTCCGCCTGCCGCGCGAAGTGGTGCGCTTCGAAGTGGACATGCTGCGCAAGATGGGCGTGCGCTTCCTCAAGAACGTGATGGTAGGCAAGTCCATCACCATAGAGGAACTTAAAAAGGATTTCGACATAATATATATCGGCTCCGGCGCGGGCCTGCCCACGCCCATGAACGCCCCCGGCGAGGACCTGGTGGGCGTCTACAGCTCCAACGAGTTCCTGACCAGAGTGAACCTGATGGAGGCCTATAAGTTCCCCGTTTCCGACACCCCCTACTACGTGGGCAAAAGGACCGTAGTGGTAGGCGGCGGCAATACCGCCATGGACTCCGCCCGCTGCGCCATGCGCCTGGGGCCGGAGAACGTCACCCTGCTCTACCGCCGCACGCGCGCCGAAATGCCCGCGCGCGCCGAGGAAGTAGAGAACGCAATGGAAGAAGGGATCAAGTTCGAGTTCCTCACCGCGCCGGTGGAACTGGAAGGCGATGAGAAAGGGCGGCTCAAGCGCGTGAAGTGCATCCGCATGGCGCTGGGCGAGCCCGACGCCTCCGGCCGCCGCAAGCCAGTGCCACAGAAAGGTTCCGAGTTCTATATAGAGGCCGACAGCCTGGTGGTGGCCATAGGGTCCAGCCCCAACCCCGTCATACAGCAGACCACACCTGGCCTCTCCGCTAATAAATGGGGCGGCATCATAATAGACGAGGCCACCGCGAAGACCTCGCTGGACGGCGTCTACGCCGGCGGCGACGTGGTGCGCGGCGGCGCCACCGTGCTGCTCGCCATGAAGGACGGCAAGGCCGCGGCCCGGGCCATTCACGAGAAACTTTCGGCCAAAGGCAACTAACATGGAACACGACATCTACTCCACCGAAGGGCTCTATAAGATAGTCGAGAAAGCGGACCTCTCCGCCACCATCTCGAAGCACGTCATCTACGCCCCCCTTATAGCCACCAAGGCCAAGGCCGGGCATTTCGTCATACTGCGCAGCCGCTCCGGCGGCGAGCGCATTCCCGTGACGCTGGTGGACTGGAGCCCCGAGAACGGCACCGTCACCGTCATCATCCAGGCCATAGGCAAGTCCACTTCCGAAATGAACGCCCTGAAGGCCGGAGATTCCTTCAGCGACGTGGCCGGCCCCCTGGGCACGCCGGTGGAGATAAAGAAGTACGGCACCGTGCTGGGCGTGGGCGGCGGCGTGGGCATAGCCGAGTTGTACCCCATAGCCCGCGCGTTCAAACAGGCCGGCAACGAGGTGGTGTCCATCCTCGGCGCCCGCTCCAAAGACCTTCTCATCCTCGAGGCTGAAATGGCCTCGCTGGGCCGCGTGATAGTTACCACGGACGACGGCTCCGCCGGCAAAAAAGGCCTGGTTACCGACGCCATGAAAGAACTCTATGCCGCCGGTGAAAAGCTGGACGCCATCTTCACCATAGGGCCGATCATCATGATGAAGTTCGTGGCTGAGGCCTCCCGGCCGCACGCCACCCCCACCTTCGCCAGCCTCAACCCCGTCATGCTCGATGGCACCGGCATGTGCGGCGGCTGCCGCGTGGAGATAAGCGGCAAGCCCAAATTCGCCTGCGTGGACGGGCCCATGTTCGACGCCCACCAGACCAATTTCGACGCGCTCATGAAGCGCACCGCCGCCTACCGCGAGCAGGAGAAAGAATCGCTGGAGAAGTACGGCAAGGACCACCAGTGCCGCATAGGCCTGCACTGATTGACACGCCGGCCTTTAAGTGGCAGAATTGGATTAAGAAGTAAACTTGGAACTAGGGGAGACAAACTAATGAAAAAAGTACTGTTAAGCGCAGTCCTGCTGGCGTCCTTCGGCGCCGCGGCCATCGCCGCCGATTACGGCAGCGCCGGTTGCGGTCTCGGCAGCCTCGCCTTCAAGAACAACGACGGCACGCAGATCCTCGCCGCCACCACCAACGGCACCTTCGGCAGCCAGACCTTCGGCATCACGTTCGGCACCTCGAACTGCAACGCCAAGGGCATGATAAAGGTGTCCAAGGCCCGCGAGAGCTTCATCGAAGCCAACTACAAGGACCTGTCCCGCGACGTGGCCGCCGGCAAGGGCGAGTACGTGACCAACCTGGCCCAGCTCTACGGCTACACGCCCGACACCGCCTGGAAGTTCACCCAGATCCTGCAGAAGAACCACAACAGGATCTTCGCCGCCAACAGCGCGCAGACCGCCGTCAACGAGATCAACACTCTCGTCGGCATCTAACAACGCGGTTATGAAGCAACTACGGACCGGGTGGTTAAGACCTCCGGTCCGTTTTATATTTTCGGCCCTGCTGCTGCTGGCCGCGCCGTTGCTGGCCGTAACGCCGGAGCAGGAACTGCGCCGCCTCGCCCTGCGCCAGGAGGCGGCCAAGGCCGAAGCCTGGCGGGACAAGTACTGGCTGCGCCTGGTCTATTACGAAAAGAACCTTTTCGGCGGCTACAAGAGCCATTCCGTAAATCCCAACTTCTACCTTTCCAAGTGGGGCAGGATCAGCCCCAGGCTGGAACTGGAAGCGGCCGTGGACGGCTTTTTCTTCGACGGCAAGGACGACGATTCCCCCGAGTGCCGCTTCCCGGAGCGCTACCACTGGCTGCGTAAGAAGCTCGGGCTCGAGAGTTCGGAATTCAGCCGCCGCTGCGAGTCTTTCGAGGAGTGGAGAAACTCCCTCGACACGGAGTCGGTCAGCCTGCTGTTCGCGGCCGGCTACCTCAACAACCCCTCTACCCTATACGGCCATACCTTCCTGCGCCTGCACAAGCGCGGCGGGGCCGGCGCCGACCTGCTGGACTACACCATAAACTACGCCGCCACCGCAGACGCCGACAGCGGCATGCTGTTCGCCCTGAAGGGCCTGGCCGGCCGCTATCCGGGACAGTTCTCCACCATTCCCTACTACCTCAAGATCCAGGAATACCACAACCTGGAGAACCGGGACCTCTGGGGTTTTCCCCTCTACCTGAAGCCCGACGAAATAGACCGCCTGATGCGCCATTGCTGGGAACTGGGCAAGGCGGCCTTCCCTTACTATTTCTTCACCCGCAACTGCTCCTGGCAGCTCATGCCGCTGCTGGACATAGTAAAGCCGGAGCTCAAACTCTCCAGCCGCTTCCGCTACTGGGTAATTCCCTCTGATACCGCCAAGGCCGTACTGGAGGGGTCCCTTCCCGGCGTGCCGGACTGGCGGCCCTCGCTCTGGAAGACGGTGGATTGGAAGCGCTCTCAGCTTACCCGGGACGAACAAGAACAGGTGCTTGAACTGACCCGCGGCGACCAACAGGCGGCCCTGAAAAAACTGGAAGCTTTCCCCCCTGGCATAAAGGCGGCCGTGCTCGAGACCGCCGCGGATTATCTCAGCTGGCGCTTTTACGCCGGGCGCATAAATAAGGAAACCCTGGACGGCCGCACCGACCCGCTGTTGGCCGCCCGGGCCGCGCTGGGGCAGCAGGTCACCTTTACCGGCGGACCGCAACGCCCCGCCGACATCAGGGACGCCCACGAGAGCCTCAGGGCCGGCGTCGGGGTGGTGGCCCTCAGGAACGGAACGGCCTACGACCTGAACTGGCGCTACGCCGTTCAGGACCTGCTCGACGACCCGTCTGGTTACCTCCCCGACGCCGTACTGGAGATGGGCGCTTTCAAGGTCCGCTACGAGCAGCGCTATAACAGGTACTACTTCAAGGAAGCCCGGGTGGTAAAGGTGATGAGCTTGAATCCCTGGGACAACTGGGTGCAGCGCCCCTCCTGGGAAATAGGCGCCGGTTTCGAGCAGGCCGACGAGACGGGCCGGCAGGCCGGCGGTTCGGCCATCTGGACCATGAACGCCGGCTCCGGCGTAGCGGCCGAGTGGCGCGGGCCGGTGCGCCAGCTCTGGTACCTGCTCGCGCAGGCCGACGGCGGCCTGGGCGGGGCGCTGGACTCCCGCTGGCGCGCGGGCCCCGGAGTTAAGGGCGGCGTCCTGGCCGAGAAGGGCCCGGTGCGCGCCCTCTTCGAGGCTCGCTACATTGCCTACACTTTCGGCGACACCGACCCTCTCTGGGCCGGCACGGCCGCCGCCTCGCTCAAGTTGTCCAAGGATTCAGCCCTGCGCGCCGAGTATTCCTGGCGCGGCGAAGTGAAAGAGGCCGGCCTCTACTACAACACCTTCATCTTCCCGCCGTGAAGCCTGCCCGCGCCCTGCTCCTCCTTCCGCTGGCCGCCCTGTGCGGCTGCACGCGCCTTTTCTTCCACCCCGAAACGCGCGTCTTCGCCGATCCCGCCGCCGCCGGCATGAAATACGAGGTTATCAAGTTCACTTCAGAAGACGGCACGGCGCTCACCGGCCTGTTCTTCCCCGCCGCCGGGGAAGCGCGCGCCACCGTGGTGGGCTTCCACGGCAACGCGCAGAACATGACGGCGCATTTTGTCTACTCGGCCTGGCTGGCCGCCGAGGGCTACAATGTCTTTATAGTGGATTACCGCGGCTACGGGGCTTCGGGCGGCAAGGCTAGCCTGGACGGCGTGGTGATGGACGCGCGGGCGGCGCTCGCCCATTCGCTGAAACTCCCGGGCGCGCGGCCCGACAGAATAGTGGTTTTCGGACAGAGCCTCGGCGGTGCGGTGGCCGTGGCTGCCGTGGCGCAATCCGGCTTCAAGCCTGCCGCGCTGGTGCTGGAAGGAACTTTTTATTCTTACCGGGGCGTGGCCTCGGCGTCGCTGCGCCGGCACTGGCTCACCTGGCCGCTGGCCTGGCTGCCTTGGCTGGCGGTGAGCGGCAGACATTCCCCTTCGGATTTTATCGCCGGAATTGCCTGCCCCAAACTGTTCCTGCATTCCGAGAACGACGGCACGGTGCCGTTCAGCCAGGGCAAAAAGCTCTACGACGCCGCGCCGCAGCCTAAAGAGTTCTGGACGGTGCCCGGCGGGCACATAGAGGCCTTCGGCCTCTACCGGGAGACCTTCGGGCCCCGGCTCCTGGCTTTCCTTGAAAAAATAACCGGTTAGGCGGCTTACTTCTCCGGGGTTTCCCCGAGTTCCCTTAGGGCGGTCTTGAGCGCTTCCTCGTGGCGCCTGCTTTCCAGCGGGGCCATGAGGCTGTAGGCGCAGGGCACCACCAGCAGGGTCAGCAGCGTCGAGAGCAGCACGCCCCCGATGACCACCAGGGCCATGGGGATGCGCGTTTCGGCTCCGGGGCCGTAGCCCAGGGCCGGCGGTATGGCGGCGGCGATAGTGGCGAAAGAGGTCATGAGGATGGGGCGCAGGCGGACCGGGCAGGCTTCCAGCAGCGCCTCGTCCACGCCCAGCCCGCCCTCGCGGCGCCTGTTGTTGGTGAAATCCACCAGCAGGATGGAGTTCTTCTTCACTATGCCCATGAGCAGGATCAGGCCTATCATGCTGTAGATGGAGAGCGAGTGCCCGCCGAGCTTCAGCGCTATGAAGGCGCCCGTTAGGCTGAAGGGGAGGGCCAGCAGCACCGTGAACGGGTGCAGGAAGCTGTTGAACTGCGACGCCAGGATCATGTAGGCCACGAATACGCCCAGCACCAGGGCGAAATAGAGGCTGCCGAAGGATTCCTGGAAGGTCTTGGAGGTGCCCGAGAACACCACCCTGTAGCCGTCGGGCAGGATCTCCTTGGCCAGCCGTTCCACTTCCTTTATGGCCTGCTCCTGAGAAGAGCCCTGCGCCACGTTGGCGAACACGCCTATGGCGCGTTCGCGGTTCTTGCGCGAAATAGTCAGCAGCGTGGTCTTCTGCTCCACCTTCACCACTTCGGAGAGCCGTATAACTTCCCCCCGGTTATTGCGCACCCAGATCTTGTTTATGTCCTTGGGGTCGCTGCGGTCGCGCCCCAGCAACTGCACCCGGATGTCGTAGCGCTTGCCGCCGCGGGTGAACTTGCCCGCGCGCACCCCGCCTATCATGGAATTCACCGCGTCACCGATCGAAGCCACGCTCACGCCGCGGGCGGCCGCTTTCTCGCGGTCGGGCACCACCTGCACTTCGGGCATGCCCTCCTGGTAATCCGTGTCTATGTCCGCCATGCTGCCGGAGGCGGTCATCCCCTGCATCAGCAGGCGGCTGTACTCGCCCAGTTTCTCCCAGTTGGGGCCGCGCACGCTGAACTCCACCGGGAAGCCGCGCTGGGCCGTAAAGCCGCCGAGCGACGGGTCCTGGATGGCCGCGCGCCTCACGCCGGGGATGGAATTGAGGGGCTTGCGCGCATAGCGCATGAACTCCTGCTGGGTGGGCGGGCGTTTCTGGCCCGGCAGCGGCACGCGTTCGGCGGGCGGCTTCATGGCTATCATCAGCATGCCCTGGTTCACCTGCCCGCCGCCGAAGCCGCCGCTATTCGCCATGAAGGTGCGGATGTTCGGCTGGGCCATGGCCCATTTCTCCGCCTCTTCCATGGCCTTGGCGGTGACCTCCAGCGGGGTCCCCACCGGCATCTGCACGCGCGCGAGGAACCGGCTCTGGTCCTGCGCCGGAGAGAATTCCTTGGGGATGAACATTACCAGAGACATGGAGGCCGCGAAGATAATTACGGCTGCGGTTATGACCGCCCAGCGGTGCCGCAACAGGCGCGCCAGGAGCGCGGCGTAAGAGCGGCGGGCCCGTTCCATTAAAGCGTCCATGGCGCGGCCTATCCACAGCGAGCGTTCGGCGTCCACGAACTGCGAACAGCGCATGGGCGTGAGGGTGAGGGCCTCCAGCAGGGAAAGCATCACGGCGGCCGTCATGGTAACGCCGAACTGGAAGAAGAACTTGCCTATGATCCCCTGCATGAACACCACCGGCAGGAAGATGGCGAGGATGGCCACCGAGGCCGCCATGGCGGGGAAGGTCATTTCCCGCGCGCCCAGGATGGCGGCTCGCACGCGCCCCTCCCCCTTCTCGTTATGGCGCACTATGTTCTCCAGCATCATGATGGCGTCGTCCACCACTATGCCTATGGCCAGCGTCAGGCCCAGCAGGGTGAAGGTGTTGAGCGTGAAGCCCATGAAGTAAAGGACCAGGAACGACCCGACGATGGAAGTGGGGATGGCCAGCAGCACGTTGAACGTGGAGGACCACGAGCCCAGGAACAGCCAGCAGACAGCCGAGGTCAGGATCACCGACAGCACCAGGGTGAAATTCAGCTCGCGGGTGGATTCTTCTATGAAACGGGTGGAATCGTTCACCACCTCCAGGCGCATGCCTTCGGGCAGGTTCTTCTTTATTTCCTCTATCTTGGCCCTGACGCGCTTGGCGGTGGCCACCGCGTTGGAGCCCCGCTGCTTATTGATGCCCAGGCCCACGGCCCTCTTGCCCCAGTTGCGGGTAATGCGCCGCACGTCGGCCAGCCCGTCCTCCACCTTCGCCACGTCGGAAATATGGTAGGTGCGCCAGATGGCCGAGCCGCCGCGGCCCGCTATCACTATGCGCGAGAAAGCCTCGGGGGTGGGCGCTTCGCCCAGCACGCGCACGTTCAGTTCCTTCTTGCCGGTGTCTATGTAGCCGGCCGGCTGTTCCGCGTGCTGGGAGGCTATGGCGTTGAGAACGTCCGTGACCGTGAGCTGCGCCGCGTCCATCTTGTCGGCGTCCAGCCAGACGCGCAGGGCCGGGTCCACGTAGCCGCCCATGTTGACCTCGCCCACGCCTTCGATGATGCTGAGCTGGTCGCGCAGCACGTCGTTGGTGTAGTTCATCAGGTCCGCCACGGGCCTGTCGCCGGAGAGGGCCATCCAGATTATGGGCTGGTCCTCGGGGTTGGTCTTGGTGACCACGGGCGGGTCTATCTCTTTGGGCAGGTTGCGGGCGGCCTGGGAAACCTTGGCCTGCACTTCCTGCATGGCGTCGTCTATGTCGTGCTCCAGCTCGAACTCCAGCGTTATGCGCGCGGAGCCGCGCCGGGAGGAGGAAGAGATGTCCTTGATGCCGGCTATGGTCATGACGGCGCTTTCCAGCACGTCCGTCACCTGCGTTTCCATCACCTCCGGGGCGGCGCCCTCCAGGGAGACGCTGATGTTTACTACAGGGTAATCCACGTCGGGCAGCTGGCTGATGCCCATGCGCCCGAAGCCGATGGCGCCGAAAACTATGAGGCCCAGCATCAGCATCCAGGCGAAGACGGGCCGCTTTATGGAAAGGTCGGAAAGGGTCATTTGGTCTCCGGAGCCAGGCCCGCGGCCGTTTCCAGCCGCGCCGCGGCCAGGGCCGCCGCCGCTGTGGCGGCCTCCAGGTTGAGCGCCGTCTGCAGCGCCGAGTTCTGGGCGTTCAGGACGTCCAGGTTGGTCACAAGACCGTAAGTGTAATCCTTAGCCTGCAGGCGCGCGTTCTCGCCGGCCAGGGCCAGGGCCGCCCGGAGCGAGGCCATGACCAGCAGGGAATGGCGCAGGGAGGAATGGGCCTGCCGCACCTCGGCGAGGGCGGAACGCTCCGCCAGGGCCAGGGTGAGGGCGGCGGCCGAGACCTGCGCGCCGTACTGCTCGGCGGAGGCCTGGTTATAGCCGCCGGTATAGAGCGGGACCCGGAGCGTCAGGCCGGCGTCCCAGCGGTCGTCCTCATTGGGGGCCGGGCGCTTGAGGTAGTAATTGGCCGAGAGGTCCAGGGAAGGCAGGCCCAGGCGGCGCGCGGCGGCCTCTCCCGCCTGCGCGGCGCGCAGGGTCTGCCGGGCGGCGGCCACGTCGGGCCGGGAACGGGCGGCCAGCAGGTAGGGTTCCAGCTCCGGCAGCGCCGGCACGGCAGCGGCGGCGGGGGCCAGCGGGCCCTCCAGGCCGGTCAGGAAGCCAAGCGCGATCTGGGCGGAATTCTCGCCGGCCAGCTCGGAAGCCAGGGAGGCCTCGTCCTGGGCCAGCTGCGCTTTGGCAGCCAGCACTTCGCTGGCCCGGCTGCGGCCTATGGCCGCGCGGGTTTCAAGTTCCTTTACCCTGCCGGCTGTAACTTCCAGCTGGGCGCGGCGCACGGCTATCTCCGCGCGCCTGGCGGCCAGGTCTATGCAGGCGGCGGCCACGTCCAGGTAGAGTCCCTGCCGCGCCCTGGCCAGTTCCAGGCGGGCGGCTTCGGTGCGCGCCCCGGCCGCTTTCGCGGCCAGGTAGTCGCGCAGGCCGGAGAAAAGGTTGTAGCTCAGGTTCACGGCCGCCTGGCCGCGGCCCGGCGCGCCCTGCGCCGCGGTCTCGGAGGCGACGGCCGAGAGCTCCGGCCTGAACGCCGCGTCCTGCGCCCGCCGGAAGGCCTCCAGCTGCCGCACCCCTTCCCCCCCGGCCGCCAGTGTTTCGCTGCGCCGCAGGGCCAGGTTGAAGGCCTCGTCCAGGGTCAGGGGCCGCGCCTCCTGGGCCGTCGCGGCGGAGCAGGCGCATAACAGGAGGATAAGCAGGGAGGAGGAGGTTTTCATTCTTTCTTATTGCCAATGGAAGATTACCGGCGGGATCAGCAGCAGCAGGGCCAGTACGAAGAAGAAGATCTGCGCCGGCAGCATCCACTTGAACCACTTGTCCCAGGGAATGCCGGCCAGGCCCAGCACGCCCATGGTGACGCCGGAGGTGGGCAGTACGGGGTTGATCCATCCCTCACCGAACTGGAAGGCCAGCACGGCTGTCTGCCGCGTCAGGCCCAGCACGTCGGTCAGCGGGGCCATCACGGGCATGGTGAGCGCTGCCTGGCCGGAGCCGGAATGCACAAAGAAGTTAATGGTCCCCTGCGCAACGAACATGGCCTGGGCCGCTACCACCGGGTGCAGCTGCGAGATGAGGGCCGCCATGCCGTGCAGCATGGAGTCGAGGATCTTGCCGTCGGAAGCTATCACCAGCGTGGCCTTGGCGCAGGCTATGATGAGCGCCACGCCCACCATGTCCTTGGCCCCGGCCTTGAAGGCGTCGGTCAGTTCGTCCAGGCTCAGGTGGCCCACGAAGCCGGCGGCGAGGGCCAGCGTGAAGAACAGGGCCGCGATCTCAAGGATGAACCATTCGTACTTCATCACGCCGAAGACCAGGGCGAAGATGGAAAGCCCGAAGACCATCAGGACGAGTTTATGGCGCCAGAGGAAAGGCTCCAGTTTGTCGGCGTCCAGGTGGAACTCCTGCTTGCGCAGCTTGTCCAGTTCGAAGACCGGGCTTTTGGAAGGGTCCTTGCGGATGCGGGCGGCATAGAGCATTACGAAGGCGGTCATGCAGACGGTGCTTATCACCCAGATCAGCATGCGGTATTCCAGGCCGGAGCGGGGCGGCAGCTCCGCTATGCGCTGGGCTATACCCACTATGAAGGGATTAAGCGTGGAGCCCGCGAAGCCGGCCGCGGCGCCCAGGAAGGGAATGGCCGTGCCTACCAGCGAGTCGTAGCCGAGTGCTATCGCCAGCGGGATGAAGATGAGCACGAACGGCATGGTCTCCTCGCACATGCCGAACACCGAACCGGCCACGGAGAAGACCACCATCGTCACCGGGATGAAAAATATCCTCAGGTGCGGGCGCTGCGCGAAAAAGGCCGCCAGGCGCTTGAGGCCGCTGGCGAGGGCCCCCGTGCGCTCTATCACCGAGAAGGCGCCGCCTATGACGAACAGGAAGACTATTATTTCCACGGATTTCACAAAGCCTTTTATGGGGGCCAGCAGCACCTTGGCGGGGCCCTGCGGCACGGTGGCGCCGGGAGTGAACGAATCCGCCACCACCAGGGTGCGGCCGTCCTTCTCTACCCGCTGATATTCCCCTCCGGGCAGCAGCCAGGTGCCGATGGCCACCAGCACCACCACCCCGTAGATCATCGCCAGCGTGTTTACCGAGAATTTGGTCTTCATGCGTCCTTGTTAAGGCTTGGGCAGCGTGTATTTGTCGCCGGCTTTCAGCAGGTGCAGCGTTATGCCGCGGGCGGCCAGGTGCCCCCTGCCGTCCTCGGAAACCTTCTCCCCTTTCGCTTTCTCGAACACGCTCACCAGGCTGATGCCGGCCGCTTCACAGCTGCCGTCGGGGCTCATTATGAGGGCGGTGTTCTCGTCTATGCCTATGCCGGCGTTCAGGCCGGGATGCTCCAGGAGCACGCTGATCAGGCGGTTCTGGCGCTTGCGGGCCAGGAAATGCTGGTCCATCACTATGTTCTCCGGCACGAAGCCGAAGCCCTCGGCCGTGACCACGGCGCTGGAGCGGATGGCGCTGAATGATTCTTCGTCCTTGCCGGCCAGGCGGTCGTCGCCGGTAAGCATTACCCGGCTCATGATGGCCGCCCCGGCGCTGGTGCCGGCCACTATGCCGCCTTCGCGGTGGATGCGGCGCATCTCTTCCAGCAGTTTAGTGCCGCCCACGAAGGAGAAAAGGGTTACCTGGTCGCCGCCGGTCATGTAGACAAGATTGGCCTTCCTGAATTTTTCCAGGATCTCCGGTTTGTCGGCCCCGCCCTTCGGGAACAAGACCCAATCTACGGAGCCGGCGCCCAGGCGCAGGAACTGTTCCGCCTGGTCCTTAGCCGCCCCGGCCGGGTCGCCGCTGGCCTGCGGGATTATGACGATGCGGGCGTTCTTGCCCCCGGCGAGTTCTACCAGGCGGGCCGTGACCACGTCGTCGTTGCCGCCGCCGCCGATGATCACCACGCGTCCGCCACCGTTCGGCAGGTCTCCGGCCGCGGCCGGCACGGCTAACAGGCTCAGGGCCAGGAACAGGGATTTTATTTTTTTATAAGCTGCCATACGATCTCCGATGCCTTAGCGAGGTGTTCCAGGAGGATGTATTCGTCGTCGGCGTGCGGGTTCCTGGCCCCTATGCCGAAATTCACGGTGGCTATGCCTTTGGCGTTAAGCGAGTTGGCGTCGCTGCCGCCGTGGGAAGGCACCGGGGCCGGCGCCAGGCCCGCGCCCTTCACCGCTTCCGCGGCGGCCAGGCAGACCGGCGCGTCGGGCGCGTGGCGGTAGGGTTTGAAGTCCCAACTCCAGTCGAACTTTAGCGAGCCGCCGGCGGCGGCCGCGGCTTTTTCGAATTCCGCCTTCATGGCGGCCAGCACGGGCTCTACTTTGGCGCTGTCCAGGGAACGCACCTCGCCTTTCACTTTGGCCGAAGGCGGCACCACGTTGGTGGCTTCTCCCCCTGAGATGGTGCCGATATTGGAGGTGGTGTCCTCGTCATGGCGGCCGAACCGCAGGGCGGCGAGGGCCCTGGCGGCTATGGAGATGGCGCAGATGCCCTTTTCAGGGGCTATCCCGGCGTGGGAAGCCCGGCCGGTCACTTCCGCGTTCCAGACGGCGGCGCCGGGGGAGGCGGTGGCGTAGGCCCCCGGGTCCAGGGAGGAATCGAAAACGAAGCCGCGCTTTATGCCTGGGGCCAGCTGCAGGTTGAGCCCGCCGGCCATGGTGGTCTCCTCCTGGGTGGTGAAAGCGATAGTGAACGGCTTGAGGGGCGAAGAGGTGTTCACGGCCCTTTCCAGGGCGTAAAGAATGGCCGCCATGCCGGCCCGGTTGTCCGCCCCGAGCTGGCCTTTGCCGTCGGAGGTTATCCTGTCCTCCAGGAGCACCTGGTTCGTGGCGGAGGTGTTGCGGGCCGTGTCCATGTGGGCCAGCAGCAGGAAATCCCCGCCGCCCCCCACCTGGCAGACCACGTTGCCGGTGTTGGAGCCGGAAACCGCGGCCGCGTTGTCTATCTGCGCGGGCAGCCCCAGCTTCTTGAGGAAGGCCGCCGCGTACTTCGCAACTGGGGCCTCCTTGCCGGACTGCCCGTCCAGGCGCGCCAGCTCCATAAAAAGTTCCGCCAGTCTTCTGCTAGCCATGGTGTCTCCTATTGGGCCCAGTTGCGCGCCAGGTTTATCAGGACCTGCGCGGACTTGTTCATGCCGTCGAGCGAAACCCATTCGTAGCGGCCGTGGTAATTGTAGCCGCCGGTGAAGACGTTGGGGGTGGGCAGGCCCATGAAGGACAGGCGCGCCCCGTCGGTACCGCCGCGCACCGGCTTGATCCTCGGCTCCAGCCCGGCGGCCCGCACGGCGGCCTTCAGGGCCTCCATCACCCGGGGGTGTTTGCGGATGACCTGCTTCATGTTGCGGTAGCTTTCCTTGAAGGTCAACTCGATCTTCGCGAGAGGGTACTTGCGGCGCTTGGCGGCGACGATGGCTTCCAGGCGCTTTTCCATGGCCTTGAGTTTCTTAAGGTCGTGCTCGCGCGCTATGCCGCTGACCGAGGCCTTCTCGGTCTCACCGACTATGTCCGTGAACATGATGAAGCCCTGGTGCCCTTCCGTGGTCTCGGGCAGCAGGCTCTCGGGCCAGGAGGAGACTATGTCCGCGGCGATCCGCGCGGCGTTGGCCATGGCGTTCTTGGCGGAGCCGGGGTGCACGCTCTTGCCGGTTATCCGGATCTCTACCGAGTCGGCGTTGAAGGTCTCTTCCTCTATGGACCCGGCGATATCCCCGTCGAAGGTGTAGGCGTAATCGGCCCCGAACCCCTTCACGTCGAAATACTTGACGCCCTGCCCCACTTCCTCGTCGGGGGTGAAGCCTATCTTCAGGGTGCCGTGCGGTATTTCCGGGCGCTTGAGCAGGTGCTCGGCCGCGGTCATGATGATGGCCAGGCCGGCCTTGTCGTCCGCGCCCAGCAGGGTGTCCCCGGAAGCCGTCACGATGTCGTCGCCCTTGCACTTGGCCAGGACGGGGCAGTTGCGGGTGTTCAGGACTATCCCGAGCTTGCGGTTGATGACTATGTCCCCGCCTTTCCAGTTCCTGTGTACCTGCGGCTTAACGCCTTTGCCCGGCGCGTCGGGGGCGGTGTCCACGTGGGCCAGCAGGCCTATCACCGGCTTTTTCCCCTTCACGGTGGCGGGGATTTCGGCGGTGACGTAACCGTGTTTGTCCAGTCTGACGCGCCTGGCCCCTATAGCCTTGAGCTCCGCGGCCAGCATCCGGGAGAGCGTCAGCTGCTTGGCCGTGGAAGGGAAGGTGGCCGACTTGTCGTCGCTCTGGGTGTCCACCCTGGCGTACCGGTCCAGTCTCTTATAAAGCTGTGTTTTCAGGTCCATGACGTTCTCCTCCGTCGCAGTGGCGTGTGTCCAAGCAAAAAGGATATAATTAATATATCCCACGGTTCAAGGAGCTAAAATGGCCATCAACTTCATGCCCAAAGAAGTTAAATTCTTCGACTACCTCAACCTGCAGGCCGAGAACATCGTAAAGACGGCCGACTGCTTCAAGACCGCCGTGAAGAAGGGCAGTTTCGACGAGGAGACCGTAAAGAAGATCAAGAACCTGGAGCATGAAGGCGACACCCTCTCCCACGAGATCGTGGACATGCTCAACCGCACGTTCATCACCCCCATAGACCGCGAGGACATCTACGCGCTGGCCAATACCCTCGACGACATCGTGGATATGATCAACTCGATGGCCAACCGCATAAAGCTCTACAAGCTCGACACCAACGACGAGCACATGATCCAGTTCGCCGACACCATAGACCAGTCGGCCCAGGCCCTCACCAACGCCGTCAAGCACATGCACGACACCAAACGCGCCCGCCGCGTGCTGGACTACTGCATAGAGGTCAACCGCCTGGAGAACATGGGCGACCAGATCCGCGAGAAGGCCATCAGCCATCTCTTCGAGACCGAGAAGGACCCGATCATGGTCATCAAGTGGAAGGAGATCTACGAAGTGGCCGAAGGCACCCTGGACACCTGCGAGCACGTGGCCAAGGTCATCGAGGCCATCCTGGTAAAACATGGATAGCACGCTCCTCGCGGTCATAGGGCTCATCGCCCTGGCGCTGGTCTTCGACTTCCTCAACGGCTTCCACGACGCCGCCAACTCCATCGCCACCATCGTCTCCACGAGGGTGCTGTCCCCCCGCCAGGCCGTCATCTGGGCGGCCTTTTTCAACGTGGTCGCCTTCTTCATCTTCGACCATTCCGTGGCCAAGACGATGGGCAGGGGGATAGTGGATATCTCCGTCATAGATACCCACGTTATTTTCGGCACCCTGGTGGGCGCCTGCGCGTGGAATATCCTTACCTGGTATTTCGGCCTGCCGTCCAGCTCTTCCCACGCCCTGATCGGGGCGCTGGCCGGGGCCGCGGTGGTAAAGGCCGGCTCCACCAAGGTGCTGGTCATGTCCGGCATCATGAAGGTGGTGGCCTTTATCGTCATCTCCCCGCTGCTGGGCATGCTGCTCGGCCTTTTCTTCGGGGTGGTGGTCTACCGCCTGTTCGCCAGGGCGGTGCCCAGCAAGGTGGACCATCTTTTCCGCAAGGGCCAGCTGCTCTCGGCCGCGGCGTACAGCCTGGGCCACGGCGGCAACGACGCCCAGAAGACGATGGGTATCATAGCCGGCCTGCTGGTGAGCGCCGGCTATCTCAGCGGCGGGCCCACCGGCACGGAATTCGACATCCCCAAGTGGGTGGCCGTGCTCTGCTACATCGCCATGGGTCTTGGCACCATGTTCGGCGGCTGGCGCATCGTAAAGACCCTGGGCCACAAGATCTCCAAGCTCAAGCCGGTGGACGGTTTCTGCGCCGAGTCCGGCGCCGCCGCCACGCTTTATCTCGCGAGCGGGATGGGCATTCCGGTCAGCACCACTCATACCATCACCGGCGCCATCATGGGCGTGGGCACCATGAAGCGCTTCAGCGCGGTGCGCTGGGGCGTGGCCGGCCAGATCATCTGGGCCTGGGTGCTTACCATTCCCGGCTCGGCGGCCATCTCGGCCCTGGTCTACGTGCTTTCCAACAGCCTCTTCAGCTAGCCGTTCCCCCCCGGAACGCAAAAAGCCGCGCTTTCGCGCGGCTTTTTTGTTTTTGTGCGGCGCCTATTTTTGCGCCGCGGCGCGGCCGGCCAGGATGCCGGAAGTCCAGGCCAGGTGCAGGTTGAAGCCGCCGGAATTCCCGTCGAGGTCCAGCAGTTCGCCGGTGACGTGCAGGCCGGGAACTTTTTTGGACCCGAAAGTGACCGGGTCTATTTCGCCGAGGTCGCAGCCGCCAGCCGTCACCATGGCGTCCTCAAAACCGAGCGTGCCGGTTATCTCTACGCGCAGACCTTTGAGGACTTCCGCGAAAGCGCGCAGGGCCCGGGCCGGAACTATGCCCGCGGACATGGCCTCGTTGATGCCAGCCAGCCGCGCCGCCGCCCTGCAGACCTTTTCGTTGGTCAGGCCGCAGGTGAAATGCGTGAAAGGCCTGGCGGCGAAAGTTTTGGTCCTGCATTCCAGGAGGGCGAAGAACTCCGCCGGGCCGTACTCGGGGAAGAGGTCCGCCGTCAGGTGTACCGGCCCTTTGCGCAGCGCCTCGGCAGCGGCCCGGCTGAGGTCGAGCGGGCCTGGGCCCGAGACCCCGTAGGCGGTGAACAGCAGCTCTCCCTTGGTCTCGCCCAGCGTGCGCCCCCCGCCGGTGAGGAACAGGGCGGCCTGGACGCGCACTCCGTCCAGGTCCTTTACGAAAGTTTCGCGCGTCTTGAGCGGGACTATGGCCGGTGAAAGCGGGGAGACGCTGTGCCCGAGGCCTCGCAGGAGGCCGTAACCGGCCGAAGTTCCGCCGATCTGCGGGTAACAGGGGCCGCCGCAGGCCAGGATCACCCTTGAGGCCCGGAAAGAAAGTTTTTCGCTCTTCGGGGCGGCCTTCTGCCACTTGGGCCTGGCCTGGCTGGCTTCCAGCAGGAACCCGGCGGCGTCGCGCCGCACGGCGGTCACTTCGGTCAGGGCGCGCACCTGCACTCCGCGCGCACCCAGTTCATTGTCCAGCGCACTTACCACGTCCTGCGCCTTCATGGACCTGGGGAACAAGCGTCCGTCCTCCCCTTCGACCGAAAGCAGGCCCAGGCCGCCGAAGAAACGGGCGACCTCGCCCGGAGGCAGGGCGGCGAAAGTACGCTTGAGGAAGGAAGCGCTGGGCGGATGGTACGCGGCTGGGGTCACCCGGACGTTGGAGAAATTGCATTTGCCGGCGCCGGTGGAGAGGATCTTGCGGCCCGCGACGTGGTTCTTCTCCAGTACGAGCACGGAGGCCCCCCCGCGGGAGGCCTCTATGGCGGCGGCCAGGCCCGAAGCCCCGCCCCCAACCACTATCACGTCGAACTTCTGTTCCATAAGTATCTGAGACGGCAGGTGAGGACCGGCGATGCCGGTCCGCAAGGGCGGAGGTGATTTTTCAGCGAAAATCTCCGAGCCGGGGTCGCGGAAAGACGCTATGCGGCTTATCCGTGACAGGCCACGGTGTGGCCGACGCCGGTTTTGCGTTCCTGTACCCTTTGAGCGTTACACCCTGCCGGCGGAGCCGAGCACGTTGGTGTTCTTGTCTATGTACATCTTCACCAGCTCCTCGCGGGCCGGACCCAGGTACTTGCGCGGGTCGAACTCGGTGGGCTTTTCGGCGAAGACCTTGCGGATCACCGCGGTCATCACCAGGCGGCCGTCGGAGTCGATGTTGATCTTGCAGACGGCGGACTTCGCGGCGCGGCGCAGCTGCTCGGCGGAAACGCCCACGGCGTTCTCCATCTTGCCGCCGTACTTGTTGATCATGTCAATGTACTCGTTGAGCACCGAGGAAGCGCCGTGCAGCACGATCGGGAAGCCGGGGATGCGCTTCTCGCATTCCTCGAGGATGTCGAAGCGCAGCGGCGGGGCGCTCTCGCCGGGCTTCACCTTGAACTTGAAGGCGCCGTGGCTGGTGCCGATGGAGATGGCCAGCGAGTCCACGCCGGTCTTCTTCACGAAATCCTCCACCTGCGCGGGGTCCGTGTAGTTAGAGTGTTCGTGCGAGACCTCGTCCTCTATGCCGGCCAGCACGCCCAACTCGCCTTCCACGGTCACGTCGTATTTGTGGGCGTACTCCACCACCTGTTTGGTGATCTCCACGTTCTTCTCGTAGGGGTGGTGGGAGGCGTCTATCATGACGGAAGAGAAGCCGTTGTCTATGCAGCTCTTGCACAGCTCCACGGTGTCGCCGTGGTCCAGGTGCAGGGCCACCGGCACCGGGCCTTCCTTGAACTCCTTGATCATTTCCATGGCGCCGCGGCCCATCCAGCGCAGCAGCGTGGCGTTGGCGTAGTCGCGCGCGCCCTTGGAGAGCTGCAGGATCACCGGCGAGCGGGAGCGGCAGCAGGCGGTGAGTATCGCCTGGAGCTGCTCCATGTTGTTGAAATTATAAGCGGGCACGGCGTAGCCGCCCTTCATGGCGTCCTTGAACATCTGGCGGGTGTTCACAAAGCCGAGTTCCTTGTATGAGACGGTTTTCGAAGCTGTCGCGGGCATAAGTACCTCCGTAGTGGCTGCTAGTTCCATTATATTAATTAATTCCGGCCTGTCAAAACTACCGCGCCCCGTCGCAATTTGCTAAAATATAAACGTAGCGGTCCGAGGGGAGCGCGAAACGGGGACAACGGAGGGAACCAGATGCAACAACAGGAAAAGCCTTATCTTACCGGCAGGGCGTTCTTATTCAGCATTCATAAGGGCGAGGACCTGCACGAGGCCATTCAGTATTTCTGCCACCACCACCAGGTGCGCTGCGGCCTGATCAACGCGATCGGCGCCGTGGAAAAAGCCGTTTTCAGCGTGTACGACCAGAAAGCCAAAAAGTACAACAAGATCACCCTGGAAAAAGAGCTGGAGATCCTTTCCCTCTGCGGCAACATCAGCCTCTTCGACGACAAGCCGATGGTGCACGCCCACGCCATGTTCTCGGACTCCGAGGGCAAGGCTTTCGGCGGCCACCTCGTGATGGGCACCAAGGTGTTCAGCGCCGAGGTCTTTATCCAGGAGCTCACCGGCGACATCAAGGTGCGCAAGCTGGAAAAAGCCACCCAGCTGCCCCTCTGGGCCAACCCGGTCTGCCTGAAATAAATCCGGCGGACGCAGGACGGGGCTCGGCGACGGGCCCCGTCCCTTTTTAAGGAGACAAAGTGACAGAAGAGACCAAGCCCGGGTTCAAGGCCGGGTTCGTGCCGATAACCGGCCTGCCCAACGCGGGCAAGTCCACCCTGATGAATTCCCTCTGCGGCACCCGCCTGTCCATAATTTCCGACAAGCCGCAGACCACCCGCAACAATGTCCTGGGCATCCTCAACGGGCCGGACTTCCAGGCCGTCTTCGTGGACACTCCCGGTTTCCTGAAAGCGCGCAATATGTTCGAGCGCAGCATGGAAGGCGCCATAAAGCGCGCCGCCGCCGAGGAGGGCGACCTCTGCATCCTCATCGCCGAACCCGGTCTCCCGCCGCAGGACAAGGTCCACCTGTTCGAGCCGCTCAAACAGGTCCGCTGCCCCCTTTACCTGGTCATCAACAAGCTCGACAAGGAAAAGACCGAGGACCGCGCCAAAGCGGCCGCCGAGTTCTATTCCAGGATGCTGACCGTGGCGCAGGTCTTCCATGTTTCCGCCCTGACCGGCGGCGGGCTTAAAGAACTCCGGGCGGGCATCAAGGCCGCCCTGCCGGAGCATCCCGCCTATTACCCGCAGGACCAGCTGACCGACCGCTGGGAGAAATTCTACGCCGCCGAGATCATCCGCGAACAGATCTTCAAACTCTACAGCCAGGAAGTGCCTTACTCCTGCGCCGTGGAGATAGAGGTGTTCCGGGAGATGCCCGGCGAAGACGACCAGATCCTGGCGGCCGTGCACGTGGCGCGGGCGGGGCAGAAGCCCATCATCATAGGGAAGGGCGGCGCCGGCATAAAACGCCTGCGCGAGACCTCGCAGAAAGCCATAGAAGCCTTCCTGCGGCGCCGCGTGGAGCTGCACCTGACGGTAAAGATCACCCCCAACTGGCAGGACAACCCCGTTTTCCTCAGGGAGATCGGTTTTTATGACAAGAAGTGACCAGGAGACGGTCTTCTTCTATTCTTTCGCGGGTTACATGCTGGTGTCCATGTTGGGCACCGTGCTGCTGCTGCTCGGGGCCCTGGCCGGCATGAAGCTGCTCTTCGCGGCCGCCCGGCTGGCGTTCGGCGCCGAAGCGGCCTACTCTTCCAAAACCTTGTTCTATGATTCCGCGGGGTTCGCGCTGGCCTCGGCCGGGACGGCGGTGCTGCATTATTACCTGGGCAGCCTGCTGCTCTATTCCGGCCTCCACCGCCGCCTGCTGGGCGCCTGTGTGGCGGTGGCAGCGGTATTCTGCGGGCTCTTCTTCTGGCGGGGCGCCCTCCACTCCAGCCTGGGCGCGTACGCTTTTTCGGGCCTCTGCGTTACGCTTTCCGCCCTGATCGGCGGCCTGGCCGCCCTGACCCAGCGGCCGGCGGAAAATCCCTGGCCGTTCACCGCCGCCTCGCTCTTCCGCTAGCTCAGCTCCAGACTCCGGGTATCTTCCCGCCGCAGGAACAGGTCCCCTCCGCCCCCAGAAGGTTCTCCTTCACGCTGAAACCCTCCCGCTTCACCGCCGTCCGCCCGCAGGCCGGGCAGACCGTGTCCTGGCCCGCCGCGCCGGGAACGTTCCCGCAATAGACGTAGCGCAGCCCCTTCGCCAGGGCGATCTCCCTGGCGCGGTAGAGCGTGGCGGCGGGAGTGGGGCCGCGGTCCGTCATCAGGTGGTCCGGGTGAAAGGCGGTGAGGTGCCAGGGGATGTCGCGGGAGAGGCCGGCTATGAAGGCCGCCATGGCCCCTGTCTCTGCGTCGGAATCGTTGAAGCCGGGGATTAACAGCGTGACCACTTCCAGCCAGAACCCCGCGGCCTTTATGAGGGCTATTCCTTCCAGCACTTTGTCCAGGCTGGCGCCGCAGACCTTGGCGTAATTCTCCCGGTTGAAGCCCTTGAGGTCCACTTTCCAGATATCCATCACCGGGCGCAGCAGCGCCGCCGTTTCCGGCGTGGCGTACCCGTTGGAGACGAACCCCGCCCGGAGCCCCTTCTTTTTCCCCTCCGCGAACACCGCCGCGGACCATTCGGCTGTTATGAGCGGTTCGTTATAGGTGGAGACCAGCAGTTTGGCGCCGCTCTCCGCCGCCGCGGCCGCCAGCTCGCCGGGGGAAGTCTCCTGCGGGGCGAGGTGGGCCGCCGTTTTCACCCCCGAGATCTCCCAGTTCTGGCAGAAGCCGCAGCGGAAATTGCAGCCGAACATCCCGAACGACAGCGTGCGGGCGCCGGGCAGGACGTGGAAGAAAGGTTTCTTCTCTATGGGGTCGGGGGCGGCGCCGGAAACGTAGCCCCAGGGGGCCAGCAGGCGGCCTTTGCGGTTGAAGCGCACCCCGCAGAGCCCGTCGGCCCCTTCGGGGACGAGGCAGCGGTGCGCGCAGGCCAGGCAGCGGGCCCGGCCGCCGGGGAGGCGTTCGCAGAGGAGCGCTTCGCGCGAGAGCTCCGGAAGGAAGGTCATACGGTCAGGGATTAAGGCTCGGCTTCGGGGCCCTCACCTTAAGGGCGGAAGGGAGCACGCTGAAACGGATTTTGCCGCTGTCGGAGTAGAAATCTTCGCCGTCGAGGTGGTACCAGGCGGCCCGGCCGCAATCCAGCTCTATCATGCGGCCTTTCCAGGCGGAATAGATGTCCTTGTTGCGGTCGAGGGTGCCCGAGAAAAGGGAGGGCACCGCCAGGAGCATGCGGGGCAGGGAAGCTTTCCGGACGGAGACCAGGTCGAGCAGGCCGTCGTCGATGTAGGCGCCGGGCGCCACCCTGGCCCCCCCGCCGTACTGCACGCCGTTGAGCACGGCGTTGAGCATGCCCGTAAGTTCCAGCCTGCGGCCGTCCACCACGGCGGTCACCCGGGAAGGCTTATAGGTCAGCACGCGCCTGGCGGCGTGCCAGACATAAGGCAGGATGCCGCGCCTGGAACTCATCGAATTGAAATCATGCGCCACTTCGGCGTCCAGGCCCACCCCGGCCGCCACGAAGAAGGGCTTGCCGTCGGCCAGGCCGGCGTCCACGGCGCGCGGCTCCCACTTCAGGAGCCCCTCGAGGGCTTCGTCGAAGGCGAGCGGGATATAGAGGTTTCGGGCGAGGCCGTTGCCGGAGCCGCATGGCAGGATGCCGAGGGCCGCGGCGCGGCCCACCAGCGGGCCGGCGGTCTCGCGGATAGTGCCGTCGCCGCCGACGGCCACCACGGTGGAGAAGCCGGCGAGCAAAGCTTTCGCTGCCAGCTCGGAGGCGTGCCCCCGGGCCTGCGTGAACTCGATCTCCACCTTGAGGCGGCGCCCCGAAAAAAAACTCTCCAGGCGGCCGCGGATGTCCGGGGTTTTCCGCCCGGCGTTAGGGTTGACTATGAAAAAATAGGACATGGCGGGCCGGGGCTATTCTACGGCGCTCAGGCCGGTGGCCCAGGCGGCCTTCTCCCCGGTGGGCGTCAGGAGCGTGAGGGTGTTGCCGGAATCGGCCGCGCCTTTGGAGCAATGGAAGCGGACGCGATAGACGTAGCCTATCCTCAGGTCGGGTTTCTCGCCCAGGACGTCGTAGTCGTCGGCGTAGAGATAGTCGATCTTCTTGTCCGGGCCGGTGTAGACGAAATTAAGGCGCCAGCCTTTGGTAACGCGGCGGGCGGTGATCATCTGCAGCTCCATCTCCAGGTCCTTCCCGATATAGTCGGCCGGGGAGGCGAAGAAATCGTCCTGTGACCCTTTTATAACGCCGGGTCCGGCCGTCTCCGGGGCGCTTTCCGCCGGCAGCACCGAGGTCTCTATCACCACGGGCTCGCTCTTCTCCGGGGCCTGGTCTGGTTCGGGGGTGTACTCCCGGGGCTTCGGAGCGGGCTGCGGCGGCGCCGGGGTTTCCGGCTCCTCCTGCTCCGTCTCGGCCTCCTGGGGCGCCTCTTCCTGCGCCGGGGCGGGGTCCTGGCCAGCGGAGTATTCCGGCTGGTAGCGCTGCTGCGGCTGCTCGCCGCGATGAGGGAAGAAACGGTCCTTGAAAATGAACCCCACAAGCCCCCCGATCAGGAAGAAGAGCAGGGTATTTATCAGCCGGAGCCGGAAAAAATTCATAACCTGATTTTATAATATTTCAGTTATATTGTATATTTGAGTTGGAGGGTAACTATGAAAACGATCCTGCTGTCTTTTCTTTTAACGGTTCAGGCCGCTCCGGCCGCGGCAGCCGCGCCAACGGCGGCCGGCTGCGTTTACGACCTGAACGGCCCGGTCACGGTCCGCAAGGCCGGCGCGCAGGATTGGGGCCCCGCCTCCAAGGGCCTGCCGCTGGCCGAGGGCGACCGGCTCCGGACCGGCGCTAACTCCTGGTGCGAACTCCTCTTCAAGGACGGGACTTACGTGAAGCTGGAGGCCGACTCCGAGACCGCCGCGGAGGAATTGAAGTCGGACGCGGCCGGCCGCTCCTTCTCATTCTCTTTCCTCAAGGGCAAGGCCCTCTGGATGGCCGCCCGGCTGAAGTGGAAAGCCGCCTCCAGGTTTTCCGTGCGCACCCCCTCCGCGGTCTGCGCCGTGCGCGGCACCGACTTTACCGTTATCGTTTCAACTTCGGGAGAGACGTCCGTGGGCCTTTTCGAGGGCAAGGTGGCCGTTTCCTCGGGCACCGCGGATACGGGCGGGAAGGAACTGCTGGCCGGCGGGGAAGCCTCTGTGGGCGGCGGTCAGGTCGCCGTTCAGCGCCGCCTCTCGGCTCTCATGAAGGCCGAGCAGCGGCGCTATGAACGCGTGAAAGGCCGCGTGGAGCAGCTCAGGCGCCGGCTGGCCGAAAGGGAGACTTTTATAGACGAGTACGTGAGCCGCCAGCAGAAGACGCTTTCCGATTTTGAGAAACGGCGCAAGGAAAAGCTGGGCAAACACTGATCCGCGCCTAAACAAAAAAAGGCCGGCTCGAAAGCCGGCCTTTTTCTTTTTTCTCCCCCGCCTATTGCAGTTCCGCGTCCAGGTCGTAGGAGGAGGTGCGGTTGATCTTTACCGGCAGCTTGGCGTTCTTCATCAGCAGCTGTGAAAGGTCCGCGGCCCCGCCCTTGTGCATGGCCACGTCTATCACGGCGACCGAGTTGTTGTAGCCGCGCACCCACGAGGCCCTGACGGCCGGGATATTTCGCAGCAGTTTGGTGAACTCGCTCAGGTCATTCATGGTCTTGACCTTGGCGAGGTTGAGCCGCACTATGGACTTCTCGCGCAGCGCCTTCAGGACCTTTTCCTTGAGCGGCTCTGCGGCCTTCTTGGCGGCGTTGATTATGGAGGCCCTGGCCGCGGCCGGGTCGTTAAGGTCTATGCCGCCCGCGGACTCCTGCACGGAGGCCAGGGTTTCGCCCGAGCCCTGCTTCACGGCCGAGACCGAGACGCCGGCCCGGTAGGAGACGAAGCCGCCCAGCCCTTCCCGGGTATTGAAAGCGGTCTGGGCTTCCCCTGAGATGAGTATGTCCGCCTTCTCCTTCTCGCCCGTGAGGAAGCCGGCTTCCGCGAAGCGGTTCTTGAGCTCCAGCGCGGCATAGTCGGAGCCCTGCGCCTTGCCGTCGGCCGACTCTTTGATGTCGAAGCCGATGACCGGGTTGCCGAGCTTCTGCGGCTCGCTCTCCAGGTTCCTTAATTTGGCGGCGAGGTCTTCCTTGCGCACGTGCGCCCGGATGCGGGTCTTGTAGAAATCGCCGTCGCGCCATTCTTTCAGCGTTTCGTATTTCTCTATGTAGCCTTCGCTCTGGGAGGTTATGTTCTCGTCTATCAGGATGGACTTGGACACCATCGCGTCCTGGGAGACGTAGACGCCTACCACGAGACCGAGGGCCGCCTTCATGGCCTCGTGCAGGGAGGTCTTTTTGGCGCCTTCGGCGTCCCCCTCCACTATCGGGGCCATTCCTTCGGCTTCCACCACTTCGGTCTCGTAGGCGGGGTTAAGGGAGCTCTTCCGGGTCCCGGAACAGCCGACGGCGGCGAAGATCGCCGCCGCCATGAGCAGTCGCGTGAAGCGTGTCATCCTGTTGTGGGACTACTCGGCTATCTTTATGCCGGCTTCTTTGAGGGCCTTCTTGGGCAGGCGCAGGACTATGACGCAGCCGTCGTCGGAGGTCCATTCGGTGCGGACCACCTGGGCGCCCTTGATGACGGCGTCTATCTTGGTGGCCAGGACGGAGTCGGTCTCTATGGCCTTCTCCACGGTGATGCCGCCTTCCAGGTTCACACCCTTAAGGAAGGAAAGCATGTTGTACTGCGCGTTGACTATGGAGGCGTTGCGGGAAGTGGCCATGCGCTGGGTCTTGTTCTCCAGCGTCTGGTCGGCCGCGCCTATGCCGCGGGCGAAGACGTAGTTCTTGGTTATGCCTTCTTCCACCCACTCGCGCTCTATCTCTCCGGTGTTGGCGACGGTGCCTTTGTCCGGGGAAGAACCGCAGCCGGCGGCGATCACGGCCACCACGGCCACAAATATAAGTTTTTTCATATTAATTTCCTCCTAAAGAAACCCTATGCTTCATTCTATAAACAAAACCCCACGGTGTCAATTTGGCTAAAAGGAAGGCCCGCGGCGGCTGCCGCGGGCCCGGTCCCTTTCACCAGCGGAGGGCTAGTAGATCCAGAAGAAGTCCGTGTCCTTCTTTTTTTCCTGGGCGGGCCGGGAGGGCCGGCGCTCCTGCTTCGCGGGCTGCCGGGCTTTGGAAGGCCGCTCGCCCTCGGGCTCCGGGTCCCTGTAATTGGTCTTGCGGCGGCTTTCCTTGACGGTGATGCCGCTGAACTTGTAGGAGAAGGCGACCTGAGAGGCGTTAAAAACCTCGTTGCCGAGCCCCATGGAGAAGTCCAGGGCCATGTCCTCGTAATGCACGCCGATGCCGGTGGTGACGCCCTTATTGTCCTCCGCGCCGCGGTATCCCAGGCGGAAGTTGAAGATCTTCTCGAAATGATACTCCAGGCCGAAGCGCAGGCTTTTGAGGTCCTCGCTGGTATAGAAGTCGGCTTCCGTCGCCAGCAGCAGGGACTGGTCCATGATGGTGGGGCGCTGGTAGGCCAGGCCCAGGCGCAGGATGGTAGGCAGGCGGGTGATCTCGCTGCCGTACTTCAGCCCGCCGCCGAAGTTCGCCACCGAGGCGCCGGCGGAGAGGCCCAGGCGGGGTTCCGTGACCAGCCAGCCGGCGTCGAAAGCGAAAGTGGACGGGGGCTGGTCGTCCTCCAGGAGCACGGAGCGGATGTACTTCATGTTGAGCCCCAGGTACTGCTCGATCTTGGCGTTATAGCCCTCTATGTTCACTTCGTCGGAATAGACCTTCTCGCCGTAGCCGAAGCTCACCGCCAGGTCCTTCTGGGCGTCGTAGGACTTGGCGAGGATGGAGCCGTCGGGCATGATGTACTTGTAATCGAAAGTGCCAGCGCTCGCCATCATGACGGAGAGGCCGGCCCCGGGCTTGGCCAGGCCCGCCAGGCCGATGAAGGGCAGGGGCGTGCCGAAAGCCGCGTACTGCAGGGAGGAATCGTCGAAGCCGGAGAGATGCATGGCCGAAGCTTCCGGCACGTACAGCTGGCCCAGGCCGGCGGGGTTGTAGTTCAGCGAGTAAACGTCGTCGGCCACCGCCACGAAGGCGCCGCCCATGGCAGCCGCCCGCGGGCTCATGTCCGTCTTGAGCACCTGCATGCCTACGGAGCCGGGGCCGCCGGCACCGGCGGGCGCGGCGAGGAGCAGCCAGGCGAAGGCCGCCAGGGCCGGGTTCGGGAATTTGGTCTTTAGCGTGATCATATGGCGTCCGCTACCTGACTATGGCGACCTTTACCACCTTGTTGAGTCCCGGCCCCTTCGTTTTTATGAAGTAGATGCCGCTGGCCGCTTTCCCCCCTGAAGAATTGGTGCCGTCCCAGTCCACGGTGCCCTTGCCGGCCGTTACGGGGCCGCTGAAGATGGTCTTAACGAGCGAGCCGCTCTGGGTATAGGCCTTGATGGTGAGGGTGCCCGTGCCGGTAACCGCATATTTAATGATGGCCGAGCCGCCAGCCCCGGTGATGATGTTGTTGTAGGCCGTGGCCTCGGGGCCGTTCGCGGAGAGGTTCACGGCGTTGGAAACGCCCAGCGAGACGAGGTGCCCCAGGTGGTTGCGCGCGAAGATCTCCACGTAGACCGTGCCCACCCCGGGGTAGCGGGCGGAGAAGCCGGGCTGCAGCTGTACGCGCCCGGAGAGGAACCGGACGCCGAAGGCGTCGCTGGTGAAGTTCCGGGCCGACGGGATGTCCTTCATGTAGGTCCAGGTCAGGTTGGTGCGCGTAAGGTCTATGGGGTCGTAATTGTGGTCCCGGAGCTGGGCGTACTCGAAGGCCTGCTCGGCCCCCGTCAGCGTGGAGGAGGATGGGACGCTCACCGCGGGGAACAGGTTGTAAGGCACGTCGAAACTGATCTCGTCGCCGTCGAAAACGGCGGCGTAGATGCGGGCCGAGGCGCTGCCGGCCGGGCTGCGCGTCAGGGTGAGGGTATAGGGCAGTTGGGAATTGGCCTCGGAGTTGCCGTAATACTCGTTGGGAGCTCCGGCCACCACCAGGTAGTAGCGCCCGGCACGCGGCACCGAGTAGGCGAAAGTGAGCGTCTGGGAGAGGGTGAGGCAGTCCCCGCTATCGGGACAGTAACCGTTGGGCGTGTTGTAGATGTCCGGCACGGCTTCCGCCACGTAATTGCGGTCCGAGTCGAAGAGGAAGATGGAATAGGCGTTGTAGGTCTCGGGCTGGCTGCCCGCGGGCAGGGTCAGGCGGGCGGTGAAGTTGCCGGCCGCCAGCGGTATGGAATAATAGTCGACGTCGCCCAGCGGGTACACGGTGGCAGAGATCGACGCCTCGTTGGCCAGCTCGGCCGCGCACTCTGGGCCGTTGTTGCTGTCGCACATCAGGGAAGTGTCGCTGATCTCATAGGCGTCGCCGCCCGCGGCCGTGCCTATCCCGTGCGCGGCGAAGGCGCTGGCGATCTTGGCCTGGACGCTGGCGTCGCAGCTGCCGGTCATGGCCGGGCTGGCGTTGAACTGCTTGCAGGCGTCTATCATGGCCTCGTAATAGTTGGCGAAACTGTCGGGGAAGTAGAAGAGAGCGGCGAAAGCCAGCACGTCGGACTTGCGCTGCCCGCCGTAGGTGCCGCCGGAGAAGGTGCCTATATTGTTGACCCCGGCCGGTTTCTGCAGCTCATAGAGGGCCTGGGACAGCGGCAGGCTGTCCTCGTGCACCTCGCCCCACCAGTCGGTGGGCATCACGCGCACCCCGGTAGGAGCCGCCCCGGAGATGTCGCGGGCGCTGCCCTCTCCCGCGCCGATGAAATTGCCGAGTTTGGTCAGGGTCCTCCCCTCGCTCCAGAACGAGGCGAGCGAAAAATAGTCGGCCATGGCTTCGCTGATGGCGCCGAATTCGCCGTAGTTGACGATGGGGTAGATGCGGTTTATCACCAGGTGGATGTACTCGTGACGCACGATGGTGCCGTCCAGGGCGAAGGACCGGTAGTTGCCGTAACCGTCCAGGGGCCCGTCGCCGAGGAGGATGTTGTCGTTCTCCAGATCGTAATAGGCGTTGAGCATGCCGCCGCAGCCGGTGCCGCAGGTGCCGCCGAGCAGGTCCGCGTCGCCGTGGGCGTGGACCATGGCGGCCACTCGCCGGGAGAGGTCCGCCGGGGGCTGGCCGGTATTGGGATCCAGGTTCACCGCGTCGAAGTAGCGGCGGGCCCTGTTCAGGTGGTAAAACGCGTTGGCCTCGGAATAGATGTTCTTCGCTCCGGGGATGGTGGCGTCCATCGTCACGCCGGACTGGCCCGTGTCCCAGACTACGGAGCCGGTGGGGTTGTCGGTGGTGGCGTGGCCGACGGGCAGCAGCAGAACCTTTGAGTTGTCCATGATGAAGCCGTCATAGGTGCCGGCCTCGTCGGTCTTGAGCGTGACGCTGTAGGCGGGGCTCTCCACTGAAGCGCCGTAGAAGGGGCTGGTGCGGCGGCCGGTATAGGCGGCCACCGTGCCGGCTCCCGGCAGCCCGCCGCTGGCCACGTACATCTGGTCCCCGTCGTTCATGGAACCCCAGATGTCAAGCTCGCCGGCCTGGAAGGAAGTGAAGTGGGGCAGGGCCATGGCAAAACTCTTGTTCTGGCCGCTCCAGGTGTCCGGGATAGTTACGTTGTAGGTATAGGTCTGGGAATTCTCATAGGGGTGCGGGCTCTGCAGCGGGGTTGAGGCGGAAGTGGTTTCCAGGGCCGCGTTGCTCCATCGGGCGCTTTCCCCCCTGTAGTTCGTGACGGCGAAATAGGGGCCCTTGAAGGAAGAGAAGACCTTGCCGTTGGTGTTGGTGCAATACTCGCCGTACTGGTCGGTGATAGTGTAGCTGGAATAGCTGTTCACCCAGACGTACTGGTCGCGAAGCGGGAGCTTCTCGGGAGCGGTCCAGGAATTATCGTCCATGGTGTTGCTCGCCGGGTCGGTGGGAATGGGCGAAATGGCGTAAACTGTGCCGGTGGAATAACCGTGCGTGGCCAGGGCGCAGGCCCGGCGGAGATCGTCGTATTTCAGCAGCACCTGGCCGCTGGAAGCGTCTATGTAATAGACCCAGAGGCCGGCCCCGCGGCCGCGCACTTTCCAGGCCAGTCGGCGCCCCCCGGTCTCTTCGTCGGGGAAGATCACCAGTTCGGTCCGGGAAAGGGCCAGGCCGCGCCCCAGGTCCGCCAGCGCGGTGCGCACCGCCGCCTCGGCGGGGATGGCAGGCGCCAGGTTGGTGGGCAGGTCCGGTTCGAACTTGCCCTGGTAGCCGGAGACGGCGCCGGTATTGTCCACGTGTACCCTGGCGTAGGAGAACTCCACCGGAATACCGTCCCTGTACTGCTGGTACTGCAGGTGGGTGACGCCCATGAATTCGCGCTTGTTGACCAGCCGGAGGGCCCGCGGGTCCACTTTCAGGAGTTCCTTATTATCCTGGAAGAAGGCTTCCGCCGCCTGCTCCGGGGTGCCGCCGTAGCGTATGGTGCGGCCGCCGGTAATGGACTCCGGCAGGGCGGTCCTGGGGCTGTAGCGTACCTTCCAGCCTTTGCCGTGCTTCAGGGAAAATTTGCGGAACGATTCCCTGGCCGTGAACGAAGGGGTCTTGCGGACCTTGCGCATGGAGTCGGACAGCGGCGAGATCTTTCTGTCGGCCGCGAACAGCTGGGCGCCGCCCGCCAGGAGCAGGAGCGCGAGCATCAGGGAAACTTTCCTCATTATATAGTTCATTTCTTTGAAAACCTTTTAATGATCTGCAGCGCCGCCGCCATTTTCACCTGCGCGCTGGGGTCTTCCAGCGCCGCCGCCAGCAGGGGCTCGGCCTCGTCCTCGGTAATGTAGTTCACGGCCTCCAGGGCTTCGAGTTTTACCTCGGGGCTGACCGCGCTCATCGCGGAACGGACCACACCGGCGTCGACCGGGGCGCCGTTGACGGCCAGGCTCCTCTGGGCTGCGATCTTAAGGCGGATGTCCGGAGTCCCGGCGGAGATGCCGGACAGTTTGGCCTGCGCCTTCGGGTCTTTTATCAGGCTGAGCACGGAGGCGGCTTTATACTTTATGGTGGGGTTGGTGTCGTCCGCCAGCTTCAGGAGTTCTTCCAGCGCCTCTTTGCGGGAAGGGTTGCACTTGAGCGCGTCCAGGGCGGCCATGCGCACCCTGACCGATCTCTCGCTCTGCAGCAGGGCCTTGACGGGCGCGGCGGCCGCGGGAGAACAAACTTTGGCCATCGTGGCCGCGCCCTGGTAGCGCAGCGCCTCGTCCTCGGAGGTGAGGGCGTCCGTGAACTGGGCGAGTTCTTCGTCGTAGCCTGCCCGGGCGAGTTCGCGGGCCGCGGCGTCGCGGATGGTGCCGTAATTGTCGTTCTTCAGGGTAAAGAGCACGTCCGCGGCTTTTTTCCCCTTCATCGCCGCAAGAGCCTCCACGGCGTGCTCGCGGACCTTGTTCTGCGAGATCACCTTGAGTTCCACCAGCGGGGCGTTGGTGACCGGGATGGGGCCCTGGGGCGGGACGTCGTTGATGATGGCGTAAAGCGTTTTTACCCCGGCGGGGCTGCCGAGTTGCCAGAGCGCCCTGGCGGCGGCTATGCGCACATGCTTGTCTTTGTCCGCCAGCAGGTTCTTCAGCAAGCCGACGGCGGACGGGTTGCCGGCCGCGCCGAGTATGTCGGCGGCCTGGGCGCGCACTTCGGAGTCGCCGCTCTTGAGCTGCGTCACCACCAGCCGGAGGGCCTTGCGGCCGAGTTCGGCGCGCGAGAGTTCCTGCGCCGGGCAGGACCCGGGCAGGAGCAGCAACAGGAGTAGGACTGACTTGACCGCCATATATTAGATTGTAACGTTTCGCTGTTTACGGGATGGTTAAGTTTTGGTTACAAAATGATTACAGGAATCCCGGTCCGAAAACTGGTGCCCCCTGCAGGACTCGAACCTGCAACCTACTGCTTCGAAGGCAGGCGCTCTATCCAGTTGAGCTAAGGGGGCCTTCCTGCCGCGGCCGGCGGCTCCTTTGGGCCGCCGGGTTGTGGAACGGCGACAATTATTATAGAATTTATTTAATCGCGGTCATAACGGCGGTTAAATTTTACCGAAAGCAAAGCTGCTAAGGAGTCTCACTATGGGCGGACATTCTCATTGGGCGGGCATCAAACACAAGAAGGCCATAACCGACGCCAAACGCGGCAAGGTCTGGACCAAGATCATCAAGGAAATAACCATCGCCGCGAAGGTCGGCGGCGGCAAGCCCGAGGATAATCCCCGCCTGCGCAAGTCCATAGAGGACGCCAAGGCCGCCAACATGCCGCTCGATAACGTCAAGCGCGCCATAAGGCGCGGCACGGGCCAGGAGCCCGGCGTGGTCTACGAGGAAATAACCTACGAAGGCTACGGCCCCGGCGGCATCGCCGTTATCATCAACGTCACCACCGACAGCAAGAACCGCGCCGCCAGCGAGATCCGCAAGATCCTCGACCAGCACGGCGGCAACATGGGCTCGGCCGGCTGCGTGGGCTGGATGTTCGAGCAGAAAGGCTACATTTCCGTCAAGAAGGCCGACGCCAAGGAAGACGAGCTGATGAGCCTCTCCCTCGAGGTCGGCGCGGAGGACTTCCGCTCGCCCGAGGGTTCCGATGAATACGAGGTCATCACCGCCCCGCAGGATTTCGATTCCGTGAAGGCCAAGCTCGAGGAGAAGAAGGTCCCCCTCGTCACCTCCGAGATCACGATGCTGCCCAAGAACGAGGTCAACGTGGGCGAGGACAACGCCCAGCGCGTGCTCGACCTGATGGAGTCCCTGGAAGACCACGACGACGTGCAGAAGGTCTATTCCAACTTCAACATTCCCGACGCGGTCATCGCCAAGCTGGAGAAGTAACCCTCACACGATGAGGATACTTGGCATAGATCCGGGGCTGGACCGAACAGGCTGGGCCGTGCTCGAGAAAGACGGCCCCGCCCCCCCCGCCCTGGCCGCGGCCGGCCTCATCCACACTCCCAAGAACACCCCGCTCGAAAAGCGCCTGGCGTCCATCTACGACGCTTTCTGCGCGCTCATCCTGGAACACCGCCCGGCCGAGGCGGCCATAGAGGAAGTCTTTTTTTCCAAGCGCGCCGATACCCAGGCCAACACCACCCACGCCCGCGGCGTGATCCTGCTGGCCTGCGAGAAGAACGCCCTGCCCATCAGCGCCTACAACCCCAAGGTCATAAAGAAGACCGTGGCCGGCAGCGGCACCGCCGAGAAGCGCCAGATCCAGCGCGTGGTGCAGATAACCCTCAACCTGCCTTCCATGCCCGAGCCGGACGACGTGGCCGACGCGATGGCCGCCGGGCTCTGCCACCTGCGCCTGGCGCCTTTCGCCAGGGCCGTCGCCGCCGCCAGGGCCAAGGCGGGCGTGAGATGATAGCCTACCTGCGCGGCACCGTGGCGTTCAGGAATCCCGAGAGCGCCGTCATAGAGACCGGCGGCGTCGGTTACGAGGTTTTTTTCTGCGAGCCCTCCCTGGAGGCGCTCGGCCCGGCCGGCTCCCCCGCCGAGGTCTTCATCGCGGAATCCATCAGCATGTACGGCGGCACCGCCCTGTACGGGTTCCTGAGCCGCGACGAGAAGCTGCTCTTCGACCTGCTGCGCGACGCCGTACCGAATACAGGCGCCAAGAAGGCCCTGGACTACCTGGGCAAGGCCGTGAAGTCGCTGCCTGATTTTACCCGCGCCGTGGCCGACAAGGATCCCAAGCCGCTTACCGCCATTTTCGGTTTCACCGCCAAGACCGCCGAAAAGCTCATAGCGGCCCTCAAGGACAAGCTGCCGGCCTCCGGCCTGGCCGTGCCGCCCGGCCCCCTGGGCGCTTCCGCCGCGGTGTACCTGCAGGCCATGAGCGCCCTGACGGGCCTAGGCTTCCGGGCCGCCGACGCCCGCGCCGCCCTGGAAGAGGCCGCCGCCGAAGCCGGGCCCAAGGCCGGCGCCGAAGCCCTCATCCGCCTGGCCCTCAAGCGCCTCTCGCCGAAATAAAATGAAAAAAGACGATATCCTCACCCCGCGCCCCGCGCCCGACGAGACCGGCCGCCTGGAATCCGCCCTCCGCCCGACCTCCCTCGACGAATTCGTCGGCCAGGCCCGGCTGAAGGAGAATCTCAAGGTCTTCATCCAGGCCGCCCGCGGCCGCAAGGAGCCGCTGGACCACTGCCTTTTCTACTCTCCCCCCGGCCTCGGCAAGACCACCCTTTCCCATATCCTGGCCCGGGAGATGGGCGTGAACATTAAGGTCACGTCCGGGCCCGTGCTCTCCAAGCCCGGCGACCTCGCCGCCATGCTCACTACCGAACTGGCCGAGGGCGACATCCTTTTTATCGACGAGATCCACCGCCTCAACGCCGCCGTCGAGGAGGCGCTCTACCCGGTGATGGAGGACTTCCTGTTCTTCATCAGCACCGGCCAGGGCCCCGGCGCCACCACCCTCAAGCTCGCCGTGCCCCGCTTCACGCTGGTAGGCGCCACCACGCGCAGCGGCCTGCTTACCGGCCCGCTGCGGGACCGCTTCGGCATAGTTTTCAACCTCGGCTTCTACGAAGAGGCCGAGATCACCAGCATCCTGGTCCGCTCCGCCGGCATCCTGGGCAGCAAGGCCGAAAAGCCGGCGCTGCAGCTCATCGCCCGCCGCTCGCGCGGTACGCCGCGCATAGCCAACCGCCTGCTCAAGCGCGTGCGGGACTTCGCCGACGTCAAAGGCGGCGGCGTGATCACCGGCCCCGTCACCGAGGCGGCCATGGCCTCCCTGGAGATAGACGCCGAGGGACTAGACGACCTGGACCGCCGGATCCTCCTTACCATCGCCGAAAAGTTCGCCGGCGGCCCGGTGGGCATAGACACGCTTTCCGTGGCGGTTTCCGAAGAGCCGGATACCCTTACCGACGTCATAGAGCCTTTCCTTATACAGGGCGGCTTCCTCAAGCGCACCACCCGCGGCCGCGTGATCACGGCCAAGGCCGCCGCGCACCTGGGCCTGAAGCTGCCCCGACAGCAAGAGCTCATCTGAACTACCGCAATGAAACGCATCCTGGCCCTGCTGCTAGCCGTCCTGCCCTGCCCCGCCCTCCTGGCGGCCGACGGGCGCGCGGCCGAGGGGCCCCGCATCAGGGTGGCGATCGCCCGCAATTCCCCGTCCATCAAACTTAAGACCTCGGCCAAGATCTTCGTCACCGAGGGAGCCAGCGGCAAGAAGTTCCTGCTCCTGGAGAACGCCGCCTACGACATAAAGCCCTCCGCGGGCGGCATCGCCGTGGCCGGCCAGCAGCTGGCCTCGCCCATAAAGCTCTCCCCTCCCGACGGCGAGGAGCGCATCCGCCTGGGCGGCAAGCTCTACAAGGGCGACATTCTCATCCATACCGTGGCCGGCGACCGCCTGGACATCATAGAACATCTTTCCATCGAGGACTACCTGTACGGCGTGCTCCCGGTGGAGATGAGCCCGGACTGGCCGCTTGAGGCGCTCAAGGCGCAGGCCGTGGCGTCGCGCACCTACGCCATGAAGTACATAAACACCTCCCGGGATTACGACGTTACCGACGGGGTGGAGAAGCAGGTCTATACCGGCGCGGGCAGGGCCAACGGCCGCATCATGGAAGCCGTCAACAGTACGCGCGGCGAAGTCCTGAAATACAAGGGGAAGCTGCTTACCGCTTTCTTCCACGCCTGCTGCGGCGGCCATACGGCCAGCGCGAAGTCCGCCTGGGGCGAAGACGTGCTGAAGCCGCTTTACGGGGTGCAGGACCCCTTCTGCGCGCCCTCCAGGCATTCCAGGTGGAAGTTCTACGTGCCCACCCAGGACCTCCTCAAGTTCATACAGACACGGGGCTCGACGGCCCTTAAGATAAAAGGAGTGCGGGTCTATAAGAAGGATCGCTCCGGCAGGGCGGTCTCGCTGCGCTTTACCACGGACCGCGGCGCCCGGGACGTCTCCGTCAACGAATTCCGCAAACATATCGGCAATTCCGAGTTCAGGAGCTCCCTGGTGACCCGCGTGGTCCCGGTAAAGGGCGGTTACGAGTTCGCCGGCCGCGGCTGGGGCCACGGCGTGGGCATGTGCCAGGAGGGCGCCAAGTACATGGCCCTCAAGGGCAGGCCCTACAAGAAGATCCTCCGCCACTATTATCCCGGAGTGACGATAACCGATTATGAGTGAAGCGCTTACCGAATTCGAAGCCCTTGAAATAGAGCCGCTCATCGCCGACCGGCCGGCCGAGCCGCGGGATTCCTCGCGGCTGCTGGCCGTGAACCGCTCCGACGGCAGCCTCACCCACTTGCGCTTCAGGGACCTTCCCTCCCGGCTGGGCCCCTCGGACCTGCTGGTGCTCAACCGCAGCAAGGTCTGGAAAGCCCGCCTGGCCGCGGCCAAGCCCACCGGCGGCAAGTCCGAGATCCTGCTGATGGCCCCTTCCACAGCCGACGGCCTCACCTGGACGGGCCTCTGCCGCAAGGTGCTGCCCGGGCAGTTCCTGGAGTGCGCGGGCGGCGCGAAGGCGGAATGCCTGGCCCGCAACGCCGACGGCAGCTATTCTTTCCGTTTCTCTACCCCGGTGGACGAGGCCTATCTCCTGGCCAACGGTGCCGTGCCGCTGCCGCAGTACATCCTCAACGCCCGCAAGCGCCGCGGCGCCGAAGCGCCCGCCGACGAGGAGAAGTACCAGACGGTTTACGCCGCCGAGGCGGGTTCCATCGCCGCCCACACCGCGGGCTTTCATTTTACGCCGGACCTTTTCGAGCGCCTGGCCGCGGCCGGCGTGAAGAAAACCTTCGTGACCCTGCATATCGGCTGGGGCACGTTCAAGCCGGTGCGCGCCGAGGACCCGGCCGCCCACGTGATGATGGAAGAGACCTGTTTCGTTCCCGAGGAGACCGCGGCCCTGGTCAACGCCCACCGGGCGGCCGGCGGCCGCGTGATCGCCGTGGGGACCTCCTCCATGCGTACCCTGGAGACTTTTACCGGCGAGGACGGGACGCTGAAGGCGGGCTCGGGCAAGGCCGGCCTGTTCATCCGGCCGGGCTACAGGTTCAAGTCGGCGGGGGCCTTCATTACGAACCTGCACGTGCCGGATTCGGCCCCCCTCTACATGACCGCCGCCTTCGCCGGCCGCGACCTGCTTTTTAAAGCGTATTCGGAAGCCGTTAAGGAAAAGTACCGCTTCTACTCCTACGGCGACTCGATGATAGTTCTGTAGTTGGCGCTGTGGTGAGTCGGTCCGGCCGAGGTGTTATTCCGCTCGCCAGGACTGCAGGGAACCGTTGCGCGGTTCCCCTCCAACCTGCGGTTGGAGCCTCCCTTCCCCAACTGGCGCTCGGAACAACACCTCGGCCGTCCCTCTGCGGCAGGCCGAATAACAGGAGCGGGTGGCGAGGGTGTGCCTTCCGAGGGATTTCCCGGAAGCCCGAGCTTGCGTAAGCGCGAGGGCTGAGGGATAAACGGCGCGCACGGTGTGCGCGACCGTGTGCCCGAGGAAGGCATACCCTCGACAGGACCCGCGCACTTGCAGGCCGGCCGAAGCGAAGTTGGACTTAAAAGGATTTAATTATGGAACATCATTTCAAGGTTTTGCATAACGACAAGGAGACGGCGGCGCGGGCGGCGGTGCTTACCACCAACCGCGGCCAGGTGCACACGCCGGTCTTCATGCCGGTGGCCACCCAGGGCACCGTGAAGGCCGTGCCCGAACGCGACCTGGTGGAGATAGGCACCGAGTGCATGCTCTCCAACACCTACCACCTCTACCTGCGCCCCGGCCTCCCCACCCTGGAGAAGTTCGGCGGCCTCAACAGCTTCATGAAGCACCCCGGCCCCATCCTCACCGACTCCGGCGGCTTCCAGGTCTACAGCCTGAGCCGCCTGCGCAAGATCACCGACAGCGGCGTCCACTTCCAGTCGCACATCGACGGCAGCCCGCACTTCTTCACCCCGGAGAAGGTCATAGACTTCCAGGCCTCCATCGGCTCCTCCATCTGGACCTGCCTGGACGTCTGCGTGAAGAACCCCGCCTCCCGGGCCGACGCCCTGGACGCGCTCAAGAAGACCAGGAAATGGGCCGAACGCGCGAAAGCTCATTTCACCGAGAAGGTCCGCCACATCCCGCATGAGAAGCGCCCCAAGCTCTTCGGCATCATCCAGGGCTCCATCTACACGGACCTGCGCGCCGAAGCGGCCAGGCACATGGCCGAACTCGGCGTGGACGGCTTCTGCGTGGGCGGCCTGTCCGTGGGCGAGAGCAAGGCCCAGATGATGGAATCCCTGGGCGCCGTCATGGACAACCTGCCCAAGGACAAGCCGGTCTACTTCATGGGCCTCGGCACCCCCGAGGATATCTGGAACTCCGTGGAACTCGGCGTGGACATGTTCGACTGCGTGCTGCCCACCCGCAACGCCCGCAACGGCCAGGCCCTGACCAGCCGCGGCAAGCTCTACATCAAGAACGCGCCGTTCAAGAACGACGAGTCCCCCCTGGACCCGGACTGCGACTGCGTGTGCTGCCGCAACTACAGCAAGGCGTACCTCTCCCACCTGTTCAAGGCCGGCGAGATCCTGTGCAGCCAGCTGCTGTCCATCCATAACCTGCGCTTCCTGATGAACCAGACCAGGATCATGCGCCAGGCCGCGGCCGCCGGGACGTTCAAGCAGGCTAAAAAGGCCTTCATGGACGCCTATCTGCCGGCCAAATAGCCCCGCTATATTATTAATAAGATTAAAAATTTGTTAGAATATTTCCGCACTAAGTCGACGACGGAGGAACAATGAACCAGAACGGCGCTCTCATGCAGCTTATCCCTTTCGTGGCCGTGGCCGCGATATTTTATTTCCTGCTTATCCGCCCCCAGCAGAAACAGATGAAAGAGACCAAGAAGATGCTGGAGGCCCTCAAGCCCGGCGATAGGGTCATCACCCGCGGCGGCCTGATAGGCGTGATCACCTCCCTGAAGGAAGACGAAGTGGAAGTGGAGATCGCCAAGGGCGTGAAGGCGGTTTTCACCCGCAGCGCGGTCGGCGCGGTCATGAACGCGGTGAAATGAACCTGACAAGGAGCCATAGCAAATGAACAAATTACACTGGAAGATAGGCACCGTCCTGGGACTGCTCATCCTCTCGTTCTGGCTGCTGTACCCCTCCGTGGAGTGGTATACCAAGACCAACGACGAGAGGGCCAAGACCGAGGCCATGCGCATGCGCCCCAAGCGCATCCTGAACCTGGGCCTGGACCTGCGCGGCGGCACCCACCTGCTGCTCGAGCTGGACGTTGAAAAGCTCGAGAAGAAGGAAAAACTCAACGACGCCATGACCCGCGCCATCGAGATCATCCGCAACCGCGTGGACCAGTACGGCGTGGGCGAAACCCCCATCTCCCGCCAGGGCGAGCGCTGGATCTCCGTGGACCTGCCCGGCATCTCCAACACCGAGGAAGCCGAGAACCTCATCGGCAAGACCGCCCTGCTGGAATTCCGTCTGGTCAACACTTCCTCCGAGGCGCAGGCGGTGCTGTCCAAAGTGGACGGCATGGACGAGCCCCCCTTCGACAAGAAAGGCGCGCTCCTCCCCGAGATCGCCAAACTGATGCCCAAGAACTCCATCCTGCGCAAGGCCGCCCCCGGACCCGAAGGCGAGAAGGCCCGCTACTACGTGCTTGAGGCCGTAGTGCCCGTGACGGGCGCCTACCTGGAGAGCGCCCGCGTGGAGACCGACCAGCAGTTCGGCACCCCGAGCATCGGCTTCACCTTCAACAAGGAAGGCGGCAAGCTGTTCGAGGAGTTCACCGGCGCCAACGTCAACAAATACCTGGCCATCGTCCTCGACGACGTGGTGCACTCCGCGCCCGTCATCAAAAGCCGCATAGGCGGCGGCTCGGGCGTCATCGAAGGCAGCTTCACCATGGAAGAGGCCCGCAACCTGGCCATCATCCTGCGCGCCGGCGCCCTGCCGGCCCCGGTCAATATCATCGAGAAGCGCGTGGTCGGCCCCGGCCTCGGCGAAGACTCCATCAAGAAGGGCGTCTCGGCCGCGATGATAGGCTTCATCCTGGTCATAGCCTTCATGCTGGTGTACTACCGCGCCGGCGGCTTCGTGGCCGACATAGCGCTGGCCCTGAACTTCGTGTTCCTGGCCGCCGCGATGAGTTACTTCGGCGCCACCCTGACGCTGCCCGGCATAGCCGGCATCATCCTGTCGCTCGCCATGGCCATAGACGCGAACGTCCTCATCCTTGAGCGCATGCGCGAGGAACTGGCGCTGGCCAAGCCGGTGGCGATGATCATCCCCGTCTCCTACGACAAGGCCTGGAGCGCCATCCTGGACTCGAACGTGACCACCTGGATAGCGGCCATCTTCCTGTTCCAGTTCGGCTCCGGCCCCGTGAAGGGTTTCGCCGTAACGCTGACCATCGGCCTCTTGGTCGGTATGTTCACCTCGGTCTTCGTGACCAGGGCGATCTATGAATTCTGGCTCACGTCCAATCCCAAGGAGCTCAGCATATGATGGTACTCATCAGGAAAACGAATATAGACTTCATCGCCAAGCGCTTCGTGTTCTTCGCGATCTCCGGCGTAATGCTGGCCGCCGGCGCGGCCTCCATGGCCGCCAAGGGCCTGAACCTCGGCCTCGACTTCACCGGCGGGACGCTCCTGCAGGTGCGTTTCGAGGCGCCGGTGACCACCGCGCAGGTGCGCGAAGCCATGGTCAAGGCGGGCCTCGAGACCTCCATCCAGAGCTTCACCGGCCGCAACGCCTACCAGATCAAGGTGAAGGGCTCGCAGGAGAAGGTCAACGAGATCTCCGACAAGATCATGGCCGGCTTCACCGCCGCCTTCCCCGGCAATAAGTTCGCCGAGGAAAAGCGCGACTACGTGGGCCCCGTGGTGGGCCGCGACCTCGCCAAGAAGGCCCTGTTCGCCATGATCCTGTCGCTGTTCGGCATCATCGTGTACGTGGCTTTCCGCTTCGCCAACCCCGTCTGGGGCGCGGCCGGCGTGCTGGCCCTGCTGCACGACGTGTTCGTGGCCGCGGGCGCTCTCTCCATCACCAACCGCGAGATCGACCTGGTGATAGTGGCGGCCCTGCTGACCATAGCCGGTTATTCCATCAACGACACCATCGTCATCTTCGACCGCATGCGCGAGAACCTGCGCATGTTCCCCAAGATGGCCCTGGGCCAGCTGGTGAACACCAGCATCAACGAGACGCTCTCGCGCACGCTGCTGACCAACCTTACCGTGCTCGCGGTGGTGGCCATCCTGTTTGTATTCGGCGGCGAGGTCATAAACAACTTCGCTTTCACCATGCTCATAGGCAGCGTCTGCGGCACCTATTCCACCATCGCCATAGCCACCCCGCTGGTGTACCAGTGGGAGAGGAAGACCCCGCACCACAAGTGACCTGCTTCAGGCGAGGATAATTCAGTGAGGAAGATAAAGAAGTTCCGCATCCCGGTCTACTCCTACGAAGTGCTGCGCAAGGCGCGCAAGCATAAGCTGGACCTCGCCGCGGCGGGCCTCGCCGACGAAACCGCCGTGCGCGAGCACGCTTCGGCCCTGGCCGCGGCCCTCGAGCCGGCGGTGGTCTTCGAATACCTGCCCGCCGAGGACGAGGCCGCCGTTAAGATCAACGGCGCCGCGGGCTTGCCTCTTACCGCCGCCATCCTCACCCTCGGCAAGAGCTTCGAGGCCAAGCTGGAGAACCCCCCCGACGAAACGCACAAGCGCCTCGGGCGCATCGCGGCCCAGGTCTTCATGCAGACGGCCGTGGGCGTGACCTCGGAGCTGGCCGTGCGCGAGGCCGAGCCGGAGGGCTTCGAACTCGGCCCCGCCGTCTACATCTCCTCCTGTCCCGAACCGGAACTGCCCGCGAAGGAATCCACGGCGGTCCCGCTCTTCGAGAACGAACTTATAAAGAGCCTTTTCGTCCGGCTGGAGGCCTCGAAGATAGGCGTCTCCTTCGACACGGGCGCCTTCGATCCCAAGTATTCCGCGGTGTTCGCCTTCCCCTGGCTTTCCAAGAAAAAGAAAAAGGCCGCGGCTAAAAAGTAACCCCACGATGGGCTACCTGCTCCTCCTTACCTACAGCCTGCTGGCGCCGGCCATAGCCGCGCTCTACGCGGTCTTCTTCCTGCTTTCCCCCCGCCGTTCGCTCATGAAGGCGCTGGCCGGGGAGCTGGGCGAGCGCCTGGGCCTCGGTGCCGAAAGCTGTCCGCGGGGCGCGGTCTGGATACACGCGGCCTCCATGGGCGAGGTAAAGGCCGTGGCCCGCCTGGCCCCGGAACTGGCCGCCGCCCTGAAGGCCCCGCTCCTCATAACCTCCTCCACCGCCTCCGGCCGGGCCGAGGGCGCCAAGCTGGGCGTGGCGCGCCTGGCCCCGCTGGATTTCTATCCCGCCGCCGCTAATTTCATAAATACGGTAAAGCCGCGCGCGCTGGTGCTGGTGGAGACCGAGATCTGGCCCGCCACGCTGTTCGCAGCGGCGCGAGCCGGCGTGCCTGTCTTCATGGTGAACGCCCGCCTCTCCGGCGGCACCCTGGGGCTCTACAAAACCATTTCCCCGCTCACGCGCCTGGCCTTCTCTGGCGTCAGGCGGGTCCTTGCCCAGACCGCGGCGGACGCCGGGCGCTTCCGCCAATTGGCGGGCCTCGCGGACAAGGTGGAAGAGACCGGCAACCTCAAGCACGACATGCTGGGCGTTTGCGCCTCCGGCCAGGACAAGGTGCGCGAATTCCTGGACGCCTCCGACTGGAGCGGCTGCCCGGTCTTCACCGCGGGCAGCACCCATCCCGGGGAAGAGCCGGTGATCATAGACGCCTGGCTGGAAGCCAGGAAAAAGGTCCCGGTGCTTAAACTGGTAATGGTACCGCGCCATCCCGAGCGCCTGGCGGAAACCGAGCGCGTCTTAAAGGCCAGGAGCGCCCCCTTCATGCGCTGGTCGGACCATCTGGTCCCGGAGGCCACGGACTGCCTGCTGGTGGACGCCATGGGGCTGTTGCAGGGCTTCTACGCGGTCTCCTCGGTCTGTTTCGTGGGCGGCACGCTGGACGCTACCGGCGGCCACAACCTGCTGGAGCCGGCGCTGTTCTCCAAGCCGGCCCTGTTCGGCCCCAATTACCGCAATGCCCGCCACGCCGGGGACACCCTTATAAAAGCAGAAGGCGGTTTCGTCGTCGAAACCGCCCCCGCGCTGGCCGAAAAGCTTTCCACACTCCTCACCGACACCGCCGCTATGGCGGCGGCGAAGAAAAACGCCGCGCAAGCCCTTACGAGCCTGCGCGGCGCTACCGCCAAAACAATTTCAACTATAACTTCGCTTCTATAGCTCCTCTACGGCGTCGCCACGCAGGTGCAGCCGGAGGCCGTAGGCGCGTCCGAGCACTGCCCCAGCACCCCGCTGCTCTGCCAGCAGACCACTTTGCCGGAAGTGCCATTATTGGCCATCGCGCTGGCGGTATCTGCGTTGCCGGTCAGGTTGGCGCTGATGGTTCCGGCGGAGAAATTGCCGGAGGCGTCGCGCAGCACTATGGTGCCGTTGCTGGTGGTGCTGGCGCCGTGGGCCGAAGTGGAGCCGGTGTGGGTGTTAAGTTCAGCCTGGGTCGCCACGTCATAGCAGGACTCCGCGGTGCCGTCGGCGGCGATGCCCAGGGGCGCGTTGCCGGCGCCGCAGTTGCCAGGGTTAAGGGTGAGCGCCCCGGCCGACCCCGCCGTGGTGGCCGAGTTGGCGTTGCCGTTGAGGTCCGCGGTAATGGTGCCCGCCACGAAGTTGCCGGAACCGTCGCGCATGACGATGCGGCTGGCGGTGTTGAGGTTGGTAGCGCTGTGTGCCGAGGTGGCGCCGGTGTGGGTATCCAGTTCTCCCTGGGTGGCCACGTCAAAACAGCTCTGGGCGGTGCCGTCGGCCGTAACGCCCAGAGGAGCCTGGCCCGAGGAACAGTTGTTCGGGTCCGCGGCCAGGGTGGTGGCGGTGCCCGCCGTGGTTGCGTTGCCGCTCAGGTCCGCGGTGATGGTGCCCGCCACGAAGTTGCCGGAACCGTCGCGCATGACGATGCGGCTGGCGGTGTTGAGGTTGGTAGCGCTGTGCACCGAGGTGGCGCCGGTGTGGGTGTCCAGTTCGCTCTGCGTTCCCACGTCGAAGCAGGACTCCGAGGCTCCGGCGGCGTCCACGCCCAGCGGCGCCTGGCCGGAAGAACAGTTGCTGCCGTTGGCCGCCAGGGCCGAGGCCGTGGGGGCGTTGCCGGTGGCGCTGCCGGTGCCGCCGTAAGCGGTGCCCAGGGGGCTCGCCAGCTGCAGCACGCCGGCCGTGGTAAAGGTGGATCTGGTGACGCCCTGGCCGAACTGGGCGTTGCCGTTCACGTCGAAGGTGGTGTACGGGGAATTGGTGGCTACGCCGGTCTTCTTGGCGGTGCCGGTGGAGAGGAATACGTCCCCGGAAACTATCAGGCCCGAGAACTGGGCGGCCGAGGCCGAGCGCTGTATCAGGGAGCCGTCGAAGATGATGGACCCGGCCACCAGCAGGTCGTCCACGCCGTTCGAGCCGTAGGTGCTGTACGGCGTGCCTACCAGCAGGTCGCCGCCGCGTACGTTCAGCTTTGAGACCGGGGTCAGCGTGCCGATGCCGATATTGCCGCCAGAGTCCACCACGAGGCCGTCCACCGAGCCGGAGCGCAGCACCACGCTGCCTCCCCCGCCCAGGGTGTTGGCCGCCACTATGGCGTCTCCGGCGTTGGAGATGCCGGTGGCGGAACCGATCACAGCGGCGGTGTTCATGGTGGTGCCGTCCGCGAAAACTATGCCGTTGGAGGTCGCCCCGGCTATGCGCAGGGAGCCGTTGACCGTCATCTTGTAGGTGGAATCCGAAACCGCGGCGCCTATGCCCACGTTGCCCACCCCCGAACTGACGTAGATGGCCGGCGTGCTGTTGTAGCCGGTGGAGATCCAGACCACGCTGTTCTGGATCCGGTAATAGGTTGCGTCCGCCAGCGTCTTGGTGGAACCGGCTATCACCATACCCAGGTTAACGCCGCCGTGGCTGCCTATGTTCCCGGCTTCCGCCGCTCCGCGGTAGAAGGCCAGGCGGGAATTCGCGGAATCTCCTCCTACCAGGTAGGCGTAGGTGTTCTGAGTAGAGTATTCGGGCTTGTTGTCTCCGACCTGCAGGTAACGCAGTCCGGGGAAGTCGAAGTCCCTCATGGCCACGCCCAGGCGGGCGGGTGTCAGCACGTCGCTGGACACCGAGACCTGGTTGTTGAAAGTGTTCTGGCCGGTAAAAGTCTGGGTGGAGGCCAGGTAGGCCGGGAAACCGGCCGTTGAACCTATGCCGCCGGTCACGGTCAGGGTGCCGTAGACCGTGGTGCTGGTCAGGTAGACGTTCCTGTTGTACCCGTTGGCTGTAAAATCCCCGCTGACCCCCACGTTGGATGAGAACGCGGCCGTGGCGGCGATGATGCCGTAGTCCGATCTGACGCTGCCGCGCACGTGCAGCTTCTCGCGCGGGGTGTCGGTGCCTACGCCTACGAAATAAGGGTTATTCTGCTGCAGCAGCAGGTGGGTGGCGTTGGCGGCCCGGAGCTCGTTGGCGGCCGCGGGCCAGCCGGAGTAGGCGCCGGCCGAGACGGCGCTGGCGAGCAGGCCGGTATTGGTGTGCATATCGCCCGCCACGTCCAGGCGGTAAGCGGGGGCGGCGGTGTTGATGCCTATGTTGCCGTCCGTATGCACGTGCAGGCGCTCCGCGCCGTTTGAATAGAGGCCGAGGATGTTGTCCACCTCGCCAAGGGCGATATATTCGCCGTTCGCGCCGGTCACTCGGCCGCCTTCCACTATCAGGTTCTCCTTTATGTTCACCTCGCCGTCAGCGCGGTCATAAATACCCTCGTTGCCTACGAAGATGGAGCCGTTCACGTCCAGCTTGCCGTTGGGCGAGGCGGTGCCTATGCCCATGCGGCCGTTGTTCAGGATGCGGGCGCGCTCGCCGGAAGGGTTGGAGAAGATCAGGTCGCCGGTGAAATTGTTGTCCGAGTCGTAGACTATGGTGGCGTCGTCGAAAGCCGAGACGTTGCTGGCGGAACCTACGCCTGCCGCCGTCATTACGCTGCCGTTGGGGAAGATGATGGAGCCGCCGGTCAGCAGCTGCAACGAGCCGTTCACGGTGAGCTTGTTCGTGGGGTTGAGCGTCCCGATGCCCACGTTGGACTCCGCGACGGTGGCTAGCAGGACCTGGTAGGCGGCGGTGAAGGTTGAGACGGACACGGAGGCCCCGTCCTCCAGCTTCTTGGCCACTATGGCGTAAACCACGCTGTTGAGCGGCTCGCGGGGGGTCAGGGTCTCGCCTTCCACCTCCACCTCGAGGTAAAGGGTCTCCCCGCGGGAGAAGACGTCCCAGCCGGGGGTGATGTTCGCGCTGAAGATGCCCTGCGCGGCGTCCGAGATGATCTCGACGGGGTTCACCCAGCGCAGCGTCCCCCCGGAGGCCGCGTTGTAGATGCGGAAGAAAAGGTGGACGCGGCCGGTAACGGGGGCGTTGTCCCTTTCCAGGCGGCCCTGGTAGTTGATGGAGCCGGGCACGGCCCCGGGATTTATGTCCCCGGCCGCGGCCGCGGCCGCCAGCCAGAAAATCGAAACGGCGCCTAAGATCAGTTTTTTCATATGCGTCACCCGTTAACGCCGGCCAGGGGCCGGTTACCTTGTCACTATTATCTTGCCTTTTTTTGTGCTGCCTTCGCCTTTTACGAAGTAGAGGTAAAGCCCGCTGGCCACCTGTTCCCCCGCCTCGTTGCGGAGGTCCCAGCCTATGCTGTCTATGTTGCTGTACTTCTGGATGGTCCGTACTTTCTCTCCGGAAATGGTGTAGATCTGGATTACCGCGGTCAGCGTGAGGCGGGTAAAGGTGACGCCGTTGCAGCCGTCCCGCACCGAACAGGGATTAGGATACACGTGGGCCGTGGAGACCGTGGCCTGCGGCGGCGGCCAGGAATTGACTATCCCCCAGTTGACCTTGTAGCGCCCGCCGGAGATAGAGCCGAAGCCCAGCTGCCCGGTGCTGCCCAGCAGCGAGTAAGGCCCCCCGGTCTTGGGCGAAGTGTTGCCGAGGGTGGTCTGCTCGCTGACCAGGATGCGGAAAGAGCGCGAGGCGATGATGGCGGAGGCGTAGCCGTAAAAGGCCGTAGCCGCCAGGAAGGCGGCCAGGCAGGCTAACGCTCTCTTTGTTCGCATAATATAGTTATATCAGAAACTAGTTACTGTTTTGTTACGGGCCGCCTGTCCGACAGCCAGCCGCGCGTCAGGATCAGGGTCACCGGGGTGACGCAGGCTATGGCCGCGTAGATGAGCCAGAGCGTGCCGGAGTCCTGCGGTCCCGTCTGCGGCACGTAGACGGAAAGCATGTGGCCGGAGTAGAGGCCGGTGGTGAACTTGGCCAGGAACCAGGGGATACCTGCCAGGCCCATGTAGGCCCCCACCCGCCCGGGCGGGGCGATGTGGGCCACGTATTCCAGGAAGCGGGAAGACCACACGGCTTCACCCAGCGAGAAGAGCAGCACGTAGGCCAGCAGCGAGGCCAGGTCCGGGCCGGGCACCAGCAGGAACGTGGTGAGCGCCGAAATGGCCGTGCCGATTATCATCATGGTGATGATGTTGGCCCGCCGGGTGGCGGCGGCTATCAGCGGCACAAAGATCACGATGATGAGCGGGTTCAGGGCGCTGATCCACTCGTACTTGGCCCCCACCTCGGCGGGGAAGCAGCGCATGATGTACTGCGGGATGGTGAGCCACTGGTGGGCGAAAAGCGTGCGCACCGGCAGGAGGATGAAGATGAAGAACATGAACCGGGCGTCGAGGAAGGGCAGGTCGCGCAGCTTCTCCCCAAGCGTCTTGTGAGCGTCGGCGGCCGCGGCGGGAACGTCCTTCACGGTGCGGTCCGTCTCTTCCACTTTCCTGGTGAAGAAGGTTACATGCACCAGCAGCATCAGGCCGGTTATGGCAATGCAGAACCAGAACACCCCGGAGATCCCCCAGCCGAGGCCCATCACGTCGCGCCCGCCCACCGACACGAACTTGGCCGGTGTGCGCAGGTAAGGCGAAGCGAAGCTTTCCATCATGATGCCCAGGTTCATGATGGCGTAGAGCAGGCTGTAGCTGACGGTCGCGGTGCGCTCGTCGGTATATTCCTTTACGCCGGCGTAGAGGGCCGGCTGGATCACGCCTTCGCCGAAGGACATCACCAGCAGGCCTATCCAGGCCAGGATGAAGGCCGGGGCCAGTTGGAAATCCGTGCCGAACATGGTGAAGGAGGCCAGCGGCACCGCGGACAGGGCCGGGGCCAGCGTCAGCATGACGCGGCCGCCGAGGAGGAAGACCAGGCACAGGGTAAGGGCCCGGCGTACGCCCAGTTTGTCGGAGATGAAGCCGCCGCCGAACATGAAGAGGGTGACCAGGCCGGTGAACAGGGAGACGCTCCAGCCGGTCAGCTGGTCGCTCATGCCCATGCCCATGCCGTTGGCGACGGGGCCCAGGAAAAGCGTCATGAGGTTCAGCATGCCGAAGTAGGCGATGCCGTCGCCGAAGTTCACGGCGTTGACCAGCCAGAATCCCTTCGACGCGGTGAACAGCAGTTTAAGTATATCTTTAAGAGAGGTCTTGTCCTCGTTAACGTACATTGGCGCTCCTGCCCTTGGGCCCTATATTTAACAAATGATATAATTTTTTATCAATGGTTGAAATAAACAAGGCGGATCCCAGGATCCTTGTCATCCGCATGTCCTCTCTCGGGGACATCATCCTCACCGCCCCGGTTTTCCGGAGCCTGCGGGCGCGCTGGCCCAAGGCCCGCCTCGAGATCCTGGTAAAGCCCCAGTTCCTGGAAGCCGTCTCCAAGAGCGCGTTCATCGACGCGGCCATCCCCTTCACCGGCCTGTTCTCCGTGCTGCGCGCGTTGAATTCCGGCGGCTACGACGCCGTGGTGGACCTGCACGATACCCCCCGCAGCCGGCTGCTGGCCCTGTTCTCCCGGGCCCCGGTGCTGCGCTACCGCAAGGATTCCCTCGCCCGCCGGCTTTTCGTCAATTTCCGTATTCCCAGCCCCTCGCTCGAGCGCCACACGCTGGACCGCTACCTTGACGCCATCCGCCCCCTCGGCGTGGAGCCGGCACTTTCCGGGCCGGAGCTTGGCGACTGGACCAGGGGGGCCGGAGCCCCGGCGCTGAAGCCGGGGCCGCTGAAGATCTGCCTGCTGCAGACCGCTTTCCTCGGCGACTGCGTGCTCACCCTTCCGCTGCTGAAGGAACTCAAAGAACGGCTCCCCGGTTCCGCCGTTACCGTGGTGACCAGGCCGGAAACGGCCGGGATCTTCGCCGCGTCGGGCCTCGCGGACCGCATCATAGAGGACAGGAAGAAGACCGCCCCGTCCCGCCTGGCCGAATTCTCTCGCCTGACTTCGGAGCTGAGGGCCGGCGGCTTTGACGCCGCCATTATCCCCCACCGCTCGCTGCGCAGCGCCCTGCTGGCCTGGAGGGCCGGCATCCCGGTGCGTGTGGGCTTCGCCTCCAGCGCGGGCAGGTTCCTCCTGACCCACAAGGTGCCTTTCTCCTGGCTGCTGCACGACGTGGAGCGCAACCTGGCGCTGCTTTCGCCGCTGGCCGAAAACCTCAAGTCTGTTTTTCCCGGCCTGCGCCAGGACGACGCGGCGGCCCCTCCTTTTACCTCCAGGGACAAGGTGCTGGCCGGCGTCAACGCCGGCTCGGCCTGGCCTACCAAGCGCTGGCCGGCCGCCAGCTGGGCGCGGCTTATCCGGCGCCTGGCCGCGCATTACGGCGGCAAGGTGCTCCTGGTGGGCGGCCCCGGCGAGACCGCCTGGAACGCCGAGATAGAGCGCCTCGCCGGGCCGGAGAACTGCCTGAACCTTACCGGCAAGACAACCATGTCCGGCCTGATGGAGGCCATACGCCCGCTCAAGGTCTTCGTCTCCAACGATTCCGGGCCGATGCATATCGCCGCCGCGCTGGGCGTGCCGGCGGTGGGCGTGTTCGGCCCTACCACGCGGGAACTGGGGTTCTTCCCCTACGGTCCGGATAACCGCGTCGTGGAGACGCAGCTGGCCTGCCGCCCCTGCGCCCTGCACGGTTCCCGCACCTGCCCCCGCGGCCACTTCCTCTGCATGCGCCTGCTGACGGTCGGCGAGGTTTTTGAGGCCGCGGCCGCGAGGCTGCCGGTAAATTAAGGAGTTCTATGCCAGGTATCATAGCCGCAGTGGTCCTTATCCTGCTCGCCGCCAGCGCCCGCTGGACTTGGTGGCGTTCCAAAGCTCCGGGGCTGAAAGTGCTGTGTTATCACAAGGTGGGGGTCCCTCCGGCCGGCTCCAAATTAAAGGACCTCTGGGTGAGCCCTGAGCGCTTCCGGGCCCAGGTGAAATACCTGCTGGACCACGGCTACACCACCATCCTCTTCTCCGACCTGAAGAAAGCCTATGACGGGAAAAAGCAGCTGCCCGAGAAAGCGGTGCTCATCACCTTCGACGACGGCTACGAGAACAATTACTCCGTGGCCTGGCCCATACTCAGGGAACTGGGCGCCAAGGGGAACATCTTCGTGGTGTACAACACCATGGGTAAGGCGAACCTCTGGCACAACCCGGCTTCCGAGCCCTGGGTAAAGATGGCCACCCTGGCCCAGTTGAAGGAGATGCAGGACAGCGGCGTGATGGAATACGGCTCCCACACCATGAACCATGTCCACCTGCCGGCGCTGAAACTGGAAGACGCCGCCTGGGAGATGGCGGAATCCAAGCGCCAGCTGGAAGCCGCCTTCGGCCGCGAGATGTGCGCCTTCGCCTATCCGTACGGGGAAGGCGCGTACGTTCCCGCCGTGCGCGAAAAAGCCCTTGAGGCCGGCTACCTCTTCGATTTCAGTTTTCAGCAGGGCAAGACGCCGTGGCCCTGGGACCGCGCCGCCGGGCCTATCGACCGGCTTTTCATCCGCGGGGGCGACACGCTCTGGGACCTGGCCCTCCAGCTGGGCCGCGGGGCCTCCCGCCTTTGACGGCGGGCCGGCCCGCGCTATTGCTATAATATCTTCTCGAGGAGAACGAAAATGAACGACCTTGGAATCGGAAAACTTGTGAGCGAACTGGCCATGACCAATACCGAGCTGTGGCACGAGGAGGACAAGGCCCGGGTCGGCGACGTCCCCGCTATCGCCGCCGCCAAGAAGAACATAGATAAACTCAACCAGAAGCGCAACGACCTGATAGAGCGCATAGACGAAAAAGTGCTGGAGGCCATCAATGGCTGAGACAGTAGGCAGCCTGGCCGATAAGATCAGCATCATCCAGCTCAAGATCTTCCACATGCGCGAGCAGCTCGCCCGCGCCGACGCCACCGAAGAGCACAAGGCCGCCTGCGCGGCGAAACTCGACGTGATGGGCGTCCAGCTCAGGGACCTCGGCGACGAAATGACCCAGCTCGTCTCCGACGTGGCCGCGGGCCGCGTGAAGCTCAAGATCTACCGGCAGTTCAAGATGTACAACGACCCGCGGTACCGCTCCAAAGCGGCGCCCGCCAACTAGGCCATGGGCCCCGGCATACTGGTCATAGTTTACAAGGGCATCGGCGACGTGCTGCTGACCACGCCGCTGCTGCGCGCCCTGAAGAAAGGCATGCCGGATTCCCGCCTCTATTTCCTCACGCGCCGCCCCTCCCGCGCCATCCTGGCCGGCAACCCCCGCCTCGACGGGGTGTTTATCAGGGAAGACCGCCCCCTCGCCGCTATCAGGCGGGCCGGCATAGACATTTCACTGGACTTCATGCGTTCCAGTTCTTCCGGGTTCTACGCGCTCTTCTCCGGGGCGAAAAAGCGCCTGGCCTTCAGCTTCCCCGCCGGCCGCCTCTTCCACAATATCCTGCCGGCCAAAAAGAATACGCGGCACTACACGGTGCTCGACAGGCTGGAGCTCCTCGAACCCCTGGGCGTAGCGCCCGACGGCACACAGCCGGAGCTTTCTTTCCTGCCCGCCAACGCGGCCAGGGCCGGGAATTTCCTGGCCGGGGCCGGCGTCCGGCCGGAAGACAAGATCATAACTTTCGACATAACCAGCCCCCGCGAGCACCGGCGCTGGGCCCCTGAGCGCTTCGCCGCGCTGGCCGACCGCCTCAGCGCCGCCTACGGCGCGAAGGTCGTTTTTTTGTGGGGGCCCGGCGAGCTCGACTACGTGAAGGCGGCGCTGGCCCTGGCGCGCGAAAAGCATTTGCTGTGCCCCGATTTCGACCTGCTGGACCTGGCGGCGCTCATTGGCCGCGCCTTCCTCCACGTCGGCACCAGTTCCGCCCCCATGCACATCGCCGTGAGCCAGCGCGTGCCCACTTTCATCATCTACGCCCCGCAGAACGCGCCGTGGAGCTGGACGCCGCCCGGCCCGGGCCATTCCTGGGCCCAGGGCGAACTGGACGCGCTCCCGCTCGACGAGGTCTGGGCCCGCCTTTCCGCCCACGTCGAGGCGCTCAAGGGGGTGCCGGTCTGAGCGCCGCTTCTTCCTCCCCCAAGGCGGTCCGCGACGGGCTGCGCGCCTCCCTCACCGGGCGCCTTGCGCTCAGGACCCTTTCCCTGGCCTACGGCGGCGCCGTGGCGGCGCGCCGCGGCCTCTATTCCTCCGGGGTGCTTAAATCCAGGGCCCTCCCCGTTCCCGTAGTCTGTTTCGGCAATATTTCCGCCGGCGGCACCGGCAAGACCTCCACCGTGATAGCGGCGGCGCAGGAGCTGGCCCGGTCCGGCCGCCATCCGGCCGTGCTGCTGCGCGGCTACAAGCGCAGCTCCTCCGCCCCGAAGCTCGTGATCCTGGCCCGCGGCCGGTCTTTCTCCCTCGCCGACACCGGCGACGAGGCGCTGATGATCTACCGCACCCTGGAAAAAGAAGGCGTGCCGGTGCTGGTTTCCCCGGACCGTTACGCTTCCGGCACCGCCGCCGTAAAACAGCTCGGCGCGGATATCATCCTCATGGACGACGGCTTTCAGCATTTTTCCCTCAAGCGCGACGCCGACATCGTCCTGGTCAACGCCACCGCCCCTTTCTACGCGGACCACATGCTCCCCTACGGGGACCTGCGCGAATCCCCCCGCGGCCTCGCCCGGGCGCGCGCGGTGGTCATCTCCCATTGCGAACACGCCTCCCAGGAACAGATAGACGCGCTCGCGGCCGAGATCAAAAAAATAAACCCGGCGGCGGAGATCATCGAGAGCATGCACGCCCCCGAGTTCTTCCTGGACCCGGCCACCGCGCACCCGGTGGACCTCAACCTCCTGAAGGGGCGTCCCGCCGCGGCTATTTCCGCCATCGGCGACCCCGAATCTTTCGAAGGCGCCCTGCGCAAGATGAAAATAGACCTCAAGCAGATCTGGCGCTACCCCGACCACCACGCTTTTACCCCCGCCGAGCTCGCGACGGCCCAGGAGGCGCGCGGCGGTCTGCCGCTCATAACTACGTACAAGGACTTCGCGCGTTTTCCCTCCGGCTGGCAGGGCATCCTCAAGGGCGGGGTACTGATCCTTTCGGTGAAGATAGTCTTTCTCTGCGACGGCTGGCGCAAGCTGTCCGCCGTCATGGCCGAAGCCGCCGGGAGGCGCGCCTGATGCGCGCCTGGCCCGCCCGCCTGGTCCGCCGCGCCCCCCGCCCCACGGCTTTCCTGGACCGGGACGGAGTCCTTAACCACAACCGCGCCGGCTCCTACGTGACCGAGCCGGGGCAGCTCAAGATCTATGCGGCCGTTCCCGCGGCCCTGCGCCTGCTGGCGCGAAAAGGCTACCGGCTGGTGGTCGTCACCAACCAGTCGGCCGTCGCCCGCGGCTATATGCCCCTGGCCCGGGCCAAGGCCATAAACAGGCGCCTGGCCGCCCTGCTGAAGGCCGCCGGCGCCGGAGTGGACGCCGTCTATTTCTGTCCCCACGGCCCGGCCGGCGGCTGCCGCTGCCGCAAGCCCGAGCCCGGGCTTATAGAGGAAGCCAACCGGGATTGCCCTGCTGACATGGCCGGGTCTTTCGTCGCCGGGGACAAGCGCAGCGACCTGGAACTCGGCCGTAAGGCAGGCTTAAAGGCTTTCCTTGTCCGCACCGGACAATGGCGTTCCGCCGGGAAAGCCCACGGCGCCCGCGAGTTTTCGAACCTGCTGGCCCTGGCCCGGGCCGTACCGGACTTAAAAGGAAAATAAAATGAAAAAACGCATACTCGTCTCCCAGATAGCCACCCTCCTGCTGTTCCTCGCGGCCAGGCCCGAGAACTGGCGGCTGTTCTTCGCCGGACTCGGAGTGATGGCGCTGGGCCAGCTGGTCCGGCTGGCGGCGAGCGCGGCCATAGTGAAGTCCAAGACCCTTACGGTCACCGGCCCCTACGCCGTAGTGCGCAACCCCCTCTACCTGGGCACCATGCTCATGACGGCCGGCCTGCTGCTCATGCTCTCCGCCCCCACCCGGCCGCTGCTGACCGCGGGGATCTGGGCCTTTGCGGCCGCCTCTTTCGGCTGGATCTATTACGTGACCATCAAGGCGGAAGAGGTCTTCCTGCTCGGCGTTTACGGCAAGGACTTCGAGGCCTATATGAAGGACGTGCCCGCCATCCTCCCCTGCGTCTTCGGCCTCGGCGGGTTCTTCGACTGGTCCGCCTACTCCCGGGAAGTTTTCCTCAAGAACAAGGAATGGCGCGGCATGACCGCGGCGTTCCTGCTGGCCGCCCTGACGGCCGCCAGGATCAAGTATGGTTTTTAAGGGGCTGCTGCTCGCCCTCCTGCTGCCGGCCGCGGGCCTGGCCGGCAGCAATAAGGACCTGTTGATCCATCCTTTCTGGGGCCTGCCGGCCTCCACGGCCGCGGTCACTTCGCAACTCCCCGGGCTTGTAGTCGGGGAGACCCTGGAATACGACATTCATTGGGGCGTCATCCAGGTGGGCAAGGCCTACCTGCGCATCTACGAGGCCGTAGAGATCTCCTCCCGCCCCGCCTGGCATATAGTTTCCGACGCGAAGTCGGGCGCCTTTATAGCCAATTTCTACAAGGTGGACGACCGCAACGAGGCCTGGATGGACGCGCAGGACCTGCACTCCTACGGCTATTACAAGAAGATCTCCGAAGGCAAGCATTTCTTCAACGAGTGGGTGGTCTTCGATAATCCGGCCGGCAAGTACTACGGTACCAAGATGAACCGCAAGCGCCAGGTCTCGAATTTCGAAGGCGTCCTGGACAAGCCCGTCAACGACGTGCTCTCCGCCGTCTACCGCCTGCGCGCCATGACGCTGGAACCCGGCAAGGCCATAGAGATGGACGTGAACACCAAGAGGAACTGGCGCCTGAGCGTCAAGGCCGGTAAGCGCGAGAAGATGAAGACGGATTTCGGCAAAAAGAAATGCATCCTGTTCGAGCCCATGGTGGGCGACGAAGGGCTTTTTGTGGCCAAAGCCGGGCGCCGCATGCTGGTCTGGATAACCGACGACGAGCTCAAACTGCCCATGGTGCTGAAAGCCGAGATCTTCATAGGGTCGATCACGGCCCGCCTGGTCCGCCGCACCATAGAGGCCCGCTGACGGGGGCCCCTCCCCCTTCCACCGATACCTTATACCCCGCCGCCTCCGGCTTTGTTATAATATCTATATTATGACCAAGTCCGGATTCCAGAGACTTTCCAGGATAGTGGCCGGTTTCTCCGGCCGGCGTATAGCGGTCTTCGGCGACATGATGCTGGACCGCTACGTTAAAGGTTCAGTTAAACGCATTTCCCCCGAAGCTCCCGTGCCCGTGGTGCGGGTGCATTCCGAATCCGCCGTGTGCGGCGGCTCGGCCAACGTGGCGGTGAACCTGGCCACCCTCGGCGCCGAGCCGGTACTGGTCTCCGTGGCCGGCACGGACACGGCGGCCGACGAACTGGCCGGCCTGCTGGCCACTGCCGGCGTGTCCTCCGACTCCCTGGTCCGTTCCCCCGAATTCCCCACCATAGAGAAGACCCGCGTCATAGCCGAGCACCAGCAGGTGGTCCGCTTCGACCGGGAAGCCGCCGGCCGCCTCGCTCCCGCCGTCAAGAAAGCCGCGCTGGCCTCGCTGGCCTCGGCCCTGAAGGAAGGCTGCGAAGCGCTCATCCTCTCCGATTACGGCAAAGGCCTGCTCGAGCCCGACACCATCAAGGCGGCCGTCCGCCTGGCCGCGGCGCGCCAGGTGCCGGTCTTCGTGGACCCCAAGGTGGAACACTTCCAGCTTTACCGCGGCGTGGCCTGCATCACGCCAAATACCATGGAAGCTTTCGGCGGGATGCGCCTGCCGCAGAAGGACGGCCAGCCGGCCGCCGAAGAACTTGGCCGCCGGATCCTGGCCAAACTGGGCTGCCGTTCGCTGCTGATCACCCAGGGCGAGCACGGCATGACGCTGTTCACCCGCCGCGGCTCCTCCGTGGTGCCCGTGCATATCCCCACCCGCGCCCGCGAGGTCTTCGACGTGACCGGCGCCGGCGACACCGTTATTTCCACGCTGGCCCTTACCTGGGCCGCGGGGGCTTCCCCGGAGGAAGCCGCCCTGGCCGCCAACTTCGCGGCCGGCATAGTAGTGGCCAAGCTGGGCACCGCGTCTGTAACGCGGGAAGAACTTATCGAAAGCGCGAGGTCATGGATAAAAGCTGCCTGATAGTCATTCCGGCCCGCTACGGGTCGCAGAGGTTCCCGGGCAAGGTCCTGGCGAAGCTCGCGGGTAAACCCGTTATCCAGTGGTGCTGGGAAGCGGCCGTTAAGGCCGGCCTTGGTGAGGTCATCGTCGCTACCGAGCACAAGGCGGTGCTGGAGGCCGTCTGCGCCTTCGGCGCGCGCGCCGTAATGACCAGCCCCCGCTGCCAGTCCGGCACCGACCGCGTTTATGAAGCCGCCCGCGGCAGCAGGGAGAAATTCGTCATCAATATACAGGGCGACGAGCCCTTCATGAAGGCCGCCGTCCTGAAAAAAGCTTTTCTCAAGCTCAAGAACTCCCCGGACTGCCAGATAGGCACGGCCTGCACCCGCATCACGGAGAAGGCCGACGTGGAGAATCCCAACTGCGTAAAGGTCGCCATGAGCGGGGAAGGCCGGGCCCTCTATTTCTCGCGCTGCCCGGTCCCTTTCCATCACCCCCTCTCGGACCTCAAGGGTTATCCTTATTACAGACATTACGGCTTCTATATCTATCGCCGGGAAGCCCTGAAAAGATTCGTGAGTCTCAAACCCAGCCCGCTGGAGCGGCTGGAACGGCTGGAGCAGCTGCGCGCGCTGGAGAACGGCCTGCGCATAGCCGTGGCCCAAGTGCCGGCCCTGGGGCCGGCCATAGACGTGCCGGCGGACCTCAAGGCCGCCGAAAGATTTTTAAAGAAAGCCTGGCGCTAGGAGGACGCCGGGCCGGGCCGCCCCCCCGCGGGAGCGGCTCTCTCGGTACTCATGCGCTCAAGCGCGGGGACAAAATGACCAGATATATATTCGTGACCGGCGGCGTAGTCAGCTCACTCGGCAAAGGCATCACCGCGGCCTCCATCGGCCGCCTGCTCAAGGCCCACGGGCTTTCCGTCACCATTATGAAGTGCGACCCGTACATCAACGTGGACGCCGGCACCATGGCGCCGTTCCAGCACGGCGAGGTCTTCGTCACCGACGACGGCGCCGAGACCGACCTGGACCTGGGCTATTACGAACGCTTCCTGGGCATAGACACCGGCCGCGTCAACATCATGACCGCCGGGCAGGTGTACCAGACCGTCATCGCCAAGGAGCGCGAGGGCGGCTACCTGGGCCAGACGGTGCAGGTCATTCCCCATATCACCGACGAGATCAAGCGCCGCTTCGTGAAGGCCGGCGAAGGCTTCGATATCGCCATCATAGAGATAGGCGGCACGGTGGGAGACATCGAGAGCCTGCCGTTCCTCGAGGCCGCGCGCCAGATGCGCCCCGACCGCATGCGCAACGACGTGCTCTACCTGCACGTGACGCTGGTCCCCTACCTCTCCGCTTCCGACGAGCTCAAGACCAAGCCCACCCAGCATTCGGTCAACAAACTGCGCGAGATCGGCATAGACCCGGACATCATAGTCTGCCGCGCGGAAAAACCCCTCGCCCGCGACATCAAGAACAAGATCGCCCTGTTCACCAGCGTGCCGAAAGAGGCCGTGATAGACGCCCCCGACGCCCCCTCCATCTACGACGTGCCCCTGGTGCTCAAGAAGCAGGGCCTCGACGAGCAGATCATGATGCTCCTGCGCCTGCGCAGCGGCAAGTGGGACTTCGAGGAATGGACGGACTTCACCACCCGCCTCAAGCACTCCTGCGCGGCCGCGCCGGTGCGCATAGCCATAGCCGGCAAGTACACCAAGCTCAAAGACTCCTACAAATCCCTCACCGAGGCCGTGCTGCACGGCGCCATTGCCAACGGTGTCAAGGCCGACTTCGACTACGTGGACGTGGAGGCCGAGGATTTCAAGGCGCGCCTGGCCAAGGCCGACGGCCTGATAGTGCCCGGCGGCTTCGGGGACCGCGGCATAGAGGGCAAGATCGAGGCGGTGCGCTACGCCCGGGAGCATAACCTGCCTTTCCTGGGCATCTGCCTCGGCATGCAGTGCGCCACCATAGAGTTCGCCCGCAACGCGCTGGGCCTCAAGCGGGCGCATTCCGCGGAATTCGACGCAAAGACGCCCCACCCCGTGGTGGACCTGATGGCCGAGCAGAAGGGCGTGAAGGACAAGGGCGGCACCATGCGCCTGGGCGCCTGGCCCTGCGACATAAAGAAAGGCTCGCTCGCCGCCAAGATCTACGGCGCGTTGTCCATCTCGGAGCGCCACCGCCACCGCTACGAATTCAACGGCAAATACGCCGCCCAGTACGCCAGGAAGGGCATGGAGATAAGCGGCTTCAACAAGAAGACGGGCCTGCCCGAGATAGTGGAAATAAAGAAGCACCCCTGGTTCGTCGGGGTGCAGTTCCACCCGGAGTTCAAGTCCAAGCCGCTCATGCCCCACCCGCTGTTCTTCAGCTTCGTGGCGGCGGCGGTAAAGAACAAGAAGAAGCAGGGCTGATCCTAAGGAGAGCTTGTGGTTAAACAGAAAGAAGTCAAAGCGGGCGGCGTGGTATTCGGCAACAGCAGGCCGCTGGTCTATATCGCCGGCCCCTGCGTCATCGAGTCGCCCGAAGCCTACGCCGCCGAGGCCGAAGCGCTTAAAAAGACCTTCTCCGCCCTGAAGACGCCGTTCGTGCTGAAGGCGTCCTTCGACAAGGCCAACCGTACTTCCCACCGCTCCTTCCGGGGCATCGGCATGGAAGCGGCGCTGGACTTCCTCAAGGACCTGAAGAACCGCCTGGGCGTGACCCTGCTGGTGGACGTGCACGAGCCGGCCCAGGCCGCGCGCGTGGCGGAAGCCGCGGACATCCTGCAGATCCCGGCCTTCATGTGCCGCCAGACCGACCTGCTCAACGCCTGCGCCGACACGGGCCGGGTGGTCAACGTCAAGAAAGGCCAGTTCCTCTCCCCCTGGGAGGCCGAGAATATAATCAAGAAGCTGGAAAGCCGCGGCGCCAAAGGCATTATGCTCACCGAGCGCGGTTCTTCCTTCGGCTACGGCAACCTGGTAGTGGACATGCGCGGGCTCGAGATCATGAAGGATTTCGGCTATCCCGTGATCTTCGACTGCACGCACTCGGTGCAGCGCCCGGGCGGCCTGGGCACGGCCACCGGCGGCGACCGGCGCTTCATAGTGCCGCTGGCCAAGGCGGCCGTTTCGCTGAAGCTCGCGGGGCTGTTCTTCGAGGCCCACCCGCGGCCGGAGAAGGCCTTTTCCGACGGACCCAACTCCCTGCGGCTGGATTCGGTGAAGCCGCTGGTACAGGCGCTCAATAAAGTGGACAAGCTGGCCGCGGAGACGGCCGGAGTAGTTTCGAAATAGGGGATCAATATGAAATGCACCAACTGCGGTCAGGACAACAGGGCCGCTCTCAAATTCTGCAAAAAATGCGGCGCCGATCTCACCATGCCGCCGGCTTGGTTCCCGGACTGGCGCTGGCACCTCAAGGCGCTCTCCTGGATCTACCTTACGCTTACGGTGCTGTTCTTCTCCGTCAGCTACCTGCTGCACAAGTTGCCGCCGCCGTACGACCAGCGCCAGATCCCCCAGGAGATGACGCCCTGGCTGAACCCGCACAAATCCCCCGCCAAATGAACGCCAAAGACGCCCTGATCCTGAAGACCGCCCGCGGCGTGGTAGCCTCGGAGTCCCGCGCCGTGGCCGGCCTGGCCAAGTCCCTGGACGCGTCTTTCCTCAAGGCCGTGCGCCTGCTGGAAGGCTGCCGCGGCAAGGCCGTGCTGCTCGGCGTGGGCAAGTCCGGCCTGATCGCCCGCAAGATAGCGGCCACCCTGGCCTCCACGGGCACCCGCAGCGTCTACGTGCACCCGGTGGAATCACTCCACGGCGACCTCGGCATGATAGCGTCCGACGACGTGGCACTGGCCTTCTCCTATTCCGGCGAGACCGAGGAGACCGCCAAGCTCCTGCCCATCCTCAAGAAGCAGGGCCTGCCGGTCATTTCCGTCACCAATAACCCGGGCTCGCGCATGGCCCGCTATTCCGACGTGGTGCTGCGCCTGCACGTGAAGAGCGAGGCCTGTCCCATGGACATAGTGCCGACCTCCTCCACCACGGCCATGCTGGCCCTGGGCGACGCCATAGCGGTGGCGCTCATGACCCTCAAGGGCTTCGACAAGAGCCGTTTCGCCCGCCTGCACCCAGGCGGCAACCTAGGCAAACTGCTCAATCTCAAGGTCTCGGACCTCATGCACAAAGGCAGCGCCAACCCGGTGGTAAAAGAGACCGCCTCGGTGGCGGCCGCCCTTAAGGTAATGACCGCGACCCACGCCGGGGCCGTTTCCGTGACCGGCGCCAAAGGCCGCCTTACCGGCTATTTTACCGACGGGGACCTGCGCCGCTGCCTCCAGTCCGGCCTCGAGGACCTCTCCGCCCCGGTTTCCGGCGTGATGACGCGCGGCCCGCTGACGGTGCACCCGGACACGCCCGCCATGGACGCCGCCCGCCTGATCTCGGAGAGGAAGATCGACAACCTCCCCGTAACGGACCGCCGCACCGGCCGCCCGGTGGGCATCATAGACGAGCGCGACCTGCTCAAGGAAGGCCTCGGTTGAAGCGCCTCCTGCCGGCCCTCCTGGCCGCCCTTCTGGGCGGCTGCTACGGCGGCGAGGCCCGCGAGGCCGCGCCGGGGGTGAGCCTGCTCAAAGATTTCTCCATAGCCGAGACCGCCGGCGGCCTGTCCCGCTGGCGCCTGGACTCGGTTTCGGCCAGGATGGACGAGAAGGCCGGCGTCATCCGGTTCGTCTCGCCGAAGGTCAAGTTCTACGACGGGGACAAGCCGTCCTCGGTGATCACTTCCAAAGCCGGCCTGCTGCGTATGCAGGAGAAGGCGGCGGAGCTCAACGACGACGTGGAGGTTAATTCGCTCAAGGACGGCATGCGCCTGGAGACCACCCGCCTCTTTTACAGTTCGGCCCGCGGCAAGATCTGGACCGAGGAGCCGGTGACCATTTACAAGGGCCGCACCGTGATCACCGGCCGCGGCTTCACCGCCAACCCTGACCTCTCGCAGATCCAGATAGAGCACCAAGAGACAAGGATGGCCGACCGGTGAGAACTCCCCTCCTTCTCCTGCTCCTCGCCCTGTCGGCCGCTCCCGCGGGCGCCCAGGAGGATTTCCTGATGGGCTCCGTGGTGAAAAGCGACCGCTGGACCATGGACCGGGCCAACGACCGCGAACTTTTCGAAGGCAACGTCTCTTTCCGAAATCCCAAATACACGCTGAAGGCGGACCACGCTCTTTACGAGCACAAGGCCCGCGCCTGGGACATAAAAGGCGGCGTCTACATCCTGCGGGACTTCGATGACAAATCCCAGGTGGAGGCCAAGTGCGACTCCGCCAGGTACCTGGAGGGCACGGAGGAAGCGTACATGTACAGGGGCGTCCTCCCCGTGCGGCTGAAATACACCGACCCGGCCGGCAAGGCGCTGCACGGCCGGTCCGACCAGGCCAAGGCGGAGAACCGTGCGGGCCTCATGCATTTCGACGGGGCCTTCTCGTTGTCCACGGAGAACCTGGACATCTATTCCCAAAAAGGGCTGTACGACCGCAACACCCAGACCTTTTTAATAACCGAGTCCACGCCGCTGGCCGCCGGCAAGCGAGAGGGCTACGATTTCGCTATCAATTCCGAGAGTCTCAAGTTCTTCAGGGACAGCCGCGACATAAAGTTCTATAATAACGTGACCGGCTGGGTGAAAGACAACCCCGAGAAGCCGTTCACAGCCGCCAAATGAAACTGGAATCCAACCTGCTCGAGAAGAGTTTCGGCCGCCGCAAGGTGGTCAACGGCGTTTCCATCTACATAAATTCAGGCGAGGTCTGCGGCCTGCTCGGGCCCAACGGCGCCGGCAAGACCACCACTTTCCACATGCTGGTGGGCTTTCTGGAACCGGATTCCGGCAAGGTCTTCCTCGACGGGCGCGATGCCACCAAGGAGCCCATGTTCCAGCGGGCGCGCGGCGGCATCGGCTACCTGGCGCAGGAACCTACCGTGTTCCGCGGGCTTACCGTCTCCCAGAACCTGGAAGCCATCCTCGAGCGCACCACGCCGGACCGCAAGGCCATGCGCAAGCGGGTGGACGCCCTGCTTACCGAGTTCGGCCTGATGAAGCTGAAGGACCAGAAGGCCTGGACGCTGTCGGGCGGCGAGAAGCGGCGGCTGGAAGTGGCCCGTGTGATGATCAACGACCCCAAGATCATCCTGCTCGACGAGCCTTTCGTGGGCATCGACCCCATCACGGTTAGCGACCTCAAGAAGATCATCCTTCACCTCAAGGACAAGGGCATAGGCGTGCTCATTACTGACCACAACGTGCGCGAGACGCTTTCCATCACGGACCGGTCCTACCTCATCTACGGCGGCCAGATCCTCATAGACGGCAACGCCGAGACCCTCCTCAACGACCCCAAAGCCCGCGAGCTCTACCTCGGCTGGGACTTCAAACTCTAACCGGTCCGGGCGGGGTGTTATTCCGCTCGCCATGACTGCAGGGAACCGTTGCGCGGTTCCCCTCAATCGCTTTGCGATTGAGCCTCCCTTCCCCAAATGGCGCTCGGAACAACACCCCGCCCGTCCCTGCAGACTCCGCCCTCCGCGGCCAAAATAAAAACCTCCGGAGAACTCCGGCGGTTTTGAGTAATCCTCAATAGTCACATAGTCATCAGCGTCCCCTGTCTGTACTGTCTGTAAGGTTGTCCAGATATTCATTGGCTTTTGCGGCGATGGCCATGTTTTTGTGATTCAGAGCTTTCTCCAGCATAAACTGCACTTTGTTCTGGGAATAGTAGTCCAGTGACTTCAAAACCTCCTCCGGCTTTCCGCTGTAGAACCACTCGTGATGCTGAACGGCTGGATCGGGAGGCCGGGGAGTCGCTGTTTTTGAAAGCATAATCGCCTTACGATACGCGCTATCCACCTCAGCATACCAATCGGCAAGTACAGGGGACTTCTCCCGGAATTCTTTTGCCCCGACCCCTTTGGGCAATTCGGCACGGTTGCGTATCTCATTTAGGTATTCCGGGTAGTATTTAATCGCATCTGAATATCTATTCATCTGCTCAAGCACTGAAATATAGTTCGCCAGAGGATATTCATCCCCAGCCGCCTCTAGCTCCCATTTTTCTCTACGTTCTTTAAAATCCTGCCAATCCCTGTAATAATATTCCCCCGCCCTGACATAGTTCCCGCAATCCAAATATTCCGCGGCAATAAATCCGGCACCGATTCTTCGCACCTGAAGCATCCTCTCCCCACCCCTGCGCACGTCCAGCTTTTGAGTATCCTTCCCGATATTCGACAAGTAATACTGAATTCTTTCTCTACATTCCTCAAGTATCCTCGTTTTTTGGGATTCAGGCGTTGAAAGATCTTTTGGTATTGCCGCATCTTTAGCCAATCCAGGGACATCACCACAGAAAGCCCCGGCAAATAAGGAGGCTAGAAGAAGTAAAAATAGTGAGACTTTAGCAATTATTTTTATATTCATAAATCGAAAGCACTTGGAATAGACCGTGCGATTCAACTCCCAGAGCAAGGGATGGACTATAGACGTTCATGGGCACATAAATGCAAATCCCCGCAACCCTATGGAATTTTAGCAAACTACCGAGAACTCTGACCTATTGGCCAAGGCAGACTGATAAGTGAGTGGGTGGCTATGGGGATGGCGGCCTGGCGCAGGGGCAAGGTTAGCAAAAGGCCCTCGGAAGGCGAGGCTTGCGTAGCGCCGAGCCTGAGAACGCCAGGCGCGCGCACGGTGTGCGCGACGCCGTTTTTGCGTTCTTGCCCCTGTGACAGGTCGCTAGGTGAAGGTCTCCAGGTGGGTGTGGAGACCGTGGCGGTGGATGTGCTTCATGGCGAGGGCGTGCTGGGCCTCGGCCTTGGCGGTCTGGCCGGTGAGGTAGTAGAGGTTGGCGAGGGAAAGCAGCGTCAGCGCCTCGCCGCGCGGCTCGGAGCGGCCCTTGAACAGTTCGGCGGCCTTCCTGTAATTCTTGAGGGCGGCGGCGAAGTCGCCGTTCTTGCGGCGGATCTCCCCCATCCCCCATTCCACAAAGCCCAGGTCCGCCCAGTCGGAGAGGGCGGAGTAGAGTTTATGCGCCCGCTCGTAGCCCGCGAAGGCCTCTTCCAGGCGGCCCAGCTGGCGAAGGACATTGGAAGTGCCGCATTCCGCGTAGGCTTTAGCGAAAGCGTCGTCGGTCCTGGCGAACAGCCGGCGGGCGCGCACGTAGCAGTCCAGGGCTCGGCCCATGAAACCGGCCACCCGCAGGATGCCGCCCAGGCCGAACAGGGCGTAGCCGGCGGCGGCTTCGTCCTTGTCCTTATTGGCGGCCTTGAAAGACTCCTCGAATGCGTTTATGCCTTCGGCGTAGCGCCCCTGCAGGCGGTACAGCCCTCCCAGCGCCCACAAGGCGAAAGCGGCCCCGGAGTGGTCGCCGGCCTTGCGGTAGCCCTTGTGGAGTTTCTCCAGAAGCTTGGCAGCTTCCGGCAGGCGGCCTACCAACCGCAGGGCCAGCGCCCATTCCAGCTCGGCGTCGGTCCGGTAGAAATCCTGGTGCTTTGAAAGTTTCAGCGCTTCCCTGGCCGCGGCCAGTGCCTTGGCCTCGTTGCCAAGCGCCCGGTGGCAGCGCGCCTCGCCCAGGAAGGCTTCCAGGAGAAGTTCCTTATCCCCCCGCGCGGCCTTGCGGGCGGCGGCGAAGGCCGTTATGGCTTTTGCGAAGAGGCCGAGCCCGCGGAGGGCTTCGGCTTCCAGATACAGGGGGCGCGCCTCGCGCGCGGCCCGGGCCTTCTTAATGGCGGCCAGCGCCCTCGCGAATTCTCCGGCGTCCAGCAGGTCTTCTATTTTTTCCAGGTTCATATATCCTTTTAGCGCAGAGCCGGCCCAGGGGGCACGCGGCGCACAGCGGCTTGGCCTTGCGGCAGAAATCTTTACCCAGCTTCACCAGCAGGGCGTGATATTCATTATACACTTTTACGTCGGGCGGGAGCGCGCTCTCGAACAGCGCTTTCCAACCGTCATAGGAAAGCTCCCGGGCAAAGCCCAGGCGCTTCCCTATCCGGCGGGTATAGGCGTCTATCACGAAAGAAGGTTTGCCAGCGGCGTACAGGACGATGCAGTCGGCGGTCTCCGGGCCCACGCCCTTATAGGAAAGAAGCTCCGCGCGGAGTTCTGGCGTGCCTGAAGAAGAGAACCACCTGGCCAGCCCTTCGGGATGATCTTTAAGAAAGCGCCCGCAGAATTCCTTCACCCGTTGGGCTTTCTGCCTGAAATAACCGCTGCTCCTTACGGCCCGCTCGAGACGCGGCAGCGGGCACCTGGCAATTTTATCTGGCGAGAGCAGGTCCGCGCGCCTAAGCTCCGCCAGGGCTTTTTCCACGTTGGTCCAGCTGGTGTTCTGGGTAAGGATGGCGCCAACGCAGATCTCGAAGGCCCCGCGTTCGTCCGGCAGCGTATAGCGCCCGGAGGCATAAACAGGCGCGGCCCCGCCGGGCGGGGTCACGGGCCACCAGCCCTGGGGGCCGAAGGCTTTGAACAATATGGAATAAGCCTTTTTCAGGCCTTGGGCAGCAGCCGCTTTATCTCCCGGAGCAGGTCTTCCAGGTTGTACGGCTTTTTCATGAAGTTTCTGGCGCCGCATTGTTTGGCCTTCTCTTTGCTTTCCGGGGTGTCCAGCGTGGAGATGATCAGGATGGGGATATGGCGGGTGAGCCCGTCGCGCATGAGCGAGTTGCAGACGTCGTAGCCGTTGAGTTTGGGCAGCAGCAGGTCCAGCAGGATCAGGTCCGGCTTTTCCCGGCGCGCAAGGGCGAGGCCCGCCACGCCGTCCAGGGCGTGGAGCACGGTGTGGCCTTCCGATTCCAGGACCTCCTTGAGCACGGTAGAGGCGGCCTTGCTGTCCTCTATCATCACGATCTTGCTCATGCCGGCACCCCGTTCCTGTAGCGCCCGGCCAGTTCTATATAATGTTTTTCGGAAGTCACCAGGGCGGCGCATTCCTCGTCGGTGAGCTGGCGCTTCACCTTTCCGGGCGCGCCCATCACCATGCTGCGCGGCGGGACCTTGGAGCCGGGCGTGACAACGGCGCCGGCGGCTATCAGGCAGTACTCCCCCACTTCGGACTCCATTATGATGGCGCCCATGCCCACCAGGCAATGCGCTCCTACCACGGAGCCGTGCACTATGGCCGAGTGGCCGATGGTAACGCCTTCCCCCACCAGCACCGGCTTGCCGCCGTTGGGGTGCAGGCAGGCCAGGTCCTGTACGTTGGTGCCGCGGCCCACCTCTATGCGGTCCACGTCGCCGCGTATCACCGCTCCGGGCCAGACCGAGACCTCGGCGGCCAGCTTTACTTCGCCTATAACGGAGGCGGAAGCGTGCACCCAGGCCGAGGGCGCGACCTCCGGTTTCTTATCCATGAAATTCTCCGTCATTGGCGGGGCGCTCCTTTGCCGTGGCGGGAATGCACGTCGGTGTGCGGGGGTTCGGTGGCGTGCAGGCTCCAGTAGATGAAGACGCTGACGAAAGCCGGCAGCAGGTAATAGAAGAGGCGGAAGAGCAGGCTCGCCGTCAGGGCCTGCGCCACCGGTACGCCCATGCCGGAGAAAGCGGCCGTCATGGCGGCTTCCATGGCGCCCAGGCCGCCGGGCAGGATGGGGATGATGGTCATCAGCATACCGAAGGCGAAACCGGCGATGAGCGTAGTGGCGCCCAGCGACACGCCCACGGCCTTGAAGGCGAAGTAGAGGATGAGGATGTTGCTGACCCAGTCGCAGAAGACGTAGCCCACCACCTTGGGCAGTTCGAACTTCCGGCCGTGGATGGTGCGAATACCTTCGTCCAGCTGGCGCTCGAACTTCAGGAAATTCTCGTGCGGGATCTCCTTCTTGGAAAAGAAGAAGATCACGTGGTTGACGCCCACGAACAGCCGCCGCGCCCAGGCCGCGCGCAGTTCGTGATGGAAGAACATCAGCGTCAGGCCGAAGGCGAAGCCCAGCACGGCGGTCACGCCCAGCAGGGCCTCTATCATGCTCTTGTTGAAGTCCGGGGTCTGCAGGAACTGCAGGAAGGCGCCTTCCACCACTATCAGCGCCAGGGCCAGGTAGATCAGCACGGTGATGACCACCGACGAGGTCACGCTGGCCCCGTACGGCACCCGGCGCTTGCCCAGCAGGTGGGCCCTGGTGGCGAAGCCGCTGATGCCGCCCGAAGACACGAAATAGTTGACGGTGGTGGAGACCACCGCTATGCCGGCCGTCTCGAAGAAAGGCAGGCGGATGCCCAGGATGCGCAACACCTCCCAGAGGGTAAGGCCCATGAAGGTATAGCTGGAGACGGCGAAACCCATGGAGAGCAGCAGCCAGCGGAGTTCGGCGTTCCTTATGGTCTGCGCCATGGCGCCAAGGTTGGGGTAGATCAGCCAGACCAGAATGCCCAGCGAGAGCCCCACGGGGGCGTAAATGGCCAGTTTCTTGCGGAAATTGCCCTGTTTCATAATTTGATAGAATTAGTTTATATTATTCTGAGCCGTTTCGCGAGCGCCCGGTCCGGCCGGGTCCCTCTCCCGCCCGCGGACCCCGGCCCGAGGACCATGAGCACACACCGTTTCGATTTTATAGTCGTAGGCAGCGGCGCCGCCGGCCTGCTCGCGGCCCATAAACTGGCCAAGGCCGGCACGGTAGCCGTCATTACCAAGCGCGAGCCGGAGATCTCCAACAGCAACCTCGCGCAGGGCGGCATCGCCGCTGTCACCTCCGCTAACGACAGTTTTTCCCTCCACACGGCCGACACCCTGCGCACCGGCGCGGGGCTCTGCGACCGCCGGATAGTGGAGCTCACCATAACCGAAGCCCCCGCCCGCATCCAGGAACTGGTGGCGCTGGGCGCCCGCTTCAGCGTGAAAGGCGGGCTCTTCGAGCTGGGGCTGGAAGGCGGCCATTCCCGCCGGCGCGTGCTGCACGCGGCCGACGCCACCGGGCGCGAGATAGAACGGGCCCTGCTGACGGCCTGTCGGGCCGACCGCAACATCTCTTTCTTCCCTAATTTCTCGGCCGTGGACCTTATCCTGGAGTCACGCCCGGCGCGCGTGCGCCCCGAGCGCAACCGCTGCCTGGGCGTGTACGCGCTGGAGGAGGCCACCGGCCGGGTGCGCAGCTTCCTCGCCGGCACCACCGTGCTGGCCTCCGGAGGCGCCGGCAAGGTTTACCGTTATACCTCCAACCCGGACGTGGCCACCGGCGATGGCATGGCCATGGCCTTCCGCGCCGGGCTGAAGCTCGCCAATATGGAATTCGTGCAGTTCCACCCTACCTGCCTCTACCACCCGCAGGCCAAGTCGTTCCTGATCTCCGAGGCCCTGCGCGGCGAAGGCGGCGTGCTGCGCGGCGCCGACGGGGCCGCCTTCATGAAGAATTACTCCAAGTATCAGGAGCTGGCCCCGCGCGACATAGTGGCCCGGGCCATAGACTCGGAGCTCAAACGCACCGGCGCCGATTGCGTCTACCTGGACATGACCCACCTGAAGGCGTCCTTTCTGAAGAAGCGTTTCCCCATGATCCATGCCAAGTGCCTGGAACTGGGAATAGACATAGCCAGGAACCCCATCCCCGTGGTGCCCGCCGCCCACTTCTTCTGCGGCGGCGTGGCCGTGGATGAATACGGCCGCACCGGCATGCAGGGCCTTTACGCCATAGGCGAAGTCTCCCATACCGGCCTGCACGGGGCTAACCGCCTGGCCTCCAATTCCCTGCTGGAAGCCTGCGTTTTCGCCCACCGGGCCGCCGAGGCCATAAAAGGCGGCGTCTTCCGCCGCGCCACCGGCTCGAGGCCCGCCCCGTGGACTACAGGCAACGCCCGGCCCTCCGACGAGGCCGTCATTATAACCCATAACTGGGACGAGATCCGCACCCTGATGTGGAACTACGTGGGCATAGTGCGCAGCGACAAGCGCCTGGAGCGGGCTTCAAAACGCGTAAAGCTCATTTCAGAGGAGATAGTGAAGTACTACTGGGACTTCCTCCCCACCCGCGACCTGCTGGAGCTGCGCAATATCGCCTGCCTGGCCGGCGCCATCATCGCCTCGGCCCGGCGCCGCAAGGAAAGCCGCGGACTGCATTACACGGTGGACTACCCGCAGAAGTCCGACCGCTTCCTAAAACCAACGCTGATAAGCCGGTACGGGAACTGATATGGACAAGATAATCGTCAGCGGGGCGCGCTCGCACAATCTCAAGAACCTCAGCCTCGAGATCCCCAAGAATAAACTCGTGGTCATCACCGGCCTTTCGGGGTCCGGCAAATCCACGCTCGCCTTCGACACTATTTACGCCGAGGGCCAGCGCCGCTACGTGGAGTCGCTGTCCGCCTACGCCCGCCAGTTCCTGGAGCAGATGGACAAGCCCGACGTGGATTCCATAGAGGGCCTCTCGCCCGCCATCGCCATCCAGCAGCATTCCCCTTCCAAGAACCCGCGTTCCACCGTGGGCACCGTCACCGAGATCTACGACTACCTGCGCCTGCTGTTCGCAAAGGCCGGCCGCCCTTTCTGCCCGACTTGCCATAAGCCGATAAAGGCCTGGTCGGCGCAGGGCATAACCGCCGAAATACTTTCCAAGTACGGCGGCAAAAAGACCAGGTTCTTCGCGCCGCTGGTGCGCGGCCGCAGCGGCACCTACGAGGAACTGTTCGCCCGTCTGAAGAAGAGCGGCTTTACCAAGGCGAAGGTGGACGGAAAAGTGTGTCCGCTCGAAACCCCGCCGGACCTCAAGCGCTACGTCAAGCACGATATCGACCTGTTCGTGGACGAATTCACCGTCAGCGCCGGGGAACGCGAGCGCCTCAGCGAGGCCGTGGAACTGGCCCTCGGCCAGTCCAAGGGTCTCATAAGCGTGGAAGAGGCCAGCGGCAAGTCGCCGGCCCTCTACAGCGAGAAGAACGCCTGCCCCTCCTGCGGCGTCAGCTTCCCCGAACTGGAACCGCGGCTGTTCTCGTTCAATTCCCCCCACGGCGCCTGCCCGGAATGCGACGGGCTGGGCATCAAGATAGAGATAGACCCGGACCTGGTAGTGCCGGACAAGACCAAGTCCGTCAACGGCGGGGCGCTGGAAGCCTGGGCCAACCCGGTCACCACCCGCACCCACCGCTGGAAAGGTTCCTGGTCCGGCTACTACGCGGAAATGCTAAACACGGCGGCTGACGAGAACGGCATCAGCCTGGACAAGCCCTGGAAAGACCTGTCCAAGGCCCACCGGGACATCCTGCTACACGGCGCCGGGGATTTCGAAGGCGTGGTCACGAACCTGAAGCGCCGCCACACCGAGAGCGAGTCGGATTTCGTAAAGGAAGAGATCTATACCAAGTTTATGCGCGAGACCGTCTGCCCGTCGTGCAAAGGCCTGCGCCTCAAGCCCGAAGCCCTGAGCGTGATAGTGGACAGCAGGAATATCGCCCAGATGGCGGCCCTGCCCATAGCGGCGGCCCGCGAGGCCATGGCCGCCCCCGACCTGACCGCCACGGAGAAGACCATCGCCCGCCTTATCCTCAAGGAAATAAATTCCCGGCTGAACTTCCTCAACGACGTAGGCCTGGGCTACATTTCCATGGACCGCCGTTCCGAGACCCTCTCCGGCGGCGAGGCCCAGCGCATACAGCTGGCCACCCAGATAGGCTCCGGCCTCACCGGCGTGCTCTACGTGCTCGACGAGCCCACCATAGGCCTGCACCAGCGCGACAACGCCAAGCTAATAGGCACGCTCAAGTCGCTGCGCGACATCGGCAATACCCTGCTGGTGGTGGAACACGACGAGGCCGTGATCCGCGGCGCGGACCACGTGATAGACCTGGGCCCCGGCGCGGGCCTGGCCGGCGGCCACATAGTTTCGCAGGGCACGCCCGCCCAGATCATGAAGGACAAAAAGTCGGTGACCGGGCCTTTCCTCAGCGGCGAGCGCTCTACCACCGTAAAGCGCGAGCCCCGCAGGCACGACGGCAAGTTCCTGGAATTCCGCGGGGCGCGGCAGTTCAATCTCAAGGACATAGACGTTAAGATCCCCCTCGGCCTGTTCGTTAGCATCTGCGGGGTGTCCGGCTCGGGCAAGTCCACGCTGCTCTACGAGATAGTTTATAAGGCTCTCGCCCAGAAGCTTTACAAATCCAAGGAACTGCCCGGAGCCTTCTCCGCCATGAAGGGTGCCGACCTGCTGGACAAGGTCATCATAGTGGACCAGTCCCCCATCGGGCGCACGCCGCGTTCCAACCCGTCCACCTATAGCGGGGTGTTCAACCATATCCGGGACCTTTTCGCCGAGCTCCCCGAGGCCAAGCGCCGCGGCTACGAACCGGGCCGGTTCTCCTTCAACGTGAAGGGCGGGCGCTGCGAGGCCTGCCAGGGCGACGGCACCATAAAGATCCAGATGCAGTTCCTGCCCGACGTTTACGTGAAATGCGACGAATGCGGCGGCCACCGCTTCAACGAGGACACCCTGGCCGTGAAGTTCAAGGGCAAGAGCATCGCCGACGTCCTGGCCCTCTCCGTGGAAGAGGCGCGCGCGCTGTTCTCCGATATTCCCAGGATCGCCAAGATACTGGCCACCATGAGCGAGGTGGGCCTGGACTACCTCAAGCTCGGCCAGAGCGCCACCACCCTCTCCGGCGGCGAGGCCCAGCGCCTCAAGCTCGCCGAGCAACTGGCCCGCCGCGCCACCGGCCGCACCCTCTACATCCTCGACGAGCCCACCACCGGGCTGCACTTCGCCGACGTGGAAAAGCTCCTGAAGGTGCTGCACCGCCTGACCGACGCCGGCAACACGGTGCTGGTCATAGAGCATAACCTGGACGTGATCGCGGCCTCGGACTGGCTCATAGAGCTGGGGCCCGAAGGCGGCGGCAAGGGCGGGCAGCTGGTGTTCTCCGGCCCCGTCTGCGACGTTATTAAGGCGCGAGGTTCGCATACCGGCACCTATCTCAAGGAGCACCTGGACCTCAAGAAGTCCGGCATCTGCGCATGAGCCGTATCCTCCTCGTCACCCCGCGCTTTCCCTACCCGTCGCTCTCCGGCGGCGAGAAGTGGGCCGCCAAGGTGGCGGAGGGCCTGGCGCAAAAACACGAGGTCTCTCTCTTCTCCTTCACCGTGCCCGGCGCGGAGACCCACCAGACGGCCCTGGCCATGAGCCTGGAAGGGCGCCTGTTCAAAAAAGTCTTCCTGCTGCCCAAACCCGCGGCCCCGGCGCCGGGCCTGCCCTCGCTGCCGGCCATGTACTGGTCCCCCGAAGCCGCCGCCGCGCTCGACGCCGCCACCCGCCAGACCCACGCGCAGCTGGTCCACATCCTTTTCTCCGAGATGGCCTGCTACCAGGCCGCCGTCCACACCTCGCTGCCGGTGGTTTATACCGAGATAGATTCCAGCTACCTTTACCCGTGGAAATATTACCTGCGCGAGACCGCCGGGCTGAAAGGGTTCCTCAAGGCCGGGGAATTCTTCGGGTCAAGGAATTACGCCCGCAGCCACTACGGGCGCTTCGCCGCCGCTTCCTTCATAACCGAGGCCGATGGGCGCAACATCTCCTCTTATCTCGCCTGCGGCGCCACGGCGGTCACCCCCAACGCCGTCTCCCCGGAGGAATTCTCCAGACCGGCGGGCGAGGCGAAAGGGTCCGGCATAGTTTTCCTCGGGCACTACCCGCATTATCCCAATGAAGACGCCGCGCTGCGCCTCGCGCGCCGCATCCTGCCGCTGGTGCGCTCGGAGGCCCCTGCCGCCTCGCTTACGCTCGCCGGGTCCTGCCCTACTCCGCCCGTACTGGCCCTGGCCTGCGGCCACATCCGCGTGCCAGGCACGGCGGCGGACATAAGGCCTTTCCTCTGGAACGCCGAAGTTTTCGCGGCCCCGGTACGCTACGGCCTGGGCACCAAAGGCAAGATCCTGGAGGCCTTTGCCGCCGGCCTGCCGGTGGTGGCTTCCCGCGAAGCCGCGGCCGGCGTAGAAGGCGCGCAACCCGGGCGCCACCTGCTCGTGGGCGGTTCGGACCGGGACTTCGCGGCCAAACTCGCCGCGCTGCTGCGCGACGCAGCCCTGCGCGAGCGCCTCTCCGCAGATGCGTTGCGGCTGGTCAGGGAAAGGTTCTCTTTTTCCGGCGTGGTGGATTCGGTCTCGGCCCTCTACGGGAGGGTGCTTGGGGCCTGAAGCGCTGCACATAGAACTCCTGCACGCCTGCCCGAACCGGTGCCTCGCCTGCGACCACCGGGACCTCGGCGCCGCCAGTCTGAAGCCGGCCGTCCTGAAAGCCCTGTTCGCACGCACGGAACTGAGAGAGCTCAAACTGGTCTCCTTCTCCGGCGGAGAACCCCTGCTTTACCCCGGCCTGGCCGCGGCTCTCAAAGGGGCCGCCAAGGCGTTCCCCGGAGCCGCGCTCGTGCTGCTCACCTCGCTTTACGATACGGACAAAGCCCTGGGCCTGCTGCGCTCTCTGCCCGCCGCCGTTAGGCTCCGGCTGCATATAGGGTCCTCGCTCGACGGTCCCGGCCCGGTCCACGACGAGATGCGCGGCCGCCCGGGCTCTTTCTCCGCCCTGAAGGCCTCCGTAGCGGCTATCCGCGAAGAATTCCCCGGAGTTTCGATTGGGCTAACTTTCACGTCCACCCGCCGCAACGCCTCCTCCTTCTACCAGGCCTGGACCCGGGCCCGGCGCCTGGGCCTGCCGCTCGCCCCCCAGTTCCTGGTCCCCAACGCCAACACGGCCGGGCTGGACCTGGATACGGCCGCCCGCCGCGATCTGGCCGCCGGCCTGCGCCGCGCCCTGGACGAGTGCGGCTCCTCCAGGCAGGCCGCCGACCTGCGCCAGGCGCTGGATTTCCTCGCCGGCGGGCCGGCCGGCCCCTGCGGCGCCGGCTCCCTGTTCCTCATGTTCTCGCCGGAAGGCGAGTTCTACCTTTGCCCGTTCCTGAAGGACGTAAAAGCGCCTCTCGCCCGGGCCGAACTGCTCCGGCCGCCGGCCGGCGGCCACCGGACGCGCTTCTGCTCCGCCTGCTTCCTGCGCTGCGCCCGTTAGCCCCGCCGCTATTTAATATAATTAGACCATGCGCAAAGAGGACCTGGCTAAACTGCTGGCCCTGACGCGGGCCGAATGGCGCCTGCGCCAGCAGAGCACGTTCCTGGGTTTTCTCTGGACCCTGCTCAACCCCGCGCTCATGTTCGCCGTGCTCTACGGCCTGTTCGTCAAATGGCTGGGCCAGGCCCAGGCGGACTACGCCTCTTTCCTGCTCATCGGCATAGTACAGTGGAACTTCTTCGCCTCGGCCACTTCCTACGCCCTCTCCAGCCTACTCCGGCGCTCGGCCCTGCTGAAGAATTACCCGCTCCCGCTGGAGGTGCCGGCCCTGGCCGCCGTGCTGAGCGTCTATTTCTCACACCTGCTGGAACTGCTCTCCATGTGCGCCATCCTGGTGCTGATGGGCGCGCGCCCGACGCCGGCCTGGCTCTGGCTCCTCCCCATAGACCTCGGCTTCCTGCTCCTGGCCGCCGGCGCCGGGCTGCTCCTGAGCGGCCTGTTCGCCTTTTACACCGACCTGGAACGCATCTGGGGGATACTGCTCACGGCCGGCTTCTTCCTGACCCCGGTCTTCTACCCGCTCTCGGTGCTGACGCCGGAAAAAGCCCGCCTGCTCGCCTTCAGCCCGCTTACCTCCGTCATAGAGGCTTCCCGCGCCGCGCTGCTCGGGCCAGCGCTTTGCGGCGGCGTGCCGCCAGCGTGGCTTTGGGGCGCGGCCGCCGCGGCGGCGGGCGTCATCTTCCTGCGCCTGAAGCGCCGCGCCATAGGGGACATCCTGTGAGCGCGCTGCAAGTCTCGGGCCTCTCCAAATCTTTCCGGGTGGAACTCCCCCGCGAGGACGCCCTCTCCGCCCTGCGCCGCTTTTTTACAGGGCGCTCGCCCACCCGCGCCTTCGACGCGCTGGCCGATATTTCGTTCTCCGCGGAGCCCGGCCGCGCGCTGGCCCTTTGCGGGCCCAACGGCTCCGGCAAGACCACCCTGCTGCGGGTGCTGGCCGGGATAACCGTCCCGTCGGCCGGGTCGGTGAACTACGCCGGTAAGAAGGCCTGCCTGCTCGGTTTCGCTTCCATCATCCAGGACCGCCTCTCCGTGCGCGAGAACGCGCGGCTCTGCTCGGTTTTCTTCGAATTGCCCGGTTCTCCGGCCGAGAACGCCGAGCGCGTGATGGCCGCCGCGGGGCTGGACCACCTGCGCAACGCGCGGGCCGGCGAGCTTTCGGCCGGCATGAAGTTGCGCATCCCTTTCATGGCGGCCCTCACTTCCGGCGCGGATCTGTTCCTGATAGACGAGACTTTGGCGGTGGGCGACGCCGCCTTCCGCGAACTCTGCCTGGGCAGGCTGCGCGACCTCAAGCGCGCCGGGGCCATCCTCATCTTCGCCACCCACGACCCCGCCCTGGCCGCGGGGCTGGCCGACGAGGTGCTGCTGCTGGAAGCCGGCCGGGCCGCCTACTACGGCCCCCTCTCCGGCCTCCCGGCCGCCGCCAAAGAACCGCCCGGCGCCGCCTTCAGCCGAGGGCTGGAACGCTACGCCATTCTCTACGGGGAACTTAAGGCCGCCGGCTTCGCCGTGCGGGAAGCCGCGCCGGCTTCGGACGCGGAACTCCTGCTGGCGCATACCCCGGGCTGGCTCGCCCGGCTCAAGGCCAACGACCTTTCTCCCGCCGAGGAGGCGGAACTGGCGCTGCCTTTCTCGGCCAAAATAATCCCCCTCTCCTGGCGTCTCGCCGGCGGCACCCTGGCCGCCGCGCGGCAGGCCCTGAAGACGGGACTGGGCGTCTTTCCCCCCGGCGGAGGCCACCACGCCTTCCCCGACCGCGGCGAAGGTTTCTGCCCCGTCAACGATATAGCCGTGGCCGCCAGGGCGCTGCTCAAGGAAGGGCTGGTAAAGCGCCCCGCCGTCATAGACCTCGACGCCCACCAGGGCAATGGCACCGCCTACATTTTCTCCGGCAGTGAAGTTAAGACTTTTTCCGCCCACCGCGCCGGCGGCTACCCCGCCCTGCGGGTGCGCTCCGCCATGGACGCGGATATCCCCGACGGCGCCGGCGACGAAGTCTACCTGGCCGCCGTGGAAAAAGGCGTAAAGGCTTTCCTGGAACTGGCGAAGCCCGACTTCGTCTTCGCCCTGTGCTCGGCCGACCCGTACGAAGGCGACGCCCTGGGCGGCCTGCGGGTGTCCGAGGCCGGTCTGAAAAGGCGCGACGAGTTCCTGTTCGGTGAATTGGCCGCGGCGAAGGTCCCGGTCTGCGTGGTGACCGGCGGGGCCTACAGTTCCCCCGCGCAGGCGGCCCGCATTAATTTCAATACCATAGCGGCGGCCGCCGCGGCCCTGCCGGCGGCGTCCCGCGAGATATTTTCCTGACGTTTATTTTTTAAGGCGGTAAGCGTACAGCCTGTAAAGCAGCGCCCGAGAAGCGAAACCGGGCGCCATGAAGCTTTCCGTGCCGGAGCCGGACTTGAGGGCGGCCCGGCCGGCCCAGTAGGCCGCCGTGGGCCCGGTCAGGTCCTCCGCGCGCGTCAATTCCCAGCCGGTGCCATTCGCCCCTTCCAGGTAGTCCCGCTCGGCGTGTATCTTCGTCACGTAGGCCCGGTCGGCCAGGGCGGCGTACTTGCGGCCCAGGCGGTGGCCGGCGTTGCGCACCCACGCTATGATGACGAGCCTGGCCTTGGCTTTGGCGACCCGGGCCGTTTCCATAAAAAAATCCTTCATCGCCGGCACGTGCTCGGTGGACTCGCAGGCCCAGACCGCATCGAAAGAACCAGCGCGCGCCGGCAGGGCCAGCATGGAGCCCCTGCGGAACTTCACGCGGTCCTGGCACCCGCGGTGCCGGGCGGCGGTGCGGGCGGCCGCCGCCTGGTAGGAAGAGAGAGTAAAGCCTTTGATGGCCAGACGCGGGTATCTGGCGGCCAGCAGCAGGCTGGACCCGCCCCGGCCGCAGCCGGCGTCGAGGAGCTGGGCGCCGTGACCCAGGCGGCCCAGGAATTTGAACCCGAAACGCGAAAGGGCCGTCTCAGAATCGTGCACGGCCTTCTCCGCCGCGGCGCCGCCTTCGCGGACCCTGCGCATGTAGGCTGCCCGGTCGAATACCAGCCCGTTGTGGTGGTGGATGATCCCGTCGGCGGCCAGGCGCCAGTTGAAATCCTTCCGCTTGGAATCGTAGAGGGCCGCCACCCGGCCGAACCAGTTCACGCGCGCCTCCTGGCGAAAGCGGCGTTGAAAGCCGCCGACAGGCGCGCGGCCGAAGCGTCCGGCGTGAAGTCCTTCGCCGCTGCGCCGCGCCCGGACAACGCCATTGAGGCGGGCATGGCCGTCATCTCGCGCGCAAAAGCGGCGTGCAGGCCCTGCCCGGCAGCCGCGGGAAGTTTTTCCGAGGAGAAAAGGAAGTGCCGGGAGTAGTTACCCAGGGCCATGGCGAAATTAAGGGTCATCGGCATGTCCATGCCGGGCAGCAGCCGGCCGCGGCGAACATAGTCCAGGGTGATCTCCTGCGAGACCTGCCAGAAACGCAGCGCCAGCGCCAGGCCGGGGCGCAGCCTCGCCGGTATCGACGGGGCCAGCAGCTTTTCCGCGGGAACGGGTTTGGCGCAGAGGCGCCTGGCCGGGGCGAAGAAGGCGGTCAGCGCCCCCGTGGCGTCGCCGCGAAAAGGCGAGGGGCCCAGCAGCGCGGCCTGCCAGCGGCCAAGGTCGCGGCGTCGGGGCAGCAGTCCGCTCATCGGGCGCAGGCCTCTTTCACGGCGGCAAGGCGGTTCGGGCAGACTCGCCGCCCGCGGTCCCCCCCCAGGCAGACGGCGCCGCGCAGCCCGACGATGTCCGGGCGCAGGGCGCGTATCAGGGGCAGATGGGCGAGCCCTACCGACCCGGCCAGCGCGGTCTTCAGGCCGGCCGCGCGGGCCAGGCGCAGGAACCTTTCCAACTCGGCCAGGGTCATGTTGTCGAAAAGATCGCGGCCGTCCTTCAGGGCGGTATCCAGCATGACCGCGCCGGCGCCTGCCTTTTTGGCGGCCCGCACGAGCGGCCAGGGCGCCAGCCCGCCGAAGCGGCGCCAGTCGGCGTAGCCGGAAATGACCGGAATAGCCCGTGGCGAAGCGGCCTTTACGCCCTTTACCACTGCGGCGGCGAGCTGCTCGGCCTGCCTCTCGCCCTTCACGGCGTAGAGACCGGCCTTTACATAATCCGCGCCTATCTCCGCCGCCGCGTAAGCGGCCAGGGCGGCGGTGCCGGGCTTGAAGCTCAGGTCTCCGATGGCGGCGCTGAATTTTACCGGGTATTTGCGGAATCTGGCTATCACGCCGGAGAGCACCCAGGGGAAGTTGGCTCCCAGCGAACCTTCTTTGACGTTCTTGAGGTCGAGGATGTCCACACCGGCCCGGGCGACCAGGGCGGCCTCTCTCATATCGACGGGGCTCACCAGGAGTTTTATCTTATTTCGGTCGGTCATGGGCCATGTAGCGGGCTATCTTAAGCAGTTCGGTCCTGTATTTCGCGGGCAGCTTCAGGCGCTCTACGGCCGCGGCAGCTCGCCGGTAGAAGACGCCTATCATGCGCCTGTTCTCCTCTACGGCACCGCTGGCGCGGACTATATCTATAACATTTTTCAGAGCGGCCCCGGAAATCTTCCTGTCGCCCAGCGCGCGTCTCAGCAGCGCGCGCCGCCCGGGAGCGGAGCGGGCGATGGCGGACAGGTAGAGGTAGGTGTACCTGCCGCAGGTTATGTCGTCGGCCAGCGGCTTGCCCCACTCCCCGGAGCGCGGGAACAGGTTCAGCTCGTCGCCGTGCAGGTGGTAGGCCATACCGAGCCAGCTGCCAGCCCTTTCGAAAAGCGGCAGTTGCCGCCGCCCAGCCCCGCCCAGCAGGGCGCCTATCCGGAAAGGGCCGTTGAAAGAGAGGAAGCGTATGCGGTCCCAGCTCATGGCCAGGTACTGCTCCGGGGACGGCTCCCGGCGGCGGGCCGTCCAATAAAGTTCCAGGGCCTGCCCGTAGCCGTAGGCGAAGATCTCCCCGGCGAGGGTCCTGAGTATATGGTCGCGGCGCCACTGTTCCAGCCCGAGGGCCGGGGACAGGAAGGCCCGGTACGCCCAGTTGTAGGCGGCCTGGTAGGCCAGGTAGGCGCGGTTGACGCCGTATTGCACGTGCGTGGCCGGCCCGCCGCGGCGCAGGTCGGACCCGTCTATGATATCGTCGAAACTGACGGTGGCGGCCTCTATGAGCTCTATGGCCCCCAGCACTTCCCTGTAAGCGCGGGGATCCTTACCGAAGGCCTCCAGCAGCAGGTGGGTTATCAGGGGACGCAGCATCTTGCCGGGGCGTTCGAGGTAAAGCCTCGCCGGGCGGTTTATCGCCGCCGCCAGTTCGCCCGACCTGCCCCGCAGGCCGGCGCCGGCGAGCCAGTCCGTCGGGAAACGCCCGGGGAATGACGCTCTCGCGGCGGCGTCTATCAGGCGCCGCCCCCGGACCGCGGCAGGGTCGAAAGCGGCCGTCAAGCTGCCCGCTCCTTTAGCATGAGCACGAATTCGGCTATATGGTCTCTGAACGGCGAGCGCATCTCGGGGTAAAGCCGCCCGCGGAAGACCGCGAGCGCCCGCGCGGAAAGCGCCGCCGCTCTGGCCCGGCAGTCCGCCACCGCGCCGGAGCCGAGTATGAGGCGGCGGGCCCGCAGGGCGTCGCGGCGCCCCCGACGGCGGCCCGGGGCGTAGAAGGAGAGGAACCAGGCGCGTTCGGCGCCTTTGAGGCGGAGCAGGGCGCGGGCCGCCAGCAGCGTCTTCTTGCCCTCCAGGAGGTCGTTGCCCAGGGCCTTGCCGAAAGCGCCGCCGCCGGCGCTCTCTACGTCCAGGATGTCGTCCATCAGCTGGAAAGACTTTCCCAGCGCCAGGCCGAAGGCGTCTATGGCCGGGAACAGGTCCCCGCGGCCGGCCAGCAGCGCCCCGAGGCGGGCCGGCCCGACGGTAGTGTACGAGGAGGTCTTGCGCGCGGCTATCCTGAAGTAATCCCCGGCGGTGAAGTCCCGCAGCGGCCGGGGCCGCCAGGCCAGTTCCAGCTGCTGGCCCGAGAGGGCCTCTCGCAGCGAGGCGTAGAATTGTTCCATCACCGGGCCGTAGAGGCGGGGCGTCAGGCGGCAGGAGCGGTAGAGCAGCGGCGGCACTATCCCGGTCAGCGCGGCCATGGCGTTCATCGCGGATTCCCGGCCGTAGACGCGGTGGATGGCGGGCTTGCCCCGCCGCAGCAGGGAATCGTCCATCATGTCGTCCAGGGCCAGCGCCCAGTTCTCGAAGATCTCGCAGGCCGCGCCGAGGCGCTCGCAGCGGTCCGCGTCCGCTCCCAGGCCCTCTCCGAACAGGCACAGCAGCAGGGGCCGAAGCGCCTTGCCGCCGCGCGAGGGGTAGTCCAGCAGGCAGCTGCGCATCTCCGCCGGCATCCCGCGGGCGCCGGCGCGCAGCCAGGCGAGCATATGGGAGAAGACGCGCGCTCGCCGGGCCGCCGCGTAAGTCTGGAGCGCGGGCTTCACGCGCGCCTCCCCGGGCCGAAAAAGCGCCACTTCAGGAAAGACAGCATGCCCCGGTCGTGGCCCAGCGGGCTGTAGAGGTTCATGGCGTCCTTGCGCAGGCGCGAAACGAAGAACGCGCCGAAATTCCACATCAGTTCGGCCCACCAGCCCGCCTTGAAATGCGTCGGGACGCGGCGCAGTATGCTGCGCAGGGAATAGATCTTGCGGTAATAGCGCAGGAAGTCGCGCGCGAACTGCTCCTCGGGGATGTCCGGGCCGAGGAACTTGTAGTCGGGGGATTGCCCCGGGCGTTGCAGCCACCAGTTCTCGCGGCGCAGCAGGCCCTTGGCCTTCAGGTCGCGGTAGAACGGGGTGGCCGGCAGCGGCGTGAGCGTCCACCAGGCGGCGTAAGGCACGCGGGCCCCGGTCAGGAAATCCGCGGCCCGGCTGAACTGGTCCGGCGCCCCGTAGCCGGGCATGAAGACCATGCTGGCGAGGACCGAGATGCCGTGGTCGGCGTAGGCCTTGAGTTGGCGGCGGTAATCCCCGACACGGTTCACCCCTTTGTTATAGCTCGAAAGCCCCGCTTCGTCTATGGACTCCAACCCCACGGTGATGGAACGGCAGCCGCTGGCTTCTGCCAGTTCCAGCAGTTCCTTATCGTCGGCGCTGGCCAGAGTGGCGTGGCTCACCCAGGAGATCTTCAGCGGGATCAGGGCCTTCAGGAGCTCCTTGGCGCGGGCGTGGTCTCCGAAGATGTTGTTGTCCACGAACATGCAGCCCCTGGCGCCGAGGGCCTTGACCTCGGCCACCACCTCGGCGACGGGGCGCATGCGGTAGGCCGTGCCGAGGAAAGGCGAGACCGAACAGAACGAGCAGGCGTGCGGGCAGCCGCGGGAAGTCTCCACGGGGTAGGCCGGAACCGGGATGAACCGGGAGAGCAGCGTGCCTTTCTGGAGCGAATAGAATTTTCCGTGATCGAGCAGGTCGTAGCGCGGCACCGGCCAGCCCGAGAGAGACTGGGTCGGGTCCCCTTTGTAAAGCCGCTGAGGAGCGCCCCGTCTGAAATCAGCTATAAAGCGCGGCCAGGTCTCCTCCGCTTCCCCGACGAAGACGGTGTCGCAGCGCTCCAGCGCCTCCTCGGGGACCATGCTGACATGGATGCCCCCCATGGCCACATGGGAACCGCGGCGGCGGAACTCGGCCGCTATGTCGTAGGCCCGCGACATGGACTTGGTATAGCCGGTTATGGCGACCACGTCCGGCGCCCAGGCGTAGTCGGGTTCCGCGAGAAGGTCCAGGTTTATGCGCGTCTCGACGTCGCGCGGCGTGAGCGCGGCCAGGCGCGGCAGGGTGATGGCCGGGATGTAGGCCTTGGCCGTCCTGTTCACGCGGCCGTCGCTGCGATAGCGCGCGGCGTCCACGAAGAGCACCTTCATCAGAGGGTCCTCCGCAGCAACAGGCGCATGAGGTCAGCCGTGAGCCCGCCGTAGGGCGCGCGCATGCGCGGGCGGAGTTCCTTTTCGAACGCGGCCAGGGCGGCGCGGGTCAGGGCGGCGGCTTTCGCCCGGCATTGCGCGGCGGCCCCGCTGTCCAGGAGCAGGCGCCGCACGCGGCGCACCCGGCCCGGCGTGCGGGCCGCGGCCGGCGAGGAATAAAAGTCGGCCAGCTCGCGGGCCTCCGCCCGGGGCAACCGCCGCCAGGCGAGCGCGGCGAGCAGGGTACGCTTGCCCTCGCGGATGTCGTTGCCGGGGGCCTTGCCGAAACCGCCTCTCCCGTCGTTCTCAGCGTCGAGCACGTCGTCCATGATCTGGAACGCCGCGCCGAGCGGCAGGGCGAAGCGCCGTATGGCCGCGGCGTCCCGCCGGCCGGCCAGGGCCGCGCCGAGCAGGCACGGGGCCACGCAGGTGTAAAAGGCGGTCTTGCGGCGGGCGATGTTCAGGTAGGCGGCGGGCGTGAACTTGCCCAGCGGGATAGCCCTCGCCGCGATATCCAGGTGCTGGCCGCCCAGCGTGACCTCGGTGGCCTCGGCGAAGAGGCGCTGCGCGGCCCGGTACTCGCCGGCCGGCAGGGCGCAGTAGGAGTAGAGCATGTCGGCCACGCAGTCGTGCAGCATGTCCAGCGCGTTCACCGCCGCCGGGACGCCGTAGAGCACGTGCAGCGAGGGCCGCCCGCGGCGCATCAGGCCGCCGTCGAGGAGGTCGTCGCGCCCCAGGCCCCAGTCTTCCAGCAGCTGGTAGGTCGCGGCCACCTTCAGCGCGCGGGCCCGCGGCCCGCCGAAGGCGTCGCTGAAGAGCATGAGCAGGGCCGGGCGCAGCGCTTTGCCCCGGCGGTAAGGATAGTCGAGCACGCAACGCCTCATCGCGGGCGGCAGCGCGGCCGTCCTGCGGCCGAGATAACGCCGGATATGGCAAAAGACCGCGTCGCGGCAGCCGGAAAGGTAGCCGCCTAATGCGCCGCTGGCGTTCTTGCTCTTCGTAATGGTCATCGCGTCAGGATGAGGCGCGCCAGGTGCCCGGCCATGAACACGTTCATCGCGGCCAGGCCCCATTCATAATACAACCTGCCCCGGGGCTTGAAGGAGTAGAGGGAGAAGGCGGCCAGGCCGGCTGAGAACAGGCCCGCCGGGATGTCCCCCTTGTAGGCGTAGTTTGCCCCCACCGCCGCCAGGAGCACGGCGAGCAGGGCCGCGGTGGCCGGCGCGCCGAGGACTGCCGGCAGGGTAGAAAGCCCGGCTTTCCGGTCCCCTGCCGTGTCGCGGATATCCACCAGCACGTTGAGGCAGAAGATGAAGACGATAGGCTGCGGAGCGCCGCGCACCAGCGCGACCACGAGCTCCAGGGAGAGATCGTGCAGGAAAAGCGCCGGCGCCAGGATGCCTATCAGCCAGAAGTTGAGCACGTTCACGAAGGTCTTCAGGCCGGGCAGGGTCTTGAAGCGGCGCCCGAAGACGCTCCGGTCGCTGTAGATCCAGACGGAGGCCGCGGCGTAGAGGAGTATCGGCAGGAAGCCGGCCCAGATAAGCAGGCCGGCGGGCAGCGCCGCGAGGGCGCCGAGTTTCCAGAAGCTGTGCCGGACTTCCGGCCAGCCGGGGCGGTTGATGACGTCTTCCTCGGTGCGGAAACGGGCGTCATAGGCGTAGGCGATCTGCTGGCCCACGGCGAAAGAAAGGCCGCAGAGGAAATGGAACAGGCTGATCCCGCCCATGAGCCCCTGCACGGTGTTCAGGTAAAGCAGCAAAGCGGCTATCGAAACCGCGGTGCGGTACCTCAGGTAGAGGTCAAGTATGCGCGAAACCATCGCCTAATTGTATCAAATAGCCCCCGAGCCGGGCTTGGGGCGCCCGGGCGGAGAACGGCGGATTTTATATAATACGGCGATGGGCACCGCTCTAAAGACTTTCAGGCGACTCTCCCCTCCGGCCGGGCTGGCCCTCGCGGCCGCCTGCTCCGCGCGGGCGGGGCGGCGTGTTCTGCCGCATTCGCAGCTGTTCCTCGGCCTTACCTACCGCTGCAACAGCGCCTGCGCCCATTGCCGCTACTCGGACCCGGACTGGCGCAGGCCAGGCGGCGATATGCCGCGGGCCCTGGCCGTCTCGGCGCTGGAACAGGCCCGGGCACTGGGCATCGAGAGGGCGGTCTTCTTCGGCGGAGAGCCGCTCCTTTACAAGGGGCTGGAGTGGCTGGTCGCCAAAGCGGCCGGGATGGGGTTCATAACGCAGCTGGACACTAACGGTGCCCTGCTTACGCCAAAACGCCTGCTGGCCCTGAAGCGGGCGGGGCTCGCCTGCGCGATGATAAGCCTGCACGGCGCCGGCCGCCGCGACCATGACAGGACGGCCGGTCACGGCTCCTTCGACAAAGCCGCCGCCGCCGTGCGGCTCTGCGCCGCTTCTGGCCTGCTCACCTATGTGTCGGTCTGCGTTTTCCACGGGCGAACGCAGGCGCCTATGCTGCGGCGGCTTTTCTCCCTGGCCCGCCGGCTGGGGGCGCACGGGGCCAGACTGCTGCCTTTCTCCGGCAGCACAGGGGGCGGCGCCGATTCCCGGCGCGGCATACTCGGCCTGACGAAGGGCCCCGGGGCGGCCGGGTTCGCCCGCTCCTGCCTCAGTTCGGCCTCCTCCTGCGACGCCTCGCGCGGCAGGATCGTCTATATCTCCCCCTCCGGCGCCGTTACGCGCTGCCCTTATTCCGCCCTGCCTGCCGGCAGTCTCCGCGAGAAAAAACTCGCGGCCATCCTGGCCGGCCGGGCGGGGAAGAAACCCGGCATATTTTGCTAGAATGGTCCTATGCCGGAATCACGCAAACAGTTGCCCGGGGCCGAGGCCGTCACCTGGAGAAAGACCGGGGACGAAGCCGTCATCCTGAACCTGGAAACCTCGGAGTATTACTCCGCCAACGAGACCGGCACCTTCATCTGGGAGCAGCTCAACGCCGGCCGGAAAGCCGGCAGGATAGCGGCCGCCCTCGCCGAAGAGTACGGCATACCGTCGGAACAGGCGCAGCGCGACACGCAGGCCTTCCTTGCGGACCTGGCCAGACTGAAGATCATAGGACCGGAGGCGCTGAAATGAAGAATCGCGGCAAAGACGCGGCCAAACCGCGCAAGTACCAGAAGCCCCGCATCAAGTCCCACGGAAAGATCAGTGAAGTCGCGTCCGCCTTCAAACCGTAAGACAGCCTTCCTTTTCCCCGGCTCGGGAGCGCAGCATGCGGGCATGGGGAAGTCCCTCTACGTTTCAATTCCTTCGGTGCGCCGCGCGCTGGACTCGCTGCCGCCGGAAGCCTCGCCGGGCCTGAAGCAGGTGATGTTCCGCGGCCCCGAGGCCAAACTTTTCCCACCGCCGGATTCCCCCTTTCCTTCCCTTTTCTTCGAAGTGACCGTCGCGCTCTCGCTCTCCGTGGCGGCGGCGCTGAGAGAGGACGGCGTCGTCCCGGACTGCGCGGCGGGCCGCAGCGTCGGGGAATTCGCCTCTTTCGCCTTCGCCGGGGCGGTGCCGCCCGGGTTCTGCTTCTCCGCCATAAAAGAATTCTCGCGCCTGGGCCAGAGGAACTGCCTGGAGCGCCCCAGCCGGCTGCTGACCGTTTACGGGGCCGGAAAAAAGGACCTGGAACGGGCCTGCGCCGGCACGTCCGGACGGGACCGGGTCTGCGAGATCGTAAATTTCTATTCGCGTCTCAACGCCGGAGTGGTAGGGCTGGACGCCGGGCTGGAGAGCGCTTTCAGGGCCCTGCTCCCGCGCCGGACCCGCGTAAAGGCCTGCCGGGAAGTGGGCGCCTTCCACACCTCCCTTTTTTCTGACACCGCGCGGGCCGTGGCCGCGCTGGCGGCGAAGCAGGAATTTTCCGCGCCCGCCTTCCCGGTGTACTGCGGCAGCGACGGCCGCCCGCGCACCTCTCCGGCGGCGCTGCGCCGTGAGTTCTCGCGCGCGGTGGACGCGCCCGTCCTCTGGGAAGAGACGCTGCGTTCCATGCTCAAGGACGGCGTCAGGGACTTCGTGGAACTGGCGCCAGGGGCGATGCTGACCGAATTCATCTGCGAACTGCCCGCCGACGCGCGGGTGCTGCGCACCGACACGCCCACGAATTACCGCCTCACCCTGCGCCGCCTCGCGGAGGCCCGCCGTGGCTAGCGCCTCTTTCTCCCTGCACGGCTGCTCGGTACTTTTTTCCAGCCCCGACCAGGACGTGCTGGCGGCCGTGGCGGCCGATTTCGCGGCCTTTCCCCCGGCCGGGCCCGGGAACCCGGACGTGCGCATAGAGGCCCTGCCGGAAGCGCCGCCCGGCGTCAGGCCGGGGCGGATGCTGGCTACCCGGCGCTGGAGCGTACTGCGCGGGGGCCCGGGGATACGCCTGGTCTGGTATCCGGAAGGCGCCCTGGCCCGCTACGATTACGGCCGGGGAGAAGGCACCATCCTGTCCGCCGACCGCGCCCTGCTCAGGGAGCTTTCCTATCTGCTCATACTTTCCCGCGCGGGAGAGTGGCTGGACCGCAGGGGCCTGCACCGCCTGCACGGCGGCGCGCTGGGCTTCGGCGGCGCGGCCCTGCTTTTCCTGGGCGCCCGGGGCGCCGGCAAGACCACCCTGCTGCTGGAGCTGCTGAAGGATCCCGCTTTCTCGCTCCTCTCCGACGACACCCCTGTCATAGGCCCCGCCGGCCTCGTCCAGCCTTTCCACGCCAGGATCGGCCTGGGAGAGAACAGCCCGCACCTGGCCAGGTTTCCCGGCGCCGCCCCTTTCCGCCGGCGGCATTTCCCGGCCAAACGCGTGATCCCGGCCGCCGCGGCCGGCCGGCTCTGCCAGGCCGCGGCCAAAGCCGGCCCGGCTTTCATCCTGGCCCGGGGAACGGCCCCGCGCCTGAGGCGCTGCGCCGCCGGCAGGGCGGCGGCCGAACTGGCCCTGGCGCTGGTCGCCGGCTGGGGCGTGCCGCAGCTGGCGGAATATTTCCTCCGGCCTTCACCCGCCGACGCGGCCGCCAAGGGACGCATCCTCGCCTCGCGCCTCGGCGCTGCCGCAAGGCTGCTGCGCGGCTGTGATTTCTGGATCTTCGAGACCGGGCCCGACCCGGCGCTGAACGCTGACGCGCTCAGGTCTTTGCTTCGCAATAACAGCGGCCTGGGTGCCGCCGCCTGAAAAACCTTTCGAACAGCCCTTCCGCCGCGCCGCACAGCCAGCCGGCGGCGTAGGCGCCGTGCAGGGCCGGGAAGAGCGGCAGCACGGCCGCCCGCCTGCCCCAGGTCCCGCCGGAAAGCAGGGCGGCCAAGAGGCTGCACCCCGCGTAAACGGCGGCCGGCAGGGCCGCGCGCTCCGGGCCCGCCGCCAGCAGCGCGGCCAGGGCGGCCGGCGGCAGCAGGGTAAAAGCGCAAAACCCCTTCGGGCTCAGGAGGGTGATCTGGCCGCGCCCGCGGCCGCAGGAAAAGACCTGGCGCAGGAAAGCGCGCAGGCCGCGGCGGCGCCTGTGCACCAGGTTGAGGTCCCCGCTCAGGACCATCCTTGCTCCGGCGGCGGCCAGCCTGCCCAGCAGCAGGTTCTCTTCGGCGCTGGTAAGGTGTCCCTCGAAAGCCGCGCCGTGTTCCCGCAGGAACCGGGCGTCCAGGGTAAGATTGCAAAGTATGAATTTTTCCGGCCCGGAAAAAGCGGTGCCTGAGACCGGCGAGAACCTTTCCCTGAACGGCCCGGAACCCCAGGGAGAGCAGAGCAACGCGTAGACGGCGGCTTCGAAGCGGCCGGCGGACGCGGAGAGCAGCTGCCCGCCACCGAAGACCGCGGCGCCCGGGTGGGCACGGATCAGAGCTTCGAGCCTGGCGAAATAGCCCTCGGGGATAACGGTGTCATCGTCGAGAAAACAGAGCCAGCGCCCGCGCGCCATGGCGGCCAGGCGGTTGCGGGCCTCGCCGCGGCACATGCGCGGCAGCTGCACTGCCCTCACCTTGCCGCCGAATTCCGCCAGCACCCCGCTCGAGGCCGGGTCCTCTCCGTCAACCCCGGCCAGCACCTCGAGGGGTTTTCCGGCGTCCAGGACGCTGCGCAGGCAGGCCCGCAGCAGGTCAGGCCGGCCCCGCGTGAGGATCACAACGCTGACCTGGCTCTCAACGGCCATCGGCTACCCTCCCCGCCTCGGCGGTCAGGCGCGAAATATACTCGTAGTTCTCCCTGCCTGCCCCCCCGGCCAGGAATTCTCTCCAGCCCGGCCCGGGGATCCCGCGCCGGTCCAAGGCCGCCCTGAGCCCTGAGGGCGCGGAGAAGGACGCACGCTCTCCGGCGGCCAACAGCAGCAGGCCGGCGGCCCGGGTGTAGAAATAATGCGGCGGCATCTCTCCCCAGAGCGAGCGCCAGGAGCCGGCAAAATGCGCCGAGCCGGCCGCCGCTGCCGCGCGCAGCTCTTCTTCGGAAGGGTGCGGCTTCGGCACCTGGCCGTAACAGAACACGCCGCCGTCCTCGGGACCGGCCCCGGTCACCGGCGCGGCCAGGTCGGCCCAGAACAGGGGGTTATTTAGATAAGGCAGGCGGCAAAGCAGGGCGAAGGCCCGGCGGGTCAGCACCAGCGGGGAAGCGCGCAGCGCCGGAGAGGCGGCGCGGGCCTCGTTCAGGGCGGCGCAGGCGCGCAGGTAGGCGTTCCTGTCCCCGGCGGCCTCGTCGGGCAGCAGCAGGTAGACCCGGTACAGGGAATCCAGCACGAGCGAGAGCGGGCCTCCGGCCCGCGCGGCCAGGTCCCGGCCGGCGGCGTCGAAGGCCGTTCTGTTGAACCAATCCGCCCCGCCGCTCCCGGCTTCAGACGCCCCGGTAAAAGCAGGGGCCGCCTGGTGCAGGGCCGTGAAAGCGCGGAAAGCGTAATCTCCCGGGTCTCCCCCCATGTAGCCGTCCAGCGGCAGGCCGGCCCCGCGGGCGTACTCCCGGCGGGAAAGGCGGTGCGGGGAACCGGCCGGCGAAGTGTAGCGGAGGATGTCCACGAGGTTCTTCAGGCAGTTGCGGCGCAGGAATTTTTCTGGCGTGTCGCCGGAAAAAAAGTGGCGCATCAGCAGCGTGTAGGCGTAAAAGGCCTCGGTCAGGTCCGCCGCTCCGCCCTGCCCGGGCACGGAGCGCGCGTTCTCCGGAATTCCGGCCAGCAGGCGCGAAGAACCGGGGAACTCCGCGGCCTTGGCTCCCCAGGCGCCCATAAAGGCCGAGAAACCCGCCCGGTCCGCCACCAGCACCTCTCCGGTGAAAGGGAAGAGGGCCCTGAGCGCCCGCAGGCGCTTCGAGAGCGCCCGGTAAACAGACCAGTCATCGCCGGGAGAAGAAACGTCCAGCACGCAGGCCAGGTCCATGTCGCTCAATCCAGCCACCCAGTCCCTGCCTGCCATGCCCCGGTAGAGGTACAGGGCGCGTATCCCGCGGCCGCGCAGCAACACGCCGGCCGCGCCCACGGCCGCCCCGTAAACGGCGCGGTAGGCCGCGGAGAAGGGCCATAAGCCGGCAGTAGCGGCGACAAAGCGGAAAAGCCGGCGGGCAGGAGGCTTTGAGAAAGAAGCGGCCGCGGGCGGCAGCCAGTCGCCGCCGCCGAAGATCACGCGGCGGGCACGCAGCAAGGATCCCGGTGCTAGAGCTATTCCCGGCGAAGGCGTCCGCAGCACGCTGACGTCGGTCAGGAAGTTGCGGGGCCCCGCCAGCGCCAGGCCGCCCTGAGCGCCGCCTTCGAGCGAGAGGCGCAGGGCCCTGAAGGTCCCCGCGGAATCTATGCCCGACTCCGAAGCAGAAACCGAGGTATCCGAGACAGACATGGAAGCGCCGGCGGAGACCTGAAGCCCCCGGCGCCCGCGCAGGACGCAGCCCGAAAGAGAGGCGCGGCCGCCGCGCAGGTTCAGCGCCGAGGCTCCCGACGAGGACAGCGAACACTTTCGCAGCCGCGCCACGGCCTCGCCGGAGGCGTATAAAGCGTCGCCCGCGGAGATGAACGCGGACTCGGCCGCCAGCAGCCGTGCCCGGCCGCCCAGCGTGGCGCAGGGCAGAGCAGAGGTTTCCGCCCTGACCCCGCGCAGTTCCAGCGAGGAACTCCCGGACGCCGTGAATGCGCGCCCGGGCCCAAAGACCGAGCAGCCGCGCAGGTCTATTTCGGCGCGGCCTTCGGCCTCGGCCGCTGAACCAGGCACGCCGTCTAAAGCGCAATCCTCAGCGTAAAGTTCAGAAGCGCCGGCGGCCTTCAGCCCGACCCCTGAACCGGCGACAGAACAGTCTTCGAGGCGAAGCCGGGCCCGCCCGGCAGAGGAAGCCGCGGCACCTGTCTGGCCCTCGAAGCGGCAGCCGCGCAGCTCGCCCGCGGTGTTGCCGGTGAATTCCGCGCCGGAAAGGCCGCCGCGCAGCGCGCTCGACTCCAGCAGAAGGTCCGGGCAATCCTCAGCCCGCAGGGCGGCGCCGGCGGCGCCGGAGAACAGCAGGCCGCGGCCCCGGAAGCGGCAACAGCCCAGCAGGAGCGCACCCAGCAGCGAATCCTCGAAAACGCAGTCGTAGAAGCCGGCGGCGGCGGCCAGTTCCAGCCGCACCCCGGGGCCGCTGTTCCCCCTGAACACCGACGTGAAGGCGCGAACGGTGTTGCGTCCCAGGCCTTCTATCCCGAAGGCGCATTTTTCCAGGAGGCAGTCTTGCAGGCGCAGCGAATTATGCCCGGCGAGCCGCAGGGCGGCGCCAGGAGACCCCGAGACGCGGCAGCGTACCAGTTCGATGACGTTGGTGCCGCGCGCCGTTATCCCAGCGCCGTTTTCGGAGAAAACGGACCCCGAGGCCCGAAGAACGGAGGCACCTGAAAGGCTCACCGCGTGCCCCTTGTTGCGGTCGAAGCGGCAATTCTCCAACCGCAGAGAGGCCGCGCCGGAGGCGGTGACGCCGAATTCTCCGCCGGCTACGTCGCAGTTCAGGGCGTGGAGGGCCGCCGCCCCTTCCGCGAGCAGCGCGCCGGCGGAACAGCCGGAGGCCGAGAATTTTTCCAGCAGCGCGGCCGCCTCACCTGAAAGGTGCAGGGCCCTGCCCGCGCCGGAAACGGTCACCCCGCACAGGGCCGCCCTGGCCCGGTTCGCGGTCTCGAAGGCGGGGCCTTCCCCGCAGTCGGCCGCCCCGCCGGAGAAAAGGAACGTGGCGTCGTCCAGCACCCTGGCCGCCGGCCCGCCCTGCCCGCTGAAAGAGCAATCCTTCAGCGCCCCGGCGGCTTCGCCTGAAAGTTCCAGGCCTCGGCGGCAGGAGAGAAAAACCGAATTTTCCGCCCGCAGGAAAGCGTGGTCCCAGGCGCTGAGCGCGCAGGCTCCGGCGCCCTCAAGAGAACAATACGCCAGGGAAACCTTGCCGCCGCCCAGGGCGTGCACCCCGCCGAAAGAGGGCCCGCAAAAGCGGATCGGGGCCGCCTGGGAGCCCGCCGCGCGGAATTCGCCGTAGACCAGGAGCTTGGCAAAGCCGCTGTCCAGTTCCCGCAGTGAGCCGTCGGCCGCGGCCCGCACCACCGGGAAGAACCACGGCTCGCTGCGCAGGAAGGAGATCTCGGTGCCGGGCTCCACTCGAACGCTGGCGCCGGGGGCGATGGTAAGATAGTCGGCCACCGTCACCCGCCCGCTCCAGACCTCGTCGCCGGTTATACGGCCGCTCTTCACGGCCGCGGCCGTGCCCGCCCCGGCGGCGGCGCCGGGCCTGAGGAGAGCGGCCGCCGTTCTTGTCAGCGCCGGGTGAAGGCGGGATTCCCAATAAAGAGAGGCGGCGTTGAGCAGGGACCTGAACGCGCGCGGCAGGAGGAAGACCGCCGCGCAGAGAGAGAAGTAAGCGGCGTAGCCCAGCGCGGACAGGACCTTGTTCGCGGCTAGGCTGTAAGCGGCCGCGAGGGGCCAGAAGGCCCCGTCCCCGGCTGGCCACCTGACCGCCCCCCTTTCCAGCGAGCGGACGCGGGCCGCCGGCTGGAAAGCCGAAGGCGGGAAGTCGGGCAGCAGGTTGGCGTCCCCCTTCGTCAGCACGAAGCGGCCGTTGAGGTTGAGCAGCACCCTGTGGATGACGTAACCTGCCGGCCGGCCCGCCTCCCACTTCACCAGCAGGGCCAGGTCGCCGGCCGCCAGCGCGCCGGGCGCGCAGGGTTCGGCCAGGGCGGCGTCGCCCGGTTCCAGCGCGAAGCGCATGGAGTGGCCTAAGACGGGGTAGGATTTCTGCAAGTTTTTCTCCGGGCGTGTCACCTGCCGCGGCGGGCGGGCGGCCTGGTCTCCAGCGCCGGGTCCAGCTCGTCGAGGAAAGCGAGGGCTTTGCGGCACCATTTATCCACGAACACCTCGCGGTTCTTAACCGCCCAGGCGTGGAAGGAGGCGTGGTCGCCGAAGCTGGAGTGGTCGCGGTGCCAGACGAACACATCCTTGGCGACCTTGAGCTTCCACCCCGCCTGGCGCAGGCGCAGGGAATAGTCGAAATCCTCGAAGCAGCCGGTGCCGAAACGCTCGTCCAGCAGGCCCACGCTCTCGTACGCCTCGCGCCGCACCATGAAGCAGAAGCCCACCAGGCGGTGGACCTCGAAACTTTCCGCCGGGAACCGCAGCCTCATGACCTGGGCGAAGGCGCGCAGGGACGCCGTGTCGCGCTCCACTTTAGGGTCCAGTACTACGCGCTGCACGCCCACGGTCCTGTTCGTCAGGGGCCCGCAGGCGCCGGCCGCCGGGTCGGCGTCCAGGCAGGCGGCGAGCCCCTGCAGCCCGTTCTCGAAGAAAGCCACGTCGCTGTTGACCACGGCTATGTAGTCCCCGGAGGCCGCCTTCAGGCCGCGGTTCACGGTCTTCGCGAAGCCGGAATTCCTGGGGTTGCGCAGTTTTACCGCGCCCTTTACCCCGGCTATGAACCGGCGGGTCTCCGGGCCGGAACAGTCGTCCACCAGCACGAGTTCGTAGCGGCCGCGGGCGGTGCGTTCCAGACTGGCCAGGCAGGCCTTAAGCTGCGGCAGGGCATTATAGACCGGGATGACTACGCTGATCTTTTTCTTATCGCGAGGCATGTACGTAAGTCCCTTTGCCGGCTCTACCCGGCTCCAGTATGATCTCAGGCGCCCTGCCGTCGGCCAGCAGGACGTCGCAACCGCAGGCGGCTATGCGCACGACTTCTGCGAGTTTACTCTTCATCCCGCCGCTGACGTCCCCGGCGGCGTCCGGCATGGCCCGGCGGATGGCGGCCAGCTTTCTCGCCCGCACGGCCGGCACCGGCTCTCCGGCGGCATCCAGGAGGCCCGGAGCGCCGGTCAGGAACACCGCCAGGCGCGGTTTGAAGGCCGCGCAGACGGCCGCCAGCAAGGCGTCGCTGGATACCACCCGGAAGCCGGCCGGGCAGTCGAAAATGTCGCTGTTGATGACGGGGACGAAGCCGGAGCGCAGCCTGCGCCGCAGTTCGGCCCCGCGGTAAAGGGAAAGCCGGCCGCTGGAGAAACGGAAGTAATCCCTGCCGGGGCAGCTCAGCGCCCGCAGCCCGGCCCTGGCGAGTTCGCCTACCAGGAGGCCGTGGAGGCGCGCGAGGCCGGCCCTGATGTCATCCACCGGCACCGGCGCCCCGGCGGGGATGGCGCCGGAAAGATAGCCGTAGCGGCGGGCAGGGGGCTTGCCGAAGGAGCCGGTGCCGTGTACCAGCAGGCAGGGTTCCCTCAGCCGCGATAGCGCCGCGGCGAGGCGCCTGGCGGAAAGCCGGTCGAAGACCGGTTTTTCCCCCCCGCGCGTAATCACGCTGCCGCCCGCTTTTATCGCCAGCATATCAAATATTATAGAATTCTTTTGATGGCGAACCCCGTAAAAACCGGCGCGCTCCTGCTTTGGGCGGTCATTCCCGCCTTAGCGGCCCTGGCCGCGCACGCCCCCGGCCTGTCCGGCAACTTCCTCTGGGACGACGCCGCCCTCGTCGAGTCGAACCCGTTCGTCGCCGACTGCGCCAACCTGGGCCCCGCCCTCTCGCTTTCGAATCTTTTTAATGTGCTCCCGGTGCCCATGAGCGCCAGGCCGGTGGTCAACGCCTCCCTCATCGCCGACAGCTGCGCCGGCGGCGGCGCCAGGGCCATGCGCCTGACCAACCTGCTGTTCCACTGCGCCAATTCGGTGCTGGTCTTCCTGCTGGCGCTGACGTTCTCCGGCGCTGCGCCAGCCTCCGCCGCGGCAGCCCTGCTTTTCGCCGTGCACCCCGCCGCCGCCGAGGCTGTGCAGATAGTTGTTTTCAGGGCGCATCTGCTGGGCTTCTTCTTCTTCGCCTGCGCGCTGCTGGCCTCCGTCTATTACGCCCGCCGCCCGGCCCTGCTTTCCGCCGCCGCTGCCGCCGGGACCGCCTTGCTGGGAATGCTGAGCGTGGAAACAGCCGCCGTGCTGCCGGCCGCGGCCGCAGCCGCGGTCTATTACGACTCAGGCCGGGACGGCCTGCGCCGCGCCTCTCACCTGCTGGCCGCCCTGCTGCTGGCGCTGGCTTTCTACGCCTGGTTCAGGGCGCCCCGCGCCGGTTACGACATCGCCGGCGCCTCCCGCCCCGGGATAAGCGCGGCGTCCGGGCTTTATCCCGCGGATCTTTTTTCCGGCGCCGCCGCGCCGGCGGCCGCCGCCCTGCCGCCGCAATGGCGCTCGGTCTACTCCGCCCCGCTCTCGAATCTCTATACCATGGCCGCCGTGGCGGCCGGGTACGCCCGTGACGCGGCCTCGCCCCGCCGCCTCAGCCCCGACTATAACCCCGAGATCGTCACCGGCTTCGGCCGGGCCGCCCTGCCGCTGCTGTTCTCGCTGTGCCTGCTGGCGGCATCGGCCGGCCTCCTTTACCAACGCCGGCTCTCCGGGCTGGGCCTGGCGCTGTTCGTGATAACCCTGCTGCCGGCCCTTAACCTGGTGCCGCTCTACAACCTGAAGGCGGACCGCTACCTCTACTTCCCCCTGGCCGGCGCGGTCCTGGCCGCGGCCGCCCTGATCCGGCTCACTACGGCGAGGAAAGAGTACTGGGCGCCGGTGGCCGCCGCCGCGCTGCTCCTTGGAGCGGTCACGCTGAAACGCGCCCCGGTCTTCCGCGACGACCTCGCTTTTTTCGCGGAAGCCGTGAAGAGCTCGCCTTCTTCTTCCAGGGCCAAGGCGAACCTGTCCGCCGCGCTGCTGCGTTCCGGGGATTGCAGCGGCGCCGCCATGCAGGCAGGTAAGGCCTCCAGCCTGGACCCCGGCAACATGCCCCTGCGCCTGCGCCTGGCCTACACGTTGGCCACCTGTGGACACGGTCGGGAAGCCCTGCCGGAGGCTCGACTGGCCCTGGCCTCCGCCCCCGGCTCCGCCGAAGCTCTGTACCTGACGGGGCTTTTGACGCTGAAACAGGACCGCGCGGCCGGAAGGCTGCTGCTTGAGCGAGCTTTAAAGGCCGACCCGTCAATGGAAGAAGCCGCCCTCACGCTTGCATTGCTGGATAAAAAATCGGCCCGGCGACTGCCGCCGGGCGAGAAAGCCAGAATGGCCATGCTGGCGGAGTTTTACCGCTCCGCCGGCTTATTTTTTTGAGCCGAAATTCGTGAATGAAAAAGTGGACAATTGCACCGGCTTGAAATTGAAGCTGGCCGAGCGCCGCCCGGCGCCCGACTCCGCCTTCTCGTCGCGGCTGTAGCCGGTCAGCCACACCGACCATTTCCTGTTAAGGTCCGCTTCCCCCCCGAGCCTGTACACCTTCCAGAGCGCCTTTTCCAGGGGTTCTCCCTCCCTTACCGCCTCGCACAGGCCCTTGAACTGCAGCCGGTTTGCGGGCTTGTAGAGGTAAAGAACCGTGCCGTAGGCCTGCAGGTACCAGTCGGCTATGCGCGGCTCGGAGTCCAGGTCCTCTATCTTGAGCTTGAAAAAGGTCTGGAAAGGAAAACGGCGATTCTCCGGGAAATAGGCCAGCGCCCTGCCCCAGGGCCCGCCCTCCGGCGACACCGACTCCTCCAGGTAGACCGCCAGCCCCTCGTTGAGCCACTGCGGCGGATATTTGAGCTTCTCGGCGAAATAACCTTCGAAATACAGGTGGCCGAGCTCGTGGGCTATCACGGCCTTGAGCTTGCCCATGTCCCCCGTGTCGTAAACCACCACCGTCTTCTTGCCGAAGTAGGCCAGGCCTTTGGACCATTTAGGCGGGTTGAATTCCCCGGCCAGGTAGGAAGCCTGGGAAGAGTAGATATAGATCTTGGCCTTCTCTTTCACCATCCACGGGGCGAACATGGCCATGGACATGCGCATGGCGGCGTACATCTTCTCCATCTCCAGGGAAATGGAAGCGGGGGACCACGAGGACTCGTGGTAGATCTCGAAATGCGGGGAAGTTTTGACGTGCCAGGTAGGAGCGATCACGGCCGGGGGCGCTTCGGCCCTGGCGGGCGCGCCGGCGGTCAGCAGCAGCACAAGCAGGAAAATATGGCGCATCGCACCGCTCCCGTCTACTGGTCCTGGTCCGATTGAAAACTGAAAGTCCTCATGGTGTCGCCGCTGCCGCTGGTGGTGAAGGTAACGGACTTGGTGTCGAGGACGGTGGAACCGCTGGACCCCACGGCTGAAGTGTTGAAGTTCCAGGTGGAAAAGCGCTGCATGGCCCAGCCGGTGGAATGCACCTTGGCTACCGTGGAACGGTAATTGCGGGCCGCGAACATGTAGCGGCTCAGCACCCACTTGAGCACCATCACGGCGATCATGGACAGGATCACCGAGATCACGAGGGTCTGCAACAGGACCATTCCCCTCCTGCGGAGGCTTTTCTTCATACCCATAGTCTAGCAGAGAAAACCGGCAACGGCAAGGCGGCGGGCGGGAGGCTACCAGGCGTAACGCTGCACCATTACGGCGCTGTCGAGCATGAAATCTATGTCGCGCTGCGATTTGCCGAAGCCGCGCTGGGAGGCGGACCACAGCGAGCGCAGGCGCACCCGCACCACGTTGCGCTCGTTGATGCCGTCGACCGCCGCGCGGGAGAAGAAGGACGGGGTGTTGGGCACGGCCTGCATGAGCATGGTCACGGTGCCGCCCCCGCCGTAACCGCAGTAAGCAGGGTAAGGACCGCCCCAGGTGGAAGGCGAGGATACCCCGCAGCCCGTGCCGCCGGCGATGGTGTTGGTATGATAGTACAGGCTGTTCACCCCGGGGAGGCTGACGTCGGGGGCGACGCAGAAATAATGCCAGCTGGCGGTGCCGGGGCCCACGGGATAACAGCCCGTCATCTGGTCCACGTTGGTGGCGAAGGCCAGGATATTGCCGGCTGCCCCGTAGGCGGGGACGTCTATGCGGGTGGCTATGGCGAGGTTGTTCTGCACCGCCTTCATGGCGATGCCTACATTGGTCTTCACGATGTTCGCCCTGTAGTTCTGGAACATGTGGCGGTTGCTGGTGGAATAGATGGTGGCCAGCGAAGTGGCCATGAAGCCGAATATCATCACGGCCAGGACCAGTTCGGCGAGGGTGAAACCGGAACGTTTTTTCATATCAGTCCGGATAAGTGAGATTAAAAACGACGGTCTTACAGGACCTTTCGTAATTGGGGGCGGAGCCGCCGCCGACACCCAGGCAGTCGTTGCTGGAGACGGTGTATGTGAAGAGCGCACCCGTTCCTGCCAGCTGGGTATTGGTCAGCAGCGAAGTGATATCGTGAGTTCCGTTGCGCAGCGCCCACTGGCCCGAAGCGTCCGCCTGCCAGCGCCCCACTGGCGAGCCGGCCGAGTAGGCGGGGTCCGTAGGGGCCACGGTAACGTAGCTGCCCAGGGTCTGCTGGGCGCGGCGCAGGACCATGGCCGCCGCGTCGCGTTTGTCCGCCCTGGCGCCGGACACGAAACTGGACAGAATGACGGAAAAGACGGCCGTGGTGGTCATGGCGGCTATCATGGTGGCCATCACCACTTCTATGAGGGTCTGGCCGGGTCTTTTCCCGTTGAGCATAGATCTAGAACTTGGGGCAGCCGGGGGCGCTGCCTATCTCGGCGCAGCGGCCGCTCGAATAGAACCGGTAGCCCCAACTGCTATAAGGCGAACTGGCACCGGCCTTGCGCTGGGTGCAGGAGACGCCGCGCTCACCGCCGGAACTGCCGCAGCAGGGCCCGCCGGAGGCGCCGTCGCAGACGTAGTAATCGTAGGAGGCCGCGTCCCAGTCCTGCTGGGCCACGTAGCTGCAGGCCACGAGCCGGCAGGCCCCGGTGGCGCCGGTGCAGGTAGCGCTGTTGCAGGAGTTTGAGATCCTGCCACTTATAGGCGAACCGGGATTGTCAAGGGCGTACATGCGGTTGGCGTTGCCCAGGAGGTGGCCCAGGGAGACCGAGTCGGTGGCCTTGGAGGTCTCCACGGTCTTGTAGTAGTAGGGAATGCTCATGGAGGCCAGTATGCCCATGATCAGCACCACCACCATCAGTTCTATCAGCGTAAAACCGGTTCGTTTCATTTTATCTCTCGCTCCTTGTTCAGCCCGCCCCGATCTGGGACAGCTGGAAGATGGGCATGAAGATGCTCATTACGATCACGGCGATGATGCCGCCGATGCCCACGACCAGGATCGGGTCGATCATCGACGAAAAACGGCGGATGAACTGGTCTATCTGCTCCTGGTAATACTTGGAGAGCACCACGATGATGTCGGGCAGCTTGCCGGACTCTTCGCCCATCCACATCATCTCGGTGACCAGCGGCGGGAAGATGCCGGTCTTCTTGAAGGATTCGGAGATGGAGCGGCCGCTGGCGATGTCGTTCTTGGCCTGCTTGAGAGCGTTCTGGAAGATGAGGTTCTTCTTGAAGGCGCCTTCCAGCACCGAGACGGAGTTGAGGATGCTGACGCCGGAACGGATCAGCGTGGCCATGGTGGTGAGCATGCGCTCTATCTGCATGCTGCGGATCAGCCCGCCGAACAGGGGCAGACCGAACTGGATATGGTTCCAGGTGAGGCGCCCGGGCGGCGTGGCGATATAGGCGCGAAAGCTGAAGATGGCGCCGATGATCAGCACGATCATGAAGACCAGGTACTTGGTCACCACGGCGGAAATGCCCACGATGACGCGGGTGATCAGCGGCAGTTGCAGGTTGAAATCCCGGAAGATGTCGGCGAAAACGGGGACGATGTAGACGATGAAGTAGATCAGCACGCCCACCGACATGGTCATCAGCACGGCCGGGTAGGCCAGGGCGGTCAGGATCTTGGACTTGATGTTCTCCTGCGCCTCGTTGTAAGTGGTGATCTGGCGCAGCACGGTGGGCAGCTGGCCCGAGACTTCGCCGGCCTGCACCAGGGAGATCCAGATCTCGTCGAAGACCTTGGGGTGCTTCTCCAGCGCCTTGTGCAGCGCGCCGCCGGCCGAGACTTCCTTGGTGATGGCGGAGAGGATGACGCCCAGGTTCTTGTTGTCGGCGTGTTCGCTGAGCAGCGAGAGCGCGCGGACCAGCGGGATGCCGCCGCCCAGGAGCGTGGCCATCTGCTCGCCGAAGAAGACCATTTCGCGGCCGGAGACCTTCCCCCCCGCCCCGATCTTCTTGAGGCTGAGGATGCCCTTGGACTTCACGTTCTCCGACTGGATGGAAAGGATGAACAGCCCCTTGGACTGCAGGGACTGTACCGCGGAATCTTCGTCGTCGGAGTCAACGGCGCCGGTGGTGACGGTGCCCTGGGCGTCCTGGACGGTATAGATGTATCGTGCCATGTTTCCCCGTAAATCTAGCAAAAATACCCGCGGCTTTCAAAGGCTAGCGTTCGGTAACGGTGACCGAGAGCATGTCGTCCACGGAAGTGACGCCGGCCAGCACCTTGCGCCAGCCGCTCGCGCGGAGGTTCCAGGCGCCGCCCTTGGCGGCCTCTATGGCCAGTTTCTGCACGTCGGCGTCCTTGTAGATGATGCGCTTCATCTCTTCGGTGTTGAAATAAACCTCGTAGATGGCCTTGCGGCCCTTGTAGCCCATGTTGTTGCACTTGGGGCAGCCCCGGGGCTTGTAGAAGGTGAGCCGCGTGAGGTCCGGCATGGGGTTCATCATGGACTCGGCCGCGAACTGGTCGATCTCGGACTGGGGCGGCCGGTAAGGGGTCTTGCAGTCGGGGCAGAGCTGGCGCACCAGGCGCTGCGCGGCCAGCAGCAGCAGGGTGCTCGCGAGCAGGTACTTCTCTATGCCCATGTCCAGCAGGCGCGGCACGGCCTCCAGGGCGCTGTTGGTGTGCAGGGTGGAAAGCACCAGGTGGCCAGTCATGGCCGCTTTGAGGCAGGCCTCGGCCGTCTCGTTGTCGCGGACTTCGCCGACCAGGATGACGTCGGGGTCCTGACGCAGGAAGGAGCGCAGGCCGCTGGCGAAGGTGAGCCCGATCTGGGGCTTGATCTGCACCTGGCTGATGCCCTCCATCTTGATCTCGACGGGGTCTTCCAGCGTCATGATGTTGAGCTCGGGGGTCTTGATGGTGTTGAGCACGGCGTTGAGCGTGGTGGTCTTACCGGAGCCGGTGGGGCCGGTCAGGAAGATGAGCCCGTTCGGCGCGGAAGCCGCCTTCAGGAAGTCCTCCATCTGGCGCTGCTCGAAGCCGATGATCTTGATGTTGAGCTCCACGGAGCCCTTGTCGAGGATACGCATGACCAGCTTTTCGCCGAAGACGGTGGGGCAGACGCTGACGCGGATCTCGATGATGCGGTTCTGGTACTTGATGGAAAAGCTGCCGTCCTGCGGCAGGCGCCGCTCGGAGATGTCGAGTTTGGAAAGGATCTTCACGCGCGAGATCATGGCGTCCACGAGTTCATTGGGCGGGGCGCTGCGCTCGTAGAGCACGCCGTCGATGCGCAGGCGCAGGGACACCTTTTCGTCGAACTTCTCCAGGTGGATGTCCGAGGTGCGCTCGCTGATGGCCTGCTTCATGATGGCGTTGACCAGCTTGATGCTCTGGGCGCCGCGGGATTCGCCGATAATGACCTTGTCCAGGTCCAGCTTCCCGTCGGGAGTTATGACGTCGGCGTCGGAAGTGTCCCCCTGGCCCTGGCCGGCGCCTTTCTCTATGACGCGGTCTATCAGGCTGCCGCCCTGGTAGAAGGCGTCTATTACCTTGAGGATCTGCGCCTTGGTGGAAATGAAAGGCTGGATCTCCATGCCGGACACGAGTTTGATGTTGTCCAGCATCATGATATTGGTGGGGTCCGTCATGGCGGCGGCGAGCACGTTGTTCTCTATGAACAGCGGCACCACCGCGTTGTCGCGGGCGAACTTTTCGGGGATGATCTTCTCCAGGCCCTGGCCCTTCTCGGGGTTCAGGATCTGGTTCTCCCTGGAGGCGAACGGGATGCCGAGCTGCTTGGCGAGGGCCTGCGCCACCTGTTCCTCGGTGGCGTAGTGCAGCTTTATCAGGCACTCGCCTATCAGGCCGCCCTGCTGGGTCTGGAACTTGAGGGCCTTGTTAAGCTTGTCCTCGTCGATCCAGCCGGCCTGGATCATTATCTCGCCGATGCGTTTGCCTGCCATAGTTTCGCGCCCTCCGGGCGTTCCGCTTTAGTCGACCAGTATGGTCGGGGTGAGGAAGATGACCAGGTCGGTATTGGTGCGCCTGGAGCTGATGCTGGTGAACAGCCAGCCGATGATCGGAATGTAGCCGAGCAGCGGGACCTTCTTCACCGTCTTGTTCTCGGTGGAGGAGAGCATGCCGCCGATGACCACCGTCTGGCCGTTCTTGACGCGCACCATGGTGGAAACGCCGCGGCTGACCGGGTCGTAAACGGTCTCGCCCTGCACGGTGATGGCCGAGGCCACCGCGTCCGCGTAGGCGGGCTGCACTATCATGGTGATGAAGCCTTCCTTATTCACCTGGGGAGTGACTTTCAGCGTGAGGCCGATGCGGCGGCGTTCCACGCCCGTGGAAGAGGATCCCGAAGAGCCGCCGGCCGAAGCCACGGTGCTCTGCGTGCCCATGGCGGCGTCCTTGGAAATGGCGATCAGCGCGGTCTTATTGTTCATGGCCACTATCTTGGGCTTGCCGAGGTAGCGGGCCTCGCCCTTGGAGATCAGGGCGCGGAAGATGGCCTGCAGCTGGGCCAGGCTGAAGACGCCATAATAGACGCCCTTGGAGCTCTGCTGGCCGGTGGAGAAGATGGGGTCTATGCCGCCGGCGCCGCCGCTGCCGCTGCTGCTGGCCTCGCCGATATCCTGCGTGACCGGGAAGAACTGCTTCCACTGGTCGCCGGAGTAGAAGCCCGGGCGCAGGCCGTAGTCGGTCAGGCGCGCGGGGCCGGCGAAGTAGGCCATCTCGCCGCGCGAGCCGCCCCATTCTATGCCGAGCTCGTTCATGCGGTCGGTATTGATCTCCACGATCTGCGCCTCTATGAGGATCTGCGGGGCTTTTTTATCCAGTTCGGCGATGATCTGTTCGACCTGGGGGAAAACTTCAGGCACGTCGGTGATGACCAGCGTGTTGGTGCGCGGGTCCGTGGCCAGTTTGCCGTGCTTCTTGGACAGCACGCTGCGCACGATGGTGAGGATGGCGATGCCTTTATCGTCCTCTTTCGCGCCCTGGCCGCCGGGGCCGCCCTGCTGCTGCTGTTGCTGCTCTCCTCCACCGCTGGAGGAAACGTCCTGGGAGGTAATGGAAGCTATCTCCTCGCCGATGGAGGCGATAGGGATGAGCGGGATGTAATTGAGCGTGTAGATCTTGGTGATGAGGTTGGGCATGTCGGCGGAGCGCTTCTGCACCACGTAGGTGTTGCTCTTGCCGATGCGCTGGTAGGTAAGGCCTTTCACCCGCAGCAGCAGTTCCAGGGCCTCGCGCACGGTGGTCTTGCGCAGGAACACGGTGATGGTCTTGGCCTCGAGACCTTCGGTGATGATGAAGTTCACCTTGGACTGGGCGGAGACCACGTCGAGGAAGGTGGAGAGCGGGGCGCCCTTGAGGCGAATCGGGCCTATCTTGCGGTCCAGCGGCGAGACGGCTTCGGCCTCCTCGTACATCGGGGCGTCCTTGGGGGCGCCGCCTATCTGTACCGACTCTATCGGAGCGCCAGGCACCTGGGCCTGCGGCATGGCCGAGGGCGGCGGAGCGTCGGAGGAAGGAGAGGAACTTTCAAGGATGGGCCCTCCTTCGTCTCCGGAAGGCCCCTGCAGGTCCTGCGCGAAGTTCTTGTCCGCGGTAGGGAGTTCCTGCTGCGCCCAGAGCATGGAGACGGGCAGGACGGCCTGTTCGAAGGCCAGCGCGCACGCCAGTAAAATTTTCAAGGTTTTCATAACTCCTCCATTCGCGGCTGCAACTATCGTACTCTGCGTCCCGGGCGGAGGCCCGGTTACTTCAGGACCTTGCGGAACTTGCGGCCCTTATACTCGCCTATCACGTAATTGGCGCCCACCTTCAGGATCCTGGCGCCGTAAATGGTCTGGCCGGCGGAATACATCTCGCCGTTGATTATGGCCGCGTTGCCTATGATCCCCTGCAGATGGAGGCGGCTCTCTATCTGCGGCTCCTGAGGCCTGCGGTTGGCGGCGAGGCGCATCGCGCGCTCGTTCTCCAGCCGGCGGAGTTCCGCTTCCTTCATGCGGCTGTAGTCGGCCGGGGACAGGATGGGGTCCCGGTCGCTCCTGGGCGAATAATAAGAGGTCGGCTTGGGGCCGGTAGAAACGGCCACTTGCTGGGCGGGAGCGGTAGAGGCCTGCACCGGCTGAGCCGCGGCGGCCGCGGTAACGGCGGCAGGGGCGGCGACGGCTGCGGGCGCGGCCTTTCCCGGCTGCGGCGGCTGGGCGGGTCTGGAAGCGGTTGGCTGCGCCGTAGTGAGGTCCGCGGCCGGGGCGGCGGGCTTTGCGGCGGCGGGAAGCGGCTTGGCCTCAGGCTGCAGGACAGGGGCCGAGGACTGAACGGGCGCCGGCTGGGCCGCGCGGTCCTTTTCTCCTGAAGGGAAAACATTGTTCTGCACCTGCTCGGGAGCCAGCTCGGCCGAAGCCTGGAGCTTATTGGCGGTCCACCAGTTATAGAACAGGAAAGAAGGCACCGCCAGCACGGCCAGCAGCAGGACCCAGCCTATCTTGGAGGTAAGGTTCTTCATGACCCGCCCCCCCCGCCCTGGCCCTGGAACCTGGGCAGTATGGTGGAAAGCCGGAAGGTGACCTTTATGTTGCCCGGGGTGAATTCGTCCCGCCGCAGGGAAAGTTCCACCACGCGCAGGAAGATCGGGGAATTCTCTATCTCGGCCAGCCACTTACCGAGCTTGGCGTAGGTGGTGGTGACCGTCACCTCGCGTGAGACCACCAGGAAGCTGCCCACCTCGGTCTCTTTCTGGGCGCTGACCCCGTCGAAAGAGATGCCGTAGTTGCGGGCGGTGTTGGTGATGATGAAGTTAAGCCACTCGTCCTTGTCCTTGGCCAGCGGCAGCCTGCGCTGGTAGCCGGATAATCGCGTCTTGGCGTCGGTGTAATCCGCGGAATACTGCGCCACGGTCTCCACGCTCTTGATGCGGTTGGAAGCGTTATCCAGCTTGCGGCCCAGCGGGCCGTAGATGCCGGAATAGATGATCAGCAGGGTGGGCACCGCTATGACCAGCGGCTTGCGGAAAGGCTCTATCCCCTTCTCGCCGTAGATGAGCATGATGTTGCCGGCCATGTCCTTGAAGAAGGCCTGGATAGAAGCGAGTAAGGAGGCTATGAACGGTGGCATATTGTCATCTGCTCTTGGAAACGCACATTACCGAAAAACCGGTCGCTTTGGGCGCCAGCGGATCGTCGCCGATGGCGCGCGGGCCCTGCTGCTGGCCCTCTGAATCAGTGGTGCTGTCCATGCGGCCGCGAGGCGGCCCGAAGGTCTTGAATTCGGGGGTGGCCTTCATGGCCCTGGTGAACACGTCCACCGCCCGCAGCTTGGCTTCGCCTTTCAGGAAGGTCTCGCCCACCAGCTTCAGCTCGGTACCGCCCCCCTGGATCTCGGAGATGCCCAGGGGACTGGCGTACTGCACGTCCACCAGCCAGAGTTCGGAAGGGATATTATCCGCGATGGCGGAGAGTTTGGGGGCCAGGGGGTCGGTGTCGGAGATCAGCGTGGAGATCATCTTTACGTCGGACTGGAGCTTTTCGATCTTGGAGCGTATAGAGTCCGCGTCGCTGCCCTCGAGTTCGGCCACGCCGGCCACTTTCGCGTTCAGGGAAGAAAGCTGGGACCCTATCATGAAGAGGCGGGCCTGGCTTATCAGGGAAAGCAGGAGCATGAAGCCGCCGAGCATGAAGGTGATGTTCCAGACGTAGGATTGGACCTCTTTCTCCAGGGCGGCCGCGGTGCTTATGCCAGAAATATCGAGCTTGAGCCTGCCGGGGACACGGTCCCGCAGGGCGGCGCCCACCGAGAAAATGGAGGCGGCGTCGTTGTTCTTGAGGCCGCAGGCTTTGGCCCCGTCCCATACCTCCACCGGGATGGGCGCGGCTTCTTTCTCGGCCGGCGACTTCCAGGCGTCCGCGCCGTCGCCGGAGAGCACTATGGTCTTGTAATCCTTGCCGCCCACGTAGCGGTCCACGAACTGCACCGCCCCCTTGACGTCCAGGCGTTTGCGCTCGCTCATGGTGCCGCCGGCGTCCGCGTCGGTCTCGCGGTAGAGGACCGGGAAGCTGCCATGGGAGAAGAGCATGATGGCGCTGGAACCGGAGAAATGGATGTAGCCCTTTACGTCGTGGTCCTTCTGGTCGGCGAACCCGAACAGCCGTTCCATGGAAACGGAGTTTATCTCCACCGCCGCCAGGTTGAGGTTGGCGGTCTTCAGGGTGTCGATTATGAATTCCACGCTCTTGCGCTGGGTCAGGCCGAAGAGCACGCCCAGCTTCTTTCCGCCGTCGGTAGGGACCGCGTTGAAATCGTAAACCACCTCTTCGAACGAGACCGGGATGTATTTCTTGGACTCGAGCGGGATGGACTTGCTCCAGAAGCGGCGTTCGATGGCCGGCATGACGAAATAGCGCAGGATCGAGAACTGCGGGGAGAGCGTCACTACGGCGGTGGAGGTGTCCCAGCCCACGGACTTGACCGCCTGCTTGAACGGGGTGATCCAGGGCGCCTTCTCGCTGAAGAACTCGTGGTTCAGGGAGAGCGGGCGCATCATGCCCTCCTTGACGGCGAAGCCGGTAGGGAATTTAACGAGGTGCTCGGGCTCCGGCCGGGAGTCCTTGCCTATGCGCACCTGGGCTATCGATATCTCTTTGGGCGAGATATAGATGCCGAGGTAGTTTTTTCCGTCCGTTTTGCCCATAACTTTCAAATTCTACAATAATATAACTTATATTTGTCTATTCTTTACCGGTCAGTTTTATCTCCACTATGCTTTTAGGCACTTCGGAAACGGTGGAGTTGACCTCCATGCGGGCCCGGTCGATCTTATATTTCTCCGCCAGGCGGGTCGCCACGTAGTTGGCGCGGCTCTCGGCCATGGTGTCGGCGTTGGCTTCGCCCGAATACGCGTAGCCGGTAAGGGCTATGTTCGCCATCGGGTAATAGGAGAGGGTTTCGGCCACCTGCGCCAGGCGCTTCTCGCTGTTGGCGGTGAGGCTGGAGGTGTTCTCCTTGAAATAGATCTTATAACTGACCTGGTTGGAGGCCTCGGGCTTCTCCGCGGGGGCGTCGGCCTTCTTGTCCTCCCCGGCCTCGGGGGCGGCTTCGGCGTCCGCCTCCTCGGCGGCCGGCTTGGCGGCGGGCTTCTTGCGGGCGGGCCTTACCGCCTTGCCTTTCTTCTGCGCGGCCTTGCCCTTGAGCACCTTGCCGCTCTTAAGGCCGGAAGCCTTGGGATTCACGGACCGCGCTTTGATCCCGGAAGGCGTGACGGTCTCCCTCTGCGCGGATCTCTGCGCGGCGGGCCTGGCCAGCAGGGCGGCCTTTTCCTCTTCGGCGGTGGGGCGCACCACCAGCAGGCGCGTCAGCGAAGTCTGGCGTCCTTCCACGTCGGAAGCGGTCACGGTGAACATGTACTTGCCGGAAGGGTACGGGGCGCCGAAGAATTTCTTGCGGCCGTTCCAGAAGCTCTGGTTGTACTGCTGTCCGGAACCGGAGAGTTCCTGCAGCTGCAGCCGGGTGCCGTCCTTCTGCATCTGGAACACCTGGAACTTCCAGGAAGGCTGGCTCACAGGGGATTCGAACGCCGAGAATTCCACCAGGGCGCCCTCGTCGTTCTGGACAGAGATAGCGGTGGGATAGACCCCGAGCGAGACCCGCGGGCCCTTGGTCTGGGGGTCCTCGCTGTCCTTGAGGCGTGGTGCCTTGTCATAGTCGAATATTATAATCATACCGCTTATGTTGGTGAGTTCCCTCGGAAAGCGGACCTCCGAGCCGGTCAGGTTGACCTCGAGCTTTGCCCTGGACACGCCGCGCGACTCCAGATAGGAATTCAGCGCGATGGCCCGGCGGATGCTCTTGATCTTGACGTCGCCCTCGGCCGTGCCTTCCGGGAGGATGAGGCAGCTGGCCTTGCCCATGGTAAAGATCAGGGCGGCGAGCGCGGAAAGGGTCTTATCGCTGCCGGGGCGGAAGTTGGTCTCTCCGGAGAAAAAGAAGTTCGGGTCAAGGGTCACGGCCTTGGGCATGGCGTCGCCCATGTAAACTCTAACGGCGTCCCCCCTCCCCAGTTGCAGCAGCAGGTCGCGGCGCATGGCGGCGATCTTGGAGGCGATCTTCTCCGCCGCGCGCTCCTTCTGGGCGTCGGCCGCGGCGCGGCCGTCCCCCTCCTCGTCGTAGTCGGAGGCGAACTCGCGGGCGGCGGGCCCCTTGGCCGCCTGCTTGGGGCGTGATGTGGACACCTCGTTAAGGGTCGTCGGCTCCGAGCCGCGGTCCTTCACGGTGTTGACGCCGGTATTCATCCGCAGCGTTATCTTGGAAATATATTCGTTGGCCAGGGCCTTCTCCGAAGGGGTCCCCTTCACGAGGATGTCCATGAAGCGGTCCATGGCCTCGGTGTCCTGTCCCTCGTGGTAAAGGCGTATGGCCTGTTCCATGGACCGGCTCACGGCGCTCTTGCCCGACTGCGCCCCGGCGGCGGGAGCGAAAGGTCCCGCGGCAGCGAAAACCAGGGCCAGCAGCAGCCCGGGCAGCATCAGTTTTACCGCGTTCTTGTTTTTCATCGCATTCTCCGCCGCTAAATCGTTCCGATATCCCGCGCTTATATTTAACCTTATTCCTGTTTGCCTAATTATTACAGGATTGTTACAGGATTTTGACCGCGGCGCCCTCCTACCTGGCGTTAAGGGCGTTGAGGCGCGCGGCCACGGCCGCGTTGCCGGGTTCCAGGCTCAGGAAGGTGTGCCACTCCGCGCGGGCCGCGGCCAGGTTCCCTTTCTGCTCGTAGATCGTGGCCAGGCCGTAGCGCGCCCCGTTGTCGGAGTAGTCCGCGGCCAGCACGGCCCGGAGGTCGGCCGCGGCTTCGTCCAGGCGGCCGGCCTTGAAAAAGAGCTTGGCGCGCAGCGTGAGCGCCTTCAGGCTGTTGGGCGCGGCCGCTATCAGCCTGTCCGCCTCACGCAGGGCTTCGGACCCGGCTGAGCCGGCCGCGAGCGACTCGGAAAGGCGCGTATAGGCCGCCAGCCAGGCCAGGTCGGGATCGGCCGGCGTCTTGAGCTGCCGGGAGACCCCGGCGAGGTTCTCCACCAGCATCTTATTGCCGGGATCGGCCTTGACCCCCCGGCCGTAGGAATCGCGGGCCCCTTTAAAATCCTTCAGGAGGGTCTGGAAGTAGCCGAGGGTGTTCCACAGGTTCCCGTCGTAAGGAAAGGCCTTTACCGCCTCCCGGAAGTCCTCGATGGCCGCGGGGGCCGCGGCGGCCCTGTCCGGATGCGAAAGATAGGTTTCCGCGAGGGCCTGCCAGGCGGTCAGGTTCAGCGGGTTGATCAGCGTGGAGACCTGCAGGTTGGCGCGGGCCTCCTCCATGCGCCCGAGGCGCTTGAGGATTATGGCCAGATTGAAATAGATCTCGTCGTAGCCGGCGTTGGATTTAATGGCCTCGCCGTAAGCCCAGCGGCCTTTTTCAAGTTCGCCTGAACGCACGTAGGCGTTGCCCAGTTCGTAATTGCTGTTCACTTCGCGAGGGTGCGCTTTCCAGGCGGCCGTCAGCTCTGCTGCCGCCGCCGCCGAGTTGCCGCCGCGCATCAGCCGGAAGCCGTTGAAGAAGTGGAACTCCCGCATGAACTGGCGCTGCCAGAACCAGATGCCGCCCAGGCAGCAGGCAATCAGCAGCCAGGCAAGGGCCTTAGCCGGCCGCGGGCGGCGCCAGGGCCCGCGGGGAATGTTCCCGGAGGTCTTGAGCGACAAGGCGCCCGCCACCCACCAGAAAGCGAGCGCCGGCACCGCGAAATGGAGAGAAACGTTCAGAAGGTTGTCAGCGAGCATGCCGGCCAGGCCGGCCGCCAGCGGGACCGCGCCGTAGCGCTGCTCCGGGCCGGCGGCCCGGTAGAAGCGCCAGAACCCGTAGAACAGCGTCAGCAGGAACCAGAGGTAGACGCCCAGGCCGAGCAGGCCGGCCTGGGACCATTGCTCCAGGATCTCGTTGTGGGCGTTATTGGCGTGGGTGCGCAGGTTGCGGATCACGGGGAAGTTGAGCAGGAGGCGGCCCTGGTAGAACGGGTAGAAAAGTTCGAACTGCCCCCAGCCCTTGCCGAGCAGGGGGCTTTCCAGGCCCATCTGCCAGGCGCTGCTCCAGATTAGCAGGCGCTGATGGAAGGAGGAGTTTATCTTCCCGTTATCTCCGGACAGGCTGACCGCCGCCGGACTTTTTATGTCGGATACGACCTGGGAGACCCGCTCCACCACCCCAGAGCTGAACGGTTTCAGAGAGTCCGCGGGCCAGAACACGGCCACGAGCAGGGCCGCCGCGAAGAACGGGTACAGGAACTTTTTGCCGGCCTTGATCCGCTCGCGGTGGGACGCGAAGGAGAAGAGGAACAGGAAGGCCACCGCGCCGCCTATCCACGACGAGCGGGTAAGGCTGCACATCAGCATGCCTTCGTAGGAGAAGAACACCAATCCGTAGTAAAAGCGTTTCACCCCGGTCTCCGCCTTCATCAGCAGCGACGCCGCAAGCGGCAGCAGCAGGACCACGTACGAAGAGATGAAGTTGGGATTGCCGAAAGTGGAGACCGAGCGGTTGCCGTAGGGGTTGACCAGTTTGGCCCAGACCAGTTCGACGTGAAAATATTCAAGGATGCCGTAAAGCGAGGCTATGGCCCCGGCCGTCAGCGCCAGGTGAAGGATGTCCTCCTGGCGGCAGCGCCTTATCAGCAGCCAGGCCGCCGCGAAGCCGGCCGTCCACACCAGGAGCCCGTACGGGTCCAGGAGGCGGTCGAGCAGGCCGTCCCCCCCTGCCGGGGAACGCACGAAAGGGAACAGGAACCACAGCCCGCCCCACACCAGGATAAGGGCCAGCCAGCGGCCGGCCGGCACGTCCTCTTCGGCGGAGAACGGGAGGCTGCGGGCCAGGTAAAAGGCGGCCAGGCAGTTCACCAGGAAGAAAATGCCGGCGCGCAGACCTTCCGCGGCCATGGCCGGCCGGTAGTAAGCGGCGTGCCCGAAGTAGGAGAAAACGAAAGAGGCGAGATAGACCAGCGTGAGGGCCAGGAGCGGGGCGGAAACCGGGGTGGCCCCCAGCAGCCACTCGCCCCGCTTGAGCGAGGCGCGCAGGTACAGCGCGGCGGCCGCGAGCAGCGCGGCGTTGAGCAGGGCGATCTGCAGGTAATACGGGTTGCGCGTCAGGCTTGTGAAGAACAGCAGCGGCGAGACGAAGAAGGCGACGGCCAGCAAGGCGGCCAGGGGGCCGCGCGCCACGGGGAAATTATCTTGCTGGTCCGCCATCTGCCCTATCTCGCCGGCTGCGCGGTAAGAGGAACCCTGCCGGAGACTATGGCGAGGTTGCGCCGCGCCTGTTCGAAGGAAGGATCCACGGCCAGCGCCTTGCGGTAGCTGTCCGCGGCCTCGCGCAGCTTACCCATGGCGTACTGCACGTTGCCCAGGTTCACATAGGCGTCCGGCTTTTCTATGTGGAGGTGGTCCTTGCGGTAACAGCGCCAGCCGTTGATGTTATTGAGGTATTCCCGCTCCGCCGCGGCGAAATCGCGCCGCATGATGTACACCTGCGCCTTGCGGTAGTAATTGAGGGCGTAGACCGGGTCCAGGTTCTCGTAAAGGTTGAACCTGGCCAGGGCCATGTCCAGGTACGGCTCCGCCTCGGCGGTGCGGCCGGCCCGGGTATGGTACTCGTGCATCTTGAGGTACAGGGTGCCCACCTGGTGGTGCATCTGCACGTAATTAGGGGCTATGGAGCGCACTTTTTCATACGCGTCCATGGCCCGTTCGAAGTCGTCCCTGGGCGCGTTCTTGGCGTCCCCCCATTCCGGGCGGTAGCTCTTCTCCATGTTGAACCGGTCGTTGAAGACGTTGCCGGTGAAGTAATACGGCATGATGAAGTTGGGGTTGAACTTATTGACCTTCTGGTAATAGCTGATGGCGTCCTCCCACTTCCCCTGCTTGGAGAAGAAGATGGCCATGTTGTGGTACACGTCGCCCTTGAACCAGCCCCAGAAGTGATAGAGCGGGAACATGGTAAGGATGACGACCACGGGTACCGCGGGGGAAAGGCCGCGCAGGAGCACCCCGGAGAAAGCGTACACCGCCCCGCCCACGCAGGCCAGCAGCAGGATCCACGAGAGGTACCACTGCAGGATCTCACCGCCGGCCACGTAGTTGCGCAGCGGGCCCTGCAGGCCGGCGAACTCATTGAGGACCAGGAAAGCTGTATAGAGCAGGGCGGACAGGGCCGCGGCCCTGCCGGCCCAGAGGCCCCAGGACCAGGTCCCGGCGGGCGCGGCCACGGAGGGCTGGCGAGCTTCTTCCTTGTAATGCAGTTCCCAGAGGGCGTGGCCGCGGGCCAGGTTGATGATCACGCCCGGCAGCAGTCCCAGGTACACCCCGGACGACACGAAACGCATGCTCACGTCGGTGAAGTTGTGGGCGAGCATGCCGAGCAGGGCCACCAGGTAGCCCAGCAGGTCGTAGGCCACCGGCGGCGGACGCTCGCCCTTGAGGTTCTCGGTGAGCACGCCCAGCGCGCGCAGGCCTATCACGGTGACGAAGGCGATGATCCAGAGGTACAGGCCCATGCCGATCAGGCCGTTGTCCATCCACTGTTCGAGGTGTTCCTGCTCGGCGTGGTCGGTCTCGGTGTTATGCTTGCCCTCGATATGGAAGATGACCGGCCGGCGGTAGGCCGGGTAGATCACCTTGAAGCTGCCCACGCCTATGCCGGTGAGCGGCCGGCTTTCCACCATCTCCCAGGTGGACAGCCAGGTGGAGATACGAAAGCTGTAAGAGGCGGGGTTTCCGACCTTGTAAATAAGCCCGGCCGCACCGAGCGGGAGCAGCAGGGCCAGCAACAGGAACTTCACGCGGCCTATGGGCAGTTTATCCCGCAGGAAAAAGTAGCCGTAGAAGACGGTGAACAGGAACGCCGAGATGCCGAAGCCCAGGTAGGCTCCCTTGGTTTCCGTGGAGTAGAGGCAGAAGAGGTCCAGGAAGACCAGGGGCAGCAGGAAGATGGAGCGCTTCTTGAGATACTGGGTGAGCGCTATGGGGAAGATGAGCACCAGGAAGTTGCCGAAGAAGTTCGGATTGCCGTAGGTGGAGAAGATACGGCGGCCGAAGGCTCCGCGCCAGATGAACGGGTCCAGGCCAGGCCCCTGGTCCTTCGGCGGGAAGAAGTGGAAATCCAGGAATTGCACCAGGCCGTAGAGCACGGCGATATAAGCCGTGATGATGAGGACCTTGGTGAGCCGGTCTATGGCGTCCTTGGTGAACTCCCTGATGACTATCAGGGTGACGGACATGTAGATAGTGTAGCGGACGAAATCGTCCACGCTGGGGCCGGGGTAGGGCGCGTGCGAGAAGGAGATGAGCACGTGCAGCAGGTAGGCGAAGAAAGGGGCCAGGAAGATGAAGTCCTCCCGGCGGAAGGCGCGGCGGCCCTCCAGCAGCAGCAGGGAGACCCACATGCCGATCAGGCCAAAGCCGCCCATCTGGAGGAGGGTGATCTTGACCTGGGCGGAGTCGTAGGTGCGCAGGTAGAAAGTGTCCGAGATCAGCAGGTAGAGCAGGGGCACCCACCACCAGATGGCTTTGCGGGCGAAACTGACCCCGGGAGCGAAATTGATATCTTCGAATTCGTTTATGACCGGGTTATTTTTTTTTGACATGATTTGCGGGAAACCAAGGAAGGAACTGCGCCGAACCCCTGTAATTTTTACGTAAATCGTTCAGCCGAGGATGGGATTTGAACCCACAACCCTTCGCTTACGAAGCGAATGCTCTACCGTTGAGCTACCTCGGCAACGTTCTAATTATATATATTTAACAGGGCCAATTCAAAAAGTCCGGCCGAAAAAACCACCGTCAGGCAGTTTACCCCGCAAACATCCCCCGGGCCGTCATGACTATGACGAAGAGGATCGCCACCGGGCAGACGTAGCGTATCAGGAAAGCCCAAACGCGCGCGCCGGGAAAAGAATTCCCCTCCGCCTTCAGTTCGGCTATCGCCTTGTCCGCTCCCCACACCCAGCCCACGAAAACGGAGATGAGCAGGCCGCCAATAGGCAGCGCCCAGTTGTTCCAGACCACCGCCATCAGCGAAAGGAAATCCATCCCCGTCCCGGGAACCTTTGTCAGCCACGCCACTGCACCCTGCGAGAGCACCGAGGGTACTGCCATGGCCGCCACGGCCAGCGTTACCAGGAGCACGGACTTGCGCCGGCACCACCCTCGGTCCACCATGGCCGCCGTGGGTACTTCTAACAGGGAGATGGTGCTGGTGAGCGCCGCCAGCGTGAGCAGCACGAAGAAAGCCGCTCCGAACAGGGCGCCTCCGGGCATGGAGGCGAAAAGGTTGGGAAGCACGGAGAAGATCAGCCCCGGGCCGCCTTCTGCCGGGTTGAAGCCGGCTATGGAGAACCCCACGGGGAAGACTACGAACCCGGCCAGCAGGGCCACCATGGTGTCCAGCCCGGCCACCCAGCCGGCGGCCTTCACGGCGTTGGTCTTCTTCGAAAGATAGCTGCCGTAGGTTATCATGGCGCCCATACCGAGGCTGAGCGAAAAGAAAGCCTGCCCCAGCGCGGCGTTGAGCACGGCGATGTTCGCCATCTCCTTAAGGTCCGGCTTGAGGTAATACGCCAGCCCGGAGGCGGCGCCCGGCAGGAAGAGGGCGCGCGCCCCCAGCAGCACGAGCAGGATGAAAAGCGCCGGCATCATTACCTTGGAGGCCTTCTCTATGCCTTCGCGCACGCCGCCCAGGAGTATCCCGGCGGTGATGGTCAGCACGGCGAAAGAGAGCAGGACGTTCTTTGACCCGTCGGCCACGAAAGCCCCGAAGAAGGCCCCCGGGGCCTGGCCCACGCAACCGCTCAGGGAGAACCAGATATAGGCCAGCGTCCAGCCGGCGATGACGCAGTAGAAAGAAAGTATCCCCACCCCGGCCGTGACGCCCAGGGCGCCGGCCAGCCACCAGGGGGTAGCCGGCTTGGTCACCTGGAAGGCGCCTATAGGATCGCGCCCCGAGGAGCGGCCAAGCGCCAGTTCCGCCACCAGTATGGGCAGGCAGATAAAGACCACGCAGCAGAGGTAAAGCATTACAAATACGGCGCCGCCGCCCTTGCCCACCTGCATGGGAAAGCCCCAGATATTGCCCAGGCCCACGGCGGAACCGGCAGCGGCCATGATGAAGCCGAAATTGGAGCCCCAGGAGCCGCGCGCAGCGGCCCCGTCGGTGGAGTGATCGTTCTGTGAGAGGTTGGTTTCCATAATTGTGCTATGTTACTAAATTACAAATCGGCCGGACAAAAAAAGAGAGCCGCGGTTTTAGCCGCGGCTCTCCTCTTGTTTTCGTGCCTTACTTCCTGGCGGCGGCGAGCATCGAGTGCAACTTGTCCGTGGCGCCCTTGATGCCGTTGGTGACGTCGGCCACCATCTTCGGGTCCCAGTCCTTCTTCTCCACGCGCAGGAACGAGGTCTTGTCCACGCGGTTGTCGAAGCGGCCTATCGGCAG
>MGTV01000040.1 GCA_001799635.1 Elusimicrobia bacterium GWA2_62_23
CAAAGGCGCGCCTGGCTGTTTATTCGGTCTTTTTGCTGTTGGCGTCCGGGGCGCCGTCTTTTTGCGCGCCTTCCCTTATTGCCCCGCAGGATACCGTCTATCTGTCAACGGTATCTCCCACGTTCTACTGGACCAACACAACCCCCAATTACCAGCTCCAGGTGGACAACAACTCCGATTTCTCCTCCCCGGTCATAGATATAGTAACCTCCAGCATCTCCTATACCGCCCCGGCGGCCCTTCTGCAGGGAGTTACCTACTATTGGCACGTAAAAGACTCCGCCTGGTCCGGATCCTATTCTTTTAATATAGACACCACGGCTCCTACAGCGGTGTCCTACCGCAGTATCAGCTCTACCGGCGGGGTCATCGGTGAGTCCCAGTTTAACGATCTGATCTCCGGAGTGACGGTGCAGATAAATATCCAGGATGTTTTAAGCGGCCTGGCCGTTACTACGGCACCCTATCCTGCCGGTGGGCATAGTGTGATGTATTCTAACGACGCCGGTAAAAATTGGTTTTCGGAGAGCACTTTTTCCACCCTGGACGGCGCTCAGGAGAATATCTATGCCCTTGCGGTCTATGCCGGTAAATTATATGCCGGCCAGGGCAATGGCGCCGGCGACGGCGATATCCATGTCCTTAACGGGGGTGTCTGGTACCTGAATTCCTATGCCGGCACACGGGACACTGTTTCCTCCTTTGCCGTTTATGATGGCAAGTTGTACGCGGGAATGGGGAACGATGCCGGCGAGGGGGACGTGTACGCTTATGACGGCTCAGGCTGGACCCAGAGTTTCGAGGGCGGGGCCGCCCTGGAGTATGTGACCGCGCTGGCGGTCTACAACGGCAGATTATACGCTGGCACCGGCCTTTCCGCGGGCGACGGAGACATATACGTTTTTGACGGCACGACATGGACGAAGACCTATGACGGGGGGGCCTCGCTGGAATATATAACCGCCCTGGCCGAGTATAACGGCAAGCTGTATGCCGGCGCGGGACTTTCCTCGGGTGATGGAGATGTTTATGTGTTCGATGGGGCCACCTGGGCGAAGAGCTATGAGGGCACGCAGGAGTATATAAACGCCCTGGCGGTCTATAACGGGAAACTCTATGCCGGCCAGGGCAGCGGCTCGGGGGACGGTGACGTTCTCGCCTTTGACGGGAAAACATGGAGCATGAGTTATGACGGCGCGAAAGCGAACGTGTATTCTCTCGCGGTCTATAACGCCAAGTTATACGCCGGCCTGGGAAGCAGCACTCTCGGAGACGGCGATGTGTACGTCTTTGACGGGAATACCTGGAACTTATGGTATGACGGCGCGCGCTACGCAATACACTCGCTGGCCGCGTATGACAATAAAATATACGCGGGCCAGGGCAACCTTTCTGGCGACGGGGATATTATCTCCTTCGCTCCCGTGGCGGTTTCCTCCTGCACAGGCGCGGACGGTTCCACGGAGCAGGAAACGCTGGCCGCCGTTGTGGACCTGAAATTATCCACTAATACCGAGATCTGCGGAGGCGCGGCGCCCTGCGGGGCCACCAATCAGCTGAAATTCTTCGCCACCGACCTGGCTGGCAATGTTAAAGCGGTCGGACCTTATGCGCTTTTAACTTATGTGCCGGGCCCTTCCGCCGAGGAGATCGTCCCCTCATATTCCACCGGCAGTTGGCTTAACGTCAGTTCTGTGACATTTGCTTCCGATTTCCAAAGGGCCAGCTATTACAGATACATCTGGGATAATTCCCCCGCGCATGTGTGGAGCCTCTCTGAAACGGTCTGGAGCTCAGGCGGGCTTGGAATGGAGTTCGGCGCCGATGCTGCCTGGTATTTGCATGTCCTGCCGTATAATATCTTCGATTCTTCAGGAGTTCCCTCCGATATCGGGCCGTTCAATATTGACCGGGCCCTTCCCGCAATTTCTAGCTACAGACATATAAGTTCCAGCGGGGGGGCTATCTCGGAGTCACAGTTAAACGACCTCTTGTCGGGGGTAACGGTACAGATAGATGTGCAGGACGCGTTGAGCGGCCTGGCCGTAACCACCGCGGCCTTTCCCGCTGGCGGCTACGGGATAATGTTTTCTACGGATGCGGGCAATAGCTGGGTGACAGGCCCCGTTTCCTTAAGCTACGACGGAGCTCAGGACGCTTTTTACTCCATGGCGGTCTATAACGGCAAATTATACGCCGGCCAGGGGATAGGTGCCACGGATGGCGACGTATATGTCTTTGACGGCACAACCTGGAGCCAAAGTTATAATGGCTTACAGGAGGCGATAAACTGCCTTGCTGTATACAACGGCAAGTTATACGCCGGCCAGGGCAGCAACTCCGGCGACGGCGATGTTCTTGTCTTTGACGGCGCCAACTGGAACCGGAGCTATGATGGCACGCAGGAGTCCATCTCCTCCCTGGCGGTCTATAACGGCAAGCTGTACGCCGGCCAGGGGACCGGCACGGGAGACGGTGACGTTCTTGTCTTTGACGGTTCCGGCTGGACCATGAGCTATAACGGCGTGCAGGAGTCCATCTCCTCCCTGGCGGTCTATAACGGCAAGCTGTACGCCGGCCAGGGGACCGGCACGGGAGACGGTGACGTTCTTGTCTTTGACGGCGCCAACTGGGCCCTGAGCTATGACGGGGCGCAGGAGGCGATAAACTGCCTCGCAGTATACAACGGCAAGCTGTACGCCGGCCAGGGGACCGGCACGGGAGACGGTGATGTTCTTGTCTTTGACGGCGCTAACTGGGCACTGAGCTATGACGGAGCTCAGGACGTCTTTTATTCCATGGCGGTCTATAGCGGAAAATTATACGCTGGCCAGGGTTCCAGCACTCTGGATGGCGATATCTTTGTTTTTAACGGGGATTCCTGGGTCGGGAGTTTCGACGGCTTGCAGGAATATGTGGCGGCTCTGGCGGTCTATAACGGTAAACTATACGCCGGGCAGGGTATTGTTGCTCCTGATGGAGATGTCTACGTCTTTTCTCCGGAGGGTTCCCCCGCCCTTACGGGCGCGGACGGCTCCACCGGGCCGGAGACATTTTCGGCCCTGCTTGGCCTTGCATCCTCCACTAATACCGAAACCTGCGGCGGCGTTTCGCCCTGCGGCGCCACCAATCAGGTCAGATTCTTCAGCGCCGACCTTGCCGGCAACGTCAGGACAGCCGGCCCTTACGCGGTTCTGACCTATCAGCCCAATCCCTCAGCCGCCGAAGTGGGGTCCTTATCTTCGACCAATGCCTGGACCAGCGCCAGTTCCATAACGTTCACATCTGGTTTCAGGGAGGCCCTGTACTACAGGTATGCCTGGGACAATTCCTCGACACATGTGTGGGACTTCTCTGAGCCCGTATGGGGAGGCGGAGCCCTGGGGCTGGAGGTCCCGGTCGACGGCGGCTGGTATCTCCATGTTCTGCCTTATAACATCCTCGCCTCCTCCGGTCCTCAACGCGACATTGGGCCTTACGGCTTTGACCGGGAGAAACCAGCTATCTCAGCATTCCGGCATATCAGTTCCACCGGAGGGATCATGGCCGAGAGCCAGTTCAACGATCTTGTCTCCGGAGTAACGGTTCAGATGAGCATCCAGGACGCGATCAGCGGTCTTGCCGTCACCACCACGACGTATCCGTCCGGCGGTCATGGCGTAATGTATTCCATTGACGCCGGCAGAAGTTGGCTGACGGAGACCATGGCTTTGAGTTTCGACGGCCCACAGGAACGGATAAAGGCTCTGGCTGTCTATAACGGTAAATTATACGCCGCCCAATGTAATCCCGACGCGGAACCGGTCGGCGACGGCGACATCTATGTTTATGACGGTAAAACCTGGACCTTGAGCTTTTATGGAGGCCAGGAATATATCAATGCTCTGGCGGTCTATAATGGTAAGTTATACGCGGGGCAGGGAGGAGGCTCCGGCGACGGTGACGTTTATGCCTTCGACGGCTATAACTGGACCAAAAGCCATGACGGCCTGCAGGAGAGTATAAATTCACTGGCGGTACACGACGGCAGACTATATGCCGGGCAGGGCTTTGGCGCAGGCGACGGCGATGTGCTTGTCTTTGACGGCAGCACCTGGGCCGTGAGCTATAACGGGGCGCAGGAATACATACTCTCTCTGGCTTCCTACGGCGGTAAGTTGTACGCCGGCCAGGGCAACAGCCCCGGGGATGGAGATGTGCTGGTTTTCGACGGCACTGCCTGGAGCGTAAGTTATAACGGCGCACAGGAGGAAATCTATTCCCTGGGCGTTTATGACGGTAAATTGTACGCCGGGCAGGGCTACAATGACGGCGACGGGGATATCTACGTCTATGACGGCGCTAGCTGGGCGCTTAGCTATGACGGCGCGCAAAAATACATAAACACCTTCGCCGTCTACAACGGCCGGCTATACGCGGGACAGGGAGGTTTGCCCGGAGCCGGCGATGTTTACATGCTGGATGGCGATACCTGGCGGCTGAATTATGACGGGCCGCATGAGTATGTGAACGCCCTGGCGGCCCATAACGGCAGATTGTACGCCGGCGTGGGGTTTTCGTACCAAGACGGCGACATCCTCTCTTTCTCCCCTGTGGCGGTTTCCTCCGTGACGGGCGCGGATGGCTCCACCGGGTTGGAAACGCTTTCAGTCGCTCTCGATCTTGCGGCTTCCACCAATACACAGACCTGCGGCGGCGTTTCGCCCTGCGGCGCCACCAACCAGGTCAAGTTCGTGGTTACCGACATGGCCGGGAATCCTGAAATCGCCGGCCCTTACGCGGTGCTGACCTATACTCCAAATCCCTCGGCCGCCGAGGTGACCGCCACTTATTCCACCGGCTCCTGGCTGAACGCCAGTTCCATAACGTTCACTTCCGGTTTCCGGGATGCCGCCTATTACCGCTACGTCTGGGACAATTCCGCTGCCCATACCTGGACGCTCTCGGAGACGGTCTGGGGGCCCGGTCCGCTCGGGTTGGAGTTCAGCAGTGATGCCGCGTGGTACCTGCATATTCTGCCTTACAATATTCTGGATTCCTCCGGACCCTCGCGCGATATCGGGCCGTTTACCGTGGACAGGGTTCTTCCCTCTGCCTCTTCTTACCGGCATATAAGCTCCTCTGGCGGTATAATGGCGGAGAGCCAGTTCAACGACCTGTTGTCCGGGGTAACGGTGCAGATGGATTATCAGGACGTTTTGAGCGGCCTTGCCGTCACTACCGCGGCCTATCCCTCCGGTGGCCACGGCTTGATGTATTCCAGGGACGCCGGCAAGACCTGGCTAAGCGAAAACGCGGGCATGTCTTATGACGGGGCGCAATGGGAAATACTGTCGCTGGCGGTCTATGACGGTAAGTTATACGCCGGCCAGGGGGGCGACGCCGGAGCCGGGGACGTTCTTGTCTATGACGGCAATGCTTGGAGCGTCAGTTATGACGGCGCCCACCCCTCCGTGAACTCCCTGGCCGTCTACGACGGAAAACTGTACGCTGGAATGGGCAATAGTGCCGGCGATGGCGACATATATGTTTTTGCCGGGCGGGACTGGATCCTGAGTTATGACGGCGCGCAAGGGGCTATCTACGCTTTGGCCGCCTACAACGGCAAGCTCTACGCCGGCCAGGGCGGCGATGCCGGTGACGGCGACGTCCTGGCTTTCGACGGCAAGGCCTGGGCTTTAAGTCTTGACGGCGCACAGTACGAGATATTGTCGCTGGCGGTTTATAACGGCAAGCTCTACGCCGGCCAGGGTGTAAGCGCCGGCGCCGGGGATATTTATGTCTTCGACGGCGGGGCTTGGAGCCTTAACTATGACGGGGCGGGGATGGGTGTCTCAGCCCTGGCCGTCTATGACGGTAAATTGTATGCCGGCCACACCGCGTCCGGTGCCTGTTACGTCTATGTCTATGACGGGAATGCCTGGGTTTTGAGCTTTACCGGACCTGGTTACGGGATATTCTCCCTAGCCGTCTATAACGGCAAATTGTACGCCGGCCAGGGGTCCAACCCCGGCGACGGGGAGATATACGCCTTTGACGGCGAGACCTGGAGTCTTACCTATGACGGGCCGCAGCAAGCTATAGAGGCCTTGGCCGCCTATAACGGCAAGTTGTACGCGGGGCTGGGTTATACCAGCGGCGATATTGTCGCATTTTCGCCTTTGGCGGTCACCTCCGCCACGGCGGCCGATGGTTTCACCGGAGCGGCAACGCTGTCGGCCGGGCTCGAGCTTAATCCGTCAACCAATACACAGACCTGCGGCGGCGTTTCGCCCTGCGGCGCCACCAACCAGGTTAAATTCTTCGGTAGCGATCTGGCCGGGAACGTTAAGATGGCCGGGCCTTACGCAATATTGGCCAGCGCGGCCGATCCGTCGGCCGCCGAGGTATCCGCCGCGTATTCGACCGGCGCCTGGATAAACGCCAGTTCCATCACCTTCGCCTCCGGTTTTAAAGAAGCCGCCTACTACAGGTATGTCTGGGATAACACCGCCGCGTACGAGTGGAACTTTTCCGAAGCCATCTGGCCCTACGGCGCGCAGGGCCTGCAGTTCGCCTCCGACGGCGTCTGGTACCTGCATGTTCTGCCTTATAATATCTCCGGCTCTTCCGGGGCTCCCCGCGACATAGGACCGTTCAACGTGGACCGGGCGGTCCCCTCTTTGTCCGGTTACGCGCATATAAGTTCCACCGGCGGGGCAATAACGGAAGGTCAGGCCAATTATATTTCCTCCGGTGTGACCGTGCAGATGGATGTGCGCGATATACTGGGCGGTCTGGCCGTGACCACGGCGGCTTACCCGTACGGCGGGCATAGCGTGGAATATTCCACGGACGCCGGAAAGAGCTGGGCCGCGGAGACTATGGCCGTGAGCTTTGACGGGGCGGCGGCGAATATTTTCTCCCTGGCCGTGTATGAGGGGGAACTCTACACCGGTCAGGGGGGTGGCGCGGGCGATGGCGATGTGTATGTATTTGACGGGACCGCCTGGAGCCTGAGCTATGACGGCGCGAAGGAGATCATAGGGTCGCTAGCGGTATACAACGGCAAATTGTACGCGGGCCAGGGGATAAGCACCGGTGACGGAGATGTTTATGTTTTTGACGGCAGCGCCTGGGCCCTCAGTTATGACGGCGCGCAGGACACCGTATCCGCTCTGGCGGTCTATAACGGCAAACTCTACGCCGCCGGATACTGGTGGGGAGGCGACGGGGATCTTTACGTCTTTGACGGGGATACCTGGACTCTTGATCATGATTGGGGAACGGGATCTATATTTGCCCTGGCGGTCTACAACGGGAAACTGTTCGCCGGCCTGAGCGGGGGAAGCGCGGCCGTTCTTGCCTTTGATGGAAGCAATTGGAGCGTCAGCTATGACGCCGTATCGACGGAGATATATTCCCTGGCGGCTTATAACGGGAAACTCTATGCCGGCCGGGGCAATGCCGCGGGACTTGGCGATATTTACGTATTCGACGGCAATACCTGGGCCTTGAGTTATAACGGGGCGCAGGAGGTTGTTAATTCCCTGGCGGTCTATAACGGCAAATTGTACGCCGGCCAGGGCTACAGCAGCGGCGACGGAGATGTTTTTATCTTTGACGGCGGCACCTGGACCCTGAGGGTGAACGGCGCGCAGGAGCGCATATACGCCCTGGCCGCCTATGGCGGCAAGCTCTATGCCGGCCAGGGCAGTTCACTCGGCGACGGGGATGTCCTTTCGTTTGCCCCGGCGGCGGTCTCTTCCATTACGGGCGCCGACGGTTCCACGGGCATGGAGGTGTTGTCGGCGACGCTCAACCTTGCCAAATCCACCAATACCGAGATCTGCGGCGGGGCTACGCCTTGCGGCGCCACCAACCAGGTCAGGTTCATCGCCGGTGATCTGGCCGGCAACGTGGTGACGGCGGGGCCTTATGCCGTTTTAAGCGTTCCCGTTCCTTCAGCGTCCGAAGTGCGCGCGGTAGAACTATCCACGGGAAACTGGCAGAACGTAAGCTCCGCGGCCTTTGTTTCCGGCTTTAAAGAGGCAGCCTATTACAGATATGCCTGGGATAATTCCCCCGCATATGCCTGGGCCTTTACCGAAACGCTATGGAAATCCACCGGGACGCTATGGCTGGAGTTCGGCGGGCCCGGCTCCTGGTACCTGCACGTTCTTCCCTACAATATCCTCGACTCTTCCGGAACACCGAGCGACATCGGGCCGTTCAATGTGGACTGGAACCCGCCCTCGGACTATTTTTACCGGCATGTGAATTCTACCGGAGGCATAATGGACGAGAGCCAGTTCAATGACCTCGTCTCTGGCGTTACGGTGCAGATGGACGTCGATGATGGCCTGAGCGGCCTTGCCGTCACGACAGCGGCCTATCCGTCAGGGGCCCACAGCGTGCTCTACTCTGTCGACGCCGGCCAGAACTGGCTCGGCCTGACCTCGCGTACGAGTTATGACGGAGGCGCCAGCGGCATCTACGCCCTGGCGGCCCACAACGGAAAACTATACGCCGGCGAGGGCTCCGCTAACAGCAATGGTTATTCCAAGATACTCGTCTACGACGGAGAGAGCTGGGCCGTGAGCGCCAGTTTTGGCGGTTACCGCATTGGCGCCTTCGCTGAGTATAACGGGGAATTGTATGCCGCGCAGAACAATTTCTCCACTAGTACGGACGGGGATGTTTTTGTTATGAAGGGAGATAATAACTGGGTCAAGAGTTTCAGAGGCTCCCAGGAAGGCATCTATTCCCTGGCGGTCTATAACGGGAAACTGTACGCGGGCCAGGGAACAGATGCCGGTGACGGCGATGTGTATGTTTTTGACGGCAGCACCTGGAGCGTCAGCTATAACGGGGCCCAGGAATACATATACTCCCTGGCGGTCCACAACGGCAAGCTGTACGCCGGGCAAGGCAGCGGTTCCGGCGACGGCGATATCCTGGTCTTTGACGGCAGCGCCTGGAGCGTCAGCTTTAACGGCGCCCAGGAATATATCTCCGCGCTGGCGGTCTATAACGGCAAACTGTACGCCGGCCAGGGCAGCGGCAGCGGGGACGGCGATATCCTGGTCCTTGACGGCGGCACCTGGTTCGCCGCGTATAATGGCGGGGAAGAACAAATATTCTCACTGGCGGCCTATAACGGTATATTGTACGCCGGCCAGGGCAGCGGTGTCGGGGACGGGGATCTTTTATATTTTGACGGCACCGCCTGGACAAAGGCGTATGAAGAGCCCCTCCACACGGCAATTCGCTCATTGGGGGTATATAACGGCAGATTATACGCGGGGCAGGGGAATTCAAATTATCTCGGAGATATCCTGGAATTTTCCCCCGTGGCTGTTACCTCCATGACGGGCACTGACGGCACGACGGGGCAGGAGACCATGTCCGTTATGCTGGACCTGGTGTCTTCCTCCAATACTGAGACCTGCGGCGGCGTCGAGCCCTGCGGTGCCACCAACCAGGTCAAGTTCATCGCCGCGGATATGGCCGGGAACATAGAGTTTGACGGTCCTTACGCCGTGCTGGTCTATTCCCCCAACCCTTCAGCCGCCGAAGTGGCCGCGCAATATTCCACCGGTCCCTGGCTCAGTGTCAGCTCTATCTCTTTCGTTTCCGGATTTAAAGAAGCGAGCTACTACCGATATGCCTGGGACAATTCAATTTCTCACGCCTGGAATTTTTCCGAGCCCGCCTGGAACACGGGCATATTGGACATGGAGTTCGCCGCCGACGGCTCCTGGTACCTGCATGTGCTGCCTTACAATATTTTAGACTCCTCCGGCCCTTCCAGGGATATAGGGCCATTCAACAGGGACTTGAGTTCCCCGGAGTTTTCGTCTTACCGGCATATAAGCTCCACCGGCGGGCTCATGGCGGAGTCCCAGTTCAATGACCTTCCGTCCGGCGTTACAGTGCAGATAGGCCTTCAGGACGCGTTGAGCGGGCTTGTGGTAACCACCGCTTCGGCCTATGGGTTTAGGTACTCTACGGACGCCGGCGCGACGTGGAATCCGGAGTCTGCCGGGTGGAGCCTGAATTATAACGGCGGGCAGGCGGCCGTACACGCGCTGGCGGTGTACGACGGCAGATTGTATTCCGGCCACGGGAAGGATTATGGCGACGGCGACATTTATGTGTTTGACGGCAAGAACTGGACCCAGAGCTTTGACAGTGCCTGGACCTCCATACTTTCGTTGGCGGCCTACGATGGAAAACTCTACGCCGGGCGCGCCGGGCTTGGTCTCTCTTCCGAGATCTACGCCTTTGACGGGAATACCTGGAGCCTGGCGTTCGCGGGCACGGCTTATACCGTAAATTCTCTGGCCGTTTATGATGGCCGACTATATGCCGGCCTTGGCGGCAGCAGCGGCCAGGGCGACATTTATGTCTTTGACGGCAATACCTGGGCGTTGAGTTACGACGGCTATCAGGAGACTATATCTGCCCTGACGGTCTATAACGGGAAGTTGTATGCCGGCCAGGCCGGCGGCGCCGGCGACGGGGACATTTTCGCTTTTAATGGCAATTACTGGACGCTGAGTTATGACGGCGCACAGGAAGCGATATCCGCCCTGGCGGCATATAACGGCAAACTCTACGCCGGCCAGGGCACGGGTACGGGAGACGGGGACATTTTCGTTTTCGACGGCGCGGCCTGGAACACGAGTTTCGATGGAACTAACGCGGCGGTAGAGTCTTTAGCGGTTTATTATGATAAGTTGTACGCCGGCCAGGGCAGTTCCAATGGCTTGTCCGAGATCTACGCTTTCGACGGGAATATCTGGGAGAAGATCTTCAGCGGAGAGTGGGAGAGTATCTCCGCGCTTGCGGTTTACAATAATGAATTGTACGCGGGGCAGCGTAGCCTTAACTATTCAGGCACCGGCGACATATTTAAGTTGAGGTCCTATGCCGCCGCCGTCCTTGGCGGAGCCGACGGGTCTACGGGGCAGGAAACGCTTTCCGCAATGTTCACCCCGGCCGCTTCCACCAATACGCAAACCTGCTCCGGGGCGGAGCCCTGCGGGGCCACCAACCAGCTCAGGTTCTTTGGTACGGATATAGCCGGCAATGTCCGGTATTCCGGACCTTACGCCTTGATATCTGCGGCCACCCCCGATTCGGAAGATGTTCTGCCTAACCTGTCCACAGGCGCCTGGCATAATACCAGTACCTTCTCTTTTAGTTCCGGTTTCCGCGGCGCGGCCTATTACCGTTATGCCTGGGACACCTCCGCTTCCTATGCCTGGAGCTTCACGGAACCACAGTGGCTGGCTTCCGGAGGCATTCTTTCTTTCCAGGCCGCGGCGGAGGGGGCGGACCACTACCTTCACATACTCCCGTATAATGTGACGGACAGTTCGGGAACCGACCGGCATATAGGCCCCTTCAGATTCGAAACCGCCTCCCCGTCCATTGTGCCGCCTTTTTCCAGTGTAAGTTCTACCGGGGGGCTCATGGGGGAAGGGCAGTTCAACGACCTTTCTGCGGGAGTTACCGTACAGATAGGGCTCCAGGACCTGGTCAGCGGGCTTGAGGTGTCCACTTACGGGGTTTATGCCCAGGGCTTTGAGGCAGGGGGGCTTTCCGCAGGCTGGCGGACAGGGGGCGACGCTTCCTGGTACGTGCAGTCCCTGGAAAAAGAGACCGGCCTTTACGCGGCGCGCTCCGGACCAATTTTGAATGATCAGGCCACCTGGCTGGAAATCTCCGTGCCCAATTTCCAGGGCGGCGCCGTTAAGTTCTCGGTTAAGAGAGATTTCACTTACCTTGGCGGCTTTCTGTACTTCTATATAGACGGGGCGGAGAAAGACTCCTGGAGCGGCAAATTCCCATGGACAGAAGCCGCTTATGATATCCCGGCCGGCTCACATACCCTTAAATGGGAGTATCGGACCGCTTCTAGTCCCTTGAGCGGGGAGAATGCGGTGTGGTTGGACGGCGTCTCATTCCATACAGAGAACCTGTGGGCGGAGCGCTCCGTCAACGCTGGCCGCTCCTGGGAACGCGCCGCCGGAGTCTCGCTCACGGGCCCGCCCGGTTCCACCGGGCAGGAGACTTTTTCCGCGGTGGCGGACCTGGCGGCCTCTACCAATACCGAGACCTGCGGCGGATCCGGGCCTTGCGGAGCCACCAACCAGGTAAAATTCTACGCCGCGGACCGGGCCGGGAACGTGGTCTCGGCGGGCCCCTACGCGGTAATAAGCGTCCCTGAGCCTGATGCCGGCGATATTATTCCAGCGCGCTCCACCGGAGTCTGGTACAACGGCGATATGTTCGCTTTTGTTTCGGATTTCCAGAACGCCGAGTATTATCGCTATACCTGGGATAATTCCGCCTCTCATGTCTGGAGCTATACGGAACCCCAATGGCTGCCTTCTTCCGGCACCATACTTTTACAGGTCGAGTCTCCGGGTGCCGATCAATATCTGCACGTCCTGCCCTACAATTTACAGGACAGCTCCGGCCCCGGCCGCGATATCGGCCCTTTCCGGTTCGAGGCTTCTCCTCCGTCCGTGGTTTCCGGTTTCTCCAGCGTCAGTTCTACCGGGGGCAGTCTGTCGGAAGGTCAGTTCAACGACCTTCTCTCCGGTGTGACGGTGCAGTTGAAGATAAGGGACCTGCTGGCCGGCCTGATGGTCACCGACACGGCGCTCCCGGCGGAAAGCGCCTCCGCTCCCGGAGGGTTCGCGGTGCGCTATTCTACCGACTCCGGACGTACCTGGTGCGCGGAGCGGATGGAGCTCTCGCTCAGGCGGGCCTCGTATGGATTTTCCTCGCTGGCCGTTTATAACGGCAAACTCTACGCCGGCTACGGGGACGATGACGAGGAGGGCGACGGAGATATTTACGCGTTCGACGGTACGTCCTGGGTTAAAAGCTTTGACGGCGACGAGGTCTCCATACGGGCCATGGCCGTTTACGACGGCAAACTCTACGCGGGGCAATACGGCTATGATGAGGGGGACGGAGCCGTATACGTGTTCGACGGCGCCACCTGGAGCTTGAGCTTCTACGGCGGCGTGGGGGCAGGGACCATGAGCCTCGCCGTGTACAACGGAAAGTTGTACGCGGGACAGGGATGGGACTCCGCCCATGTTTATGTCTTTGACGGGCGAACCTGGCGCCTCAGTATTGAATTTCCGCATGGCGCGGTTTCGGCCCTTGCCGTGTACAGCGGAAAACTGTACGCCGGAATCGGGGACACCGCAGGGGAGGGTGATATCTATGTCTTTGACGGCAATACCTGGCAGCTGATTTTCGACGGGGCCAGATCATACATACCGGCCCTTGCGGTTTATAACGGCAAACTCTATGCCGGCCAGGCAGGCAACAGTATCGGCGACGGGAATGTTTATGTCTATGACGGGAATTCCTGGAGTCTCAGCTTTGCCGGCCCTGTTAGCGCGGTGCGCTCCCTGGCGGTTCATAAAGGCCAGTTGTACGCCGGTCTTGGGGACTACTATGACGAGGGGGAGGCGGATATCTACGCTTTCGACGGTGCGTCCTGGCGGCTGGTGCATGACAGCCTCTATGTGGGTGTAAAGGCCCTGCAGGCGTATGACGGCGGTCTTTACGCGGCGGAGTATTCATGGGAAAGCGGCTCCGCCCGGGTGCTGAAATTCACGCAGCCGGCGGCGGCCGTAATGACAGGGGAGAACGGCTCTGCAGGCGAGGAAACGCTTTCCGCCGTTCTGGACCTGCAGCCTTCTGCCAGTACCGAGACCTGCGGCGGAGCTGCGCCCTGCGGGGCTACCAATCAGGTGATGTTCAGCGCCACCGACCTGGCCGGCAATGTTATGACGGCCGGACCCTACGCCGTGATAGCCGCTCCTCCTCCGGATGCCGGAGAGATAGTCCCCGTCAGATCTACGGGGAGCTGGTACAATGGCGGGACGTATATTTTTAGTTCCGCTTTTCAAACGGCGGCCTATTACCGTTACGCCTGGGACACTTCGGCGTCACATGCCTGGAGTTATACGGAGCCGCAATGGCTGGCTTCGGTGGCGGCCATTGGGCTTGAAGCCGCCTCGCAGGGTTCCGACTACTACCTGCATGCGCTGCCATACGATAAATTCCAGAGTTCGGGCCCCCCGCGGCATATAGGGCCGTTCAGGTTCGAAACGGCGGCCCCGGCCGTTTCGGATTTCTCCAGCGTCAGTTCCACCGGCGGCTTCCTGTCCGAATCCCAGGCCAACGACCTGGCGTCCGGGGTAACTGTCCGCCTAAAAGTCCAGGACCTGTTGAGCGGCCTTGCGGTAAGCCCGGAGTCTCCGCATGGCGAAGCGCAAGTCCCTGCCGGCGGGTACGCGGTGCGTTATTCCACCGATGCCGGCATAACCTGGTTGAGCGAAAGCGTTTCCACAATGTTCGCGGGACGAACATACACCACTGGCGCCATGGCGGTCTATAACGGAAAACTTTATGTCGGCCAGGGCGATGACGATGAGGATGGCGAGGGCGATGTCTATGTGTTCGATGGGACGTCCTGGGCTTTGAGCTTTAACGGTTACAGGGTCGCCATACGGTCCCTGGCCGTCTACGACGGGAAACTTTACGCCGGCCAATACGGCTGGAATTATGGGGACGGCCAGATCTATGTCTTTGACGGCCTCAGCTGGGACCTCAGCTATTACGACACGTTCAGCGGGGCCGTAAACGCCCTGGCGGCGTATAACGGCAAATTATACGCGGCGCTTTACGGCTGGAATCCAGGCGACGGAGATATTTATGAATTCGACGGAAAGACCTGGCGGTTGAGCTTCGACGGGGCGGTGGAGTCCTTTTCGTCCTTTGCCGTTCATGGCGGCAAGCTTTATGCGGGGCAGGGCTACGACGGTGCCGATGGCGACGCGGCCGTGTACGTATTTGACGGCAATTCATGGCAGTATAGTTTTTCCTCCGGGGAAACGGCTATAATGGCCCTCGCTTCGTATAACGGCAGGGTTTACGCAGCGTCGGATTACGGCGTTTACGATTTCGACGGGAAAGATTGGAGACTGGTTTTTCCCCAACCCGTGGATTGGGGCATTCCCTCCCTGGCGGTGCACAACGGCCTCCTTTACGCCGGCCTTAATTATTGGGGCGATGATGGCGAGGGGGATATCTATGCCTTCGACGGTCTGTCCTGGCGGCGCAGCTATGACGGCAATGAGGCCGGGGTAAGATCAATGGCCGTTTATAACGGGGCCCTTTATGCCGGGCAGTATACCTGGGAGGCGGGCGGGGATGTGGTGCGCTTCTCGCCTTTGGCAGTTTCCACGATGACCGGGACGGACGGAACCACCGGGCAGGAGGTTATTTCCGCAGCGCTGAACCTGGCGGCTTCTACAAATACCGAGACTTGTTCCGGGACGGCGCCCTGCGGGGCCACAAACCAGGTAATGTTCAGCGTTACCGACCGGGCCGGCAATGTGACCTCCACGGGCCCTTATGCCGTAATAACCGCGCCGCCCCTCAGCGCGGACGACGTGGTGCCCGCCAGGTCCACGGGGGTCTGGTTCAATTCGTCTACTTTTACATTCACCTCCAATTTTGTGGCCGCGGCCTATTACAGGTATGTTTGGGATATTAACCCCTCCTATGCGTGGGCCTATACCGAGCCGCTGTGGCAACCCTCCTCGCATACTTTAAGCGCACAGGCGCTGGCCGGAGGCGCAACCTGGTACCTGCATGTGCTGCCGTATTCCGTAACGGACAGCTACGGCGCAGGCCGCGACATAGGTCCGTTCCTTTTCGACGCCGCAGAGCCGTTGGCTGGATCCTTCCGGACCTTTAACTCCACAGGGGTGGCGCTTTCAGAGGGGATGTGGAACAACCTCGCCGCCGGGGTCACCGCGCAGTTGATCGTGCAGGACATCCTCAGCGGATTGTCGACCGCGTACTATGACGCGGCGGCCTTGGGGCTGTCCGCCGCCGGCAGAGGTTTCGAGGACGGCGGTCTGGGGACACAATGGGAGACCGGCGGGGACGCCCCCTGGGCAGTGCAGGGAAGCACCGTGCATTCCGGCCATTATGCGGCCAGAGCGGGGAACATTGATAACGATGAACACACGTACCTACAGTTTACCGCGGACGTATCGGCGGACGGGGAGATCTCATTTTACCTGAGGGCATCGTGTGAGCAAAGATATGACTTTCTTCGTTTTAAGATAGACAACGAGGAGCAGGGCAGCTGGGCCGGAGACCTGCCGATATGGATCAAGGCCAGCTTTCCGGTGAAGGCGGGGCGGCATGTCTTCAGGTGGGAGTATACTAAGGACCTGTGGGACAGCGAACTCTCGGACAGCGCCTGGGTTGACGACATCGAGTATCCGGGCTCAATAAATCCAACGGTACAGTATTCTACCACCGCTGGCAATAACTGGACCGCTATCCAGTCGAGTTCTCCGGCCGCGTCCCCATATATCGCGCTTACGGGCGCCGCGGGGAGTATTTCGACACAGACCTTCGCGGTATACGGTCTGGACGCGGTTGAATCCTCCAATGCCGGAGTCTGTGACGGCTCCGCGCCCTGCGCCGCCACCAACCAGGTAAAGTTCCTGGTTCCCGACCTGGCCGGGAATATCAAGGTGGCCGGTCCCTACTCCGTACTTGTGGACACCACCCCGACCGCGGCGATAAACGATCTGTCCACGGCCGCCGTCTATTACTCCTCCATAACTCTGACCTGGACCGCCCCGGAGGACACGGGAGCAGGTGTAGGCGCCGTGACTACCGGTTGGTACCGCATAGACTACGCCACTTACCCGGGTTACGGGTTCTCTCCCTCCGTATACAAAGCGCAGTTCTCCACGCAGGCCGTCATAGGAGAGCTGCAGTCCCTCTCCGTAGAGGGGCTTTGCCCCTACTCCACCTATTACTTTGCCGTTTATGCGGGTGACCGCGTGGGCAATGTTTCCGGGCTCTCCAATATAGCGGTGGCGGCGGGCCGCCAGACCCTGGACTGCGGGGTCCGGATGTATGACGGAGGAGAGGCGGTGCCCCTGTCTTGCGAATTCCCGCCGGCCGCCGACTCACGTCTCAAGATATATAATCACGGCAAAGTTTACGGGATAATCCTTCTGGACACGGACAGCCCCTGTGAGATATCCCGGATGAGGGTGTATACGAACAATGGGTTGAAAGCCGTAAAAAAATACTAATATTCGATAAGGAAGGAGAATGCTATGAGTAGGATCGCCATTTTGGGAATACTATTGTTCTTGAGCGCTTCCGCAAGCGCCAAGACGCCTGCCACCGCCGAACCGGAAAAAACGCACGCGCGAGAGAAACACAAAACCGCCGAGGAGATACAAGAACTGCGAGATACAGCGAAACCTCTGGTGGAGCTCAGAAAGCGCCAGGGGACCGAGATGTCCGTTCTTAAACGCGCTCAGGTGGCCGAAAAGAAACAGCTTAGGCAGAGGCTGTCCGGCGCGGAGCCGGCTGTCCGTGCCAAAGCTATGTCGGACCTGATAAAGAAACACCGCGCCGCTTTTAACAAAGCGCGGGCGGCCAACAAGGCCGAATCCGATAAATTCGTAAAGAATAACCCGGGAACCGAGAGGGCCTACAAGGAACTTCTCTACTCCGGCTTGCGGGTGGAGGAATCCTCCGCGGCGCTTGTTGGAATTGGTACGCCAAAACAATAGTCCCGGTCAAACATGAGAACAGGAAATAAAATAAAAATATCGATGGTGGCGCTGGCGGTGCTGGCGTTGCTGGCGTTTGTGATAACGCGAGCGAAAAAAAAAGCCGTGGTTGGGGGAGGCAGCCGGCCGCTGGACTTGTCCCTGCCCGTAGCCGGGGCTAAAACTCCCTCCGGAGAAATGGAGGCCGTGCGCGAACTGCTCGGGGCGGATCCTCGTAAGGAGAAAGGCGGCTTGTTTTCCGGCCCCGGGGCCGATGAACTTTTTAAGACGGCCACCACGGGAGGCAAGTCCGCCGTGGCCGCCTCCACGGCTCCCACGAAGTTAGACTACGCCGCCTCCCTGCTGGCTTACGCCGAGGGGGGGAATGTCCCGGCCCAGAACCTGCTTGCCGAAGCCTACCTTACCGGGCACGGTGCGAAGCAGGACTACGCGGAAGCTTTTAAGTGGTTTAAGAAGTCAGCCGACCAGGGGAATGCCGCGGCCCAGTTTAAGCTGGGGGGGCTTTATTATTCCGGTTCGGGGGTCAAGCGCGACCTGGCAGCCTCGCTGGCCTGGCTGCGCAGTTCAGCGGAGGGCGGCTATGCCCCGGCCCAGGCCGCGCTGGGGGCAAAACATATCGCAGGAGAGGATGTGCAGAAAGATGCGGCTCTCGGTCTGGACTGGATAAAAAAAGCCGCCGAGGCCGGACATGAGCCGTCGCAGTTCCAACTGGCCTCGATGTTCTATTATGGCAGGGATGCCGCCGTAGATAAGGCGGAGGCCGTGAAATGGTTCCGCCTTTCCGCCGCAAGCGGCAACCCGCAGGCGCAGTTCAACGCGGGGCTGATGCTGGCGAAGGGCGACGGGGTTCCGCCGGATTACGAAGAGGCCTTCAAGTGGCTGGTCCTGGCCTCTGGTTCTTCCTCGCCCGCGCTAAGCGCCGACGCCTCCCGTGCCATGGCGGCCGTGCAGGGCGCCCTTTCCCCGGACGCCGCCGCGCGTGCCCGCGCCGAGGCGGAAAAGCTTCGCGCTAGGATATCGTCGGCCGCACGTCCCCCATTCTCCGGTCCTGTTAAAAAGTGACATTGCCGCCCGCCTTTTATAACTTAATTATAAATTAATTTGACTGTTAGTATCCCGGCTGGTATGCTATATCATCGTATTTTGAGCGTTCTTTCTCGCCGTCGCGTGGAGCGCGGTTTTGTATGCCTGGGAAGGCCGGGAGGAATAGGTACAGGATTGGACGCAGACCGGGACTCATAACAGGGGCGAAAGGTGGCTATATTTATGAAATATCTGCTCACCGTAATATCGGTTTTCTGCCTCGCGGCGGCTCCGCTTTCGGCGGAGGCCGGCGCCTATGAAGAACTTTCCATTTCCTGGTCCGCCGCCGGCGTAGGGCCGCGGGACCAGGTATTTGTCCCGGTTCCCGCCGCAGTGGAGCAGCGCGAGGCCGTACAGGAACTTCCACCCGATAACGACGAGCCGGGGTTCGACTGGTCTGCGCGGGGGGGCTGTGTCCCACCGCAGCCGGGCGCTATCAGTTCCTGTCAAAGACCTGGGCCGGCCTGGTGGCGGACCTGGGGCTGACGGATTTTTCACCGCCCAGCCAGGACAAAGCCTGTCTTGAGATCATCCGCCGGGAGGGCGCTTACGG
>MGTV01000041.1 GCA_001799635.1 Elusimicrobia bacterium GWA2_62_23
AGAGGGCGGATACGATTCCTCTAAAATACAGGTTATGGAAGGCCTGGAGGCGGTGCGCAAGCGCCCCGCCATGTACATCGGTTCCACCGGCATCCAGGGGCTTCACCACCTGGTCTATGAAGTGGTGGATAACGCCATCGATGAAATTCTCGCCGGCGGGTGCAACAAGATCGACGTCCTGATCAAGGAAGGCAATATCTGCTCCGTCTCCGACAACGGCCGCGGTATCCCCGTGGACCCCATGAAGGACGTGAAGGACCCGAAGCTCAAGGGCAAGAGCGCCCTGGAAGTCGTTATGACCGTGCTGCACGCCGGCGGCAAGTTCGAAGCGGGCGCCTATAAAGTGTCCGGCGGTCTGCACGGCGTGGGCGTCTCCTGCGTGAACGCCCTCTCCGACCTCGTAGAGGTCACCGTTAATTCCCGCGACGGCAAGGTGTATAAGCAGGAATACAAGCGCGGCAAGCCGCAGTACGACGTGAAGGCCGTAGGAACCACCGACGGGCACGGCACCACGGTGCTGTTCCACCCCGACCCGGAGATCTTCGGCGACTGCGAGTTCTCCTACGACACCATCTCCAACCGCCTGCGCGAGCTGGCTTTCCTGAACCCCGGCTGCCGCATCACCATCATAGACGAGCGCGAAGAGAATAAGAAGCACACCTTCTTCTTCGAGGGCGGCATCAAGCAGTTCGTGAAGTTCCTTAACACCAACAAGCAGGTCATCAACGAGGACCCGATCTTTGTGACCAAGTCCGAGGGCGACGTGATGCTGGACCTGGCCATCCAGTACAACACCGATTACTCGGAGACGATGTTCTCCTTCGTCAATAACATCAAGACCATCGAGGGCGGCACGCACGTGACCGGCTTCCGCTCGTCTCTGACCCGCGTCATCAACGACTACATCAAGAAGTATGAGCTGCTCAAGGACAAGGAATATAACGTCACCGGCGACGACGTGCGCGAAGGCCTCACCGTCGTGGTGTCGGTCAAGATCCCGCAGCCGCAGTTCGAGGGGCAGACCAAAACCAAGCTGGGCAACGGCGAGGTGGAGGGTATAGTGAAGACCCTCACCGGCGAGGCGCTCTCCGTGTTCTTCGAGGAGCACCCCTCCATAGCCAAGGCCATCTGCCAGAAGGGCCTGGGCGCCGCCGAGGCCCGCGAGGCCGCCCGCCGCGCCAAGGACCTGGCGCGCCGCAAGGGATCGCTCACCGATTCCGGCCTGCCGGGTAAGCTCGCCGACTGCCAGGAGAAGGACCCCAAGAAGTCGGAGATCTTTATAGTCGAGGGCGACTCGGCCGGCGGCTCGGCCAAGCAGGGCCGCGACCGCGTGTTCCAGGCCATCCTGCCCATCCGCGGCAAGATCCTCAATGTTGAGAAGGCGCAGCTCGTTAAGATCATCTCCAGCGAGATGATCCGCAACCTGATATCGGCCATCGGCACCGGCATCGGAGAAGGCGAGGACGGCTTCAATATAGAGAAGCTGCGCTACCACAAGATCGTCATCATGGCCGACGCCGACGTGGACGGCCAGCACATCCGCACGCTGCTGCTCACCTTCTTCTACCGCCAGATGCGCCCGCTCGTGGAGCAGGGCCACGTGTATATCGCGCAGCCCCCGCTCTACAAGGTCAAGAAAGGCAAGTTCGAGGCCTACTTCGACAACGAAGAGAAGCTGCAGAAGTGGCAGCTTAAAGAGGCCCTGTCCGGCATTTCCGTGAAGGCCAAGGGCAAGAAGCTCGACCCCAAGGAGATCAGCGACCTGATAGAGCTGACGATCGCCGCCGACAACACCAGCCGCAAGCTGGAAAGCAAGAACCTCACGCTGAAGGATTACCTGCAGTTCCAGACCGACGGCGCCGTGCCGCTGTACCGCATAGAGACCGGCCCCGAGACCTATAAATACTTCTTCACCGAGAAGGAGTGGCAGGATTACGAGAACGAGTACATCCAGCAGCACAAGGACAAGCTCGCCAAGGAAGGCGTGCCCGAGGCCGAGATGGACACCGAGGAACTGGGCCCCGAGTTCCAGACCCTCGGCGAGTTCACCCGCCTCAACAATATCTCGGCCAAGCTCGCCGCGATGGGCCACGGCCTGAAGGAATTCATGATCGAGGACGAGAAAGCGCCCGCGCTGTTCGACCTGATCACCGAAAAGAACGTGGTTTCCGCCAGGGACCTGAAGACGCTGATGGACAATGTGATGAAGGCCGGCGCCGCCGGTGCCCACATCCAGCGCTACAAAGGTCTGGGCGAAATGAACCCCGGCCAGCTGTGGGAGACCACTATGGACCCGCTGCGGAGAAAGCTCCTGAAGGTGTCCCTCGAGGACCCGGCCGAGGCCGAGAAGATGTTCACCACCCTCATGGGCGACAAGGTGGAGCCGCGCCGCGTGTTCATAGAACAGAACGCGCTGGCCGCCCGCAACCTGGATATTTAATTAACGGAGCACAGACATGGCAGAACCTAAAGACCTTACACCGAAGCAGACCGAGAACATGTTCGTCAACATCGTGGACCGGGATATCAGCGAGGAGATGAAATCCTCCTATATCGACTACTCCATGAGCGTCATAGTGGGCCGCGCGCTGCCCGACGTGCGCGACGGCTTGAAGCCCGTGCACCGCCGCGTGCTCTACACCATGGACGACATGGGCTTGCAGCACAACAAGCCCTTCAAGAAATCCGCCCGCATCGTCGGCGACGTGATGGGTAAGTACCATCCGCACGGCGACGCCTCCATCTACGACACCCTCGTGCGCATGGCGCAGCCGTTCAGCCTGCGCTACATGCTCGTGGACGGGCAGGGCAACTTCGGCTCCGTGGACGGCGACCCCGCCGCCGCGATGCGTTACACCGAGGCCCGCCTCTCCGGCATAGCCGGCGAGCTGCTGGCCGACATCGAGAAGGAGACGGTTAAATTCGTCCCCAACTACGACGGCTCCATGACCGAGCCCTCCGTGCTGCCGGCCAAACTCCCCAACCTCCTCGTAAACGGCTCCTCCGGCATCGCGGTCGGCATGGCCACCAACATCCCCACGCATAACCTCGCCGAGGTCTGCGAGGCCACCATAGCCGTCATCGAGAACCCCGAGATAGACGTCAAGGACCTGATGAAGATCATCAAGGGCCCCGACTTCCCGACCTCCGGCATCATCCGCGGCCGCAAGGGTATCAGGGATTATTTCGAGACCGGCCGCGGCTCCATCACCATCCAGGCCCGCGCCGAGATAGAGGAGATGAAGGGCAACCGCGAGTGCATCGTGGTGACCGAGATCCCCTACCAGGTCAACAAGTCCACCCTGATCGAGACCATAGCCGAGCTCGTGAAGGAAAAGAAGATCCCGGACATCTCCGACATCCGCGACGAGAGCGACCGCCGCGGCATGCGCATCGTCATCGAGATCAAGCGCGACGGCAACGCCCAGGTGGTCCTGAACCAGCTCTACAAGCACACCCAGATGGAGACCGGCTTCGGCGTGATCATGCTGGCCATCGTGGACGGCCGCCCGCGCGTGCTGCCCATTAAGGAAGTGATGAGCCAGTACGTGCGCCACCGCCGCCTGATGGTGGTGAACCGCACCAAGTACGACCTGAAGAAGGCCCTGGCCCGCGCCCACATCCTGGAAGGCTACCTGATAGCCCTGCAGAACATCGACGCGGTGGTGGAGATCATCAAGAAGGCCAAGGACGCGCTCGAAGCCAAGATAAAATTGATGGCCAAGTTCGCGCTGTCCGACATCCAGGCCCAGGCCATCCTGGACATGCGCCTGCACCAGCTGACCAAACTTGAGGTCGGCGCCATAGAGGAAGAGCACAAGGCCCTGATGAAGCTCATCGCCGAGCTGCGCTCCATCCTCGGCGACCCCAAGAAGGTCCTGAAGATCATAGTGGAAGAGCTGAAGATGATGAAGGATAAGTACGGCGACAAGCGCCAGACCGAGATCACCGGCGAAGCGGCCGAACTCGACATCGAAGACCTCATCCCCGAGGAGAAGGTCGTGATCACCATGAGCCACGGCGGCTACATCAAGCGCATACCCGCCGACACCTACAAGGTGCAGGGCCGGGGCGGCAAGGGCATCATCGGTTCCGAGGTGCGCGAAGAGGACTTCATCGAGAAGCTCTTCGTGACCTCCAGCCACGCCACCATCCTGATGTTCACCACGCGCGGCAAGGTGTACGCGCTGAAGGGCTACGAGATCCCCGAGGGCAACCGCACCTCCCGCGGCAAGGCGATAGTGAACCTGCTGCAGGTGAAGGACGAGAAGGTGACCTCGGTGCTCGCCGTGGAATCCTTCGACGAGGCCAAGGGCAAGGAAAGCTTCATCGTGATGTGCACCCGCAAGGGCAACATCAAGAAGACCCCCATCTCGGACTTCGCCAATATCCGGCGCGGCGGCATCATAGCCATCGGCCTGGAGGACGGCGACATCCTGACGAGCGTGGGCCACACCGACGGCAAGTACGAGATCATCATCGGCACCAAAGAGGGCATGAGCATCCGCTTCAGCGAGAGCGACGTGCGCTCCATGGGCCGCGGGGCCATGGGCGTGCGCGGCATCCGCCTGGACAAGACCGACACGGTCATAGGCATGGAAGTGGCCGAGCCCAAGACCAAGAAGTCGCTGCTGACGGTCTGCGAGAACGGCTACGGCAAGCGCACCGACCTCGACGAGTACCGGCACCAGGGCCGCGGCGGCTCGGGCGTCATCACTATAAAGGCCACCGACCGCAACGGCGCGGTGGTGGGCATCCACCTGGTGGAGAACAAGGACCACCTGATGGTGATGACCGAGAAGGGCAAGATCATCCGCATGGCCTGCAAGGACCTGCGTGTGATCAGCCGCAACACCCAGGGCGTGCGCCTGGTCCGCATGGAGGAAGGCGACAAGATAGCCTCCGTGGAACCGGTCATAGACGACGGCGAGGAGCCCAAGCCCGCGGCGGAAGAAAAGAAGTAGCCGCGGCGCTCAAAGAAGCGGCCGGAGAGGGCGACCTCCCCGGCCGTTTTTTTGTTATTATCACGGGAGGGGTGTTGATAAAAGTATGCCGGAAAAGAAGCATTTAACCAGGCAAGTCTCTCTCATGGCGCAGCCGCCTGGCCCCTCCGGGGCTGGGTGGAGCGCCGATATACTTAATTTATATACAGAGAGAGCTGTTTTGGGTGAGGGCGGGAAGGGCAGGGTGTATTTGCTTGAGAACAAGAGTACCGGCCGACGGTTCGCGGTAAAACGCGTTATTGGCCTGGAGCAGGAACTTAAAAGAGATTTTTTATCGGAACAAAAAACCAGAGCGATGACTAAAGGGAGTACCAGGGAAAATCTCCGGCGTGAGTTTCTGACGGAGTTGCAGACTTGGATAGATCTTCCGGAGCATCCCAACCTTGTAACTTGCCGTTCTTTTATGGCCGGGGATGAAGTGTTGATATTCGCCGATTATGTGGAGGGCGGCAGTCTGCAGAAGTGGATGGATTCCAAACAATTATACGAAGGAGGAGATAAAGTCGCCCTTAAACGCATATTGGATGTAGCCATTCAGTCCGCCTGGGGTCTTCATTGCCTGCACGAACTTGGAATTATCCATCAGGATGTTAAACCCGCGAATCTCATGATCTCCAATGAGGCCGATGGTGCTAGGCGCAATATCAGGGTAAAGGTGGCGGATTACGGGGTAGCGCGGGTCGGGGCGGCCAGCTCCGTATGCGGGGAATCGGGCCAGGATAATAAAATTCCTGTAATTTGCGGCGCACTTACTGAAGGCTATGCCTCGCCGGAACAGCTTGAACCTCTTTTCAAGCGGAACTTGGACTGGCGCACAGACTTGTGGTCATGGGGGATGAGCGTCTTTGAGATGTTCTATGGAAGACTGCCGTCTAAAAAGCCCGGAGAAGCGCCGCAAAAACTGCTGGCCTTTCTTGAACATGAACCGGGCTCGTCCAGCGAGATCCAGATACCGGCGGCGATTGTTACCATACTACGCAGTTGTTTTCAGGAAGATCCGTCTCAGCGATGGAAAAGTTTTGCCGTTGTAATAAATAGGCTGAAGAATGTGTTCCGTGAGGTTACAGGGGAGGAATATTTAAATGAGCTGAAGCCAATAGCCATACCCGACTCGGCTTATTCCGGCATAAGCGACAGGCGAACGCGGGACGGCCGGGGATGGCGCAACCCCAAAGCGGCTCTTTTGCTGGCGCTTCAGGAAGCCGGTAGGCCCAATGACGCGCTTGGAGAGGTGCGGGGGCAACCGTGGAGGAAAAGGGGCGGCCAATTGGCGGCGGATATCGCGGTGTTCGATGAAGCCAGGGCAATAATCGAGAGCCTTATACAAGCTGGACGGAAAGAATTAAGGAAAACCCTGGCGGAATTGTGCGTTGAAACAAGTCTGGTCCTGGAGACCGCCGAAGATCATTACACGGCGCTTAATCTATACGAGAAAGCCGCTGAAATTTATGAGCAATTGGTGGGGAAAGAGGGGCATGCTGATTATTTGGCGGAATTGGCGAAGGTTTATCTGTATTGGGGGCATGCCCTTGGCGAGCTGGGGTTTGTTCACGGCTCCATAAATTATTGTGCTAAGGCGGTTGAAATATACGGCCGGTTGGTTAACGAAGAGAAGCGCATGGAATTATCATCTGCATTGGCGCAAAGCTATTATTATCTGGCCGAGGCTCGCGGCGACACCGAGTCTAAACTTGAGTTGTGTGATAAAGCTATTTCCATACATAAGCTCTTGGCGGAGAAGGAAAATCGAAAAGGGTTTTATTATGACTTGGGAAAAGATTTTCTTTGCAAGGCCTCAGCCCTTCTGTCTCCTGACCCGGAAGCGGCAGCGGCGAATAATTTTGCGCTTGTGCTGCTGAATAAGGCTATTATAATTTTAGAGCGGCTGGTTTTGGCGGAGAAGCGGCGCGAATTCCGACCGGAATTGGCGAACGCTTACGGGCATAAAGCGCGCGTGCTTCGCTATCTCGGTGACGGGGACGGAGCTCTGCCTTTTTGCGATAAATCCATGGAGCTTTACGATCAACTTGTCGATACCGAGGGGCGAAGCGAGTTCTTCAGAGATTTTGCAATGAGCAGTCTGCAGAAGGCTCTGGTGTTAACTCTGCTGCAGCGTGATGAGGATGCGTTGCCCTTTTACAATAAAGCCGTTGAGGGGTTGGAGCGACTGGTGATTGTTGATGGGCGTAGTCGCTTTGCCGCGGACCTGTCAACAGGCTATTACTATAAGGCGCTAAGACTTAAAGGTTCGGCCGCGGCAGAATTGTTCGATAAATCCGCGGCCATTCTTGAGCGGCACGTTAATGTTGAAAAGAGAAATCAGTTTTCGCGCAGATTGGCGACAATTTATTGTGTAAGCGCGCGAAGGGCTTCTTACTCCCCAATACCATTATTCGACAAGGCTATCGCGATATTGGAGGGCCTGGCCGTAGCGGAAAATAATATTTCCTGCGCGACAGACCTTGCAAGGGTGTACCGGTATAAAGCAGAAGCCTCCGGTAGACAGGGAGCGGCAGAGATATACGCCAAGGCAATTCCTCTATTGGAACGGCTGACCGCCGGAGGAAAGGACAGTGGGCTTCTTTCTGAATTAGACAAACTGCGCAAAAGCCGTGATTCCGCCTTGTCTGAAACGGACTATTGGGGAAATCATGGTTTGTAGTTGTTTTTCGCTGGTTGGCAAGGAGATTGTTCTCCAATAACTGCCATGACAGTTGTTGCAGGATTTGGCCTGCGCGCATATACTCACGGCTAACAATGTAACAAATCGGCAGCTACAGCCTAATAGTATAGGGGGTAATTCTGCGATACTGTCCCTAGCAGTTTTTAGTGGCATAGCGGTCGGATTGAATGTGTTAGCTTGTGTACGACAGGTTGCTTCCTGGTACACTCTTATGAGAACAAAGAAAAAGAGCGATAAAAGTGAATGTTCCATGCCGGTAGTTGAGGGCGGCACGGGGAATCCGGTTGTTCCACCACAACAAAAAGAAAATGAATTTCAATGGCCGGAGGAGGTAACCAATAATTTTGAGATACAGCGGTTTTTGGGTGAAGGGGGTATGGGACAAGTTTATCTATTAAGAAGCAAATCTACTTGGCGAGAGTTCGCGGTAAAACGCGCTATTGGTGTTAATGATGTTGATCGCGACAGGATATTTAGAGAGCTCCAAATCTGGCAGGAAATTCCCGAGCAGGTTAACCTGGTTCCTTGCCGGTTCTTTAGGACGTATGGCGATACTGTGCTTATCTTTTCAGACTATGTTCCGGGAGGAACACTGGAGGAAATGATCTGGTCTGGAAAATTGTACAAGGGTGGAGAGAAACAGGCTCTGGCGCGAATGCTTGATATTGCCATCCAACTGGGGTGGGGTGCGGCGTGCCTGCACGAACTTGGCCTAATCCATCAGGACATTAAGCCTCTTAATGTGTTGATTGATGACGAGACGCAAAAAGATGGACGTATTTTTACTGTAAAGCTGGCAGATTTCGGGATATCTCGGATGGGTGCCGTACTGGGCACTAATCAGGAAGTGTTAGGCAATACTGTTGCCTGCGGTGGGCGTGGGACACCGGCATATGCTTCTCCAGAGCAGGCAATAGGAACGCGTTTAACTCATCGTTCCGATATGTGGTCTTGGGGGCTCAGTATTCTCCAAATGTTCCAAGGACGTGTTGGGTGGACGCGATGGAGTGATGAGCGTGCCATTCTTGAATCGTTTGCGTGCCAGAGGAGTTTCGAAATTCCGGCGCTTACTAAAGATATCGAGGCTATACTCAAAGGCTGTCTTAAACAAAACCCAGAGCAGCGATGGGCGACAATGTTGCAAATTATAGAAATGCTGCGGGCGGCCTATAAGAGTGCCATTGGGACCGACTATACAACCGAATTGCCACCGATGGAGAAACAGGACCCAAAAGAACAGAGCGCCAGAGGCGATATTTTAAAAAGTCGCCGCTGGGATGATCCACGTGACTATCTGAAAAAAGCGTTGCAGGCCAAATATGGCAGCACCGCTGAAGCACAGGAAATATTGGTGCGCAAGGCAAATTGTGGTCGCGGCAATCTGGCATTAAATCTGGAAATCTATTCCAAAGCACTGGAAATCTATGAGGATTTGATAGGCCAAGGCCACGAGAACTTCATCAGAGAGTTGATAGAGTTGTATTGGCAGGCGAGTCATGTCCATTATGCCGTTGGCAATTATGCCGGGCAGGCAGAAATGTATGAGCGGGCCATCTGTACTCTTGAGCCATTGCTTCATGGAAAAAATAGACTAGTGGTTATTGGCTGGTTATCAAAACTATATCGTAACAAGATCGTGACATTAATAGAGAACCATAGAGAAGAAAAAGCGGAAGAATGTTGCGAAAAAGCCGTACAAATCTGTGAGTTGGCACGAGGGACGGATAAGTGGAGAGAGGTAAGCCAGCAGCTTGCGGTAATATATTCAAGTGAGGGGACGCTCTTATCCCTTTCTGGACGGTGGCGGGTTTCTGATGAGTGGTTTGATAAAGCTATTTTATTGTGTAAAGAGCAACTCGCTCTGAAAGATGAGACGATTTTTGAAAGAGAATTACTTTTTGCCACTCTAAACAAAGCCGTCTCATTGAATGAGCGAACTGGGGGGAAGGAAGAAGCCCTTAGGATCATGATGGACGCCCTCCTGGTAATGGAGCGGCTGGCAAGCTCGAGTGGTCTTGTTTCCGACAAATGCGACTTGGCGGCGCTTTATAACAATATCGCGGCTGTCCACTCGGATCTTGGTGCGAACAACGCGGCAATTCAGATGTATGACAAAGCGATTGACCTGTTAGAAAAAAGTGCCCCTCCGAAAGAGGCAAAATACATGGAACGCCTGGGCGAGTTCTGCGTGCACAAGGCCGAACTCCTTACAAACTTGGGGCGGAGAGACTCCGCCATTGAATTCTTTGACAAAGCTATAAGATTGTTTGATAGCGTTGTTAACAAGGATGGTCATGTGCAATTTTCTCGCGGGCTCGCAAGAGGGCTTTATGGTAAAGCGGGCTGTTTACTACAGGCTAAGGATGGGGATAAACCATCGGCGATACTCTTGTTAAATCGCGCTTTAGTTATCCTTGAGCATCTAAATGAGAATGGTCACGGGGGGGTGTTGCCCGCCTTGACGGTTGTCCGCAAGGATCTGGAAAAAGCAACTCTGAAATCTGAAGGCGCTGCTGCTGTGAACAATAACGTTGCCAGTGTTATCCGGAGACTCTTACAGTGGGCTTTGAGCGGCATGGACAACACAATTGTTGGTGGGCGGTGGCTAGGCAGGTATGACGTGGTCTTGATGGGGTATTGTTGGAAAGCTGTTCTTTACAAAAAACTCGGAAATATCCAGGCGGCTATTGAAATGTACGACTTGGCCATATCAACAGGGAAGGAATTATTGAAAAGCGACAAGCGTAAAGAAGAAATAAAAGAGCTAATTGTTGATGCCATTGTTAAAAAGTCGGCTATGGTTGTGGATTATAAACCAGATCACAATCTAATGGCTCAATTGATTTCTGGATACGATTGTGCCATAGAATTAACAGAAGGGATACTCCGCAAGTGGACGGGGGTATTCAAGGATGCGCCAATATCACTCTCACAACTGCGTAATTGCGCTATCGTTGAACCAGAGTGGCTGCCGGCCAAGCTGTATCTTCTTCATAGGGTTCTCGCATATCTGTTTGTGAAACTCGCATGGGCCATTCTGAACATAGGGATAATTGTGGCGACGTTTTTGCAGACGGGCATGAAAAATTTTTATGCCAAAAAATTAGCCAAACTATATACGGGGAAAGCCCGCGTAGCTGCTCAATTGGGAGAGAAGAAAGCCGCGATATCCGCGTATCAGCTTGCTATTGAAAAGTATAACTCCATTGGGAAGAAATGCTCAAAGGAGATTGTTAAGCTTTCCGGTGAAAAGGCCTTTTTAGAGGGTAAACACTGGGTCTATATTTCTTGAGTAAAAAGATGTTAGGATAGAGTGAATTCTGGCCATTTAATTGTGGGGCGGCGGGGGGGGTGATTTATGCCGGTAAAATGGTACTGGGCTCATGACGGGAAAGATTTCGTAGAATTTGAAAATCCGCAGGAGCGGACGGCTTTCAATATCATAAAGCCGGTGCTCGAGAGCGCGTTCGTTCACGGCGACTCCTGCCACGTTCTGGTCAACGTCCAGAAATGCAACGGCATTCCTTACAAACCGGACCTGCTGTTTTTGAAAAAGGACGGCGCCGGAGCGGTGGACTTAAAGCACTATTCGGGGAGCATCTCCGCAAAATTTGAGAAGAGGGGTGGCGCGGAACGCCCGTTCTGTGTGGACGCAAGCGGCGTGCTGTTCTCGCAGGCCCATGACCAGCAGTACCAGGGAGAATTTCATCAGGTGGCCGGGTATTCCGGGGTTTTAAAACGACTTATCCAGAAAGAATGCGGCCTAGAAAACGCTCCCTTTAAAACTTATTTCGGACTGTGTTTTACCGGGATAAACGCGGACTTTTCTCCGGCCCAAAAATTCATTTCCGACAATTACGGGGACCCAAGAATTAAAATAGAACAGTTCTCTCGCCTTTGCGTGCCGGAAGATCTTGGGCAAGAACTCTTTGATGCCGCTTTCGGGCGCCTGCCGTGGGGCAGGACTCCCGCGGAAGAACAGATAATGAAGATTATCGGAGCTTTTCATTGTCTTCCGCGGGATTTTAACGAGCGGTGGATAGAGATAAACGACAAAGTATACACGCAACCATGCCTGCTGGCAGGCAGAAAAGGTACGGAGACGGCCCAGGACCTGCAGCTTGACGGCGGGGAAGTCGTTTCTGAGCGTCATCTTTTAATCATCCGCGATAAACCCGGTCATGTCCGGCTCCGTGATACGTCCACTAACGGCACCTACGTTAACTCCACTAAGTTAAGTCATGCCGAGGTGGTTTTGCCACTCGACGAGGGGCTTCCCATTCATTTGTGGTTCCATGGCGGCGCGCAGTTGGTTCTGCGCAGCCCGGGGCTCCCGGAGCATAAGCGCACCCGGGCGGCCTCCTGAGTTCTGGTGCGTAACCTTCTTCCAACTGCGGGCTGCTGTTAGACAGGGTTGGTATATTAGAGGTGGGTATGGAATTTATTAAACCAAGCGATGACATGTCCGCGGGCTTATTGGCTGAGCTTGTGGCCGGGTTCAGAGAGCAGGCCTGTGCCGAAAAAGCCGCTAAACTCGAAAGCCTTGCCGTTAAGCTGCATGGTCTTGTGGCGGATCTGCTGGATGCGCCTTCTCCAAAAGGATTTTTAAAAACCTATGCTAAAGCACGGTTCCTTGTAGGGACCGGAAAAGGGAATACGGCAACAAGGACCCTGAAAGAAATCTGTTCCGTGTCCGAAAACGGTTCAGCGAGTTATACGGAAGAAGATGCCCTGAATATTATAGCGTTCGATGTTTCGCAGAAAGTCTTTGATTACGTCAGAAAGCGCTACGAGGACCATCCTCATGCCGATGCGCCTTTCGGCCTTAATGAATATATTGTAAAAAAATGTTTAGACCCTATCAGGCTGGGACGGAGGGCCGTCTCTGATATGTTTTATTCTTACAAATGGGGAGTAGGCGGCGGCACCCCTACAAGCGGGGACGATGAGGAACTGATAATTGAGCCCCCTGCGGTTGGGGAAACACCCGAAGAACAACTGGCGGCCAAGAGCGCGCGGGAACACTTGTCCGCGATAGCGAAAGCGATCGTGTGCGCGATGCGACAATTGCGGAGCCTCTGTGAGAAGAGTTTTAACTATCTCCTGGCGCTTACTGAGGCCACACTGATCTTGCGCGCCATGCAGGCTGGGCGGGCTTTTTCCGATAAAACCGAAACGATTCACCAGGACATGTCCCCATTGTTCGTGGCGGGCTTCCTGGAGTTGGGGGCGTATAACCACGAGCAGTACAAGAAAGTTTTTGATAAGCACTATGACCCGTTTATTCAAGTAGACTGTGCCGGGACCACGAAGACCGTACGTACTAGAAGGAGCAGGGCGAGAGACAGGCTGCTGGCACTGTTCCGGCCGTTGTTGGCTGCGGCCTTGCGGGCGGATTGTGCGGCTCAGGATGTGAAGATAGTGCTGAAATCAGTTTGCAAATGGCTTAAGAAAATAAAATGGCAGAAACCCGGTGCAAAGGTGACCTTATGATAAAGTCTGAACTTATAGCTGAACTTATGCTCCAGCCGGCGCTGGACGTGCTTGGCGGGCCCTGTAAGGCCTGGCGGCGCAAGGTGCGGCTGTTTTCTTACGGCCTTCTCCCCGAAAAAGCTGAGCCTGAGGTTATATCCCATGTGCGCGCCTGTTCCGCCTGCCGGCTGTTTCTGCTGCAGTGCTTCAATATCCAGGGGCAAGTTTCCGCCGCGCTCCGCGCTAAGGGCGCTGGCCGACCCGGGCCGCAAGGGCAAGCGGCGTCGGGAACAACGCTGCGGCTTGGCAGCGCCGAGGACGCTTCTTTGGAACGGTTGCCGGCGCCGGAAAAAAATGACAACCATTCAACTGTGAAAAAACGGAGGGGGGCGCATGGAAAACATTAATTTCCTCGGGGAATACGCTTTGCGACTGTCTTCCATTGATGGCAGCCGGTGTTTGTGTCATTTGATCAGGAGTAAGTTCTCCCTGTTTACGCTCGGGCGAGGAGGCGCGGAGAGTAAGCACTTAAGCGTTAAGCTTGTGCCGGACGATCCCGACTCCATGGGGTTGCATTTCCTGTCCAGCATGCAGTGTTATTTCGCATGGGACCCCGGCATAAAGGACTGGGTGGTGGGCAATGGTAAACCGCCTGAAAAGTATATCCCACCGGAAAAAGCGGAGATTTACTCTGAGGCTAGTTCCGGACCTTCGTCGGAAGCCAATATGATCCACCTCTGTTACAATCGGACCGAAGATTGCAGCCCCTCCAGCAGCAGGTTCGTGCCGTGGGGTGCCCGGCCCAGCGCCGCCTTCCCGGATTCCAAGGGGCCAGCCCCCGAACCCCTCCGGGGTATTCTGGGTGTAGCTTTTATAAAGAGCGCTAATGTGAGGTATAAAGGGTGCAAAGTCCCGCCGCATTACCCGGAAAGCCCGGGGATCAAGGGCCCTGTGCCGTATGCCTTCCTGCTGGAAGTTTTGCAGCCCAGCATGCTGGATTCCCTCCCGGGTTCCAATAAAAGAGCCCGCTAGTCCCGGCCGCACAGCGGTCGTTTTTCGGGCGCCGCTTCCTCCCCTTCCCGGCTTGCCTCGGTCCTCGAGACGCACTGGGGAGGGGTTTTGCGCTTCCCATCCGCGCTGACCGCCATTCCCCGCCAGCTATAGTCTTTTGGGGTCCGCTCTTATCCCTTGGATATTTGCCTCCCGTCTTATCCGACGGCTGTAACAAAAGCCCAGCCAGCCGCCGTTAGTATAGGCGGTCTGGAGGCATTATGCACTTTAATCTAAAAACTGATGCGGCGGGGAATACCGATGTGTTCTTCTGCTTTGAACTCACGGGGGCCGCTCCGGAGGAATCGGGCAGGAGCGTCGCGGAGGCGGTGAGGCACATGGCCCGCTTTGTGAGTTCCCTCTGTGTCCCTGAATTGGACGCGGCTTTCGAACTTGTTGTCCAGTCCCGGCTTGAGGGCGAACCAGGGCCCACCCTGGCGCTAAGGATACGGGTATCACATCATTGCGGCGCCGCAGCGCTGGCCAAGGCGCAGGAAACCGCGCGGGCCGTAACCGTGGGGCTGGCTCTTTGGGAGAGGCTGCGGTGGCTGCCGGCGGATGAGCGCCGATATGGAACGCTTTTTAAAAATTTTTATCCCGCCGAGATCCGTGAAATAGGGAGGAGCACGGAACTATTCGAAGTTGAAACGGGGCCAGTGTCTCCAGGCGGCGTTCGGTATGGTTTTTGCGTTTATCCTTTCCTTCCGCAACCTGATCCGTTAAGCCGCGTACTGCGGATTTTAAACGGCCTTCCCACCCGTATACGCCTCAGTATAGCGCTTGCGCCGGTCAGGTTTCTTTCGCGCGAGCTCTCGTTCCTGCGGAACCAGCGAGAAGCCTTTTCTGCGGCATTATCCGGGGAAGAACTGGTGGATAACCCGCAGATGAAAGCGGCTATGGCTACCGTGCTTAGGATGGAACGCATGGGGGAGATGCCGTTTGCTATGCGTATCTGCGCCGCGTCGCTTTCCCCGCTTGCGGGGGTTTCCGCGAAGAGTCTTGCCTGCGCTCTGGCTGCGCCGGCTCTGCCAGAGGCTTGCGCCGGTGGGTTTGATATGCGCTTGGTGGAAGATGAAGAAGAAAAAAAAGTGGCGCTGCAAAATCTGGATCGTGTGCGCTTCTGCTTACCACCTTTTCTTGCCGGCGTCCCGTGGGGGCGGCTGCCGGCGCTTGTGTCTCCAGAGGAGGCCGCCGGCTTCTTTCGTTTTCCGGCCGTTCCCGGCCCGGGCATGGCGACGGTCCGCCGGGCCGTTCCTTTTTCCGGGCTCCCGGAGGCGACAGGTTCCAGGATCGGCTTTGCCGCCGGGGTTGCCGAAGGAGCGGTAGAGATCCGGCTCTCTCAGGAATCCCGCAGCCGCCACTTGTGCTGCGTCGGCCAGACGGGAGTTGGAAAGTCGTCCTTCCTGTTGTCGCTTATAGCGCAGGACATGTCCGCGGGCCACCCTCTGTGTCTGCTCGACCCCCACGGCGACCTTTATCACCGCGCACTGGCCGCCGTTCCGCCCTGGCGCCGCAAAGACGTAATAGCGCTGGACTGTTCTAAAAACGAGCCGGGGTTCAGTTTTAACCTGCTGGAACATTCGCGCGAACGAGAGATTTATAAAATAGTCGAATCCTTCCTTGAAATTTTCAATCAATTATTCGACAGGAATACTATGGGGCCCATTTTTGAAATGGCGTTCCGCTGCTCACTGCATCTGGTAATGTGCGATCCGGAAGGCGCGACACTCGCGGATTTTATGCGGTTCTATTACGACCGGGATTATAGGCGCCAGTGCATCAGCCGCTGTAAAGACCCCGTTATTTCCGGCTCCTGGGAAAAGATAGTGGCTACCGCGGGTGGAGAGCTGTCTTTGAATAATCTTAGTCCGTACATCGTTAGCAAACTTAGCAGCTTTATTTTTAACCGGAAGATCAGGAAGATCGTGTCTTGCCGGCAGTCAACCGTGGATTTCAATGAGATCATTCGAGGAAAGATCCTGCTGGTAAACCTAGCCAAAAATTCCATGGGCAACCTTACAGCGTCCTTTTTAGGGATGCTGTTCATTCAAAAGCTCCTTTGGGCCGCCATGGACCCCAGGAATGCCAAACGCCGCGGCGGCAATTTTTGCCTCTACGTGGATGAATTCCACGCCCTGGCCACGCCCAGCGCGGCGGAAATTTTGGGGGAAGCCCGCAAGTTCGGGCTGTCCGCGGTCGTCGCCACACAGGTATTAAGTTCGCTTTCCCCGGGGATGCTCTTGTCGCTGCTCGGCAACGCTGGCAACCTCCTCGCTATGCGGCTGGGCCCGGCCGACGCCGTGCTGCTCGCGCCGTATTTCGCCCCGGAGTTCAGCCCGGCAGAGTTGGTCTCATTGGGGGTGGGTACGGCGGCGGCCAGCATCTTGTCCGCTGGGGGGAATAAACCAGGTCCCTTTCTTCTTTCCACGGCCAACGGCCTGGCGGAGTATCCGGCGGTTCCCGGAACCAAGGCCGAGAGTGCTTCGCCGGCATCCACCCCGCTGCCCCGCCAAGCGCCGCGGCGGCGCAGAGCCAGGAGGGAACCGGCTTCAGATGAAGGCCTTAAGAAAAATGGTCTGTAACAAATCCGGAGCCAGCGGCTATGGTTAGAGGCGGCAAACCCAAACAAGGAGGGGTTATGAGAAACCTGATAACTGCGGCGGTAGTGGCCCTGGCGGCCTGGGGCTGTGCTAGCGCTCCCGACAGGGGAGTGATCTCCAAGGCCGGGGAAATCGACACCGAGTGGGAGGAGCAGGGGGAGAACTCCAAGTACTTCTTCGCCCGTGGCATTGGCGCGGCGGACCAGACCTTGGAGAACAAGACGCAGCGCCTTGCCCTGGCGCGCTCGGCGGCCATAGTCTCGGCCCAGTTCAACATGCTCTCTACCGTGAAGGGAGCCGAACTGGCCGGCGGAGACAACGTGGCGGACGCCATGATCAAGGACTCCGCAATGGCGTCGCAGGTGCGGGCCCTCATTCGCGACGCGCAGGTTGTGCGCAGCGAATGGTCCTCGGACGACGGCTGCGTCGTCTCGCTGCGCCTGCCCAAGAGCGCGCTGAAGAACGGCGGCTTGAAACTCGCGGACTAAAATGTCCGCCGCCGACACCCGGCGCAGGGAGCCGGGTGCCGGCCAAACCGGAAACCAGGACGAGGACAAGGACGGGTAACTATATGGCAAAACTTATCGTGCTCTCGCTCCTGCTGCTGACGGCGGTGGTCGGTTCCGCGGTCGGCAACGACTATGCGGATATGGCCGCGCAGTTGACGCGGCGCGCCGCAGTAGCGGGTAAACGCGTAGCGGTGATCCCATTCTTTTACCACAACGGCCGCAACAGCGACGATGTTATAGCGAAGCGGTTGGAAAGCGAACTCGCCGAGCAGGGCAGGGTTAGGGTGGTGGAGTGCGAGATTTCGGCTATTCTTGACGAGCAGGAGCGGCAATATTCCGGCGCGTTCGACCCGGCTACCGTGCAGCATTGGGGGGAGCTGTTGGGCGCGGAGGCGGTTGTCACCGGCAGGCTGATAGAAAAATCAAAAGGCAGGAAGGTTGAGGTGAACGCCAGGCTTATTGTGACCAGGACGGCAGAGGTTGTGGGCGCTGCCAAGATGACGGTGAAAAAAGATTGGGACACAGAAGAAGAGGATGAGTTTGGTGAGGCCAGTTCATATTCTGCTAGGGCGGAGAAGGTTAGGTATTTTGAAGTCTTCTTGGGCCGTGCCTTTGGGGTGCCCTCCATGGACCTCCAGTTTAAGAATAGCGGAAACCAACCCATATATACCAGAGATCTTGGTATCGCTACCCCTTGGGGCAATGTTGGTCCCTTAAAGTCGGTCAGTTGGAAGCATTTGAAAACTACGGGGCAGGGTCCTGTATCTATCCGGTTCGTCGGCTTTGGCCCAGGCAGTTTGCTTGGAGGGGCGCTTTCACTTGAGTGGCAGCGCACGGCTATTGCGCCGCAGCACACGGCCTTCAAGTTGAACGGTTACGGACCCTTTCCGTTCCTGTTCAATGCTTCCGACTATATTACCGTCAAATCCTTGTCGTTGACTTACATGGCTATGGTGAGGTTTGCCACGGATTTCCCGATAGAACCATATATCGGTTTAGGGGCAGGGATTTCACTGAATTCGCTGGTTATGCCGCATATTAAGGGGCTCACTGATTCCGCGTTTATGTCCGCTCCAACCAATGATTTTGGTTTGGGTTTTGTATTTACTGTCCCGGCAGGGCTCCGTGTTAAAGTGTCAGACCAGATGCATCTGGTGGGTGAAGTAAAAATGCAGCAGAACAATATTCGCTTTGACAGGGGGATACCGGGCGAAAGAGACTCCGTGAAGATCAAAGGGATCTATTTAAGTCTCGGGGCGGGATACAAATTTTGAAGATTTAAGTGTGCGCTAAAATTGGGGTTTGGAGAGGGAAACCTCCCCGGCCGTTTTCTTTTGCTAGAATTGTAACATGGACCTGACGCTTTTTATTTCCACCGTCTTCACGCTCACGCTGGTCATGGACCCGCTCGGCAATATCCCGCTGTTCATGAGCGCGCTGAAGAACGTCAGCGAGGAGCGCCGCCGCAAGGTGATAGCGCGGGAGCTGTTCATCGCCCTGGGGATAATGGTGTTCTTCCTGCTGTTCGGGAAATACTTCGTTTCGGCCCTGGCGCTGGACCTTACCGCTATGTCCGTGGCCGGCGGCATAGTGCTGTTCCTCATCGCCATGCAGATGATCTTTCCCACGCACCACTCCTCTTTCGCGGAAGGCCCGGAAGGCGAGCCCTTCATAGTGCCGCTGGCCATTCCCCTTATAGCCGGACCGTCCACGCTGACCACCGTATTGCTGTTCTCCCTGCAGGACCCGGGCCGCATAGGCATGTGGGCCGGGGTGGTGGGCGTGGCCTGGCTGATAAACGCGGTGATACTCGCCGGCCTGTCCGGGTGGCTGTCCAGGATCCTGGGCCAGCGCGGGCTGCTCGCCATGGAAAAGCTGATGGGCATGATCCTGGTCACCATTTCAGTGCAGATGGTCATGACCGGTATAAAGAAATTCCTGGCGTCTTAAGGTTCTTTACTTTCTTTTATGAACAACCTGCTTAACCGCTGGAAAGCGGCGGATCCCGCTTTCAAGGCCTTCCTGCTCGGCGTCTTTTTCCTTGGCATCAATGCCGGTGTTCTTTCCTCGGCCTTCAATAATTATCTCAACGATTCTTTCAGCCTCACCTCGAAGCAGCGCGGCTTCCTGGAGTTCCCGCGCGAACTGCCAGGCTTCCTGGTCATCTTCATGACCGGGCTGCTCGCGGCCGTGCCCGTGCGGCGCTGGGCAGTTATCACCGGCCTGCTCACCGCGGTCGGTGTGGCGGGGCTGGGCTTCCTGTCTCCGGGCTATAACCTGATGCTGGTCTGGATGCTGCTGTGGAGCGCCGGCAGCCACCTGTTCATGACGGTAGAGAGCGTGATGGGCCTGCGCTTCGCCAAGGAGGGGGGGCAGGGGCGGCGTCTGGGGCAGATCAGCGGGATGACGAATTTCGCGGCCATAGCGGGCGCCGGTTTCGTCTGGGTCATGGCCAAGGCCGCGGGCCCCGCGGTGTATAAATGGTCCTTCGCCGCGGCCGCCGCGGCGTCAGCCGCTTCGGCGCTGCTTTTCGCGCGTATTCCCGGCGGCGGAGGGGAGGCGGCCCCCGGTGGGAAGCGCTTCGTCTTCCGCTGGCGCTACAAATGGTATTACCTGCTGAACATCCTTTTCGGCGCGCGCAAGCAGATCTTCCTGACCTTCGCGCCCTGGGTGCTGGTGACGCAGTACGGCGCGAGCCCGGCCGTGATGGCGGCGCTGGCGCTGGTAGCCGCGGCGCTCGGAGTAGTTTTCCGGCAGACCTTCGGCGCCCTCACGGACAGGATAGGCGAGCGCAGGATGTTCATGGCCGACGCGGTGATCCTGCTGTTCATCTGCGCGGGCTTCGCCTTCTCCACTTTCCTGCCGCTGCTGTACGTTATCTTCATACTGGATAACCTGATGTTCGCCACGCGTATAGCGCGCACCACTTACCTTAACCGCATCGTGGAAGAGAGGTCCCACATAGCGCCCACGGTCTCCTTCGGCGTGACCATCGACCACGCCGTGTCCATGAGCATCCCGGCCGCCGGCGGCCTGCTCTGGGCAGCTTACGGCTATAGGGCGGTATTCATCGCCGCCTCGCTGCTGTCCGTGGCCGGTTTCCTGGCCGCGCTCGCCGTGGACGACAACCGCCGCAAGGCCGCGCCGCAGCCTTCTCCAGCCCCGGTCACTCCGGATTAGCTTTGCGCGTGAAACTTTTTCCGGCTTTTGTCATCTAAAATAAAAGGCCTTGAAAAAAGCCGGTCTATGCTGTATAAATTGGGTGGTAGCAGGTGTTCCAATGGAGGTACCATGTTAAGGATTATTCTCGTTTCAGTTTTTTTAATTCCGCAGACGCTGCTTGCCGCTGAGCTGGGCTCGCTGACGGCTTCGGACGTGGCGGCCTCCCGCGCCGAGGCCCCGCTGCCTAAAGCGGCCAAGGCGGCCGGCAAATACGCAGACGGCATGCTGCAGATCAACCACCTGCTGGCGCTTACGGGGCCGAAGCTGCTCTATACCCAGATGGCAGATAGCCCGGCCAAGTTCGAAGAGTTCAAGGCCATGTGGCAGCCGGTAGTAAAGAAAGCCGGTCTCAAAGCGCTGCCGCCGGAGTATTCGGCCGGGTTCGGGGCTCTGAAATATGAAACCACCGGCGGCCTCGCCATCCGCAGTTTCCTCTGCGACACGGCCCACATGCCCGTGTCGGAAAAGGAGATGGAGAGTTTCCTAACCGGGGTGCTTAACGCTGAAGGGATGAAGGTGGTGGGTTCCTACGGGATACCCGCGGACCCGAATATTTTCCCCAAGCCCACGGTGAACGTCTACTATCTTACTTCTTTCAACGAGAACCAGGACCGGGAGCGCCAGCTGCGCTACCTGGGCGTAAAGAACAGGGCCGTGAAATTAGACCTGGACCTCCTGGAAAAGGCTGGAATAAAAATAGCCGCCCTGTATGGCAAGAATTCCATCTTCTACGTCGGTCCCAGGGTGGGAGTGGTCATGGCCGTCTCCAACAGCGAAGAGAGGACCTCTAAACAGGTCTCTTATCACAAGGACCTGATAGCCAAGCGCGGGGAAAAACTGATAGGAGTGAAGACGGACAAGCTCGAGAAGGCTGTGGTAAGCGAGGGCGAGGAGTATTTTTTCCTGACCAAGATCTATTACCTGAAATAGAAGCGGCAGGCAGAAAGGAGCCGCCGGTTTGTTTACCGGCGGTTTCTTATTTGGGATAATAGTACTTCAGTCCCGGGTTCATAAGGAAAATATATGGCTGAAAAAGACGACAAGAAAGTAATTTACTCCATGGTGGGCGTCAGCAAGTACTACGACAAGAAAGCCGTCCTCAAGGATATCTACCTTTCCTATTTCTACGGCGCCAAGATAGGCGTGCTGGGCCTCAACGGCTCCGGCAAGAGCTCGCTGCTGCGCATCCTCGCGGGGCTAGATACGGATTTTAAAGGCGAGACGGTGCTCTCCCCCGGGTACACCGTGGGCCTGCTGGAGCAGGAGCCCAAGCTCGACGAAGAGAAGACCGTGCGCCAGATAGCCGAGGAAGGCCTGCCCGAGGCCATGGCGGCGCTCAAGGAATACAACGAGATCAGCGAGAAGCTGGCCGAGCCCATGAGCGACGACGCCATGAACAAGCTCATAGACCGGCAGAGCAAGGTACAGGAAAAGATAGACGCGCTCAACGCCTGGGACATAGACAGCCGCCTGGAACTTGCCATGGACGCGCTCGGCTGCCCGCCGCCCGACACCGTAATAAAGAACATCTCCGGCGGCGAGAAGCGCCGCGTGGCCTTGTGCCGCCTGCTCCTGCAGAAGCCGGACATCCTGCTCCTGGACGAGCCCACCAACCACCTGGATGCCGAGGCCGTGGCCTGGCTGGAGCATCACCTGAAGGATTACGAAGGCACCATTATAGCCGTCACCCACGACCGCTACTTCCTCGACAACGTGGCCGGCTGGATCCTGGAACTGGACCGAGGCCAGGGCATCCCGTGGAAGGGCAACTACTCTTCGTGGCTGGACCAGAAGGGCGAGCGCCTGCGCCAGGAAGAAAAATCGGAGAGCGACCGCCAGAAGACCTTAAAGCGCGAGCTCGAGTGGATCCGCATGGGCGCCAAGGCCCGCCAGGCCAAGGGCAAGGCCCGCATAACGGCCTACGAGAACCTGCTCAACCAGGACAACGAGAAGCTGGCCAAGGAACTGGAGATCTATATCCCGCCGGGCCCGCGCCTGGGCAACCTGGTGGTGGAGGCCAAGAACGTTACCAAGGCCTTCGGCGAAAAGGTGCTGCTCGACGACGTCTCCTTCTCCCTGCCGCCCGGCGGCATAGTGGGCATCATAGGCCCCAACGGCGCCGGCAAGACCACGCTCTTCAAGATGATCACCGGTGCGGAAAAGCCGGATTCCGGCGATTTCCGGGTAGGCGAGACCGTGAAGCTGAGCTATTCCGACCAGCACCGCGGCACGCTGACCCCCGGCAAGAACGTCTGGGAGGTCATCTCCGGCGGCCTGGACCTGGTGAAGCTCGGCAAACTGGAAGTGAATTCGCGCGCTTACGTGGCGCGGTTCAACTTCAGCGGGCAGGACCAGCAGAAGAAGGTGGAGGTGCTTTCCGGCGGCGAGCGCAATCGCGTGCACATGGCCGTGATGCTCAAGGACGGCGGCAACGTGCTGCTGCTCGACGAACCCACCAACGACCTGGACGTGAACACCATGCGCGCGCTCGAAGAGGCGCTGGAGAGCTTCGCCGGCTGCGCCGTGATCATCAGCCACGACCGCTGGTTCCTGGACCGCGTGGCAACCCACATCATGGCCTTCGAGGGAGACAGCAAGATCTTCTGGTTCGAAGGCAACTTCTCGGAGTACGAGGCCGACCGGCACAAGCGCCTGGGCACGGCAGCCGACACCCCGCACCGCATCCGCTACAAGAAGCTCACGCGGCCGTAAGGAGCGCCCGGGCGCAGGCTTATCTGTTTGCTACAATTGAGGGAGTGCCGGCGTATTGTGTGAAACGGCGGCGGAAGGCTGCCCATTCAGAGGGGGGGATATGAAACTGAATACTTTGTTGATCTCGGCCTTGGTCGCCGTATCCGCGACCGCGGCCGGAGCCTCGGAACTGGGGGATAAGTTTGAAAAAACGGCTGCCGCATTCGCGGCAGCCGGCACTGCGCGCCAGCTGACCGGCGCCTCTCTGGCTGTTTTTCCCTTCCAGGCCGAGGAAAAGCTCGCCAAGAAAAAGGTGGATTTTGCCGTAGGAGAGCTGCTGGCCAGCCACCTGCTGAAGCAGGGTGTCTATAAATTGACCGAGCGCGTCCAGCTGGAAGAGGTGCTGAAGGAGCAGAAACTTGGGCTTTCCGGCGCGGTCGACTCCAAGACTGCTTCCGGCATAGGTAAGCTGCTCGGCGCGAGGCTCTTGGTGCTGGGAAACGTCATAAGGATGGGGGATTCCTACCAGATCACCGCGAAGCTGATAGATTCGGAAACCTCCGAAATGATAGCTTCGGAGATAACGGAAGTGCCGGTGCAGACTTTTGACCAGGAAGCCGGCCGCTACCTGGCGCTGGTCCCGGACCAGCAGGCCGTGGGTATTTTCCTTAACCTGGGCTACGGGTTCACCAGTACCACCAAGCTGGGGCCGCAGACCTACGAAACCCTGACGCTTGATCCCGCTAACCCCGAGCTCCCGCAGATCATGGGAGGGATAGGCATCCGTTACTGGGCGAAACCGCGCTGGATGGCGCAGTTCGATTTCAACAGGGTCGCAAGTTCCGCTGGCGGCGGCGGAGAAAATCTTTACACTACCGCCAATCCGGCCACCATCGCTGAAAAATTCCGGGCGGGCTACACGGGCTTCATGGTGCGCGTCTCTCTGGACCGCACTACCAGGCCCTCGGCGCCATTCGTGTGGCATAATGGAGCGGGCCTGGCTTTTTATAACGTGGACTCCGTGGAGATGGATAAGGAGCTGCAGTCGACCTACGGGATCTACAACGTCAGGCTGGATACCGAAGGTACGAGTTATTTCACTCCCTTCCTGCGTACCGGAGTGGAATGGCGCCCCCAAGCGCGCTTCGGCTGGAGTCTCTTCGCTAATATGAACGTGCTCTCCAAGGATTATATCCAGGAGGTGACCATAGATAAAGGCGGGGCCGGACAGAACTTTACCATCTGGAAAACGTCCTTCCCGAGATTTTATCTGGACAGCTCCATAGCGCTGTACTTCTAGGGCGGCGCGGTCGGCAAGCCGCAAAGAAGAAAGCGAGCGGCGAAAAAAACCGCCGGCAGGGGCCGGCGGTTTTTCTTTGGCTGAAGAGGGGTTACTTGGGGCTCAGGGCGGCGCGCAGCACTTCCAGGGCTCTTTCCGAATCCGAGACGTTGAGCAGCAGCCTGCCGGTATTGCCGGTGTCGGAGGTGCCGTAGACGGTGGTGATGTTTATGTTGTTCTCCCCGAGCACGCGCGTGAGGCGCATCAGTTCGCCGGGCTTGTCGGTGAGGGCCAGCGAGATCATGGAGGTCTCTATGGTGGTGAAGCCGGCCCCGGTCAGGATATGGCTCACCTTGCGGTCGGCGTCCACGGCCACGCGCACCACGCCGGAATCGTCGCGGATCTCGGAGGCGATGCCGATTATGTTCACGCCGGCGTTGGCGAAAAGTTCCACGAACTTGGAGAGGGCCCCCGGGACGTTAGGCAGGAAGACGGTGTATTGCTTGATGAGTTTTACCGGCATAAAGGCTCCGTGCGCGCTGATTGGGCCCCGGGCTGCCGGGGACCTGCCCTAATTAAATAAATTTTATGGCCCGGGGGTAAAGGCGCGGTTCAAAGTTATATAATCAGAGAACGATGAAGCTGTTCCCGGAAGGCAGGTCCAAAGGTCTTTCCGCCGCCTCGCTGGCGGCCGCCGCCGTCTCCGGCCTCATGGCCCTCAAGGCCTCGTACGACTTCTCCACCCTGATAGGCGTTTTTTCCACGCCGGCCCTCTATCTCTCGATGGTCGGCTCCAAGGTGCCTTACGGCATGCCGCCGCTGGCCGTACTGCTCACACGCAACATCCGCCTGGCCTTCTTTTTCGCCCTGGTCTTCTGGTGCTCGGTCTGCGCGCTGGCGGCCGGCGTCTGGCTGCGCCGGGAATGGGCGCGGCGCGGGGCCGTATGGGGCCTGTACCTGCTGTCGGCCGCGGCTCTGCTGCTGCTCCTGTACCCCTGGCTGGCCGTGCCGCGCCCGCTCTACTACGCCGGCATCCCCATAGCTCCGGAGTTCAACGCCGCCGTGCTCTCGGCCGCGGCTTTCGCCAGGATACTGGCCCTTTTGGCAGGCGGCGTCTGCCTGTGGTGGGCGCTGGCCCTGGACCGCAGCGGCCTGAAGAGCGAGTTCCGTTAGCGGTTTGATAGTAGAGGGGGGGATTTAATAAAATGTAGGGGTAGTCCTTCCTCCATCTCTCCTGGAGCCGTTAAGTCACAATCGAGGTATCATTATGTGGAACTATACTGAAAAGGTATTCGAGCATTTCAAGAATCCCAAGAACGTGGGAGAGATAGAGCATCCCGACGCGGTGGGCGAAGTGGGCAGCATAGTCTGCGGCGACGCCCTCAAACTCACTCTTAAAATAGATAAGGCCACCGAAAAGATCACCGACGCCAAGTTCAAGACCTTCGGCTGCGCCAGCGCCATAGCGTCCTCCTCCGCCCTCACCGAGATGGTGAAGGGGCTCACGCTCGAGGCCGCCTCCAAGATCACCAACCAGCAGATAGCCGACTTCCTGGGCGGGCTGCCCGGCGAGAAAATGCACTGCTCGGTGATGGGCATGGAAGCCCTGGAAGCCGCCATCAAGAACTACCGGGGCGGCGCTACCGAGAAGGTTATTATAGGCCACGCCGAAAAGGTGGTCTGTAAATGCTTCAGCGTCACCGAGTCCACCATCCTCAAAGCCATAAAGGTCAATAACCTCAAGACCGTAGAGGAAGTGACCAATTTCACCAAGGCCGGCGGCGGCTGCGGCCAGTGCAAAGGCGAAATAGAAAAGATAATAAAAGACTACTGGGCCGAGGCCGAGCATAAAAAATTCGACAAAATGACCGTGGTCGAGAAGATCAAGATGATAGAGAAAGTGCTGGCCGAAGAGATCAACCCCAAGCTCAAGGCCGACGGCGGCTGGATGGAACTGGTAGACGTGCAGGGCCAGAAGGTGAAACTGCGCTTCCTCGGCATGTGCCACGGCTGCCCGTCCTCGGGCGCCACGCTCAAGAACGTGGTGGAGAAGGAATTGCGCGAGCGCATCGACCCCGCTATAGAAATTGAGGCTGAGTAAAACGAGCTGCCAGGGCTGACGGGGGTATTGCCCCGAACGCCAGTTGGGGAAGGGAGGCTCAATCGCGATAGCGATTGAGGGGAACCGCGCAACGGTTCCCTGTAGTCCTGGCGGGCGGGACAATATCCCCGTCGGCCCAGAAGAGGCGAGGTTACTATGGAAAAAGTTTATTATTTCGACAATAACGCCACCAGCCGCGTAGCGCCCGAAGTGGCCAAGGAGATGGAGCCGTTCTTCAACGACCTCTACGGCAACCCTTCCAGCATGCACTTCTTCGGCGGCGCCAACCAGAAGTACCTGGACCTGGCCCGCGCGCGCGTGGCCAAACTGCTCGGCTGCGAGCCTTCGGAACTGATCTTCACCAGCTGCGGCACCGAGTCCGATTCCACCGCCATCTGGTCCACGGTCCAGTCCTACCCCGAGAAGAACCATTTCATCACCACCAAGGTCGAGCATCCCGCCGTGCTCAACCTCGCCAAGCACATGGAGGCCAAGGGCTACCGCGTCACCTACCTCCCGGTGGACTCCACCGGCCAGATAAACCTGGACGACCTTAAGACCGCCCTGACCCCGGACACCGCCCTGGTCTCCATTATGTGGGCCAATAACGAGACCGGCGTGGTTTACCCTGTGGAAGAAGCCGCCCGCATCGCCCACGCCAAAGGCGCCTTGTTCCACACCGACGCCGTGCAGGCCGTGGGCAAGCTCCCGATAAACCTAAAAGAGACCAAGATAGACCTGCTCTCCCTGTCCGGCCACAAGCTGCACGCGCCCAAAGGCATAGGCGCGCTGTACGTGCGCAAGGGTGTGCGCTTCTCGCCTTTCATGCTGGGCGGCCACCAGGAGCACGGCCGCCGCGCCGGCACCGAAAACGTGCCGTATATCGCCGGCCTCGGCAAGGCCGCGGAACTGGCGCAGCAGAACCTGGAGAAAGAGAATACTTACGTGAAAGGCCTGCGCGACCGCCTGGAAGCCGGCCTGCTCAAGATAAAGAACACCCGCGTGAACGGCGGCGGCGCGCCGCGCCTGCCCAACACCACCAATATCAGCTTCGAATATATCGAAGGAGAGTCCATACTGCTGATGCTGAGCGAAAAAGGCATCTGCGCCTCTTCCGGCTCCGCCTGCACCTCCGGTTCGCTGGAGCCCTCGCACGTGCTCATGTCCATGGCCGTGCCGCAGACCTACGCGCACGGCTCCATCCGCTTCTCCCTGAGCGTGTACAACACGCAGGAAGAAGTGGATTACATCATAGCGGCCTTCCCGCCCATCATCGAGCGCCTGCGCGCCATTTCCCCGTTCGCGGACGGCAAGCCGCTGTTCGGCATGGACGCCTGCGAACCGCACCACCACCACTGACGCGTCCTTAACCGGCGCATTGATGAAAAGCCCCCCGTAAAAGGGGGCTTTTCCTTTTTATTTAGCATCGTGGCATAAAAATTGCTCTGTATGGGGTGAAGGCTGCAAAAGCCAAAACTAAAAAAGATAAGGAAGGAAAAGATCATGAAAAAGAGCAATATGCTGATAGCGGTGTTCGCGGTTCTGGCGGCGGCCTCCGTGGCCAAGGCCGGGGAAATAGAAATAGACTTTGACGGGACCAAAGGCTTAAAGCCCCAGTCCATGCACGATATCTTCGCCGGTTCCCACCAGATAGTTCCCCAGGAAGCTCTGGCCAAGGTTACTCTCCCGGTCCCGGTCGATCCGGATGAGTCCCCGGTGCCGATGATAGAGCCCTGGAATATAGACCCCATGGGGTATTGCATGATGGTCCCCTGGGTTGACGAAAATGGTGTTCTTCATGACTGCGGGGTACAGCCGAATCCCTCCGTAGGTTACTGCGAGCAGATAGAGATAGCTCCAGGCGTCGATTTTCCGCTCTGCTTTAGCGGTGTAGCCGTAGCAGAACTGAACTCCAACCCCGGCGTCATGCTCGAAATAGGTGCCGGTCTCAAGCGGGCCTATCCCGGCTATTCGGCCCAGCCTGGCTTCGCCGCCGCAGTGCAGGAGCTCTCCAAGGACAAGAGCACGAGAATCCTGTATAATGGAAAGAAGTTATTCTTTGCCCGGCGTGCGTACAGCAACAAAATGGATGGCTGGGACCACACCGACATTTATACGCCTATAACCGATGCCGTTGATTCTCTGCCCAATAACGGTACCAACACCTCGATTGGCGCGGCCAGCGGGGCCATTGCCGGGGCATCCGGCGGCGTAGTGGGGACCGTACTCGGGGCTATAGGCGGAGCAATCGCCGGCCTGGCCGCGGATCTGGCGTCCTGATCCTGAGTTCGTGGAGCAATATTATGAAACTTAAGAACCGAATACTGGGAATTCTGATAAGCACGGTAATTCTTTCGGCGATAGCCTTAACCGGGATCTTTGAGAACACCATCCGTAGTGTGGCGATATTCATGGTGTTGATTATCGGCCTGTTTACGATCATCCCGTACCTACTGGAGAAATTGGGCAATAAGCAGAAAGGCTAGCGCCGGGTTCGCGCCCGAACGCCCTCGCTGCGGCGGAACTGGAGGGGCCCAGGTCTAAATAGGTCCAAGGGCCCTTCCTCCGCGGCCGGGCGCCTGCTACACTAGAATTGTAACACTCCTTGTAATTTGGGGAATTGGCCCCAGAGTATCCACGATCCGGCCGTAACCGGATGTATCCAGGGAAAGCAAACACCTATTTTGCTTTCCCTGTTTTTATTTGTAAGAAGTTAGTGAAAATGGCAAAATATTGGGGTTAAGGGGAATTAAGATGAAAAACACTAAACTGCTTATGGCGCTCTCCGGAGTCTTGGCTTTCTTCCTGGGGCTTGCCGCAAAAAACAGCGCCGTTACGGACTTTCAGGAAAGACTCGGGAAAAGCGTGAATATTGAGAACGCTTTGTTCGCGGACGACACCAAGACCCCGCCCGCAAAAAGCGCGCTGGGCTGAGGTTCTTTTACGGCGCGGAAAGGAGCGGCCCCCAAATTGCGCGGTCACAGGGAAAGCCTTGCGCTTTCCCTGTTTCTTTTTATCCAATTCTGCGGCGGTTGCTCAATGAAGGACACGGATATGAAATCAGAAAAGATCAGGGTCGCGTTCAAATACGATAAGCCGGCAAGCTACTACGACCCGGCAAACATAAGCTTCGCCCCTGAATATGATTTTCTGGAGAACATTTATAGCACCCTGCTGGAGTACTCCCCGGAGGGAGAACTTGTCGGTTCGCTGGCCGAGAGTTTTGAATGGGTCGGTTCAGAGGCGCGGTTCAGGATACGCCCCGACCTGCGGACCATCGACGGCCGCAGGATAGACGCGCATGACGTTGAGACTTCTCTGAAAAGACTGTTTATTGTGGGCGGCAACACGCACGGCGACCTGAAAGACGTCGTCTGCCCGGACAAAAAGCTGACAAAGCTTTCTGACAACTGCCCCGGAATGGAAGTCCGAGATTCCGGAAAGACTTTTGTTTTCAAGTTGAAAGAGAAAAAAGTGTTTCTCTTTCCGATGCTGACCTCGATAGATTTTGCAATAATCCCCGCGGATTCCCTGGACCGGGACTCGTTAAAGATCAAGGATTACAGGAACACCTCCGGGCCCTATTTTATCTCAAAAGATTCTCCGGAAGGAGGAATAGAACTCTCGGCGAATCCCGCCCACTTCCACTATTCAAAAAGCATCCCCCAGGAAGTGCTGTTCGTCCCCTCCGGAAAAGTCGACCCCATGGAATCGCTCGAACTCTTTTCTAAGAATAAGGCGGATTTCATCACAACTATCGATTCAATTCCCCCGGACGTCATGATAGATTATGCCAAGAAGCATCCGGGAGAGGCCTCTTTGCACGCCACGCACGCCTTAGATACATTCCTGCTTATTTTCACGGCAAAAGGCCTGCGCAACTTTTCAGAAAGAGAACGCTTCGCCATAGGGCGCACCTACCGGGAACTTTTCCTGAAAGACTGTCTTAAAAAACCCGGTTATGAAGCCGCGGAGCAGATCTTCCCCGCTTTCGGAGGTGGCGCTTTGAGCGAGGAGCAGCTCTCCGGGATACGCGCCAAAATGCTCGCGGCCGACATTGGCGGTATTAAAGAAAAAAGCTTTAGAGCCTGGAACGTGAATTTCACAGGCAGCCTCGACACCATTGAGGCCGAGTTTGAAAAAATATTCCCCGCTGCAACTCTGCAAAAGATCAGGAAAATACCCGGTCGCGTGGACTATGCCGCCGAAAAACTGGCTGAGCCTGATTTTTATCTCATGCGGACAGATATGGGCTTTCAGGAAGACATCAACCTGCTCTCCTACTATCTGGGAATAGACTTTTTCTCTTTGGAGAAGGCAAAAGTTAAACCCTGGCTGCGCGGGTATATCGCCAATCCGAACAAGAACGAACGGCTGCTGATGTTGAGGGAACTACATTTCAACACCTTATCTGGCGCAGCGATAATTCCGCTGGCCAAGACCCCATATACCGCGCTTGCCAGGAAGCCGTGGGAATTCAATATGTCAAAGTATCACGCGAACGACCCTGTATGGCGGATTTTTCAGCCATAACGGCCTGGGCAGCAGCAAATTCGGCCCGCCACGAAATCTCGCTGACGAAGCTTTCCTGGATCAACGAATGGCTCCCCGGATTCTTCGACTATAGGGCAAAGATACGGGTTGGGGCGTCCGTTTATTTCGGCCGCGGAATCGACGCGGAGGAAAATATCGCCTGTGACAAGGCGTTGGCCGAGGCACTTGAGCGGGCCGCCGTGGCCGAGATGGCGTCCCCTTGGGCTGCGGCAGCCTATCCGGAATTTGACGGCGCGGCAGAAAGAGCCTACCGGGAGCTCCTGTCCATTGACCGCGTTCTCTGCCATCATTACAGTAAAACCCCTTTTAAAACCCTGGCCCTCGACGTTCTGGAAAAGCCGGTTTCCCGCACTGCTGTCGCCAAAGCACTAGGTGCCCGCGGACTTCACTTGCAACTCTGCGAATTACGTCCGGCAACGGACGCGACAATTGCGGCCGCTTTCATCTGGAGCGAGCGCGCTCATCCAGTAAAGGGCATTGTCTGCGGTTATGGCTGTGAAAAAACTCTGCCGGCGGCGGCTGCACACGCCCTCATAGAATGCTTAAGGACTGCGGCCGCCGTATTCTGCGGCGAGATAACTCCTGAGCCGTGGGAAACCAGATGCACGCCCGGAAATCCCAGATATCATTTCTGGATGGCGCAAAAGGAGGCGGCAAAAATATTCTTGACCGCCACACTCCTGCCTTCTGGCGCCAGGGGGAATTCACCGTGGCAACCGGAAAATATTTCCCGCACCGCGGCTTCTTACAAAGAGATTCCCGGTCCGATGTCCCTTATTCCGGAGTTGCCAGTTAAAATTGTTCAGGCCGCTTCGGCAAAATTACTTAAACCACAGTTTGGTGAAATTTTTATGGACGCCCAATTCTTGCAGCGACTTGAGCGATTTTCCGGGAAAAAAGTAATCCCTGAAACGGATCCTCCTCATTTCTATGACTAGACCAATAACAGAACAAATTATCAGGAGACTTTTTCTAAAGGTTCTTCTGTTTCAGGCACTTCTGCTTGTTCTTGGCATATTCCTCTCTTCCATAATGACCGCGCATTTCAAACAGCGACTAGGCAGCCAACTGGCCGCAGCTTTCAGAAACGACCTCCTTATGGGGGATACGCGAAAGGCGATGCTGGAGCTTCCAAAGGCCATACGCGGGGATTTTTCCGGAGCGAAGTGGTCTCCGTCCGGCTCGTCCCAGCCATTCAGCGTTCCCGAAAATATCGGTCTTTATAAATCGCTGACATACAACAAGAGCGTAATAACGATTTTTTTTGACGAGAATAAAACCAGCAAATGCGGTGAACTCATTTTTTACTACCATCGCTGGATGCCAGCGCTCTGGGCCCTTATATTATGGGCGCTTTTATTTGCAGCCTCGGTTCCAATTTGGTTGCGCGAGAAAACCAAAATAGAACGGGAGTATTCTCTCTCCGTCAAAGCAGAGATAGGCGAATCACGGGCGACAATGGCCGCGCAGGTGGCGCATGATATCCGCTCGCCGCTGGCGGCGTTGGGGGCGGCGGCGAAAGGGCTTTCCGCGGACGCGGAGCAGCGCAAGCTTATAGAGGGGGCCGTAGGCCGCATGCAGGGCATAGCCAATGACCTGCTGGCCCGCTACCGGGCGCCGGGGGCGGCGGAGGCGAAAGCGAAGCCGGTGGTCATGCGGCTGGCGGGTATTGTGGAGCAGGTGGTGGAGGAAAAACGCCTGCAGCACGCCGCCAAGGCCGGGGTTAGGATAAATTTTGAATCGGATGGCGGAGAATTAAAGGCCGAGGTGGAGGCCAAGGAACTGCAGCGGGCGGTTTCCAACCTGGTGAACAATGCGGTTGAGGCTTTCGAGAAAGGCGGCACGGTGCTGGTGAAGGTCTCTTCGCTGGATGGCCGGGTGCTGATAGCGGTGAAGGACGACGGCAAGGGGATACCGGCTGACGTTTTGGCCCGGCTGGGCGGCAAGGGCGAGACGCACGGCAAAGCCGGCGGCACTGGCCTTGGGCTTTACCACGCTAAGACTTCGGCAGAAAGCTGGGGCGGTTCCTTTAAAATAGAATCCGAGCCGGGCAAGGGTACTACCGTTACCATGGAGCTGCCGCGCGCAGGCGTCAGTGATAACGAGCACAAGCTCGTAGTGCTGCTGGACGACGACGCGCTGGTGCACATGAACTGGCGCATGGCGGCCAAGGCGGCCGGCGCCGAGCTGAAGTCTTTCAAAACCCCGGAAGAACTTGAGGCCGCGCGGGAAGACCTTCCTAAAGATATCCCAATCTATATAGACGCCGAGCTGGGCGACCGCGCTAAAGGCGACGAGGTGGCCCAGCGACTGCGCGAGAAAGGTTTTACCGACATCACCATGGCCACCGGCCATTCCCCGGACAAGTTCGCGGGGCTGCCCTGGCTTAAGGTGCGGGGCAAAGAGCCGCCCTGGAACAGCTGAAAACCCTGAAAATATCCTCCAAAGGCGGGCTGCATGCCCGCCTTTTCATTTGAAGATATATATTTTCAATTGAAAATATACCGCATATAAATGCCGTAAAAGCGGCCGGTTTCATTGGAGAACCCGGCTTAAGGCGGCTTTGTTTAATATTGGCATAAAAATTGCTCTGTAGGGGGTGAAGGCTGCAAAAGCCAAAACTAAAAAAGATAAGGAAGGAAACGAATCATGAAAAAGAGCAATATG
>MGTV01000042.1 GCA_001799635.1 Elusimicrobia bacterium GWA2_62_23
AAAACCGCTTAAAAAGGATACGTGACGGGGATTTACAGCCGTTGCTGCCCTTCGCCTAAGGAACTTTCTTGGGACAGCCCTGAAGCTTTAGGCCCAGCGGCGGCTGGGCACAATGGCACTTATGCTGCGGCGTGCAAGTTCGTAGAATATAGGTTGACGGTTATTTCTTCAGGAGGGGTTTAAATGAAACGATCCGTACTGCTGTTAGCCCTGTTTTCCGTGATTCCTTCCGCCTACTGCGCGGATTTTCAGCTCGAGAGACTCAGCGCTTCCGACGTGGCCGTTGGCGGCGCCGCGCCCTCTCCCGCGCTCCCGGCCGTGGCGGCCAAAGAGGACTCGCAGGTCCCCCAGGACCTCGTATACAAGTTCCAGCAGGTCGCCCGGGACCTTAGCGCGGTGCGCAACGACCTGACCTGGGTCCGCAACGATATAGACGACCTGGAACGCCGCGCCAGCCGGATGATACAGATGAACTCTTCCGACGCCTTCTTCCAGTTCGACCTGCGCCGCATGAGCGGCGACATGTCACGCCGCTTTGGCGACCTGCAGCGGGCCGCTATGGACGCGCGCAATCTGCTGAACCTGGCGCAGAAGTCGTCCGAACTTAACCGGCTCTCTCTCGACATGGACTGGGCCGCCCGTGACATCCTCAGCGAGACCTGGCCCACCCTGGAGAATTCTGCCCAGCGCCTGGAGTGGACCGTGCGCGCCGGCAAGCCGGAGATAGTCGGCTACGACGCGCAGTGGACCGCCATGGACATCTCGCGCTACTGCCGCCAGCTGAGCGACCAGGCGCGCAATGTTTCCTACGATACCCGCGCGCTGGTCTCCAAGACCCAGCCCTGAGCGGAGGCCGTACCACGAGAGGAGCGGGGCCTGCGCCCCGCTCTTTCTTTTGTAGAATAAAGTGAACTTTTTGGCCGGCCCGCGCCACTAATTACGGGGCCCTTATGGAAAATCTCAGCGACGAAACGCTTATCAGGTCCGCGGGGGAGGGAGACTCTTCCGCCCTCGGCGAACTGGTGACGCGTTACAAGGACCGGGTCCTTACCTTCATGGCCTGGCAGTTCTCGCTGCCTCCGGAAGAGGCCCTGGATATGACCCAGGAGGTGTTCCTGGCCGTCTGGAAAAGCGCCGCCTCTTTCCGCGGCGAGTCGCTCTTCAAGACCTGGCTTTTTTCCGTGGCGCGCAACACCGGCCTGAGCTATTTCCGCCATTACATCGCCAAGAAGGCCGAAAGCGCCGGCCTGCTTTTCGGCGACGAGGAGTTCGAGAACATCCCGGACGGCGCGCCGGGCCTGCTGGAAGAGCTCGAGGCCGGCGAACGACGGGCCCTGGTGCGGGCGGCGGTGGCCTCGCTGCCTGACAAGCTGAAGGCCGCCCTGCTGCTGCGCGAGTGGGAAGGCCTGTCCTACGAGGAGATGGCCGAGGTGCTGCAGGTACCGGTGGGGACGGTGCGGTCCAGGCTGCACAACGCCTACGCCCGTCTTACGAAAAATTTCAGGGAGAACGTATGAACGGAGATCATGAAGAACTTTTCCGGCCTCTGCGCGCCGCGTTGAAAGAGGCGGGCGCGCCGCTGCTGGCCGCGCCCGCGGACCTGTCCCGCCGCGTGCTGGAAGGCGCCGCCGCCCCGCGCCGCGGGCTCTGGCCGGCCCTGGCCGGCGCCGGCCTCGCCGCCTGTATGGCGGCCCTGCTGCTTTTCATTTCTCCGTCGGGTGACAGGTCCCCTGCCCCGGCGGGTCCGTCCCTGACCGAACGCTTCGACAACCCTTTCGGCGCCAGCGTCCCGGGCGAAGCCTCGGGATCGGATTTCCTGTGCAGGCTCAGCGCCAGGACCGTGAGCGGCCCCGGCGCCGGGCCCGTTTTGATAGATCTTAAGGAGGGTATATGAAAACCAAGACAGTGGTGATCATCGCGATGCTGCTGCTGGCCGCGGCCGGCGTGTACATGCACGCGGGCAGCGGCGCGGAATGCCGCCGTCCCGAACTGGCCGCCGGCTACCGCGGCCTCGTGCTGGAGCTCCCGCCCGCCCAGCTGGCCTGGGTGCGAAAGGGCGACCACCTCGACGTGATAAGCGTCTTCGACGCCATCATGAAAGGCGAGAAGAAGGAGCGCATAGCCGCCACGCTGCTGCAGCACGTGAAAGTGGCCGGCGTGAACCCGCGCCGGGGCACCGTGGTGCTGCTGGTGAATCCCAACGAGGCGCAGTACGCGGCCCTGGCTAAAGAGCAGGGCCCGCTCAGCATCGCCTTGAGGGCGGCCGGCGATAAACAGCTCGCCGCTATAGAGATCGCCAGTTACCGCAAACTGATACGCTAGGGGGCCGGATGGACGAGCACAAGAACGCCTTCAATTTCAAGACGCTGGAGAACGCCGCCGCCGCCCTGCGCCGTAACGGTTTCGAAGCGGCCGTGCACGCCTCCGGCGCGGTCGCCGCGGCGGCCGTGCTGGAACTGGCCGCCGGGGGTAAGAAGGTCGGGCTGGGCGGGTCCATGACAATAGCCGCCCTGGGCCTGCCGGAAAAACTAGCCGCCGCCGGCTGCTCCGTGATAACCCACCGACCCGGCATGACCCCCGACGAGCGCCGTGCCGTCTGGCTGGCCGCACAGGCTTGCGACGTGTACCTGGCGTCCCCGCAGGCCGTCACCCTGGACGGGAAACTCGTTTTCGTGGACGCGAACGGCAACAGGGGGGCGGCGGTCATTTACGGGCCGCGCAAGATAGTCCTGCTGGCCGGGGTGAACAAGATCGCCCGCGACCAGGAAGCGGGGCTCTGGCGCGCCCGCAACGTGGCGGCGGTGGCCAATAACCTCCGCCTTAAAAAGGACAACCCCTGCGTGCGTACCGGGCGCTGCGAGGATTGTTCCTCCGCGCGCCGCATCTGCAACGCGGTCACGCTGCTCTGGAAGAAGCCGTCCCAGAGCGACGTACTGGTGCTGCTCGTGAACGAGGAACTGGGCTACTGACCGTCGCGTAACTTTCGTCAAAAGTAGCGCAAATCACCTTACCCGGCCATTATTAATTAATTATAATATTAGCCGGGAATGAAAAAGACCGGGTTGTCTCTGCTTTGCTGGCTTTTTTTCACGGGGGGCCTCGCCGCGGCCGCGCCCGGGGCCGTTCATTTCAACTGGATCTCCACCGGCAGCGCGTCGCTTTCCTGGACTTTGGCCTCGCCGGCCACCGAGAGCCCCGTCATGGTCTTCTCCGCGGACGAGGCTTTCAGCGCCATAGTATCCAGCGTTACCGGAGCGCTGGGAACACAGACCACCACCTACCACGGCCTTACTTCGGACCTCACCTACTATTTCAAGGTCAAGGCCGACCTCGACGGCGACGCCGCCTACTCCGCAGTTGTCTCCTCGGCTACCCCGCCGGATAGCCCGCAGGGGGTAGGCCTGGCCGGAGTGTGGGTCACCAGCGTGAGCGTGCAGTGGGGCGCCGGCAATAATTCCGCCAGCTCATGGTACCTGACCGAGGCGGCCATAGACGAGGGTTTCACGCTGAATACGGCCTTCTCCAGCGGCACGGCCCTCGCCGCCATGTTCACGGACCTCAATCCCAACAGCACCTGGTACCTCCGGGTGAAAACCCTGGGCCGCGGCGGGCAGGACAGCCCCTTCGTCGAATACGGTTCCACCATCACTCTCGCCTATCCGCCGGCCTCGGAGACCTACGCGCTGGTGTCCTCCACCGGGATGTCCATCTTCTGGGACCATAACGGCAACCCGGACGGCACCAGGTACGAATTGGTGGTTTCCACCTCGGACGGCTTCGCGACGGTGAACTATTCCACTGTTACCTCCGGGAATTACTACGAGGCGGCCGGGCTGCAGCCCAACGCTACCCATTATTTCAAGGCGGCGGCGGTGAACGGCGCGGGTACCCGCTCGGCCTTTACCGTCTTCGCCGCCACGCCCACATATTCTTCTCCGCCAGGCCCGGCCGGGACCCCGTTGGACGCGGTCCTGGCAACCTCGGTTGACGCGCACTGGCTGCCCAACGGGAACCCTAATTCCACTGAGTATTACGTGCAGGCCAGCACCTCAGCCAATTTCACCGGCATAGACTACGGCCCGGGTACCTGGCAGGCCGTTCCCACGCTCACCGTCTCCAGCCTCGAATCCGGCCGCCTCTATTACTTCAGGGTGCGCTCCCGCGACTTCCTGAACCGCCCGAGCGCCTGGCTGGGCCTGGGCTCCGCCACCACCCTGGCCGGCGCGGACGTAACGCCGCCCTCGGTGATAGACCTGCAGGGCGGGGACGACAATTGGCGCGGAGCCGCCAGCGGCTCCTACATGGTCCACTTTTCGGACCTCGGCTCCGGCCTCGACAAGTTCCAGGTGAAGGTCACTACCGGCCCGGGCTTCAGCGGGACCCTGGTGGCCGACTGGACCGACGCCGTTACCGGCATAAACTCGGACGTGTATGACGCCAACTGGACGCTGCCCGCCGAGGTCTTCAGCTCCATACAGGAGAACGTGACCAGTTACGTTTCCCTGCGCGTCTATGACCTGGCCGGCGCTCCCAACTCGACCGTCTACCAGGACGCCTTCTATGTCAAGCGCGATACCACCCAGCCGAACATCGTGAACAACGCCTCTTCCCCGGCCGGCTGGCTCGCGGCCGATCCCGGCGCCGTTTTCGACGTGGACTTTAACGACGCCCTCTCCGGACTAAGCCAGGTGGAATACAACGCCAGCAACCAGCCTGATACCTCCAGCGGCAACGTGCTTGACTGGACGCCGGTGACCGGCTTCTCGCCCGCGCCCTCCTTCACGGCCCTGTGGGGTGTGGATTTCAACTCCCTGGCGGACGGGGTCTCCAACTACATCAGCGTGCGGGTCACCGACGCCGCGGGCAACGCCCGCGTCCTTTCCGACGTGTTCAGGATCCTCAAGAATACCGTGGGCCCGGCGGTCTCGCTGACCTCGCCTGCCGCCGCCTACGTCTCCACCATGACCGCCGTAACGGGCGTTTCCACGCGCATGAACGAGGAATCCGCCGTGGCCTATAACCAGGTGGCCATACAGGAAATGACCGGCGGACTTTATTTCAACGGCGCGGCCTTCGCCTCCGCCTCGGAGGTCTGGCTGGGCGCGCAGGGCCTGGCCTCCTGGTCTTACGACGCTTCCACCGTGCCTTTCGCGGCCGGTACGCAGTACAAGGTCCTGGCCAGGGCGGCGGACGTCAACGCCTTTGTCACGCCCACGCCCTACCCGAACGCCCTGTTCCGCCTGGACCAGCAGGCTCCGGAGGTGTACATTTCCACGCCTTTATCGCCTTCGGACGTTTACGCTTTCGACGAGATAGCCGGCACCGCGGCCGATGCGGGCGGTTCCGGTCTGGCGGCGGTGGACGTTTATCTCAGGAGGGTTTCGGACGGGAAGTGGTGGAACTTCTCCGCCGGAGACTGGGGCGAGACCGCGGTGGCCAGCTCCACGGTAGCGGGTGCGTCGTGGGGGTTCGTCCCGGGCGCGCTGCTGCGGGGGGCCCTCGCCCACGGCCAGGACTATTTCGCGGCGGCGGTTTCGCGGGACGCGGCTTCCCCGGCCAACGCCTCGCCGTTCGGCGCCGTTGGTTCCACCTTCACCTGGCGGGACACGGTGGCGCCCGGCGCCGCGGAGGCCTTCCGCCCTTCTACCGGCACGGCCCCGGGGAGGGTCTCGCTCGCCTGGGTATTCCCCGGCGACGACGGGGGAGGCTACGCCCTGACCCACGGACAGTTCGCCGTGCAGTATTCGACCTACCCGGAGGTCGTATTCGCCACCGGGTCGGCGCAGGTGCTCATCTCCACGGCCATGGCCCTGCCGGGGACCACCCGTTACTACACCATAGCCGGGCTCTCACCCGAGACCACGTACTACCTGGCGCTCTGGAGCAAGGACGACGCCGACCTCTGGTCGCCCCAGGGGCCGGTCAGCTCCACTCTTTCCGGCGAAAGCCTCAACGACATGATCTCCGGCACGGTGAAGACTCCCGCCGGGACAGGGGTGACCGGCGTCATAGTAGAGGCCGTTTCCGGCGACGGCGTGCCCACGGCCTCGGGCTATACCCTGGACGACGGCCTGGGCAGTTTTACGCTGGAAGGCCTGCCCGACGGTTTTTACCGGGTGCAGGCCACCTGGATAGAGGACGGCTTCTCCAGTTCCATCGCCAAGGACCTGGTCCCGATGGGCTACGCCGACGCCAATTTCGTGCTGTCCACGGATTTCCAGCTGGCCAGCGTCTCCGGCGTGCTGCCGTTGGCCGTTCCGGCGGGGTTCGCCCCCGCGGCCGCCTCCGGAGGGGCCCAGCTCTGGCAGGGGGGGCGCATGGTGGCCGCCGCCGTACCGGACCCGGCGGGCAGGTTCTCCATCCGCAACCTGCTGCCCGGCAAATACACGCTGCGCGTGGCCGCCGCCGACGGCGTCTGGAAGACCTTCGAATTGAAACTGGCGCCGGGGCAGGCCCTGGAGGTCAGGCCGCTGGGCGCCCTGCTTAAAGACGCCTCCGTTTACGCCTATCCGAACCCGGCCCGCTCCTACGTCACTTTCCACGCCGAGACCAGCGTGGCCCCGGCCCGGGCGCGGATCTCCGTTTACGCCGTGGACGGGACCCTGCTGACTTCCGTAGAAGAGGCGGTTCCGGCCGGAGGGACCTACGAGCATACCTGGACTTTTGCCGGCGGCAAGCCGGCCAGCGGCGTCTATTTCTACACGGTGGTTATCAAGCATGAGTTGAGCGGGGAGACGGAGAGACGAACGCGGAAGTTCGCGGTCATACGATAAGCGGAGACGACTATGAAAACCATATTATTCATCCTGGCGGCGGCCCTGGCGGCTCCCGCGGCGGCGCAGAACCTGACCGGCCTGGGCGCCTCGGCGGTAGATTCTTCGGGAGCGGCCCGCGAGACTTTCTCCAGCGGGGAATCCATAACGCTGCGGCAGCGGGTGAACGTGGTCACCACCAGCGTGGACCCGGTGACGTTCAGCTTTCAGATAGTCAGCCCTGCCGGCGCCGTGGTTTTCGCCCACGGCATCCCCAACCCGCCCGGAGCCAATTCCGCCCCCGGGACCCAGGGCGGGGCCCAGAGCCAGCTCGCCGGAATTTCCATCGCGTCGTTCTATACGGCGCCCGGCACCTATGTCTTCAGGGCTAAGGCCGTACAGGGCGCCAACACCCCAGTGGAGCAGAGCGACAACTTCACCATCTCCTCGCCGAACATAACCCTGATCTATCCGCCTTACGGCGCCAGGGGCCTTTCCGACAGGCCCCTCACTTTCCGGTGGACCGCCAGCGGGGCCACCCGTTACCGCGTGACCGTAGCCGATAACGCCGGCCTCTACAACCCCGCCCACGAAGCGGTGAATTCCGGAGAGAACAGCTACGTTTACCCGGACAGCCCCACCCAGCCGCGCGAGCAGCTGGTGCCGGACCAGGTCTATTACTGGAAGGTGGAAGGCCTCGACGCCTCGAATAACAGGATCTCCGAGAGCAACGTTTATAATTTTTCCCTCAGGTCGCAGGCTTCCTCTCAGACCCGCAACGTGACCATCACCGCGCTGGAGCTCTCCTCGCCGGCGCTGGACTTCGAGAAGCCCCTGAATTTCAAGGCCACGCTGTTCAACTCCGGCGCCACGGCGGAGTCCAATATTTCAGTGAAGATGTCGCTGGGCGGCATAGGGGCTCAGGATTCCCCCAAGCAGGTGATCTCCATCGCCGCCGGGGAACGGCAGGACATCCCTTTCAACGCCTTCATGCCGTCCGGCCAGGAAGAAGGCCTGGCGGTGGCCTGCGCGGACCTCTTCGACGACAACATGACGGACAACTGCAAGACCCGCCTGATCTCCAAGAACGCGGGCGCCGCGGTGCCCAAGCCTTCCAAGAAGCTGAGCTACGAGGAGATGTTCCAGGAGATCCTCAAGCGGCTGGGGCCCGATGCGGCCAAGGCCCTTGAAGGTTATACCTTCGAGAACCTCACCTGCGCCAACTGCTCGCAGGAGGAGCTGTCCGCCATTATCTCCGCGCTCATCAGCGGCGAGGCCCAGCTGGTGAACGCCTCCGTGCTGGACAGCGGCGCCGGCGAGACCGGCGGGACGGGACAGACCCAAGCAGCCGCCTCCGCGGCGGGCGAGACGGCCGCCGCCGAGCCGGTGGAGACCAATTTCGACATCCCCGAAATGAAGGACGACCTGGCAGGGGAATGGTCCGGGTTCACCGAGGCGCCCAAGTCCGGGAAGGGCGGCGGGTTCGTGATCCGCGACCGCAAGGCCTGGAAGAAATTCTGGAAGACCGTCTCCACCGAAGACGTTCCCGACGTGGATTTTGGGGCCAAGATGGTGGTGGGCGTCGTTTCGGGCAAGGCCGACCGGGCCGAGTCCGTGCGCATCCTGGGACAGCGCAAGACCGACGAGGGCGTGGCCTTCGACTACTATTTCATAGAGGCCCCGGCCGGGACCCGCGTGGAACTGGCGGCCTACCTGCTGAAGGTCTACGACAGGACGGATGAAAAAGCCGAGTTCAAACGGCTGGACGTGAAAAAGTAACAGCGCGGTTTTAGCGAGCGGTTCGGGATATTAGAAGAGTACTAACGGAGGACTTATGACTGGAACGATGAAACGTGCGGTAGCGGCGGCGGCGCTGCTGGCCGCCGGGCTGGCCGGGTGGGGGCAGAGCGCCTGGTGCGCGCCCAAGGTTAGCGGGGTAGCCGTCTATATAGCCGGCGACGTGCAGGTGCGGCGCGCCGGCGAGCGCGGTTACGCAGAGCTCAAGGTCAACGACATGCTCTACGCCGGGGACGCCATCAAGACCGGGGCGGCCAGCCGGGCGGGCGTGGTGACCAAGGGCGGCGCCGAGGTGCGGCTCAACGAGAACTCCACCTTCGAGATCGCCCCCTCGGGCAAGCTGCGCGAGATGATAAACCTCTCGGTGGGCCAGCTCTGGACGCGCATGCTGCACAAGATGTCCAAGATCAACGTGCGCACGCCGTCGGCCGTCTGCGCGGTGCGCGGCACCGAAGCCGACATCGAACAGCGCAGCCTGCTGACCGTGAAGGTGTACGAAGGCCACGTGGACGTGCAGAACTCCGTGGGTAAGCAGTCGCTGCGCGCCGGCCAGATGACCACGGTGGCGGGCGCCAACGCCGCTCCGGACGCCCCCAAGAAGATGTCGGGCACGGACGCGGGCAAGTGGCAGGAAGAGGTGAAGGTTAGCGATTACGACAAATTCATCAACCTGCTCAAGGAGAGCGGCGCCTCAGGCAAGACGCTCAAGACCGAAGTCAAAATGCCCGACGGCAGCGTGAAAAAGATAGAAGGCGGGCTGAAGAAGAAGCAGTAGCCCGCGAAGCCCCGCCGGGGAGCCCGGCGGGGAGGCAGGGAGGAAAAATGAGAGCCTTTTTATTGGCGGCCGCGCTGGCGGCGGCGCCTCCGCTTTACGCGGCGCAGAGCCCGGGCGCGCAGTTCCTGAACCTCGGTTTCGGGGCGAGGGCGCTGGGCATGGGCGAGGCCTTTACCGCCGTGGCGGACGACGCCTCGTGCGTTTATTATAACCCCGCAGGCCTGGCGGAGGGGGACGGCGGCAGACAGCTGGCCTTTGCCCACGCCTGGCACGTGCAGGACACGGCCGTTTCCCAGGCCGCGTTCCTGCGCAGGCCGTACGCGCTGTCGCTGACATACTTTTCGGCGGGCCAGTTGGAAGGCCGCGACGAGGCGGCCAACCCTACCGGCAGCTTCAGCGCCAGGGACGTTTCATTCGCGGTATCACGTGGCGTAAAGCTTGGCGGTTTCGCCCTGGGGGCCACCGGCAAGGTGGTGAGCCAGCGCATCAAGTCCAGCGGGGCCACGGCCTTCGCCGCCGACCTGGGGCTGCTGTACCGGTTCGAGGGAACGCCTTATTCCCTGGGCGCCGCCCTGCTCAACTTCGGGACTAAGGTGAAGTTCGAGGAGGACAGTTTTCCGCTGCCGCTGAAGCTAAAGCTGGGCGCGGCGGCGGAACTGCCCCGCAAGTTCCTGCTGGCGGCCGACCTGGAGCTGCCCAACTACGGTCCCGCGGCCCTGCGGCTGGGGGGAGAGTATAAGGGGCTCGAAGGCATAGCCCTGCGGGCCGGCTGGCGCACCACCTCCTCGGCGCAGCGCGACGCCATCCTGGGCCGCGACTTCGGCGATACCGCCGGCGGCGTGGACGCGATGTACGGCTTTTTCGCCGGCGTGGGCTTCACTTATTCAGGGGTGGCCCTGGATTACGCGCTGCTGCCGTACGGGGACCTGGGCAGCGCGCACAGGTTCTCGCTGGGTTTTCGGTTCTAGCTATGGCCGGCCCGGCCGGCCATAGCGGACCAGCGTTGAAATAAAAGCGCGGAGGCCAGGCCTCCCCGGATTTATTTGAACTTTGGTCCGTCGTTGCGGACGACGTTTTATATGCCATTACGGAGGCGGTTATGATGAAGAAACTTATCCTGAACCTCGGCCTTTTCGCGGCCTTAACCGGGATGCTGAGCGCCGGAGAGATAGTTACCTATCAGGGCCGCCTCAAGGAGAGCGGTTCGCCGGCCAACGGCAACAGAACCTTCCTCTTCGACTTCTGCGCCACTGACGTCCCCAGCGGCTGCATCGCCTCGCTCTCCGGCGCCCAGTCTTTCCAGGTTTCCAACGGTCTGTTCAAGTCCACCTTCACCGCGCCCGCGGTGGACCTTTCCGCCGGTCCGTGGTACCTGCGCGTCTGGGTGGACGGTACCGCTTTGTCCCCGGTGGAACGCCTGACCCATGTACCGTACGCCGTTCACGCGGCTTCAGCCTCCTATGCCGCCGCCCTGGCGGTCTCCGCCGGACAGGGGGTGTACGCCTCCACGAACGTCTTCGTGCTCGGCAATCTTTCCGTCTCCGATTGGGCGGTTTACGTGGCCACCGAATCCACTTTCAACGCTTCGGCTCTCCTGACCGACCGCAATCCCGGCGCGGAGGATGTGCGCGTGGCCGTGATGGGCTATGCCAGGTCGGACAGCGGCGACACCAACGACATAATGGCCGGCGGCAATTTCGAAGCGGAAGTTCCTGTGGCCATGAACGGCAGGATGGTGGGCGTGCGTACCGTCAACCGCAACTACGGCAGCTCTCCCAAGGCCATAGGACTCATGGTGGATTCCGTGCAGAACACCGGCACCCTGGGTGAAACTTACGGCATCTGGATCGCCACCATGACCGGCGGCACGCAGAGCAGCCGGCCTTACGCGCTGTATTCCGGCGATCCCAACGCCGCCAGTTATTTCGCCGGTCCCGTGGGCATCTCTTCCGTGCCGGCTTACTCGCTGGCGGTTTCCAGCGGTACCGGAGATATTTTCTGGGTGGCCCACGACGCCGTGCACGCCGTTAAATTCGTGGGCGACGGCTCGGGCCTGACCGGCGTCACCGGCGCCAGCGGCACCGACAATACCAAGGTGCTCAAGAGCGGCGACTTCATGAGCGGGCAGTTGACCATCGACGGTTCCTCCCTGACGGTCAGGACCGGCAACGCCGTGCATTTCGCCGCGGACAGCACCGGCAAGGTGGGCATCAACTCCTATCCGGACGGCATGGCCGGATTGAGTATCTACGGCAGCGGGATCTACGACTCCGGCATCATGATGTACAACGGCGGCACCAGTTGGGCGCTCACTAACAATTCCGGAGTTCTCACCATAGTCAAAGGCGACGGTGCCACCTACGTGCCGCTTCAGATAAACCCCAACGGCGATATGACGCTTTTCCGGGGCGCCTACTACGTGGGCGGGTCCACTTTCTCCGTGGTCAACAGCCGGGTAGGGGTGGGGACGCCTTCTCCGCTCTACCTCATGCATGTTTCCACCGGCGCCGGCGAGACCGGCAGTCTGCTGGTGATAAGCACAGGCGCTTCCGACGTGGTGCGCATGACGGGCGAAGGTAAGGTTTACGCCAATAAGTATTACGGCGACGGCTCCTCCCTCACCGGGATAATTGCGGACCTCAGCTCGCCGTCCGGCACCCTGGCCGTGGCCGACGGCGGCACCGGAGGCGCCAACGCCGCCGACGCCAGGACCAACCTGGGCGTTGTCGCCCTCGCCGGAGACACCATGAGCGGTCCGTTGGCGTTCTCCCTCAATAACGCCGTTTTCTCAAACTCCCTCAACACCGGCGCCGTAGTCATCTCCACCGGCGGCGCCATAACCACCACCGGCCCGGGCACCGGTTCCGTGCCCGGCAACGCCCGCGGCCTGGGCGCGGTGGACCTGCAAACCGCGCGGTCGGCGCTCACCCAGGTGGCTTCAGGCAATTTCGCCGCGGTCGCAGGCGGTTACTCAAATACCGCGGCCCAACAGTACGCCGTGGTCAGCGGCGGAAATTCCAACTCGGCTTCGGGACAGATGGCGGTTGTGGGAGGAGGAAATAATAACGACGCCTCCGGCGGCTTCTCCACTATCCCGGGCGGCGACACTAATTTCGCTGGCGGCCTGCGTTCTTTCGCGGCTGGCTTTAAGGCGGACTCGTCCGCCGCCGGCGCGTTCACCTGGGCCGATAGCGAAGGGACATTGGTTTCCAATCCGGTAACGGACATGTCCCGCTTTAAGGCTCGCGGCGGCTTTCTGGTCTCCGGTTCTACCGACCCTGTTCTGACCGGGGCGCTTAATCGCGGCTTCCTGGTGACCGGCGGCGGCCTGGTGGGCGTTTCTACCGGGGCGCCACAGGCCTCGCTCGACGTGGTTAGCGACAATTCCGTGGTTAGCCTGCCGGTCCAGATCTGGAGAGACTCTTCAGGCAACATCGTTTCTTCCATGTCGTCGGCCGGGCACATGATGGCCGCGCGCTACGTGGGTGACGGCTCCGGCCTGACCAACGTGGCCGCCGCTTCCGGCACCGACAGCACCAAGGTGCTCAAGACCGGCGACACCATGACCGGGCAGCTGACCCTGGCCGGCTCAACGCTTACCGTAACCGGCAACGCCTTCTCCGTGGGCGGCAGCACTCTGACGGTAAAGGACGGCTACCTCGGATTGGGCACCCTGACCCCCAGCGCCCGCTTGCACGTGGTATCCGACAACGGCTATGTGCATTTTACCTCCCCGGCCAGTCCGTTCATCCTCAACATGGTTCCGCAGACATATTCCCCGGCGACCATCAACAATAACGGCGCAGGGCCCCTTGTCTTTTCCATCTCTAACGCGGAGCAGGCGAGGTTTACTACCTCCAACATGATGGGAGTGGGGACAGCTTCTCCCCTGTACCGGCTGCACGTGTCCAGCGGTGCCGGCGAGGCCGGGATAATATTCGGCGTGTCCACCGGGGCAGTGACCATGTTCAGCGTGTCGGGAGCGGGCGAGGCGAACGCGTCCGCGTACCTGATCGGCAATGTCCGCGCGCTTTCACATACGAACACCGCGAATCTCATGGTGGGCAAATTCGCCGGAGTTTCCGCGACGTCCGGAGATTACAACACGTTCCTCGGAGATTACTCCGGCTATTCCAATACCAGCGGAAACAGTAACTCGGCGGTAGGCAACTATGCCGCTTATTACAACGCCTCCGGGTCGTTCAATACGGTCATGGGCCAGTACGCCGGTTATGGCGCGTCGGGGTTCCCTTACTCTAACATGACCCTTCTGGGCTATCAAGCCGGCTACGCGCTGCAAGGCGGCGCCGGCAACGTTTTCCTCGGCTACCGGGCCGGACATACCCTCGCGACCGGGACCGGGAATATCGTGATCGGTGCCGATATCACTACTCCCGACGTTAATTCCAGCAACACCCTGAACATCGGCGGGATACTTTACGGTGATCTCGCCGCGCGGACCATCGGCGTCTCCACGCGCGTGCCACAGGCCGCGCTTGACGTGGTTTCTACCGGTACGGCCGCCAACGTCTACGCCCAGATTTGGCGCAATGCTTCAGGCCTGATAGTCGCCTCCATGACTTCTACCGGGATGTACTTCGGCAACGCGTCCGGGCTTACCGGGATACCTGCCGATAACCTTGGCAACCATACCGCCACGCAGGACCTTAACCTTGCGGGGCTGAAGCTGGTCAATGTTTCGACCATTGCGGTCAGCGGCGAGAATGTGGTGCTCTCCCCTTTCCCGAGGGATGGTAACTACGATTACGCCATTTCCATAGGCAGCAGCTCCGGCTTGAACTACACGTCCGGCATAGGAATAGGCTACGGGGCCTTCAATAATCATGACTACGGCGTGGGCGTGGGCAGGAGCGCGGACACTAACCACACTTACGGGACCGGCCTGGGCAATTTCGCCCACAGCAATTTCAGCAACGGCGTGGGCGTGGGCACTTCTGCGAACACCAATAACACTAACGGCGTGGGCGTAGGGGCTAACGCCAACAACAATAATAGTTTCGGCACGGGCCTGGGGGCGTCGGCCAGTTCCAATTCTTCCTACGGCACCGGCGTCGGGGCTTATTCTTCCAGTAACTACAATTACGGCGTAGGGGTGGGAGCTTACTCGCAGAACAACTTCGATTACGGTACCGGCGTGGGCGCTTACACCTCGGCGCGCTCCTCTTCGGCGGCGCTCGGCTATTACGCCAAGGCGCCAAACCAGGAGGCCCTGGCCCTGGGAGCTGGTTCGAAGGCCAACGCTTTCCAGTCCGTGGCCATCGGCGCTTATACCGTCAACGACGCTACCGGCACGGCCAAGATCTGGAACAACGGCGTAACCATCTCCACCGGAGGCGCGATACAGACCACCGGCCTGGGCCACGGCGGAACCGCCGGTAATCCCAGGGGCTACGGGGCGGTGGACCTGCAGAGCATTCGCTCCGCGGCCGCGCACGCGGCTTCGGGGATGATGTCCGTGCTCTCCGGAGGCGGCTGGAACGAGGCCAGCGGGGCTTATGCAACGGTTCCCGGCGGCAGTTATAATCAGGCCGCGGGCAACTACTCGTTCGCCGCGGGTTATGCCGCGAGGTCTTTGGCGCAGAATAGTTTCACCTGGTCCGACTCGGGCGGAAATTTCGTGGATAATAACGTTCCGGACCGGGCTGTGTTCAAGACCAAGGGCGGGTTCTTGGTGACCGGCTCTACCAATACGGTGATAGGCGCCACGGTGGACCGCGGTGTGCTGGTGACCAACGGCATGCTCGCCGTTTCCACCGGCGTGCCTATGGCGGCGGTGGACGTGGTGTCCAGCGGGACCGCAGCAAATATTTACGCCCAGGTCTGGCGGAATTCTTCCGGCGTAGTAGTGGCGTCCATGAGTTCCCAGGGCCACTTCTCCATAGCCCAGGCCATGCCCGGCGACAATCTGGGCACCCATAACGCCTCACAGAACCTGCAGCTGAACTGGAACAACATCCTGACGGTTAGTTCCATAGCTGCCGCCGGGCACATTACCGCCGGGGCCTACCAGATAAACGGCAGCACGGTGCTGGCGGTTTCCGGCGGCAACTCCCTGGGGGTTGGTCCCGCGGCCGGAAGGGTTAATTCCGGCGGCAATAATAACTTTATAGGAGCAAACTCCGGCTACAACAATTCTTCCGGCAACCAGAATAATTTTATGGGCGCTAACGCCGGTTACAATAACACCACTGGCCAGAACAATACCTTCGTCGGCAACTTCGCCGGCTACGGCAACAACCTGGGGACCGAGAATATCTACATCGGCGATAACGCCGGGTATAGCGTACCCTCCGGGAGGTACAACTCGGTGGTAGGCAATTCGGCCGGTCTGGGGTCTTCTTCAAATTATTCCAGCGCCACGCTGATGGGCTATGCCGCCGGGTACAGTCTCACCAGTGGCGCTGGCAACACGCTCCTGGGCTATAAGGCCGGTTACTACGTGACCACGGGCAGCAGCAACATCGTGGTCGGTATAGGCCAGGATCTTTCTTCGCCCGGCGACAGTAATAAACTGAACATCGGCGGGGTGCTGTTCGGGGACCTCGCGTCCGGCACCATAGGCATTTCTACGCGCACGCCGGCCTCCGCCCTGGACGTCAACGGGACGCTTACCCTGCGCGGCAACCTGAATTCCGCGGGCGACCTGACCGTCAGGTCCTCCGCTATAGGCAGTTCCGTCACCATACGGGCGGCCTACGGCGACGCGATGACCGGCGGGCAGGTCCTCATAAGGGGCGGCAGCTACACCGGCGGTAATAACAGCGCCACCGGCGGCCACGTGGTGATAGCGGCCGGCGAACTCGCCGCCGGGACGGGCGGGTTCAACATGCACGCCGGCAGCGTGACCATCAGCGCCGGAGACTCTTACAGCTCCGAGGCCACTTCCACGGGCGGCAGCGTGATCCTGAACGCGGGCGCCAGCTCCGCCGGTACCCCCGGCTCCCTGCTATTCAAGGTGGCGGGGTCCGAGAAGGCCAGGATCAACAGTAACGGGGCGCTGGGGATAGGTACCGCCTCGCCTAACTACAGGCTCGACGTGCAGGGCGGAAATATCAACGCTTCTGGCGGCATGTGTATCGCGGACACTTGCGTGACCAGTTGGAGCAGCGTGACCGGGGTCTGGGCCAAGGCGGGCAGCGTAATTTACCCGCTGACCCCGATAGACAACGTGCAGATCAACTCCACCCTGACGGTTTCCGGCAGCGCATTCTCGGTGGGCGGGTCCGCTTTCGCCGTTGCCGGGGATAAGGTGGGGATAGGCACCGCCAACCCGCTGTATGCGCTGGAAGTCTCCAGCGCGGCAGGCAGTTCGGATAAGATCCTGATGGTCTCCACCGGTACCGTGGAGATCTTCAGCGTTAAGGGCAACGGCGAGGTTTACACGGCGGGGAAGTTCATCGGCGACGGTTCCATGCTGGCAAATGTCAATGCCGCCTCACTGGTAATAGCCGGGAGCGGGTTGAGCATCGCCACCAGCGCTTATGCCGGCGCCAGCGGCGTGTTCATCTCCAGCGGCGGCGCCGTACAGACCGCCGGCGCGGGGCATGGTTCCGTTGCCGGCGCCGCGCGCGGCCTGGGCGCCGTGGACCTGCAGACCTCCCGGATCGTGGCCGGGCAGGTGGCCGGCGGGCAGTTCTCCTTCCTGGGGGGCGGCCAGTCCAACCGGGCTGACGGGCAGTATTCCGTTATCGGGGGCGGCCAGCTTAACTACACTTCGGGCACCAATTCCTTCATAGGCAGCGGTTACCAGAATTCCATCTCTATCGGTTACGGCACGATAGGCGGCGGTTTCGGCAATACTCTAGGGAGCAACGCCGGAGAAGGTACCATAGCGGGCGGCAACTATAACACCGTCGACGCCTATTATGGCGCGGTCGGCGGCGGCGACCATAACACCGTAGCGGGTCAGGACGGCTTCGTTGGTGGCGGCCGCTACAACGTGGTCTCCGGCTCCGGCTCGGCGGTCGCCGGCGGCGCGTATAACGTGGCCGACGGAACTTCTTCGGTGATCGGCGGCGGCGAACAGAACAGGACCACCCAAATCCACTCAGCCGTGCTTGGCGGCAGGGGTAACACGGCAATGGGGGGCTCCGTGGTGGGCGGCGGCGAGTACAACTCAGCGTGGGGCTACTATGGTTCCATACTCGGCGGTACGGATAACGTGGCCGGGTATTACGCCGCTGTCGCTGGCGGCCGCAATAACCGGGGCGAAGGGTATTTCTCCTTCATCGGTTCGGGCGACGCCAACTCCGTCACGGCCGAATACTCGGCCATCGGCGGCGGCCAGGGCAACGTGGTCGTGGGCTCTCATTCCGTGACCTCCGGCGGCATGAACAACAGGGCGGGAGGACAGTATTCCTTCGTGGGCGGCGGCTACCAGAACAAGGCCGAGGAAGTGCACTCCGCAGTGGGCGGCGGCTGGTTCAACGAGGCTAACGGGATGGATTCGTTCGTGGGCGGGGGCAAGGCCAACGTGGTCTGGGGTGCGTATTCCTTCGTGGGCGGCGGCGGGCCTAACGGCGGGGTTACTGGCAACATTGTGGACGGCGCTTACTCGGCCATCGTAGGCGGCAGTTCCAATACCATAACTTCCGTCGCCTCCCTTGGTTTCATCGGCGGCGGGTCCGACAATCACCTCTACGGGGACGCCAGCGTGGTGGGCGGCGGCTCCAGGAACACCGCCGGAGTTGGCGGCAGCAAGTTCTATGCCGCGGTGCTGGGCGGGCACGATAACCAGGCCAGCGGCGAGGCGGCGTTCGTGGGCGGCGGCAATTACAACATCGCCTCCGGCAACTATTCCATGGTGCCTGGCGGGGCGAATAACGCCGCGAGCGGGGACCTCTCCTTTGCCGCGGGTTACCGCTCCAGTTCCACCGCGAGCGGCACGTTCTCCTGGGCTGACGGAGAGGGCTATCCTCTGGTGAACGATATTACCGACCAGGCCCGGTTCAAGGCCAAGGGCGGCTTCTGGGTGGCTATCAGCACCGATTACACCAAGCCCGGCCTGTTCGTGAGCAGCGCGAATAACGTTTCACTGGGCGTGATCACCGGCGGCCCCGGTACGCGGCTCACCGTGCTGGAGCCTAATCCCCAGCCGGATACCGGCAATAGCGAGGTCCTGCGGGTCGGGACCGGTCCCTTCCCAGGCATGCTGTATGTTTCCACCAGCGGCGTGGTAGGCATGTCCCAGCAGTCGGTGGCTATAGCTTCCGCGCCTCCTATGGCCCTTGCCGGGACCGGGTGGAACCCCATAAACTCGTTCAATTTAGAGGAGATCGACACGCAGAACGAGATGACGACGGCAGGTTTCACCACCCGTAATCCCGGCCGCTACCTGGTCACGTTCGACGCCACTATGCAGTGCGCGATCGCGAATAACACGGTCGGAGTAGGAGTCGGGGTGAACGGTGAAGCTGTGCCGACCCGCTTCGCCACTTCGTACGTAGGGGCGACAGGGCAGAACGCGGTAAGTTTCTCGCACGTGTTCAACTTGAGCGCGGGGAGCCTGCTGCAGTTCTATTTCTACAACACGCTCGCCTCGGCTTTCAATAACTTCGTGCCGATGGTCACCGTGACTAAGCTGAACTAGTAAAGGCCGGGTTTATCCGCGGTTTTTAAAGTATGAGGAAGTTAGTCGCGGCGCTGCTGTTGTTGCTGGCGCAGACAGCCGCCGCGGGAAATAAGAGCGCCGGTAAGATAACCGTGCTCGGGGATTCACCGGAATTTTCTTCCGGGAGCCTCGGGGCGGGGGGAGGTGTTTACCTCCTCGACGGCGCGTTTGCCTCCGTAGCCCACAGCTCCGCCGCCGGCGGGGCCGCTTCCCTGGAGTCCGGCTTTTATTCCCGCATGGTGGAGCCGGCGGCCGCCCCCGGCTACGGCGGTACGTCCACGGCCGCCTACGCCTTAGCCTGGGGCGGTTCGAATCCGCAGGGGACCGTTTACGAACTCCTGGTCTCAACCTGGGCCCAGGCGGACCCGTACATGGTCTATTACTCTACCGACGAGCACGGCTATCCGGTGGAAACGCTCTCTCCGAATGCCAGTTTCTATAACTTCCTTTTCGCCAACTACATGGAAGGCGATTACTCGCCGCTTACCTCCACCACCGCGGTAACGCTGGCGGTCACGCCTTCGTCCGGGCCGTTCACGCTGGAGGACGCCGGGCACAATACCCTGAGCCTCTCTTTCTCCGGGTTCGAGAACCCGCACGGCGTGACCGGCGAGGCCTGGGCTACCGAGGCCCAGGCCCTGCCCGCCGCCCGCTACGGCCAGGCCTCGGCCGTTTATGGCTCGCACCTGTTCGTTTCAGGGGGGTTCAACGGGGTAGCTTTCTCGAGCGCGGTTTACCGCAGTTCCGCCGGGGCGAACGGGGTACTGGGCTCCTGGGAGACGGCAGGCTACATGCCGGTAGCGCGGTACGGCCACCAACTGGCGGCCGCCAAGGGCCGGCTCTACGTCCTGGGCGGCTACGATTCGGCCGGGTCACACTCCGACGTCTGGTCGGCTGATATTTCCTCTTCCGGCGCGCTTGGGGCTTGGCTGCCGGAGGCTTCGCTGCCGGCGACGCTCTACTTCCACGCCGCCGCAGCAGCTTACGGGCGCCTCTACGTTTCGGGCGGCTACTCGAGCGGTTCAGGCGTGCAGGCCGCCATCTACACGGCCGAAATAGGCGCGGACGGGGAGCTCTCGGCGTGGGCGTCTCCGGACTCCCTGCCCGCTCCCAGGTACTCGCATTCCATGACGCTGGTAGCGGGACGCTTCTATGTGGCCGGCGGCAAGGACGGCGCCTCCGCCCGCAGCGAGGTCTGGGGGGCCCAGCTGGACGGCGCCGGTGCCCTGCCCGGGTCCTGGCAGGACTACGCGCCGCTGCCCGCCCCGCGCTTCGGCCACCGGGCCCTGGCCTCCGGCAACCGGATTTACGTCATTGGCGGCAGCAACGGCAGCTCGGCGCAGGCGCAGGTCTTCTACTCCAGCGCGCCGGCGGTCCTTTCCGCCGCCGCCTCCTGGCAGGCCTATCACCCGCTTCCGGCGGCCCGCCAGTTCCAGACGGCGGAACTGTTCGCCGGCCGGCTTTACACTTTCGGCGGCTCCTCGGGGGCTTCCGCCCGCTCCGAGGTCTATTCCTCGGAGATCTCCGGTACTGAATACCTGGTGGAGGTCTCGTCCACCGCCGTTTTCGGGGAGGGGAGCATCTGGACGCCCGGATGGACGCGCAATCCCTCCTGGCGCACGGGCGGGCTGGAGCCGGGGCGCCAGTATTACTTCCGGGCCATGGCCCGCAACTGGGACGGCGCCGGCACGCCTTTCTCCGCAGTAGGCTCTACGGTCACCTACGCCGCCCTGCCTTCCAGCGCTCCCTGGGCCTGGGTGGGGGTGGATTCAGGCACCGTCAGATGGGATCCCAACGGCAACCCGGACGGCTTCACCTACGAGGTGGTTTACTCCAAGTTCCAGGATTTCTCCGGCGCCACGGCCCTCACTACCACCGACGACTTCCTCGAGCTTGCCGGGCTCCTGCCTACCACCACTTATTATGCCAAGGTCCGGGTCCTGGACCCGGCGGGAGGGCGCAGCCGGTACGCGGATCTGCCGCCGGCCCGTACCAGTTTTAACCCGGCTATGGACATTTCAAGCCCTACCCGCACCGATAATCAGCCTGATTTCACGGATTGGAAGGGCACCAACACCTTTACCTGCGACGTGGATTTCGCCGACGCCGGCGGCTCCGGCCTGCAGAAATTCCAGGTGCAGGTGGCCACCGACCCCGGCGGGGCCTCTGGCATAGTTGCGGCCTGGACGGACGCTGTGACCGGCCTGGGCGCAGACAGCTACACGGCCGACTGGACTATCCCGCAGAACGTCTGGGAGCTGCTGCCCGAAGGCGCCTCCAACTACGTTTCCGTAAAGGCGTTCGACAATTCCGGCAACTATGAGGCGTATACCGACCTTTTCTCCCTGCTCAAGGACACCACGCCGCCGCAGATCTCGGTCACTTACAGCACTCCGTCCGTCTGGTACACGGAGTATCCCGGAGACGTGGAGGGCCTGCGCTTCGAGGAAGCGCTCTCCGGCCTGGCGAAGGTGCAGTTCAGCGTCAGCGCCAGCAAACTTTTCGCCGACGCCGCCGTGATCCCCTGGACGGATATCCCCGGCCTGACTCCCGGGGCCACCTGGTACGAGCCGGTGATCACCTACAGTTTCTCCCAGCTGGCCAACGCCGCGTCCAACTATTTCAGCCTCCGCGCCGTGGACCTGGCCGGCTCAACGCGCACCGTGGTGGACGCCTTCGGCATCGGCAAGAACGTCAGCGGCCCGGTGGTGAACATCACCACCCCGACGGCGGGGTATCTCTCTACCTTCACGTGGGTTTCCGGCAACGCCCTGCCCACCAATAACCACGCCGTACTTGGCACCGAACTTTCCCTGCGGGACATGGCCAGCGGTCTCTATTACTCCGGCAGTTCTTTCCTGTCCGGTTCGCGCGTCTGGCATGACGCGGCCGACGAAGCCAGCACTTTCACCATCACCCTGGCCAATCTCCCTCTGATCAGCGGGCGGCAGTACCAGGCGGTGGCGCGGTCCTCGGACTCGGTAGGGGATTATTCGCAGGTCTTCTCCACCTACGTCTTTACTTTCGACGCCCTGCCTCCGGCCGCGGTCGTTCTCTACCCTGCCGCCGGCGCGTCCGCCCTCTCGGCGGCCTCCATAAGCGGCACCGCCGGGGACGCGTCCTCGGGTATCTCGTCGGTGGAGGTTTCCCTGAAGCGCCTGACCGACGGGCGGTGGTGGAAGAACAGCGTCTCGTCCTGGGACACGGTGCCCGAGCCGCTGCAGGCCGGTACCACGCCCTATTGGACCTGGAACTTCAACGCCTATCTGCGCGATAGCCTGCCTCACGGGACGTCCTTCTACGCCACGGTCCGCGCTTCGGACAATTCGGTCCCGCGGAATTCCGGGATTTTCAACGTTTCCGGCTCCACGTTCACCTATCTGGACGCCACGCCCCCGCCCGCCACGGTAACGCTGGCGGCCGCTCCGGGGTCGCTCAGCGGGGCGGTGCTGCTCTCGTGGCGCACGGCCGGGGACAACGGCCCCGCCGGCTACCTGCTCGACGGGCGCTACAAGATAGCCTACTCCACCTACGCCGGGGCGCAGGTCTCCGCCGTTTCCGCCCAGGTCACGCTTACCACGGCCACGCTCACGGCGGGCTCCACGCAGTACGCGGTGGTCACCGGGCTGAGCCCTTCCGCCTCCTACTACTTCACCCTGTGGACCGCGGACGACGCTCTGAACTGGTCCACCCCCTCGAACGAGGCCGTAGGCGCTTCCGGCGCGCCCGATTCGGGTTCCCTGGGCGGAAAGGTGACCGACGCGGCGGGCAATCCGGTGACCGGCGTGCTGGTGGAGGCCCTTTCGGTCTCGGGCGCTGTGGAGGGCAGCGACTATACCGACGCCTTCGGCGACTATTCCATTCCCGCCCTGAATTCCCTCTACCTGAGCGTAAGGGCCGTCTGGACGGCACAGGACATAGAAAGTTCCGTCACCAAGGACCGCGTGCCCAACGGCTCGGCGGGGGTGGATTTCAAGTTGAGCGTCAGCTACCAGCTGGCCAGCATCACCGGCTTCATTCCGGCCAACTTCCTGCTGCGCACCTCGGCCAGGCCGGCGGGCTTTTATACCACGCGCGAGGTGAACATCCGGACCAGCGGGGCCTTCGTGGAAGTTTACCGCAAGGGGCGCCGCATAGGCGCGGCCTTCGCCGACGAGAGCGGCCGGTTCTCAGTGCCCAACCTGCTGCCGGGGACCTACTCCCTGCGCGTCTATAACGGCTCGGATTACAGCGCCATGCAGACCGTGAACCTGCGCCCCGGAGAGCAGCTGCTGTTCACTCCCAAGTGGGCCCTGCTCAACAAGGACAAGGTCTACGCCTATCCGAACCCGGCCAGCACCGAGGTCAACTTCCACTTCGAGCCTTCGGCCGCCGCGTTCGAGGCAGAGGTGGACGTCTTCGACGTGGCCGGGCGGCTGGTGAAGCGCCTGACGGAGGTTTCCGCCGACACCGTGGTGGGCGGCGGGAGCAAGCGGCTGCGCTGGGATATGTCACGTGACAAGGCGGCCTCAGGGGTCTACCTCTATATCCTGCGCGTCAGGGATTCCGCCACCGGGGAAACCGAGAAAGTGGTCAAAAAATTCGCGGTGATAAGGTAACTTGCCGGGAACAACGAAGAACATGAAATACAAACACCTCCTCAACGCTCTGCTCCTCTCTCTGGCGCTGGCCTCTGCGGCTCTGGCCCAGGACAACGCCAGCCTCCAGTTCACCGTGGCCGCGCCCGACCCCGTGATGGCCGGCGACGAAGTCCGCCTGCAGACCCTGGTGGTGAACACCGGGACCCGCGCCTGGCCGAAAGGTTCCTACTACTGGTCGGGTGAGATCTACACGCTGGAAGGGGAGACGCGGAAGTTCCTGGCGCAGACCGAGTCGGTTTCCCCGGCGGAGGACGTGCCCCCGGGCGGCGCCCACGGCGTGCAGGTGCCTTTTACTGTGCCCGAGACCATGCAGGGCCGGCGGCTGCTGTACCGCCTCTTCCTGGTAAAGGACGGGCGGCGGCTGCTCGAGACCGAGTACAAGGGTTTCCAGGTGATAGAGAAGGAATTCCGGCCGCCGCCGCCGCAGGATTTCAAGATCGGCGGCGACGTGACCTTCAGCTACCGCAATTCCAGCGGCGACGGCTGGGATAACCATCAGGGCATCACGTCGGCCAATATCGTGGGCAAGGTGAAGCAGTCCTCGTTCCTGTTCAACACCTACATAGTCCACACCTACCACCGGCCGATAACCCCGACCATAGTGCTGCTGAACTATTACGCCCCCTGGGGCACGCTGAGCATCGGCGACATCTCTCCCACGCTCACGCCGCTATCCATGGACGGGCAGGGCATGCGCGGCGTGGCCTTCGAACGCAATAAGGACCGGCTCTTCCTGACGGCCCTGATCGGCCGCATCGTGGCCCCGCTGGAGCCGGGGCCGACGAGCGGCGGGCGTTTCGCCCGGTATTCGGGCGGGTTCAAGGCCGGCTGGCAGTTCACCCCTGCCCTCAAGGTGTCCGCAGACGCGGTGCTGAGCCGCGACGACGAGCATTCCATTAACATCACCACCACGTCCCTGACCATAAAGCCGCAGCAGAGCGTGGTCTACGGCCTGAACGCGGAGTGGCGGTTCCTGCCCGCTTTCACGCTGCTGAGCGATTATCAGCTGAGTTCCTACCGCGCCGACCTCAACGAGGCGGCCGCCGGGGTCTCGGGGAACGCCTGGAAGCAGGAATTGCGCTACAAGGGGGGGCTGGTGACGGGGCGGGCGGCGGTCTCGCGCATAGACCCGAAGTTCTCTTCCTTCGCGAGTCCGTCGGTGATCGCCGACCGCATGGTCCTCGACGGGGAACTGGGGCTGTTCCCCGCGGATTGGACCACTTTCACGCTGGGCTACAACAAGTACGAGGATAACCTGGACTCGGACCCGTCCAAGACCACCACCGAGCAGACCCAGCTGACCCTGGCCAACTCGCTGCGCTTCCCGACCCAGACCATGCTCAATACGTCGCTGATGACGAACACGGCTACGGGCAAGCCGGCCTCGGTGCAGGATAACCAGACCCGCACCCTTAACGTCTCCGTTACCCAGCCGGTAAAGGCGCATACGCTCAGCGCCGGGGTGCAGACCAGCAGTTTCAAGGACAATACCGGCCTGTCCCACGACCTGGACAGCACGCTGGTCTCGCTGAACGGGTCGTTCCGGCTGACGCGCCGGCTCGGCATGTCGCTGGGGGCCGTGAATTCCGCGACTAAGGACAAGGCGGATTCCACCACCGCGACGAACAACACGCTGACGGCCAACTTCTCCTACTCGATGCCCCGCCGCGCGCTGGCCTTCCAGCTGTGGGCCACCATGGCCTCCACCAAGAACGACTCCCTCGTCTCTCCGTCTGACTACGGGTCGGTCTCGGTCAACCTGGAAACGGTCTGGCTGCGCAGCCAGGTCTCGCGGTTCACGTTCGGTGTGGGGGCGGTGTCCAAGACGGACAAACTGAACCCCGCCGCGGATTCAAGCGAGGTCAGCGTCCTGACGCGGTACAACTATTCTTTCTAGCGGGTTTTTTTTGCGCGCGGTTTGCGCGGGGCGGCTTCGTCGAGGGCCTGAAGGTATTGCTTGAGCTGTTCGTCTTCGGGGGTGAGTTCCAGCGCCCGCTGCCAGGCCTGGCGGGCCTGCCGGTAATCCTTGAGCTGCAGGTAGGCGGAACCGATCCGCTTCAGGGCCACGACGTCCCCGGGTTCCAGACGCAGCACTCCTTCCAGTTCCTTCACGGCCAGGTAATACTTGGAATCGTAGATGTCATGCAGGGCCAGCTCTTTTTTGTGGTCCAGCACGCCCACGTTCTCCGGCTTGCTGTCGTTGAGCTTGAGCTGGGGCGCCTCGTCCTCCAGGACCTTTACCAGTTTCAGGGGGGCCGTCTCGCCGGGGGCGAGTTCGGCCGCGTAGCGCAGCGCGTCGTAGGCGAACGGCAGGTCTTCCTTCTCCGCCACCCACGAGAGGATGCCGCTGGCCGCCGCGTTCCAGTGCCTGGCCGCGGAGGGCTTCCTGGGCAGCAGGGCGGCTATCCTGCGCAGCTGGCGCTGGGCCTTGAGGTAATAGGGGTTGGTGGGGTCGGTGGCCAGCAGTTCCTCGAGTTTCGCCAGTGCGTCGGCGTAGCGGCCGCGTTCGAGCAGGCGCGAGAAGGCCCCCTTGAGGTCCGCGGAGGAACCGGCCATCTTCTGGCGCGCCTCCTCTATCATGTTGCGGGCGGTGACCTGCTTGGGATCGGCCCTGAGCACCATGTTCCAGTATTCCAGGGCCTTCTGGTAATCGCCGGCGGTGTAGTAGCCGAAAGCCTTGTCGTAGTATTCCCGGATCTCCGAGGCGGGCACCTGGGCGGCCGGTTGGGCTGCGGCGGTGGCGCAGCAGGCCAGCATGAAGGTCAGTGGGGCGTAAAGTCTCATGATCTTTTTTCTCCTGCCTGCGCCTGCCGCATGATGATCATCTCTATCCTGCGGTTGCGGGCGCGGTTCTCGTCGCTGTCGTTGGCCGCGGCGGGGCGGAATTCCCCGTAGCCGAAGGCCGTGAGGCGGCCGGGGGGCACGCCTCTCTTTGTCAGATAGTCTATTACCGAGAAGGCCCGCATCAGCGAGAGCTCGCGGTTGGAGGAGAATTTTTTTCCGAGCATCCTGGCCGAATCGGTGTGCCCTTCCACCACCACCTGGTTCTCCATCCTGAGCAGGCTTTCGGCTACCGGGTCCAGCACGGCCCTGGCCGTGCTTTTGAGCTCGGCCGAGCCGGAGTCGAAAAGGACAGGGGAGGCGAAGGTGAGCTTGATGCGGGAGGTGGTGACTTCCACGCCCAGGCTGCCTTCCTTGATCTGGTCCTTGAGGTCCTCCTCCACTTTTTCCGCCGCGTCCAGCTCCTTGAGCTTTTCGGCGGCGTGCTTCATGCCCAGCTCCTTCTGCATCTGGGCCAGGGCCTTTTCGTACTCGGTGCCTTTCATGTTATAGGAAAAGCCGTACAGGGCGAGGAAAAGGATGACCATACAGGACATCAGGTCCGCGTACGGAATCATCCAGAGCTGGGAAGTGTCTTTCTTTTGGCTCATTCTCTGGGAACTATGATCTCGATCCTGCGGTTAAGGGCCCGGCCCTCGCGGGTGGCGTTGTCGGCCACAGGGCGGTGCTCGCCGTAGGCGGCGGCTACCATGCGCGCCTCCGGCACTGAATAGCTGGCGGCCAGCAGGGCCACCACTGCGTTGGCGCGCGCCGCGGAGAGCTGCCAGTTGGTGGGGTAATCCCCGGACTTTATGGGCACTGCGTCGGTGTGCCCCTCTATTATCACGTCGTTGGGAAGGGTGTTGAGAACTTGTGCCACCGGGCCCAGCACCTTCGCGGCCGGCCCCGTTATTTCCGCCTTGCCGGATTCGAAGAGTACGGGCGCCGCGATGTTGATCTTGATCTGCCGGGCGGTGATCTGTACCTCGGCCATGTCCTTCAGGCCGGCCTTGAGCAGGTCCTCCGCGAGTTTTTTCGCCAGGTCCTCCTCGGTGAACTTCTTGAGGACCTCTTCGGCCTTCTGCTGCTTCTGCGCTTTGGCGGCGTCCTGGTCGAAGCCCTCCATGAACTGGGAGGCCTGGAGATCGGGGTGGATGGTGAAGACATAGAGGATGAGGAAGAAGAGCATGAGGTTGGTCATGATGTCGGACAGCACGACCAGCCAGAGTGGGTTGTCCTCTATCTTCTTGCCGGAATAGCGTTCAATGAAGAACTTCATGGTTGGGTTGCGCCGCCGCCGGGGCTTATTTCGCTACTGCCTTGGCCTTGCGCCGCAGGGCCAGCGAGAGGTAGCCTTCCAGCTTCTTGGAGACCAGCCACGGCACGTCGCCCTCGTAGATGGCCAGCACGCCCTTGGCTATGATCTCGCGGCTGAGGATGTCCTCGTCGGAGTAGTAGCCGAGTTTGCTGGCGATGGGCAGGAACAGGAAGTTCGCGGAAAAGATGCCGTAGAAGGACGCCGTCATGGCGATGGCCATGGAAGAGCCCATCATGGCCGGGTTCTGGATGTTGCGCAGCACCTGCACGACGCCGATGAGCGTGCCCAGCAGGCCGAAGATGGGGGCGAAGGTGCCGGCCGAGTTGAAGATGTTGGTCTGCTGCTGGTGGCGCAGCCGGGTGGTGTTGATGTCGTTCTCCATGCGCTCGCGCAGGATGTTGATGTCCACGCCGTCGAGCATCATCTGGCAGCCGTCGGTGAGGAAAGGGTGGGGGGAACTGCGCAGTTCGCTTTCGATGGCGTCTATGCCGTCCTTCTTGCCTATCTCGGCGTACCTGACTATGGCCTGGATCAGGACGTTTATCGGCGGGCGCTTGGGGGGGAAGAGCACCAGCATCATGGACGACTTCACCCACTTCAGCGCGGCCCACGGGTAGGCGATCATGACGGAGCCGGCGGTGCCGCCGAAGATCAGTATGATGGCTTCCCAGTTCAACAGGAACTTGAGCATGCCGCCGGCCGAGAGCACGAAGATTATGACTCCCAGCCCGGTCAGGCCGCCCAGCAATGTCATCAGGTCCATGGTGGTTTTCCTCTCCTAAAAAAGCGTCAGGGTTTGGGCGCCGGCGCGGTGGCGGGCGCGGGTTTCGCCGCGGCGGCCTTGGGCGCGGCCGCAGGCTGGGGGGCCGTGCCGGCGGCGGCCGGCTTCAGGCCGGGGAGCGGGGCCGCTCCCGGCTTTGCCGCGGCGGCGGGGGCCGCCTTCGGCGCGGTGGCGCCCAGCGTTATGAAACCTTCCTTGACCAGCTGGCGCAGGGCCGCCAGGGTCTTGGCGCGCTCTTCCTTGTAGCCTTCTCCGGCGGGGAGGCGGGTAAGGTCCAGTTCCTGGCGGAAGCGCTCCTGCATGCCCCCGGAAAGTCTGGCGAGGAAGGGCTCGGCGTGAGGCGAGCCTTTCAGGGCGGCCGCCAGCACGCGCATCGGCAGCCTGCGGGCCAGCATCAGGGCCTGCTGCGGGTCCAGGGCGGCCAGGTCGGAGAGCTTCACTATGGAGGCGTTGAGCTTGCGGGAAAGGACCGGGTCCAGGCGGCTGAAGGCGGTAATGGCCTTCTCCTGCACGCCTTCGTTGAGCCCGTTCAGGATCTCCAGGGCCTTTTCCTCTCCGCCCACCACGTAATCCAGCGCGGAGAGTATTTCGGCTTCGAGGGCCTTTATCCGCGTCTCCTCCATCAGCTTGACACGGGGGAGGGCGGCCAGGGCCTCGACGCTGCGGGGGTAGAGGGCTTCGGCCAGTTTGGCGGCCAGGTCCTGCGGAGCGTAGTTGAGGACGATGGTGATGTCTTCGGCGGTGCGGGTCTTCAGGATGAAGGCGAGGCTGGAGGCGTGTCCGGAGTTGAGGAACCAGAAGGGGGGCTTGCGCCCGTCTATCCCCTGCTGCCGTACGGCGCGTTCGGCGGTCTTCTCCGCGGCGGCTTCCCGGGGGGCCTCGTCGCGCCGGGTCTCGCGTTCGGAGGCGGCCGAGGCGGTCTTTGCGCTGAAGGCCTCCACGAAGGCCCTCGCGCTCTTGGACAGCGGTGAGAGGAAAACGAAAACGGTGAGGATCGCGAGCGCCGCGACCACCAGCACCCAGACCAGGCTCCAGAGGTTCGGCGGCAGGAACAGGTCCGCCAGGGTGAGCGGCTTGGCCTTGCGGAAATCCATCTTCTCCACCGTGATGAGGTCCTGCCTGTCGGCGGGCAGGCCCAGGAGGCCGCCGGCCAGTTTGCGGGCCAGTTGGGCGTCGTCCTCGGTGACGGATTTGTCCAGGATGAGGCTCGCCGAGATCTTCTTCACCATGGTGAGCGTGGAGGAAAGCGAAGGCTCGCCCATCTTCTGCTGCTGGGGGATGCCGGGCAGGATATCGGAGGATTTCTTGTCCTGTTCCTGGAGCTCGGCGGAGATTATGACGATGATATCCTCGGTGCCGAGGGCCTCGGAGAGGACCAGCCGCACGCGTTTTTCCAGTGAATTCTCGAGAGCGAGCTTGGTTTCGAGCGAGGTGCGGCTGCCGGTTTGCGCCCGCGCGGTGTCGGCCGGCGCCAGGGCCAGCAGGCCAAGCAAGGAAAGCATGAATATACGCGTCATAGTTAGTGGTCCCCCGAGGAATATCCCGGCAAAAACTGCACAGCGCTATAATTATATTAATAACCCTTTACCGGCGCAATAGCGGCGCCCGGAGGGGGAACCGGGGCGGCGGTTGACTTCCCTCAGGCCTTTTACTAACATTGCCGGTAGCAGTTCCAGACTAGAGCCCAGGAGGAGTAATGACGAAAAAGTTGTCCGTTGCGTTTCTCTGCCTTTTTACGGCCGGCGCCGCGTTCGCCGCGGTGACCTTCGACCAGAAGGGCAGCGTTACCGAGATAGTCGATCAGCTGCAGAAGGCCGATCCCGACGCCGCGGTGATCCCGCTGCCAGGCCGCCCCAAGGCCCCGGCCAAGTGGACCGTGATGGTCTATGTGAACGCCAAGAATAACCTCGAGACCTACGGCCTCAAGGACGTCAACGAGATGGAAATGGTCGGCTCTACGCCGGACCTGAACATCGTGGCCGAGCTCGGCCGCATCAACGGCTACGCCGCCAACGACGGGGACTGGAAAGGCTCCCGCCGCTACCTGGTCCGGAAGGACGCCGACGTCAACAAGATCAATTCCCCGGTGGTCATGGAGATCCCCAAGTCCGACATGGGCAAGTGGGAGAACCTGGTGGAATTCGTGAAGTGGGCGCAGGCCAACTATCCGGCCCAGCGCTACGCGCTCGTGGTCTGGAATCACGGCTCCGGCTGGAACAAGGCCGCCGAGGCCGCCGGCAAGGGCATCTCTTACGACGATGAGACAGGCTCTCACATCACCACCCAACAGCTCAAGCAGGCCCTGGCCGCCACCGGCAAGATCGAGATCCTCTCGATGGACGCCTGCCTGATGCAGATGATGGAAGTGGCGTACGAGGCCCGCACCGGCGCCGACTACATAGTGGCGTCCGAAGAGACCGAGCCCGGCGACGGCTACACCTACAATACCTGGCTGGCCCCGCTCGCGGCGAAACCCGCCATGACGCAGGCCGAACTGTCCAAGGTCATGGTGGATTCCTACACCGACCACTACCAGTCCATCAACCAGGGCGCCACGCAGTCGTCGATCCGCACCGAGAACCTCTACAAGCTCGGCCAGCTGACCAACGCCTGGGTGTCCGCGGTGATGGCTTCCGGCGAGGTCGCCAACGTCAAGAACGCCCGCACCAAGGCGCAGGCTTTCTACTATTCCAGCAACAAGGACCTCGGTCACTTCGTCAAGCTGGTGAACGACGGCACCCAGAACGCCGGCGTGAAGGCCGCGGGCGCGGAACTGCTGGCCTTCCTCAACGGTTCGGTGATCTACCACAACCGGGCCACCGGTTCCAAGTACGCCAACGCCACCGGCCTGGCCATTTACGCGCCAAGCTACTACACGGCCGCGTACGACGACCTGCAGTGGGCGAAGGATTCCAACTGGGACGATTTCACCAAGTGGATAAAGTAAGCGCCTGACGGCGCGCTGAAGGGCGGGGCGCAGGCCCCGCCCTTCTTCTTTTTACGGGGGGCGGGCGTAACAATTTGGACATTGAAACGGTTTTTGATTAGTGTATACTATAGTACTTGAAACGGGCGGGCCGCGCGGCCCTGCCCGTTACGCGCTATGACCGAACGGGGCGTCAGACCTATAATGCTGGCGGCGGCCTTCCTGGCCGCCTGGCCGCTGCCTTTTTGCTCCTTCGCCGGGGGGGCGGGCACCACCTCCGCCAATTTCCTCAAGATCCCGACCGCCCCGCTGCCTTCCGGCATGGGCGAGGCTTACACCGCCATGGTGGGGCCGGATTCCATGCTGTACAACCCGGCCGGCCTGGGCCTGCTGGGCTACTCTTCTTTCTCCGGCGCCCACAACCAGTACATAGACGGCATAAAGCAGGAGTACCTGGCCGCCTCCTGGCGCTCGCCTTTAGGCACCATCGGCGCCGCCTTCACCACGCTTTCGAGCGGCGAGATAGAGGCCTACGATTCCAACGACATGCGCATAGGCAACACCTCGAGCGGGCACCGGATGATAGCCCTGGCCTACGCCCAGTCGTGGCCGCACTTCAACAAGGACATCGGCAAACTGGACCCGATGCTGATAACCCCGAGCTGGACCAAGGTGCCGCCCGTGCGCGAGTACCGCCCCAAGGCTTACCGCCTCTCCGTCGGCGCCGGGGTAAAGCGGGTGAGCGAGAAGCTCGGCAAGGATTCCGCCTCCTCCTACGCCTTCGACGCCGGGGCGCTGCTGGTGCTGCCGCACCACGTGCACCTGGGGGCTTCGGCCATGAATTTCGGCGGCAAGGAGAAGTTCGTGGAGGAGTCCTATGACCTGCCCTCCTCGCTGCGCTTCGGAGTGGCCAAGGATTTTCACACGGTGAACGACGTGATGATCTTTACCGTGGCTTCCGACCTGGTGAAATATTCCGACAGGGAATATCTCAGCGCGAGCGGCTTCGAGATAGACATCATGCGCATGTTCCAGATGCGCCTGGGCTACCGGACGCAGAAGGACGCCGGCTCGCGCATCTCCGGCGGTTTCGGCATGAACTTCGACCGCCTGTCCGACAAGGGCTCCTTCTTCAAGGGCGCCCGCATGGATTACGCCTACGTGGACTACGGCGGGCTGGGGCCCACCCACCGCGTGGGCGTGCAGTTCGTCTGGTAGCGCGTCAGGTAGCGCCCTCCCGTCCCGCCCGGCATTTTTGTATAATCACCCTTGATGGATATCGAAAAATATGTAAAACGGCGCGCAGAGGCCGTTAACTCGGCCCTGCCCCGCTTCGTCAGGGGCCTGGCCGGGGCCGACCCGCGCCTGGCCGAGGCCATGGCCTACCCGCTCGCGGCCGGCGGCAAGCGCCTGCGCCCGGTGCTGCTGGGGGCGGCCTACGAGATCTTCGGCGGCAAGGCCGGCGACGTGCTGCCCGCGGCCTGCGCGCTCGAGATGGTGCACACTTATTCCCTGGTCCACGACGACCTGCCGGCCATGGACGACGACGACCTGCGCCGGGGCCGGCCCACCACGCACAAAGTTTACGGGGAGGCCCTGGGCATACTCGCCGGGGACGCCCTGCTTACCGACGCTTTTACGGTGTTGCTCTCTTCCCGGTATCCGGCGCGCGTAAAGCCCGCCGGGCTGGCCGCGGCGGCCAGGGTGCTGGCCTCGCGGGCCGGCGCCCGCGGCATGGTCTCGGGCCAGGCCGCCGACCTGGGGGCCGAAGGTTTCCTGCGCGGCGGGGTCACGCCCGCCCGCCGGCGCAAGGGGCTGGAACTGCTCGCTTACATCCACCTGCATAAGACCGCGGACCTGATAACAGCGGCGGTAGAGATGGGCGCGGCCCTGGCCGGCGCCCCTGAAAAAGATTTCAAGGCCCTTTCGTCCTTCGGCAGGGACATCGGCCTCTGCTTCCAGGTGGCCGACGATATCCTGGACGTGGTGGGGGACAAGAAGAAGCTCGGCAAGAGCGGCAGCGACGCCCGCAACGCCAAGCTGACTTTCGCCTCCCTGCTCGGAGTGGACGGGGCCCGCTGTAAAGCGGAAGCCCTGATGCGGCGCGCGCTGCCCCGGCTGGCCGGCGTGCGCGGAGCCGCCGGCCCCAAGGCCGCGCTGGCCGGCATAGCCGAATTCGTGTACAGGCGGGATAACTAATGGCATTACTTTCATCAATACGAGGGTCCGAGGACATCAAGAAGCTGGGCGTGGACGCGCTGCCCGGCCTGGCCGCGGAGACGCGGCGCCTCATCATAGACGGCGTCAGCAAGACCGGCGGCCACCTGGCTTCCAGCCTGGGGGCAACGGACCTGATCCTTTCCCTGCACTATGTTTTCGATACCCCGCGCGACCGCATAGTTTTCGACACCGGCCACCAGACTTACGCGCATAAGATCCTCACCGGCCGGGCGGACAAGTTCCACACCATCCGCACCAAGGGCGGGCTGTCCGGTTTCCTGAAACGCTACGAGTCCGAGTACGACGCATTCGGGGCCGGACACGCGTCCACGGCGCTCTCGGCCGCCGCGGGGCTGGCCGCCGCGCGCGACCAGGCCGGTTCGCCGCACCGGGTGGTGGCCGTGGTCGCCGACGGCGCCATGACCGGGGGGATGGTCTGGGAGGCCATGCAGAACGTGGGGCAGCTCAATACCGACCTGCTGGTCATCCTCAACGACAACCAGATGTTCATCTCGCAGCGGGTGGGGCGCCTGGGGCGCATCCTCACCAAGCTGCTCACCCTCGGCACCGTCCAGAGCGCGGAACGCAAGGCCGAACTGTTCCTTAACCGGTTCCAGTTCTGGGGCAAGAAGATCCTCCGGGTGGCCAAGCGCGCCAGGGTGCTCTTCTTCCCGGGCATGATCTTCGAGGAGATGGGCTTCACCTATTTCGGCCCCGTCGACGGCCACAATATCCCGGAACTCGTGGAAGTGCTGGGCTACGTGAAGAACCTCAAAGGCCCCGTGCTCCTGCACGTGGTGACCAAGAAAGGACGCGGCTACGAGCCCGCCGAGGACGCCCCTACTGACTTCCACGGCGCGCCCAAGTTCAACGTGGAGACCGGTGAGGTGGTGCGCAAAGCCGCGCCCGCCGGCGCGTCGGCGCCCACGTTCACCTCGGTGTTCGGCAAGACGCTGATGAAGCTGGCGGCCCGGGACCCCAGGATCTGCGCCATTACCGCGGCGATGCCCGAAGGCACCGGCCTGGACCTGTTCCGCGACGCCTATCCCAAGCGCTACTACGACGTGGGCATAGCCGAGGAACACGCCGTCACCTTCGCCGCCGGCCTCGCCGCCGACGGCGCCAAGCCCGTGGTGGCGATCTATTCCTCTTTCATGCAGCGGTCCTTCGACCAGGTGCAGCACGACATCTCCCTGCAGAAGCTCCCGGTGGTGATCGCCATGGACAGGGCCGGCCTGGTGGGCGAGGACGGGCCCACCCACCACGGGGTTTTCGACATCTCCCTCTTCCGCATGCTGCCCGACGTGGTCCTTATGGCCCCGGCCGACGAGAACGAGCTCCAGCACATGCTGGCCACCGCCTTCGCCTGCGGCCGCACTACCCTGCTGCGCTACCCGCGCGGCAAGGGCTTCGGGGTGCCCATGGACCCGGAACCTCTCCCGCTGCCGCTCGGCAAGGGCCGCGTCCTTTCCGAGGGCCGCGACGTGAATTTCCTGGCCGCGGGCAACAGGGTGCACCCCGCGCTGAAGGCCGCCGAACTCCTGCGCGGCATGGGCATAGACGCCGGCGTTTCCGATATCAGGTTCATCAAACCCCTGGACGGGGAACTGGTGAGCCGCCTGGCGGGCCTGGGGCCGCTGATCACGGTGGAGGACAACGCCCTCGCCGGCGGGTTCGGTTCCGCCGTGCTGGAACATCTGAACGCCGCCGGGCTGCAGGCCAGGGTGCTGCGCCTGGGCATCGGCGACGAATACGTGGAGCAGGGCAAGCCCGAAGAACTGTTCGCCGACCTGGGGCTGGACCCGGAAGGCCTGGCCCGTTCGGCCGCGGCCTGGCTCGGCAAGAAAGATCTGGTGAAAAGCCGCAACTGACAACAAGATCAAGGAGTCAACGTGAAAAAGAAACAGAAGGTGAGCAAACAGGTTTTAGCGCTGCGCAGGGCCAAGGCCTACCGCAAGGCCTACCTGGACCCGGAATTCCTCAGCAGCGACGCCATGCGCCCCGTGCGCCTGCAGCTGGAACTGCAGAAGCCTGAAATGACCCTCCACGACTACGGCGTAAAATCCACCGTGGTGGTCTTCGGCAGCGCGCGCATCTGGGACAAAGAACAGTCGGAAGCCCGCGTGAAAGAGCTCAAGGCCCTGGTCCGCAGGGACCCCAAGGACCCGGTGCTGCGCAACAAGCTCGCCTCCGCCGAACGCCTCAAGAAGTCGGAGAAGTATTACGAGGTCGCCCGCGATTTCGGCCGGCTCGTGTCCACCAAGGACTGCATTCCCGGCCGTAAACTGGTGGTGGTCACCGGCGGCGGCCCGGGCATCATGGAGGCCGCCAACCGCGGCGCCTACGAAGCCGGCGCCAGGAACATCGGCCTCAATATTACGCTGGACATGGAGCAGGGGCCCAACCCTTACGTATCTCCGGAATTCTGCTTCCGCTTCCACTACTTCGCCATCCGCAAGATGCATTTCGTGATGCGCGCCCGCGCCCTGGTGGCCTGCCCCGGCGGCTTCGGCACCATGGACGAACTCTTCGAGGTGCTGACCCTGGTGCAGACCGGCAAGAAGACCCGCCTGCCCATCATCCTCGTGGGCAAGGATTACTGGACCGACGTGATGAACTTCCCGAACATGGCCAAGTGGGGCTATATCTCCAAGGAAGACCTGAAACTGTTCCGCTACGCGGAGACCGGCGAGGAGATCTGGCAGCACATCGCGGATTTCTACCGGAAATACCCGCTGGCTAACGGAAAATGAACCTGAAAGGACGGACGGCGGCGGCCTGGCTGCTGGCGGCTTCGGCCGCCGCGGCCGCGTTGGCCGCGGCCGCCTTTATCGCCGCCTTCCCGCCGCCTTCCACCTTCGCCCTGCTCTACCCGCCCGCCAACCCGCACGTACGGGACGGCCGCTTCGCCGCCCCCGTCTGCAACGGCGTGCAGTGCCGCCTCTGTCCTTACGACTGTTTCCTGCCCGAGGGGGCCCGGGGCCGCTGCAAGGTCAGGATCAACTACGGGGGGAAGATCAAGACGCTGGTCTACGCCCAGCCCGCCGCCGTGCACGTGGACCCGATAGAGAAGAAGCCGGTTTACCACATGAATCCCGGCAGCCTCATTTATTCCCTGGCGGCCCCGGGCTGCAACCTGACCTGCCGCGCCTGCCAGAACTGGGAGATCTCGCAGATCTACCCGGAGCAGGCCCCAAAAAAACTTCCCGTTCCCGCAGCCCTTTCCGTCAGCGTCGGGCACGACGGCCGCGCCTACGCCGGCCTGGTTTCCGAAGAGGTCTCGGGCCTGCAGCCGGAAGACGTGGTGCGCCGGGCCCTGGCCACGCGTTCGCGCGCCATCGCCTACACTTATTCCGAACCCACCGTTTTTTACGAGTACATGTACGACACCGCCCTGCTGGCGCGCCGCCGGGGCCTGAAGAACGTGATGGTAAGCGCCGGCTACATCAACCCCGAGCCCCTGCGCGAGCTGCTGCCCCTCATGGACGTGGTGAAGATAGATCTGAAGGGCTTCAGCGAGAAGTTCTACCGGGGCTATACCGGCGCCCGGCTGGAACCGGTAAAGCGCACGCTCCTGGAACTCAAGAAGAAAGGCGCCTTGTTCGAAGTGGTCAACCTGGTGGTGCCGGGCCTGAACGACGCCCGGCCGGACCTGGAAGCCCTGTGCGGCTGGGTCCGGGAGAACCTGGGGGCGGAAACGCCTCTTTTTTTTTCCCGCTTCGCGCCTAATTACCTGCTGACCGGCGTGCCGCAGACGCCGCCAGAGACGCTGGCCCTCGCCCGCAGGATCGCTCTGGAAAAAGGCCTTAAGTTCGTTTACACCGGCAACCTGCCCGGCAGCGAGGGCGAAAGCACCTATTGCCCGAAGTGCGGCAGGGCGCTGGTGCGCCGCTACGGCTACGCCGTGCTGGAAGACAGGCTTACGCCGACTGGCGGGCGCTGTCCGTGGGACGGGACCAGGGTGCCCGGGATCTGGGAGGGGGGGATATGAGGAGAACGATCTTTGCCGCGCCGCTGCTGTGGCTGCTCGCCGTGCCGGCCGGGGCCAGGACCCCGGCGGTGGCAGGGCAATTCTACCCGGCGGACCCGAAAGAACTGGCCGCCCTGGTGGACGGCTACCTGGCTGTCCCGGCGGGGGCGAAAGGCCCTTCCGGCCTGGTGGCGGTGCTGGCCCCGCACGCCGGCTACGAGTTCTCGGGGAAAATGGCGGGGATGGCTTACTGGTATGTCGCCGACAAGTACGATACCGTGGTCATACTCGCCACCGGGCATACCGAGGGCGTGAAAGGCGCGGCCCTGCTGGCCTCGGACTCCTATGAAACGCCGCTCGGGAAAGTGCAGCCGGACCGCGACCTGGCCGCGGCCCTGGTAAAGGCGAGCCCGCTGTTCGAGGACCGGCCTTCGGCCCATCTGCGCGAGCACGCCGTGGAGGTGCAGCTGCCTTTCCTGCAGCGCCGGCTCAAGAAGCCTTTTAAACTCCTCGCCGCTACGCTCAATACCGGCGAACTTTCCGACCTGAAGAAGATAGGCGCGGCGCTGGCCGCCGCCCTGCGCGGAAAAAAAGCCCTGCTAGTGGTCTCGGCGGACTTTTCCCATTACCCGGGCAAGGAAGCCGCGGCGGCCTCCGACGGGGCGATGGCGCTGGCCGTGAGTTCCATGGACCCGGGCCTGGTGCAGCTCACCTCGCGCATCATCAACGCCAAGAACGTTCCCGGGCTGGAGACCTGCGCCTGCGGTGAGGCCGCCCTGGAGGCCGGCATGGAGGCGGCGCGCCTGCTGGGCGCGAAGTCGTTCTCGGTCCTTAAAATTTCAGATTCGCATACCGAGAAACCCGGCGCGGCGGGTCCCGAGAGGGTGGTGGGCTATATTTCCGGCGTTTTCTCCAAGGCGGGAACGGCCGCGGCCCTGGAACTTTCGCCGGAGCAGAAGAAGTACCTGCTGAAAGAGGCCCGCGCCGCGCTGCTCGGCGCTTTCGAGGGCGCCCCGGCCCCGGCCGGGCTGGAGAAAGACCCGCGGCTTAACCTGCCGGGCGCGGCCTTCGTCACGCTGACGCAGGCCGGCCGCCTGCGCGGCTGCGTGGGCACGGTGACGCCGGCGCTGACCCTGGCCGACGCGGTGCGCCACGGGGCCCTGAGCGCGGCGTTCGAAGACGGCCGGTTCTCGCCGCTGGAACGGCGGGAGCTCGACGAGGTCAAGCTCGAGATCTCCGTGCTGTCTCCCATGCGGCCCGTCAAGGCGGCCGACATAAAACCCTGGAAGCACGGCGTCATGGCAGTTTCCGGCCGGCATTCCGGCCTGTTCCTGCCGCAGGTGTGGGAGCAGATCCCGGCCAAGGAGGCTTTCCTGGGCGAGATCTGCGAGCAGAAGGCCGGCCTGCCCAGGGACTGCTGGAAGGACCCGAAGACCAGTTTGTATTCTTTTACCGCGGACGCTTTCGAAGAATAAGGGCCGCGCTCCCGCCCGCCAGGGCGGCGGCGGCGGCCAGCGCGGCGGCCAGGAGGCCGCCCCTGATGCCGGCCAGCGGCACTATGAAGGCCGCGGCCGCGAAGCCGCCGGCGGCCCCGCCCAACAGGTCCCACGCGTAGATGCCGGCCCCGCGGCGCCCGGCCGCGCCGGCGAAAAACAAGCCCGACAGGAAACCTCCCGACAGCAGCAGCGCCCTGGCGCCCCAGGGCGCCTGCGCCAGCTCCGGCCGCCAGGCGGCCGCCAGGGCCAGGGCCGCCGCCCCTGCCTCGGCCAGCAGGACGCGCCAGGTCCGCCCGCCGGCTCCGGCGGCGGCGCCTGCCGCGGCGCCGGCCATGAACAGGGCGAACATGGCCCCCAGTTCCGGGCTGAGGAGCCCGGTGCGCGACTGGAAAGCCAGGAGCACGGCGGTCTCGAAAGCGAGACCCCAGAAGCCGACCAGGAAAGCTTCGGCGCTGCGCTCTTCCGGCGAGAATTTAAGCGCGCCCGCCAGGCGCCAGGCGGCGAAGCCCGCGGCCAGCGCCAGGGCGGCCAGGCCGAGCAGGGCCCCAGGCGACATGACCATGGACAGCCAGGCGCGCCAGAAGCGGAAATAGGCCAGCGGGTTCAGGTCGGAGTTGGGCGGAGGGTCTTTGACCTTCTCCAGCGCCGCCGCGGCCCACCCCCGGCGGTAGGGGTCGAGCAGGAAGGGAAAGGCGGACGGGACTACCGTTCTGGACTTTATCTTTCTGGCTGCGTACCTGGCCGCGAGCAGGTCCCCTTTCAGGGCCGGGGGGGAATCCGAGGCCAGCACCGTCAGGCGCGCGCCCGGCAGCGCCTCTACATGGGCAAACACGCCCCGGGCCGCGGCCAGGACGCAGGCCGCCGCGTAAGCTTTTTCCTGCGGCACATAGTTCTCGGCGAAAGGCAGCTGGAAGACCAGCAGCCCGCCGGGTGCGAGCAGCGAGCGCGCCTTGCGGAAATACTCCGCGGTGTAGAAACGGTTCTGGGCGGCGTTCTCCGGCGGCGCCCCGGCGTTGATCACCGCCGAGTAGCGCCCGTCCCTCCCGGAGAGCAGGCGGATATCCGAAAAGATCGTCTCTACTTCGCCCCAGGGCGGGCGCAGCGCGGCCAGCGCGGCGGCTTTGAAGCGGTCCGGTTCCGCCAGCTCCACGGCGGCCGGGCGGTGTTTCAGGATTTCGGCGGCGGCGAAGAAGGCGCCCGCGCCGTGCAGCAGCACCGGGCCCGGTTTTGGCAGGGCCAGCAGCGGGATGTGTACGAGCTCTTCCGCTCCGGAGTCGTCCCGCGGCGTGTAGATCAGGCGGCCGTCCTCGTAAACCGAAACGGCGCCGTCGCCCGCGAAGGCGAGCCGGGAGGCGGAGGTCTCGACCACGGCGGAGGGTTTGGGCGCGGGCGGCTTCAGCGTCCACAGGCGCGGCGCCAGCGCGGCCGCCCCGGCCAGCGCCAGGACCGCCAGGCCCGAGACCGCCGCCCGGCGGGCGGTGAGAGGCGCAGAAAGGAGGCGCGCCGCGGCCAGGGCCGCGCCGGCGCCGGCGAGCAGCCAGGCGCCCTGTACGCCGGGGAAATAGAAGGAATGCAGCGCGGTCAGCAGGCCCGCGGCCGCGGCGCCGGCAGCCTCGGCGGCGTAGAAGAACGCCGGCCTTTCCCGCAGCGCCGTCCCGGCCGCGAAGCCGTTGAGCAGGCCCGCCGGCAGGCACAGCAGCGCCGGGCCGGCCAGCATGGCGAAGAGGCCGGGCTCATACAGGGGCGGCAGGGTGCCTGGCGCCAGGCGCGCCAGCAGCAGGTTGAACACGGCGGCGGCGCAGAACAGCAGGGCGGCGCTTCCGAAGTCCTGGTCCGGGCGTTTGCGGGCCAGGGCGGCCCCGGCGGCCGTCCACAGCAGCCAGCCCGCCAATCCCGCGGCGAGGGAGAATTCGTGGGCGGAGAAGATCTGGGCGAGCTCGCGCAGCAGCAGCACCTGGGCGAGCAGGGAGTAAAAACCGAAGAGCAGGAACGTCAGCATGATTGGTCGGGGCGGCCGGCAAGTTTGATATTATTATATAACATGAACGAGACCTCCACTCCCAAGGCGGGGCGGGGCGCGGCCGCGCTGTTCGCGCTGCTGGTTTTCGTCCCGGTCTTCTTCTTCTCCGGCCAGCTGGCGGCCCGGGAGATAAGCCGTTACTACGCGCTGGCCTGGGCGTTGTTCGCCGGCCTTATCGGTTTCGCCATCTTCCGCACCGGCCGCGTTTCTTTTTACCGCCGCATTTTCTTCTCCGCCTCGGCGCTCGCTTTCCTCGTCCATTTCAAATTCTCGCTCTTCTCCAAAATGTTCGAGGCCTCCTGCTTCAAGGAGGCCCCGTTCTGCCACATCGCGATGGCGCCTTATTTCCTGAACTACCTGTACCAGCAGTATCTGGCCTTCATGAACGGCGACTGGCGCCTCTGGGGGCCGCTGACCCTCGGGGCGGCGTGGCTTTTCATCACGCTGGCCATCGGCCGCGGCTGGTGTTCCTGGGCCTGTTTCTACGGCGGCATAGACGACGGGCTCAGCCGTGCCGTCCCCAAACCCCTGATAAAGGCCGGCAAGTGGGCGCTGCGCCTGCGCGACCTGCCCGCGGCGCTGCTGGTTTTCCTGCTGCTGGCCTCTTTCGCCTACATGCTGCCCGTGTATTGCCTGTGGCTCTGCCCCTTCAAGTTCACTGAAACCTTCATGGACGCCGACGCCGGAGTACGCAGGCTGCAGTACGCCCTGATGCTGGCGGCCATAGGCGCGCTGCTGCTCGGCCCGCTGCTGACGCGCCGACGGATCTTCTGTTCCTATCTCTGCCCCTTCGCGGCGTGGCAGGCCTTCTGGGGCAGGTTCAACCCTTTCAGGATCAGCGTGGACCCGGCTAAATGTTCCGGCTGCACCGTCTGCGTATCCGCCTGCCCCATGACCGCCATAAAATGCGCCCCCGGCGGGAAAGCGGAGATCAGCGCCTACTGCAACCTCTGCGGCGAATGCCTGGAGGCCTGCCCCGGCGGCGGCTTCCGCTACACCCTGCTCGGCCTGGACCTGCCGGCGGGGGGGCGCCTGGCCGCCGCGCTGACGGCGCAGAATTTCTTCGTCTGGTCCGCCCTCACGCTGGGGGCGGTGTTCTCGTCGCTCTGGGCCCCGGCCGCCCTGCGCGACCTCGTAAAGCTTATGGCAGGTTAGGGAGGAATGATGAAGGACGGAAAATGGCTCGCTCCGCGCTATACCAGCAAGGAGATCTTCGAAAAGGACTACGCTAAACTCGATCTCTCGGGCATGGAAGTAAAATGCCCGGGCTGCAAGGACTCCGTGGCGTTGCACCGCAAGAACAACTTCGGCAAGAACGCCGGCTGGTGCAAGCGCTGCAACAGGGCCGTGGACATTTAAGCCGCGCCCGGACCGCCGCGCATGCCCGCCCTGTTCTCCGAGGGCTTCCTCCTCGGCCTTTCTACCGGCTTTTACTGCCTGGCCTCCTGCCTGCCGCTGCTGGCGCCCTACCTGCTCTCTGAAGGCCGCGCCGCCTGGAAATTCAACTTCTACATCTTCCTGCAGTTCACCGGCGGCCGCTTCGCCGCCTACATGCTCTTCGCGCTGCTGGCCTCGCTCGCCGGCCAGGCGGGGCAGTACGCCCTGCCGGCCTGGGTGCTGCCGGCCTCCATGCTGGCCTGCGGGCTGCTCATGGCCGGGCTGGCCGCCTTCCGGGTGTCCGGCTTCAAAGGACCGTGCCTGCTCGACGCCGCCGCCGGCACGGCCGCCCGCCGCCTGCCTATAGTCCTCGGGTTCGTCACCGGGATAAACGTCTGCCCGCCTTTCGCTGCCGGCCTGCTGCGCCTCATGGATCTGGCCGACATCCTGAAGGGCTTCTCCTATTTCGGCGGTTTCTTCGCCTCCACTTCCCTCTTCATCGCCCCGGTGCTGCTTGGCACGCCCTGGCTCGGGACCCGCGCCAACGAGATAGGCCGCCTGACCCTGCTGGTGGCCGGCCTCTGGTACGCCGCCCTCGGCCTGAAGGGTTTGGTTTGACATTCGTCATAGGCCCTAGGGCCTATATCCGGCTGGGCCCTTTGGCCTTGGCAGATTTTACCTCGAAGGCCTATAATTGATTAGCGGTTGATCAATATCAACGATTTGCGTCAACAAGGATAAGGCATGAAGAAGCTCCTCATCAGCGTGGTTCTCCTCACCGCAGCCGTTCTCGCCAAGGCGGAAGACGTCCGCCCTCCCAACATTTCCTTCGACCAGCTCCTCAAGGAGATCACCTCCGTGGAACTGCCGCAGGCCCCCGAGCCGGCGCTCGAGAAATCCGCCCTGCCCGCCGCGGACGGCCGCTACTGGGTCACCGTAAAGGCCGCGGATAAATACGTCCGCACCCGCCTGCTGGAAGCCGGCATGGACATAGTGGAGATCAACAAGGACTCCGTCTCGGGTTTCGCCGGGCCCTACACCATGGACCAGCTTTCCTCCAAGTTCTTCTCCGTGCTGTCCAAGGTGCCCGCGGCGCAGTATATCGCCCGCTTCAACAAGGACTTCCCGGCCCAGGACGCCGCCTACCATAATTTCAAGGAGACCACGGACCTGCTCAACCAGATGGCCTCCAAGCACTCCGACATCGCCTCCCTGTTCTCCATAGGCAAGACCGTGGAAGGGCGCGACATCTGGTGCCTGCGCATCAACTCCAACGCCAGGGGGACGACCCCCAGCGCCAAGCCCGGCGCCCTGTACATAGGCAACCACCACGCCCGCGAACACCTCTCCAACGAGGTCCCGCTGCTGCTGGCGGCCTGGCTGCTGGACCACCGCAACGACGCGGACGTGAAGAAGTACATAGCCACGCTCGACATCTATATCATCCCGATGCTCAACCCCGACGGGGCCGAGTTCGACATCAAGACCGGCAGCTACCAGTACTACCGCAAGAACATGGCGGTGAACGCTGACAAGTCCCGCGGCGTGGACCTCAACCGCAACTACGATTCCTGGTGGTGCCAGGCCGGCGCCTCCTCCTACCCGGGTTCCGACACCTACTGCGGACCCCGCGCCTTCTCGGAGCCCGAGAGCCAGGCCGTGAAGCGCTTCATAGAGGCCCGCAAGAACCTCAAGACGCACATAAGCTACCACTCTTACGCCTCCGAGATCCTCTACCCCTGGGGCGGCAGCGAAGAAGACGTGCCTAACGTCCAGGACAAGCAGGTATTCATAAAGGTGGCCGCGGAGATGGGCAAGCTCACCCGCTACGAGCCTATCAAGTCCAGCGACATGTACGTGGCCACCGGCGACAGCTGCGACTGGGCTTACGCCGCCGCCGGCATCTTCGCCTTCACTTTCGAACTGGAGGGCCGCGGCTTCTACCCAGGCGCCGCCGTCCTGACCAACGCCGTGACCAACAACATCAAGGCGGCGGTCTACCTGCTCAGCGTGACGGACAACCCTTACAAGGTGATCTGACGCCGGGGGCGGGGGAGAAAGCCCGGGCCGCCCCGGGCTTTTTTCATGTTTGACCGCCTTGGGGCATATAAGATAGGATTTTTGCCGATGCTGCGTTACCGGTTCATCAAAATTCCCGACGAGAAAACCCTGGCCCGCTTGGCCGCCCTTTACGCCGAACAGGGCTGGTGGACCGGCAAGGACACCCTGGCCATGCTCAGGCGCATGGTCCGGGGCAGCCATTGTTTCCTTATAGCCGAGGAGAACGGGCGGCTGGCCGGCATGGGCCGCGCCCTTAACGCCTGGTCCGGGGAAGCCTATATCCACGACGTGGCCGTGCAGAAGGAATTCAGGGGCCGGAAGGTGGGCTCCCAGCTGATGAAGCGCCTGGTCGCCAGGCTGAAAAAGGACGGCGTGCGCTGGATAGGCCTGATAGCCAGCGGCAACTCGGCGCCTTTCTACGAGAGTCTCGGCTTCCGCTCGCCTCCCGGCAGCAGGGCCATGACGCTGGGCGATCCCAATGTTTAAGAAAATAACGCCGCAGGACTATTCAAGGCTGAAGCCCTTCTTTGACGGCCAGCTCTATCCCCTATGCCCCTATTCGCTCGCCTCCATGATCATCTGGAGCGGCTGCGTGCACGAAGCCTTTTACCGGGAGGAGGGGGACGTGCTGTACCTTTCGGAAGTGGACATGGAGGCGCCGCGCCAGGGCCGCCTGCTCCTGCCGGTCCTGCGCCCCTTCCGCTTCCCCACGCCGAGGGAACTGGCGGAAGCGGCCCGGGCGCTGGGCTTCGGGGAATACCATTACGTGCCGCAGGACTACCTGGACGTGATCGGCGCGGAGAACGTCGCCGGCTATTTCACGGTGACCGAGGAACTGGGCTACGGAGATTATATTTACAATACCCACGACATGGCCCACCTGAAAGGCCATAAGTATTCCCGCAAGCGCAACATGATCTCGCAGTTCCACAAGTCGGTGCCCGACGGCCACCGCCTGCTGCCCATGCAGGGCGCCTGCCTCAAGGGCTGCCTGGAGCTTTTCGACCAGTGGGAGCGGGAGCAGGGCGGGCCGGTAATAGCGGATATCCCCAACTGCGAGCGCCGGGCCATAGTGAACGCGCTTACCCATTTCAAAGAACTGGGAATGTCCGGCGTGGCGGTGGAGATAAGCGGGCGCCTGTCCGGTTTCGCTTTCGGCTCCCGCCTGACCGCGGACACCTATACCCTGAATTTCGAGAAGGCCGACGCCGCCGTGAAGGGGCTTTACCAGTTCCTCGACAGCGAGGCCGCCAAGGCCGTGCCGCCGGAGTATTGCTTTATCAACAAAGAGAACGATCTGGGCCTGCCGGGGCTCAGGAAGGCTAAAGAGTCTTATTTCCCGGTCAGGACCGTGAAGTCGTATATCCTTACGCTTAAGTGAACCGCGGTTGGCGGGCAGGGGGGAGAACATGCATATCGAAGAGCTTAACGGGCTGAAACTGCTGCGTTTCGACGGCTTTAAGAGCGTCCCGGAGGTGGCCTGCGCCGTTTCCACGCGCGCGGGCGGCGTCAGCGCCGGGCCTTACGCCGGCCTGAACCTGGGGCCGGGCACCGGGGACAAGATAGAGAACGTGGAAGAGAACCTGGCGCTGTTCTGCGCCGCGCTCGGGACGGAGCCCGCGCGCGCGGCCCGCATGCGCCAGCGGCATACCGCCAACGTGGCGGTGGTGGAGGCCGGCGGCGGCACGCCGCCCGACAATACCGACGCCCTGGTGACCGCCGTTCCCGGAATTCCCCTGCTCGCCCTTTCGGCCGACTGCGCGCTGACGGCCTTCTATGACCGCCGCCGTAAAGTGCTGGCCGTGGCCCACAGCGGCTGGCGGGGCGCCCTGCTGGGCGTCTACGCGGCCGTGCTTAACGTGATGAAACTGCGCTGGGGCACCGAGCCCTCCGACGTTTTCGCCGGAGTCTCTCCCATGATCTCCGCGGCCCATTACCCGGTGCGCGGGGATTTCCTGGAGAAGCTCAAAGCTTTTTATCCCGGCGTGGCAGACCGGCGCTTCCTCACCTCGAAGGACGGCCTGCATTTCTTCAGCCTGCGCGAGCTGCTGCGGGTGCAGCTTGAGGAACTGGGCGTGAGGGACCACGAGTTCATGCACCTGTGCACGTACTCGGAGAAGGAGCTTTTCTATTCCTGGAGGCGAGACGGAGAGAAGACCGGACGTTTCGGCCTGCTGGCGGCGCTGAAGTAGCGCTACCTGAACATATCCCAGGCGACCTTGGCGAGCAGGGCCGCCGAAACCGTGAAAAGCATGGGGCGTATAACCCACGCGCCCCTCTTGAGGGCCACATGCGACCCGGCGTAGTTGCCGGCCATGCCGGCCAGGCCCATGGCCAGCCCGAGCCGCAGGTCCACCCGGCCGAGCCACAGGAAGGCGCCGAGCGCCGCCAGGTTGGAGACCAGGTTGAGCAGCTTGGCCAGGGCGGTGGCCCGCAGCAGGTCGTAGCCGCAGAAGCGGGTAAGGGCCAGCGCCAGGAAAGTGCCGGTGCCAGGCCCCAGTAACCCGTCGTAAAAACTCACCCCCAGCGCTATGCCGCCCGAGCGCGCGAGCAGCGCGCCTTCCGAGCGCATGGCGCTGGTATCGGAAAAACCGAAACTTTTGCGCGCAGCCAGGAAGATGGCCACCGGCGGCAGCAGCACCAGCAGCAGCCAGCGGACCAGGTCCGGGGGAACCGCGGAGATGGCAAGCGCCCCGAGTCCCGCGCCCAGGCCGCCCAGGAACACGAGGATAAAGAGGAGGTCCGCGCGCAGTCTGGTTTCTTTGAAGAAGCGGGCGGCCGCCACGGCGGTGCCCATGGAAGAGGAAAGCTTGTTGGTGCCCAGCAGCAGCGCCGGGTTCAGGCCGTAGGCCAGGTAGGCCGGCAGGGTTATCAGGCCGCCGCCGCCGGCGATGGCGTCCACGAAGCCGGCCAGGAAGACCAGCAGCGTGAGCGGCAGGTAGGGCAGCAGCGGGGCGAAGAGGTCCATAGGGTGGAAATATTATAGGATATTGTTTTGCGCAGGCCGCCGGTAAAAGGTAAAATTAATCACGATATTTATAAAGGGGCCCATACCATGGAACACGACTCCAACCTCGCCAGACTCAACGCCACCATAGAGATCTCCGGCGGCGGCAAGCGCGTAGACCTGCTCTTGAAGAACGCCCGGGTCATCAACACCTTCTCCGGCGACATCCACCGCACGCACGTGGCCATTCACGGCGGCAAGGTGGTGGGCTTCGGCGTGTATAAGGCCAAGCAGACCATAGACCTCAAAGGTGCCTACGTGGCCCCCGGCTTCATAGACGGCCACGTGCACATAGAGAGCTCCATGGTGAAGATCCCCGAGTTCGCCCGCACGGTGCTGCCCTGCGGCACCACCTCCGTGGTCATCGACCCGCACGAGATCGCCAACGTCCTGGGCCTCGACGGCATAAAGTACATGCTCTCCTCCAGCCTCAACGCGGTGCTGGGCGTTTACGTGATGCTGCCCAGCTGCGTGCCGGCCACCAACCTGGAGACCGCCGGAGCCGAACTGGACGCGCACGACCTGTCGCTGCTCCTGGGCGACGAAAGGGTGCTCGGCATAGGCGAGATGATGAACTACCCCGGCGTGATCTACCGCGACAAGGGCGTGCTGGAGAAGATCGCGATAGCCAAGAACAAGGTGATAGACGGCCACGCGCCCATGCTCAAGGACAAGCAGCTTTACGCCTACGTTTCGGCCGGCATCAAGAGCGACCACGAGTGCACCGACGTGGCCGAGGCCCGCGAGAAGCTGCGCGCCGGCATGTACATCATGATCCGCGAAGGCACGGCCGCCAAAAACCTGAAGAACCTGCTGCCGCTCGTGAACTCCGAGAATTCCCGCAAGTTCATTCTGGTGACAGACGACCGGCACCTCGAAGATATAGAGAACCAGGGACACATAGACTACCTCGTGCGCACGGCCATAAAACTCGGCGTGGACCCCATCCGCGCCATCCAGATGGCCACCATCAATACCGCCGAGTATTTCGGCCTGAAGAACCTCGGCGCCATCGCCCCCGGTTACCAGGCTGACCTGGTGATCTTCTCGGACCTCAAGAGCATGAAGATCGGCAAGGTCTTCAAGAACGGCCGCCTGGTGGCCAGCGACCGCAGGATAACCCCCGGCGTGATCAGGGAATACGAGGGCAAGGCCCGCGGCACCGTGAACGTGAAGTGGATAGAGCACGAAGACTTCGCCCTGAAGGCCGAAGGCAGCCACGCCAGGGTCATCAACGTGATCCCCGACCAGATCGTCACCAAAATGACCATAGAGAAGGTGAAACAGGACGGCGGCTACGTGTCTTCGGACACCGGGCGCGACATCCTGAAGATAGCCGTGATAGAGCGCCACATGGCCAGCGGCCGCATCGCCCGCGGTCTGGTAAAAGGCTTCGGCCTGAAGAAGGGGGCCATCGCCTCGTCCGTCTCCCACGACTCCCACAACATCGTGGTCATAGGCACGCACGACGGGGACATGTACACCGCGGCCGTGCAGGTGGTCAAGATGCAGGGCGGCATAGTGGCCGCCCTCAACGGCCAGGTGCTCGAAGCCCTGCCGCTGCCCGTGGCCGGCCTAATGAGCGACCGCAGTTCCGAGTTCGTGCGCGAGAAGCTCAAGCGTCTGACCGAAGCCGCCCGCATGCTCGGGTCCAAACTCTCCGACCCGTTCATGGCCATGGCTTTCCTCACCCTGCCGCCTATTCCCGAACTGCGGATCACCGACCGCGGCGTGATAGACGCCGTGAAGTTCAAGGTGGTCCCGCTGTTCTGCGGGCCCAAGGGAAAATGACCCTGCGCCCCGCAGGCCTGGTCCTGCTGCTCGCCTGCGCGCCCGGCCGGGCGGCGCGCCTGGAGCGCGGGCCTTACCTGGAGAACATGACCAAGGACATGGTGACGGTCCGCTTCCGGCTGGACGTGGCCACCCCGGCGTGGCTCTCCTTCGGGGCGGTGCCGGACTGCGAGCGGTTCCTTACCACGGTGCCGGCCGTGAAAGAGCAGAAGGTCCCGCTCTTCGGCCTGCTGCCGGATACCACGCACTGCTACCGCCTCTACCTGCCCGCCGAGCAGAGCACCGGCGTCTATAAGGCCTTCGAGGGCCGGTTCACCACTTTTCGCGACGAGACCAAACCCTGGTTCTCCTTCCTCGCGGTCAGCGATTCTTCCGGCGGCGGGGGGGAGCGCGACCAGATAGCGGCCCGGATGGCGGCGCTCAGCCCCGATTTCGTGCTGCACCTGGGCGACATGACCGAGTCCGGCCTGGACGAGGACGCCGACGAGGAATACTTCGGCCCCTATTCCGGACTCCAGGCCAGGGTCCCTTTCTTCCAGGCGCTGGGCAACCACGATTACGGCCCGGACCTGAGGACGGAGAACGGCCGCGGTTTCCTCAAGGCCAACTACGCGCCCTTCCACAGCACCCCGCTGACCGGCCGGCCGCCGCATTACTATTTCTTCGACATCGCCGATGCCCGCGTCTTTGTGCTGGATTCCAACGCGTTCATCGGGGCCAAATTCGCGCCCGGCCTGGAACCCGGCTCCAAACAGTATAAATGGCTGGACTATTTCCTGGGCAAGGCTTCGGACAAGACCTGGAAGATAGTGGCGGTGCACGAGCCGCTGTATTCCACCGGCGCCCACGGCACCGCGGAAGCCGAGGTGAAGGCGCTCGAGCCGCTTTTCCTCAAGCACAAGGTGGACCTGGTGCTGCAGGGCCACGACCACAACTACGAGCGCACCATGCCCGTTAAGGAGGGTGTGCCCGACGAGGCCGGGGGCGTGGTCTACGTGACCCTGGGCGGCGGCGGCAGCACCCTCTATATACAGCGCCGCAACGAGGACTGGTCCGAAAAATTCCTGCCCACCTACCATTTCGCCGCATTCGACGTGAAAGAGAAATCCCTGACCATGACCGTCTACAACAAGGACGGCGAAACGCTCGACACCCTGCAGGTGCAGAAATAGCATAAAGAAATTGCCTTCGCCGGTTTTTTGTGCTATACTATATCTGCGGGGTAGAGCAGCCTGGTAGCTCGCAAGGCCCATAACCTTGAGGTCGTTGGTTCAAATCCAACCCCCGCAACCATTTAAAAGATTCGAACCTGAGACAAGAAATATCAGGCCGGGCCCTGGACGAAAGTCTGGGGCTTCGTGTTTTACGGGAGCGCAACGCGCGGGGAACGGGAAAACCCCGTATTTTTTTTGGTAAGATATACCGGCAGTATTTTTCAGGAGGCAACCGATGAAGAAACTACTTTTAGCCGTTTTCGCCTGCTTTATGGCGGGCTCCGCCGCAGCCGCTGACCTGACCGAGGACCAGAAGACCCTTTACTTCCTGGGCAAGGCCGTCAGTTCCAAGATCAAGCAGTTCGAATTCACGCCCGAGGAAGCCAAGTACATACAGCTCGGCTTCTCCGAAGCCCTCGCCGGCAAGCCGTCCCAGGTGGACGACACCTACGGCATGAAACTTAACGAATACCTCGGCAAGAAGCAGGAAGCCATAGTGGCCAAGCAGAAGCAGGCCGCCAAGCCCTTCCTGGAGAAGATGGGCAAAGAGCCCGGCGCCGAGACGCTGCCCAGCGGCGTGGTGTATATCCCCGTCAAGGAAGGCGCCGGCGTCATGCCCAAGGCCTCCGACATGGTGAAGGTCCACTACCACGGCACTTTCCCCGACGGCAAGGTTTTCGACTCCTCCGTAGAGCGCGGCACCCCGGCCGAATTCCCCCTGGCCGGCGTGATCCCCTGCTGGACCGAGGGCGTGCAGAAGATAAAGACCGGCGGCAAGGCTAAGCTGGTCTGCCCTTCCGACACCGCTTACGGCGACCAGGGCGCGGGCGGGGCCATTCCCGGCGGCGCCACGCTGATCTTCGAAGTGGAACTGCTCGAGATAGTGAAGGAGCCCGTAGCGGCAGCTCCGGCCAAGCCGGCCAAGCCGGCTAAGCCCGCTGCCAAGCCTGCCGCCAAGCCGGCCAAGAAAGAGGCGGCCAAGCCAGCCAACTGATAAGCAGGCGGAAATAAAAAAAAGCCCCGGAGAGATCCGGGGCTTTTTTTTATTTCCCCGCGCGGCTAAGCAGGCCGGCCGCGCCGCAGCAGCTTCTCCGCCTCCACCGCGAAGAATACCACCGAGGATAGGGCGAGCGTGAGCAGGAGTTCCGGCAGGCTCAGGGGGGAGGTGTGGAACAGCCTGTTGAGCCACGGCACGTAAATGACCAGCAGCTGCAGCGCCACGGTCAGCGCCACAGAGTAGAGCAGCGGGCGGTTGGTCAGCAGGCCCAGTTCCAGCAGCGAGCGGCGCTCCGAGCGGATGGCCATGGCCTGGCCCAGCTGGCCCAGGCAGAGGACGGTGAACACGATGGTCTGCCAGTGCGCCCTGCCGGTGCGGATGCCCCAGCCCTGCGCGGCCAGGCAGACCCCGCCCATGAGCAGCCCTACCCAGACCACGTGCGTGCCCAGGCCGCCGGAGAAGAGGCTTTCGCCGGGCTTGCGGGGGGGGCGGCTCATGACGTCGGGCTCGGCCGGTTCCGAGGCCAGGGCCAGCCCGGGCAGGCCGTCGGTGACCAGGTTTATCCAGAGGATCTGTATGGGCAGCAGCGGGATGGGCAGGCCGAGGAACGGCGCCGCGGCTATGGCGCAGATCTCACCCGCGTTGCAGGAGAGCACATAGCGCACGAACCGCCTGATATTGTCGTAGATGCGGCGCCCTTCCCGCACCGCCCGCACTATGGTGGCGAAGTTGTCGTCGAGGAGGATCATGTGGGCCGCTTCCTTGGAGACGTCCGTGCCCGTGATCCCCATGGCCACGCCGATGTCCGCCCGTTTCAGGGCGGGGGCGTCGTTGACCCCGTCCCCGGTCATGGCGGCGTAATAGCCTTTTTCCTGCAGGGCCTTTACGATGCGCAGTTTCTGCTCGGGCGCCACCCGGGCGTAAACCCTTATGCGGTCTATGCGGCCGGCGAACTCCTCCGGCCCCAGCTCGTCGAGCTGGCGGCCGGTCAGTACCGCCTCCTCGTCGCCGGGCTTCATGATGCCCAGCCGCTCGGCTATATTGCGCGCCGTTACCGGGTGGTCGCCGGTGATCATTACCGGGATGATGCCGGCCCGGCCGCATTCGGCCACCGCCGCCGCGGCTTCCTCGCGCGGCGGGTCGTCTATGCCGACCAGGCCGAGGAAAGTCAGCTCCTTCTCCGCTTCTTCCGGCGTGGGCGCTGCCGGCAGCCAGTCCCAGCGCCGCCAGGCCAGCCCAAGCACCCGCAGGCCCCGGGCGGCCATCTCCTCGGCCGCGCGGCGCACCACCGCCTTGTCCTCCGCTGAGAGCCCGGCCGAATTCTCTAGCAGGTTCTCAGCGGCGCCCTTGGTCACGGAGAAATATTTGCCCGCGCTGCCGTCCAGGGAACCGGCGTGGAAAGTGCTCATCTGCTTGCGCTGCGAATCGAAAGGAAGTTCTCCGAGGCGGGGGAATTCCCGGTCGAGCGCGTCCTTTTCAAGGCCGCCGGCGGAGGCCAGGGCGCAGAGGGCGGTCTCGGTGGGGTCCCCGGCCCAGCCGGCCGGGCCCCGGCGTGAATCGTTGTTAAGGGCGCCCGCCTTCAGCAGCCCGGAATAGAGGGGTGCCTGCGCGGCGGAAGGCGCCCCGGGCTTGATGGTCTTCCCGGAGAGCCAGACCTCCTCCACGGTCATGCGGTTCTGAGTGAGGGTGCCGGTCTTGTCCGAGCAGATATGGGTGATGGATCCCAATGTTTCTACCGCCAGCAGCTTGCGGATCAGGGCGTTCTGTTTGACCATCTTGGCGGCGCCCAGCGCCAGCGCTATGCTCATGACCGCGGGCAGCGCTTCGGGGATAGCCGCCACGGCCAGGGAGACCGAAGTCAGGAACATCAGCGCCGGCGGCTCGCCGCGCAGGAGGCCGAAAGCGAAGAAGGCGGCGCAGACAGCGAGGCAGGCCCAAGCCAGGCGTTTACCGAAGGCCTCCAGGCGCTTCTGCAGCGGCGTCTGCACCTCTTCCTCGTCCTGCAGCATGCCGGCGATCTTCCCCAGTTCGGTGCGCATGCCGGTGGCCGTCACCACGCCCTTGCCCCGGCCGTAGGAGACGGAGGTGCCGCTGTAGGCCATGTTGCGCCTGTCGCCGAGGGGGAGGCCTTCTTCCGGGATTGCCCGGGTATGTTTCTCCACGGAAAGCGATTCGCCGGTGAGCGCGGCCTCCTCGGTCTTGAGCGAAGCCGCCTCGATGAGGCGCAGGTCGGCCGGCACCAGGGCGCCGGCTTCCAGCAGCACCACGTCCCCGGGCACCAGGGCGCGCGCCTGGACCATGGTCACGGTCCCGCCGCGCAGCACGGCGGCGCAGGGGGCGGCCATCTTTTTCAGGGCCTCCATGGCTTTCTGGGCGCGGTGTTCCTGGATGAAGCCCATGGCCGCGTTAAGTACGACGATGGCCAGGATAATGGCCGTGTCTATGAATTCCCCGATGGCGCCGGAGACGAGGGCAGCCGCTATCAGGACCAGTATCATGAAGTCGCGGAACTGGTCGAAGAACATGGCCAGCGCCCCGCGGGCGGGCTTCTCGGCGAGGGCGTTCTGCCCGCAGCTGGCCAGGCGCAGGTCCGCCTCGGCCTGGCTCAAGCCTAGCGGCGAAGAACCGAGCTCCGCGAGCGCCGCGGCAGCCTCTTTTTTATGGAAATCTGAGATAGCCGGAACGGCAAGTTCCGCCATATTACCCCCTAACGGGATTATATGACTTCGCGGACCATAAAAAAAGCCCCGGGAGGCCGGGGCTTTCGGGCGGGGCCCGCCTACGCCTTCCGGCCCTGCGGCGGCTTTATGACCACGGACAGCAGGATGGAGGCGGCGAGGATGGCCAGCACCACGCCCAAAGAGATCAGCGGATCTATCTTGTAGTAGCCGGAGATCGTCATCTTGACGCCTACGTAGAGCAGGATGACCGCTATGCCGAACTTGAGATAGCGGAACAGGTCCATGATGGAGGCCAGCAGGAAATACAGCGAGCGCAGGCCCACCACCGCGAACACGTTGGAGGTGTAAACTATGAACGGCTCGCGCGAAATGGCGAGAACTGCCGGGATTGAGTCTACCGCGAAGATCAGGTCGGTGGTCTCTATTACGAGCAGAGTGGCGAAAAGGGGCGTTGCGTGCCATACCTCTTTTTTGACGAAGAACTCGCCGCCGGCGGATTCCTTGTCTATCGGCATCAGCCGTCCCAACAGGCGGACCAGCGGGTTTTTCCCGGGGTCCACCTCGCCGTCCTTGTGCAGCATCATCTTCACGGCGGTCAGGATCAGGACCCCGCCGAACACGTAGATGATCCAATGGAAAGCGTTGATCAGGCTCACGCCGGCGAAGATCAGGATAAGGCGCATGAAGACGGCGCCCAGGATGCCCCAGGTCAGGATCTTCGGCTGGTACTTCTTCGGGACCCCGAAGTACGAGAAGATCATGATGAATACGAACATGTTGTCCATCGAGAGGGAGTACTCTATTACGTAGGCGGTAAAATATTCCACCATCCTGACGGGGCCCAGCATGTAGCCGGTCAGGACGCCGAACAGCGAGGCGACCAATACCCAGAACGAGCAGAGCATAAGCGCTTCTTTGCGCGAGATCTCATGGGCGCGGCCGGCAGAAAGTTTTATGTCGGCCACGAACAGGGCGGTGGCGGTGACGGCGAAGACGATCCACATTATTTCAAGGGGGGTCATATATAGGGAATTATATAAAATCAGACGGGCTTTTTTATGGCTTGAACGGCGGCCCTATATTGTTTAAAATTAAAGCATCATCGCTGTTTAGGAGGAAAAATGAACGACGTTTTCGATATAGTGCTGCTGCTGGCCCTGCCGGCTTCCGGTAAGTCCGAAGTCCGCCGCTTCCTGGCCAACGTGGAGCCCGAGAGGCTCAAGAAAGAGTTCCATATCGGCGCCAACCTGCAGCTGGACGACTTCCCTTACGTCCACATGATGCGTCGCGCCGACGACGAACTGGCGAAGCTGGGCAAGGCCCGCCTGTTCTTCAAGTCCGGTGACCGCCCGTTCCAGGACACCAAGGACTGGGGCACCCTGATCCACCTCTTGAACGAGGACTACCACGACCTGATGGCCAAGAACGTGGTAAAGGCCGACTCCGCCGCCGACCTGCTGATGCGCCGCATAGACAAGGCCGGCGAGAAGGCTAAACTGGCCCCGCGCCTGGCCGGTCTGGACGCCGTCACCTGGAAGACCGTGGCCGCCGCCCTGGAACCGGAAGCCCGCGCCATGCTCGACGAAAAGCACGCCGCCTACCCGGCTTCTTTCGAAGGCAAGACCATCGTCATCGAGGCCGCCCGCGGCGGTCCCGACAAGTCCTCCTTCCCGCTGCAGGACCCGCTGGGCTACCAGTATTCCCTGCGCGAGCTCGACCCGGAGATCCTCAAGCGCGCCGTCATCCTCTACGTCTGGGTGACCCCCGAGGAAAGCCGCCGCAAGAACACCGCCCGCACCAACCCCAACGACCCGGGCTCCATCCTGCACCACGGCGTGCCGATGGAAGTGATG
>MGTV01000043.1 GCA_001799635.1 Elusimicrobia bacterium GWA2_62_23
TGACTCTTCCGGGGCGCCGGTTGATCTGGGGCCGTTCAACGCTGACAGGGCCCTCCCGTCGGCCTCTTCCTACGGGAACATAAGCTCCACCGGCGGCTTTCTATCCGAGACGCAGTTTAATTCCCTGCTGGCGGGGGTGACGGTGCAGATAAATATGCAGGACGCGCTGGCTGGCCTGGCCGTCACTACCGGGGCGTATGCCTCCGGCGGGCATAGGGTGCTTTATTCCAGGGACGCCGGAAAGACCTGGGCGGACGGGAATATGGCCCTAAGTCTCGACGGCGCGCAGGAGTACATAAATTCACTGGCTGCCTATAACGGCAAGTTATACGCCGGCCAGGGCGGCGGCGCAGGCGACGGTGATATTTATGTCTTTGACGGCAATACCTGGACCAAGAGCTTTGAGGGCGCGCAGGAAAGTATAAACTCCCTGGCCGTCTATAACGGCAAATTATACGCCGGGCAGAGCGGATATCTGGGCTACGGGGATATTTATGTTTTCGACGGCAATACCTGGACCCTGAGCCTGGATTTCGAAGGCTACGCAACATATTCACTGGCCGTATACAACGGGAAATTGTACGCCGGGCACGACAGCTACACCGGAGAGGCGAATATCCATGTATATGACGGCAAGGCCTGGCGCCTGACTACCGGCCCCCTGCACCACGTGAAAGCCCTGGCGGTGTATAACGGGAAATTATACGCCGGGCAGGGGCGCTATACCGGCGACGGGGATGTTTACGTATTCGACGGCCATACCTGGAGCCTCAGTTTTGACGGTGCGCAGGAGTATATAAACTCGCTGGCGGTGTATAACGGCAGATTATACGCCGGGCAGGGCAGCGGCACCGGCGACGGGGATATTTACGTATTCGACGGCAATACCTGGAGCCTGAGTTACAACGGCGCGCAGGAATACATAAATTCATTGGCGGTGTATAACGGCAGATTATACGCCGGGCAGGGCAGCGCCACCGGCGACGGAGACCTTTACGTCTTCGACGGCGGCGCCTGGACCCTGGCCCATGACGGCGAGCAGGAATATATAAACTCCCTGGCCGTTTATAACGGCAAATTATACGCCGGCCAGGGCAGCGGCACCGGCGACGGGGACGTCTTTGCTTTCTCCCTGGCGGCGGTCTCTACCGTTACCGGGGCGGACGGCTCTACTGGGTTGGAAACGCTCTCCGCCGCGCTGACCCTTGTGGCCTCCACCAATACGCAGACCTGCGGCGGGGCAGCCCCTTGCGGCGCCACCAACCAGGTTAAATTCTTCGGTACGGACCTGGCCGGCAATCTCAGGATCGCCGGGCCTTACGCCGTTCTGGCATATCAGCCGGACCCTTCCGCTGTCGAGGTGGCCGCCACGTATTCCACCGGGGCCTGGCTTAACGCCAGTTCTGTAGCGTTCTCCTCGGCATTCCAGCAGGCCGCCTATTACAGGTACGCCTGGGATAATTCGCCGGCATATGAGTGGGGCTTCTCTGAGCCGGTATGGGCTTCCGGGGCATTGTTGAGGGAGTTCTCCGGCGACAATGCCTGGTACCTGCATGTGCTGCCGTATAATATCTTTGACTCTTCGGGGCAGCCGGCGGCTATAGGGCCGTTCAATGTGGACAGGGCCGTGCCCGCGGCCTCCTCCTACGGGCATATAAGCTCCACCGGCGGCTTCCTCTCGGAGTCCCAGATAGACCCCCTGCTGGCGGGGGTAACGGTGCAGATAAATATGCAGGACGTGCTGGCTGGCCTGGCCGTCACTACCGGGGCTTATCCTGCCGGCGGCCACGGCGTGCTTTATTCCGTAGACGCCGGCCAAAGCTGGGCGGACGCCAGTATGGCCATAAGTTTTGACGGCGCAGACTCGAATATCGCCGCGCTGTCAGTCTATAACGGCAAGTTGTACGCCGGGCAGGAGGGCGGCGCCGGCGACGGGGATGTTTATGTGTTTGACGGCAATACCTGGAGCCGGAGTTTTGACGGCGCGCAGGAGTACATAGATTCCCTGGCCGTCTATAACGGCAAGTTATACGCCGGGCAAGGCACCGGCACCGGCGATGGGGATATCTATGTGTTCGACGGCAATACCTGGAGCCTTAGTTATAATGGCACAACGGAAGATATAAACGCCCTGGCTGTCTATAACGGCAAATTGTATGCCGGGCTGGGAAGCGTCGCCGGCGACGGGGATATTTTTGTGTTTGACGGCAATACCTGGAGCCGGAGTTTTGACGGCGCGCAGGAGGCCATCTATGCCCTGGCCGTCTATAACGGCAAGTTATACGCCGGTCAGGGGGCTTCACTCGGCGATGGTGATATTTATGTGTTTGACGGCAATGTCTGGACCCTCAGTTATAACGGCACGTTCGGTTATGTGTTTTCCCTGGCGGTCTATAACGGCAAGTTGTACGCCGGCCTGGGCTATGGCGACGGGTACGGGGACATTTACGCTTTTGACGGCAATGCCTGGAGCCTGAGCTACGACGGTGCGGCCAGCGGCATATTCTCCTTTGCCGTTAACAACGGCAAATTATACGCGGGGCAGGGCGGAGTCGATGGCACCGGTGATGTTTTTGTGTTTGACGGCAATGCCTGGAGCAAGAATTTTAACGGCCCGGGCGAGCGTATGTCTTCACTGGCCGTATATAACGGTAAATTGTACGGCGGCCAGGGCTATAATAGCAGCGGCTCCGGAGACGTCCTTGCTTTTTCCCCGCTGGCGATCTCTTCTGTTACCGGCGCGGACGGCGCCACAGGAGCGCAGACTCTTTCCGCCGCGCTAAACCTTGCGGCCTCCACCAATACGCAGACCTGCGGCGGGGCCGCACCCTGCGGCGCCACTAACCAGGTTAAATTCTTCGGCACGGACCTGGGCGGCAATGTCAAAATGGCCGGGCCCTACGCTATTCTGACATATACGTCCGAGCCTTTTGCCGGCTACATAGCCGCCACTTATTCCACCGGGGCCTGGGTTAACGCCGGCTCAATAACGTTCACCTCGGCTTTCCAGCAGGCCGCCTACTACAGGTATGCCTGGGACAATTCGCCGGCATATGCCTGGAATTTTTCCGAAACCGTCTGGAGCCTGGGAGCGCTGGGGCTGGAATTCCCCGGCGACGGGGCCTGGTACCTGCACGTGCTGCCCTATAATGTCCTTGACTCTTCCGGGGCGCCTGTTGATATAGGGCCTTTCAATGTGGAGAGGGCCGTGCCCGCGGCTTCCGCCTACTGGCATATAAGCTCCACCGGCGGGCTCCTGGGTGAGGGCCAGTCCAACGGCTTGATATCGGGAGTGACGGTGCAGCTGCGGGTGGGAGACCTGCTGGCCGGCCTGCTGGTTTCGGACGAGGCCGTGCCCGGGGACAGCGGCCTGCCGACCGGGGGCTACGGCGTCCGCTATTCCACTGACGCCGGCCGTACCTGGGCCGCCGAAAGCATGAGCCTTTCCTTCGACGGGCGCACCAACGCGGTTACCGCCCTTGCTGTTTATAACGGCAAACTCTATGCCGGCCAGGGGGATGATTATAACTGGGGGGATGGGGACGTGTATGTGTACGACGGGGCGGCCTGGAGCAAGAGTTTTGACGGAGAGGCATATGACATACGGTCATTAGCGGTCTATGAGGATAAACTTTATGCCGGCCAGGGCGGCTACGGTGATGGGGTATACGTCTTCGACGGCAATACCTGGGAACTGGGTTTCACGCCTGACACAAGCGCTGAGGTAAGTGCCCTCGCCGTATACAATGGCAGGCTTTATGCCGGGCTGTATGGCGGCAGTACAGGCGACGGCGACGTTTACTCTTTTGACGGCAATACCTGGCGGCTGAGTTATGACGGCGCGCAGGAGGGGATAGAATCTCTGGCCGTCTACAACGGCAGACTTTACGCCGGCCAGAGCGAGGATTCCGGCAACGGTGATATTTACGTATTCGACGGTAATGCCTGGAACTTGAGTTTTGACGGGGCTGAGAACGCTATAGGCGCCCTTGCTGTGTACAACGGCAGGCTCTATGCCGGGCAATACGGCTACAGCCCTGGCGATGGGGCCGTTTATGTCTTTGATGGAACCGGCTGGGAGCTAAGTTTACAGACCTCCGTAGATGGGGTGGTTTCCCTGGCTGTATATAAAGGCCAGCTCTACGCCGGGCTCGGCTTCGACGACTATGAAGGCAACGGCGACATATACGCTTTTGACGGCGGCTCCTGGCGGCGCATTTATGACGGCCCTAATGTCGGCGTAAGGGCGTTGGCCGCCTATAAGGGCGGCCTTTACGCCGGGCAATACGGCTGGGACGTCGGTTATGGCCAGGTGTTCCGGTTTTTACAGCCCGCCGCCGCCCTTACAGGGCAGGACGGCGCCACCGGGGAAGAAACGCTTTCGGCGGCTTTGGACCTGGCCAGGTCCACCAACACTGAAACCTGCGGCGGGGCCGCGCCCTGCGGGGCCACCAACCAGGTAGTTTTCAGCGCCACCGACCGGGCCGGCAATGTGTTGACCGCCGGGCCTTACGCCGTAATGACCGCGCCCGCGCCGTCGGCCGGCGATATAGCGCCGGACAGGGCCGCGGGCGCCTGGTACAATACCAGCACGTTCACTTTCAGTTCGGCTTTCCCCACGGCGGCCTATTACCGCTGCGCCTGGGATACTTCCGGCTCGCATGAGTGGACCTATACCGAACCGCAATGGCTTTCGGCTTCCGGGGCTGCCGCGTTCGAGGCGGCCTCGCCGGGTGCGGGGTATTACCTGCATGCGCTGCCTTACGATAATTCCGATAGCTCCGGCGCGCCGCGCCATATCGGCCCGTTCAGGTTCGAAAACGGCCTCCCGGCCGTTTCGGAGTTCGCCAGCGTCAGCTCCACCGGCGGTTTCCTGTCCGAATCGCAACTGAACGACCTGGCCAGCGCGGTTACGGTAAGGCTGAAAACGCAGGACCTGCTGAGCGGCCTGGCCGTAAGTTCGGCCGCCGCCCCCGGTGAAACGCCGGTCCCGGCCGGGGGGTATGGGGTGCGCTATTCCACCGACGCCGGCAAAAGTTGGTCGGCCGCGGCCGCCTCCCTGTCATTTGCCGGCATTACGGAGGCCGTTTCCGCGCTTGCGGTTTATGACGGCAGGCTTTATGCGGGCCAGGGGAGTACTGAGGAGGGCGAGGGGGATGTATACGTGTACGACGGGGCGGCCTGGAGCCGCAGTTTTAACGGAAGCAAAACCGGCATAATGGCCCTGGCCGTATATAGCGGCAAACTCTATGCCGCGGAATACGGCGGCAACATACTTGGCGGGGGAGATGTTTACGCGTATGACGGTGTTAAATGGGACATCAGTTACAACGGAGAGATCTCCGACGCTTACATGCGGGCTTTCGCGGTTTACAACGGCAGGCTTTATGCCGCGCAATACAGCGGGAACTACGGCGACGGGGATATCTACGAGTTCGACGGCAAGGCCTGGCGGCTGAGTTTCGACGGGAATTCGGCCGGGTTTTCCTCGCTTGCGGTTTACAATGGCAGGCTTTACGCCGGCCGGGGCGTAGACGAGATTTACGGTGAAGGCGACGTGTACGTGTTCGACGGCAATACCTGGGCGTTAAGCCTGGACGGGGCCGGGGTGGCCATAAGGAGCCTTGCGGTTTACAATGGCAGGCTTTACGCCGGGCAATACGGCCTGGAGGCCGGCGACGGGGATGTTTATGCCTTTGACGGGACGGGCTGGAGCCTGAGTTTTGCCGGACCCGGGAGCGGCGCAGGGGCCCTTGCGGTGTATAAGGGCTCGCTGTATGCCGGGCTTGGCGACGACAACGGCGGGGAAGGCGAGGGGGATATCTACGTTTTCGACGGCGAGGCCTGGCGGCTTGAGCATGACGGCGCAGAAGGCGGCGTCAAATCCTTCGCCGTCTATGGCGGCAACCTATACGCCGGGCAAACCGGAATTCCCGGCTCCGGGTACGTGCTGCAATTCTCCCCGGCCGCAGTTTCCGTCCTGACCGGCCTGGAGGGCTCCACCGGGCAGGAGACGCTTTCCGCCGTGCTGCAGCTGGCGGCTTCCACCAATACTGAAACCTGCGGCGGGGCCGCGCCCTGCGGCGCCACCAACCAGGTAGTTTTCAGCGTCACCGACCAAGCCGGCAATGTGGCGACCGCCGGGCCTTACGCCGTAAGGGCGGCGCCGCCGCTCAGCGCCGACGATGTGGTCCCCGCCAGGTCTACCGGGGTCTGGTACAACACCTCCACCTTTACGTTCACCTCGGGTTTTGTGACGGCCGCCTATTACAGATATGTCTGGAATAATTCCGCGGTATATGACTGGACCTGCGACGAAACGCTCTGGGTGTCTTCTGCCGCCGTCCTTAACTCCCAGGCGCTGGCAGGGGCCGCTACCTGGTATCTCCATGTGCTGCCTTACTCCGTAGCGGACAGCTCCGGCGCCGGCCGCGACATAGGCCCCTTTCTTTTCGATGGGGCCAAACCTGCCGCCGCTTCTTTCCTGACCTTTAATTCCACCGGGGGAGTGATCAGCGAGGGGATGTTCAACAATCTCGCCAGCGGGGTTACCGCGCAGATAAACGCGCAGGACGTTCTAAGCGGGCTGTCCACGGCCTATTATGATCCCACAGCCCTGGGTTTATCCGATGCCGCCAAGGGGTTCGAGGACGGAAGCCTGGGCGGGCAATGGAGCACGGGAGGGGAGGCGGCCTGGTTCGTGCAGACGGATACCGCCAGTTCCGGTTCTTATGCCGCCCGGGCTGGAGCTATCGACACCGGCGAGGAAACATACATGCGGTTCACCGCGGATATAGGGCGGGATGGTGAGATATCGTTCTACCGTAAGGTTTACAGCGATGCCGGCGATTATTTGACTTTTAAGATCGACGGCGTGGAGTATGGCGCGTGGACCGGGAATGTGCCCTGGGGCAAGGTCGGCTTCCCGGTGACGGCCGGCCGGCATACCTTCACATGGACATATGTCAAGGATATGTGGGGCAGCGAACTGCCCGATACTGCCTGGGTGGACGACATAGATTATCCGTCCGCCGGTCTGCTGGTGGAGTACTCTTCCTCTGCCGGAAATTACTGGGCCGCCGTCCGCTCCAGCGCGCCGGCTTCGCCGCCCTACATTTCGCTGACAGGCGCCGAAGGCAGCGTATCCACGCAGACCTTCAGCGTTTACGGGCTGCAACTGGCCTGTTCAACAAGTATCGCCGTCTGCGGCGGCGCGTATCCCTGCGGTTCGACCAACCAGATACGATTCGTTTTCTCCGACATGGCAGGCAATACCACAACGGCGGGGCCCTACGCCATATTGGTGGATACCGTTCCCACGGCCGCCATAGCGGACCTGTCCAGCGCCGCAGTGTATTATTCTTCCGTAACGCTTACGTGGACGGCTCCGGCGGATACCGGCCCGGGAGTGGGCGCCGTGACAACCGGCTGGTACCGCATAGATTACGCCACTTACAGCGGCTATGAATTCTCCCCTTCGGTCTACAAAGTTGAATTCGCCACGCAAGCGGTTATAGGAACCGCGCAGACCGTCCCTGTGGAAGGCCTTTATCCGTATACCACTCATTATTTCGCCGTTTATGCCGGAGACCGCGCGTATAATTTCTCCCAGCCTTCGAATATGCTTACGGTGCCGCCGCTGGCCGCGGCCGTGGACTGCGGCCTGCGGATATACGACGGGGAGTCGGTGGTCTCCCTGGCCTGCGAATTGCCGCCCGCGTCCAACTCGCGGCTGAGGATCTACAACCGCGGGGAGATTTACGGCATAATACTTCTGGACACGGACAGTCCGCACGGGGTTTCCCGGATGAGGATACAGACCAGGGAAGGGCTGAAAGCCGTAAAGAAATACTGATGCGCGGCTAAGGAAAGGTGGAACGTATGAACAAGATCATGATCTCCGGAGCTTTGCTTTTTTTGTGCGCCCTGGCCGGCGCCCAGGCCCCCGCGGCCCCGGAGCGCGGGAGGTCCGTTGCCGACGGAAGAAGCAAGACCGAAGCGGAAATTAAAACCCTGCGGGCGGTCGCCAAACCGATGCTGGAACTTAAGCGAAAACACGGCGCGGCCATGTCGGCGCTCAAACGCGCGCAGGCAGCGGAAAGAAAACAGCTGATAGGGCGGCTATCCTCCGCCTCGCGGGAAGAGCGCAATAAAGCCATGTCCGGCCTGAATAAAAAGCACCGCGCGGCCGCGCAGAAATTGCGCGAAGCAAATAAAGCTGAAATGGATAAGTTTATTAAGAAGGATCCGGAAGCTGAGAGATCATACAAGGAACTTCTATATTCGGGCGTGCGGGTAGCGGAACCCGCCGCCACGCCCGTTGAACCCGGTAAGACAGGGAAATAATTTGAGTCCAACGGCCGCACGAAGACCCGAAAAATTTCCATAGTCCGTTGACCTTTCCCCTGGTGCTGCTGTGAACTGGCCGTCCCGTTGGCCACTAATCTCTAGGGCAGGTGTTGAGGTTGTAGGCTATACGCTGGAATGCGGTTTTAAGTAATTCTTTCGGAGCGAATGATGAAAATACTTGTAATAGAAGACAACGAAAACTTCTCCCTGTTACTCTGCGCGGCCCTGAGGGAGGCGGGCTACGAGGTGGATTCCGCCTTGAGCGGCCTCGCAGGCGTCAAAATGGCTTTGGCCTGGCTGCCGGACCTGATAATGCTGGATTACAACCTGGGCGATATGACCGGCTATGACGTGGCGCTGGCCATAAAATGTATGCGGGCCACGGCGGGGACGCCGTTCATACTGCTGTCTTCCATGGCGGATGACCAGTTGCTATTAAACGCTTTTCAAAAACTGCCCAATTGCCGCGCGGCGTTCCTCAAGACACGGCCGTTGGAAGACATAATGCGCTTGGTAAACTCCGCTCGGTAGTATCCGGCACTGACGCGGGAAAGAGCCGTACATGGAACGCCTGATATCAATACCTGGTATTATGGGACGGCGTCCGACCAGGCCCCTGGGGAGAGGAAAGGACTCTCTATTTGCGCCATTACCGCCAGTCATAACCTCCTAAGCAAAAAGGTCCTTTGGTATGGGCATATTGCCTCATGTGCTCGTAGTTGTCTTCCGCTATTATAACTACAGCTCCGCGCTGGCGGCTGGAGTATTCGCAAATGATCAGGAGGGATGCAATGAAGAAACACATAGCAGCGGTAGTAGTTTCGGTGGCGGTGCTTTCAACGGCGGCTTTCGCCGGCGGGGAAAGGATTTCCGCGCTGGGGGCGCTTGAAAAATATGCCGGGCCGGAGGCCTCGGTGGCGATCCCCGTCCCGCAGGCGCTTGTCGGCGGGGTTTCGACCGGGAAGAGCTCTTACGGGTTCGAACCGGTGGCCGACCCGCAGGCCTTCAGCGGCTTCACCTGCCGCAACGCGGACGGCGTTCAGGGGCTTAACGACATAGACCTGGAAGAACTCGCCCGGACCAAGGTGGGGTACTGCGGCAATTTCAAGGGCGTTGCCCTGCCCCGCGGGTTCGACCTGCGCGGCGGGGACCTGCGCGGGGCGGAGTTCATATACTCGGCCATTCCCGGCGTGCGTTTCGACAAGGCGGATCTCACCGGCGCCGTCTTTTTTGCCGTGGATGCGTATTGGTCAAATTTCACCGAGGCCGTGCTGACCGGGGCCTGGCTGGAAAACTCCACTTTCGGTTACGGCAAATTCAACCGCGCGCAGATGCGGAACAGCTCGCTCAGGGGCGTTATGCTCTACGGTGTGCGGATGGCCGACGCCAACCTGGACGGGGTAGACATGCGGGGTTGCGCCATGTACGGCGACGGGGCCACGCTGGCCGGGGCGTCCATGGTGGGCGCCGATCTGCGCAACGCCTATTTCACCAACTACGAGGGCTACGGCGGCAGCGACAATACCACCGACTTCATGGGAACGGTGCTGCGTGACGCCGTTTACAATGAGAAAAGCCGGTTCCCGTTCGACGGCACTGAGGCGGGCCTCCGCGGAATGGTGCTGCGCCCAGGGGAATATTGAACAGGTCTCCGCGCTCCCGGGCTCGTGCCCGGGGGCGCGGTTTATTCCTGCAATGAGCGACGCCGAGAAATGAACCTTGCTACTGTCGACAAACCCTTGTCCGTATCCTTGCGGCGCAGCCGGCCCGGGCTGTTTGTATTGGAATTGGTGCTGCCGGAGAGCGCCGTTGCGGGGATACACTCGTTATCCGCAGGCGCTGGGGAGGGGGAAGCTTCCGCGCGGCCGCTGAATACGGAACACCTGTCCGCGCTGCTCGCCGGCATACTGGGAACGGGGCTTCCGGTCGGTAATGCTGGCGGGGACTTGCGCATCTGCGCGGAATCCCGCATTGTCAGTTACGGCGGCGAAAGGATCTCCAACCTTACCGCCCGCGAGTTCGACCTGTTCGCTTTTTTGGCGGCTGAGAGCCCCAGGATCTTTTCCAGAGCGGAGATCCTCGGCAAAGTCTGGAAGACCGCGTCGGTAGAGAATCTGGTGGATGTGCATATCTATAATTTGCGCCGCAAACTTCCTCCCGCGCTGGCCGCGCGCATACAGTCAGTTCCCGGCAGGGGATTCCGGTATCTCGCCCCCGTGGGGAGTTGGAAAGGGCTGCGATGAAACTTCCTGTTTTTGCCCGCAGTTTCTGCGGGAGGCCGCCGCAAAAACCGGGGCAAAAGCCGGAGTGTTGATTATTTTGTGCATATTGTGGTATTATGATACCACAATGCTAGTAAAGAAGGAGAACGGGACATGATACTGTTGAAGAGGCTGGCCGTGGCGAGTTTTGTGCTGTCCATGCTCACGCTGCTGGGCGGAGGCTATTTCGCCCTGAAGAAGGTGGCGCCCTACCCGGAGCGGATGGTTTCCGGCGGCGCCACGCTCGCTACGGGGGAGGACCTGCTGGCCGGCCAGGGCGTCTATCAGAAGTACGGCCTCATGGACCACGGCAGCGTCTGGGGGCACGGCACGCTGCGCGGCCCCGAGTTCTCCGCGGAAACGCTGCACCTGACCGGGGTCCATATGCGCGAGTTCTACGCCCGCGCGGCCGGTTCCGGCTACGCCGGGCTTCCGGCGGCCGCCAAAGCCGCCATAGACGCGGCCGTCATTAAGGAAATAAAAGAGAACACCTATGATCCCGCCACCCGCACGCTGGCCGTTTCGCCGGCGCGCGCTTACGCGCTGGAAAAGACCCTGGAGCATTGGCGCGCCATGCTGCGCGGCGGCGACAAGAATTACGGTTTCCTGCCGGAGACGGTGAAGACCGAGGCCGAGGCCGCGGCCATCGGCAAATTCTTCTTCTGGACGGCCTGGGTGGCCGGCACCAACCGCCCCGGCGAAACGTCCACCTACACCAACAACTGGCCGCCCGACGCCAGCGTGGGCAACGCCATGCCGCCGGACGCTTTCATCTGGAGCGTGATCTCCATCATCGCGCTGCTGCTGGTGCTGGGGCTGGTCATCTATCTGCTGCACCGCTACCGCATCTATTACGGCGAGAGCAAGAGCGTGGAGATAGCCCAGGCGCTCAACGAACTGCCGCTTACGTCCAGCCAGGTCAAGGCGGCCAAGTTCTTCCTGGTGGTCTCCCTGCTGTTCATCGTGCAGACGCTGATGGGCGGCCTGCTGGCGCATTACACCATCAGCCCGGCCAGCTTCTACCCGGAGATAGTAGCGAAGCTCATTCCCTACAGCCTGGCCAAGAGCTGGCATCTCCAGCTGGCCATATTGTGGATAGCCGCCACCTGGATAGGCGCCTCCATCTACCTGGCGCCCGTTATCAGCGGCCGGGAGCCCCGCAACCAGGGACTGCTGGTAAACCTGCTGTTCGCCGCGGTGCTGCTGGTGGCGGTGGGCAGCCTGGCGGGCACCGCCCTCGGGGTGAACGGCTATTTCAGCGAGAAGCTATGGTTCTGGTTCGGCCACCAGGGCTGGGAATACCTGGAACTGGGCCGCTTCTGGCAGATCCTGCTCTTCGGCGGGCTGATAGCCTGGCTGCTGATAGTCTACCGCGGCCTTAAGGACAGGCTGTACGGCCCCAATTCCGACCAGAGCGGCGTGGTGGCCTTCTACGTGCTGAGCGCCGTGATGGTGGTGGGGTTCTTCGCCTTCGGCCTGTTCTACGGCAAGGGCACGCACCTGACCGTGGCCGACTACTGGCGCTGGTTCGTGGTGCATATCTGGGTGGAGGGCATCTTCGAGTTCTTCGGCGTGGCGGTGATCTCCATGTTCCTGGTGATGCTGGGGCTGGCGCGCAAAGAGGCCGCCATGAAGGTGGCCTATTTTACGGCCATACTGGTGTTCGCCAGCGGCATTATAGGTACGGCGCACCACTATTTCTGGTACGGCGGCCCTACTTACTGGATAGCGCTGGGGGCGGTGTTCTCCTCGCTGGAGCCCATCCCCCTCATACTGCTGGTGGTGCGGGCCTGGATGGAGTACAAGTCCATAGAGGAGGCGGGGGAAAAGTTCGCTTACCGCTGGCCGCTGCTGTTCATTACGGCGTCCAGTTTCTGGAACTTCGTGGGGGCCGGCGTTTTCGGCTTCTCCATCAACCTCCCGGTGGTCAACTACTTCGAGCACGGCACCTACCTGACGGCCAACCACGGCCACGCCGCGCTGTTCGGCGTGTACGGCATGCTGTCCATAGCCATACTGCTGTTCTCGTGGCGCTCGCTGGTCAGCGACGAAGGCTGGGACGCGCGCCTGCTTAAATGGACCTTCTGGTCGCTCAATCTGGGCCTGCTGCTGATGGTGGTCATGACGCTGCTGCCTGTGGGTCTGGCGCAGACGGCCATGGCCTATAAGCACGGCGTCTGGGCGGCCCGGAGCGCCGCCTTCTACCAGGCGGGGCCCATAAAGTTCCTCTTCGAGCTGAGGGCCATACCCGATACCATGGTGATAATCGGGGCGGTGCTGCTGTTCTGGTTCCTGCTCAAGACCTATCTTAAGATCCGGCCGATAAACTGCGCCGAGGGAGAGGAAGTATACAAGGCGGGCTCTTGCCGGCCGGTATAGGGACCATGAAACTGAAACCTCTTCTGAACATCTCGGAGGCGGCGGTGCTGGCGCTGCACGCCGTGGAACTGGTAGCGGCTGGTCCCGGGCTCAAGACCGCGCCTGAAATGGCGGTCCGCCTGGCGGTGTCTTACAACCACCTGGCGAAGGTCATGCAGCGTCTTGCGCGGGCCGGCATAGTGTCCCCTGTGCGCGGCCCGAAAGGCGGCTTTAAACTTACGAAAAAAGGCCTTAACTGCACTATCGGGGACGTGCTGGCCGCCGTGGACGGGAGCGCGGTGTATTCGGACTGCCTTTTTGGCGGCCTGGCCTGCAAAATGGGCGCCTGCCCGTTCCGCGCCTTCCTGCGGGGAACGAACGCGCGGCTCAAGAACTTATTGGGAAGGAAAGTCCGGGAAATAGGGAGGCGGTAATGAAAAACCTGTTCATACTGAACGAGCAGCCTTACGGCGGAGAGAAAAGCTATAACGGCTTGCGGCTGGCCGTATCTCTGGGTAAGGGCCAGGGAGAGCAGATACGCGTGTTCCTGATGGGCGACGCGGCCCCCTGCGCGATAAAGGGACAGAAGACCCCGCAGGGTTATTACAACATCGAGCATATGCTCAGATTAGTGAACAAGCAGGGCGGCGAGGTAAGCGTTTGCGGTTCCTGCATGGACGCGCGCGGCATTACCGATGAAATGCTGTCCGAAGGCGCAAAGCGCGGCACCCTGGCGCTCCTTACGGAATGGACCGCCTTGGCCGATAAGGTGCTGGTGTTCTAACGCTTCGTCAGCCTTCGCCGCGACCTTATCCCGGAACAGGACCGCGCGTCCGGATTTGGCGGTTTGGGTGCGTGATACGCGAGGGGTGTTTTTATGCGTAAAAATTCCGGAACATTATTCTCCTTTCTCGGGATAAAGAGCCTTTCAGACAAAGCCTTCCTGCTGCTGGCGGCGCTGTTCTCTTCCACTTCTGTCTGCCTGGTGACCGGGGGGCAGACCGTGCTCTACCTCAAACGCATTTCCCCCGCGGTGGACGTGGCCGGGCGGCAGCGCATGCTGACGCAGCGGATGCTGGCCCGGGCGCATATGCTCGACGCCGCCCCGGAGCAGGCCGCGCGGGAGGGCAGGCAGAGCCTGCTGGAATTCGACGAGGCGCTGCGCGCGCTCAGGCACGGCGGGACGGCGGCCGGGGTGGCGCTCCTTCCGGCGCCGGCGGAAGTGAGACCGCAACTGACGGACCTTGAGACGGCCTGGAGCGTTTTCAAGCCTGACCTGCAATGGCTCCTGGAGAATACCGCCCGGCGTAATGCTCCGGAGTTCCGGGAGCGCCTGCGCCGTCTTAACGTCTCTTCAGAGCGCCAACTGGCCGCGGCTCAGGCCGTTGCCGGGGCCATGCGCGGCTTGGCCCTGACCCGCGTCCGTTTCACGCTCCTGCTGTTGCTGGGCCTGGCCGCGGCGGCGGGAGCGATCTTTTCACTGTCCATCTTGCTGTTCCAGAAGCGCGTTCTGGCCCCGTTAAAGGGGCTGTCCGCAATGGTCGCGGATCTAGGCGCCAAGGCCGGGCGGCCGGGATAATTTGGGGAACGGGGGAAAGGCTCCGCTATTGTCCGGAACAGGACCGCGCGTCCGGATTTGGGGGTTTTTGTGTATAATACGCGAGGGGTGTTTTTATGCGTGAAAATTCCGGAGCATTATTCTCCCTTCTCGGGGTAAAGAGCCTTTCAGACAAATCCTTCCTGCTGTTGGCGGCGTTGTTCTCTTCCACTTTGATCTGCCTGCTGACCGGGGGGCAGACCGCGCTCTACCTTAAACGCATTTCCCCCGCGGTGGACGTGGCCGGGCGGCAGCGCATGCTGACGCAGCGTATGCTGGCCCGGGCGCATATGCTTGACGACGTCCCGGCCCAGGCCGCGCGGGAAGGCAGGCAGAGCCTGCTGGAATTCGACGAGGCGCTGCGCGCGCTCAGGCACGGCGGGACGGCTACCGGGGTGGCGCTCCTTCCGGCGCCGGCGGAAGTGAGGCCGCAACTGACGGACCTTGAGGCCGCCTGGAACGCCTTCAAACCCGACTTCCAGTGGCTGCTGGAGAACCCCGCCCGGGAGAATACCACGGCTTTCCGGGAGCGCCTGCGCCGGCTCACCGCGGCCGCGGAGCGTCAGTCGGCCGCGGCCCAGGCCGTTACCGGGGCCCTGCGCGGCTCCGCCATGGCCCGTGTCCGCTCGGTGCTCCTGCTTTTCCTCGGGCTGGCCGCGGCTACGGCGGCCCTGTTCTACTTTTCGGTCACGCTGCTGCGCAGGCGGCTGCTGGCCCCGGTGCAAGAACTGTCGGAGGCCGCCAGGGATTTCGGGGCCGGGGCGGCCGTCACCTTCCCGGCCGGCGACGGCGACGACGAGATAGGCGAGTTGCAAAGGGCGTTCAGCGCTACGGCGGCCGCCGTGGCAAGGGACAGGAAGGGGCGGGAGATCACGGCCGCCCTGCTGACGCTCGGGATCGCCGACGATTCCGTGGACGTTTTTCTGGGCAAGGCGCTGGATATAATCTTCGCCATGCCCTGGCTTACCGCGGAGCCGCGCGGGGCAGTTCTTCTGCGCGATGAGGCCTCTGGAACTCTCTCGATGAAGGCTTTGCGCGGCCCGCAAGGCGCGCCTAAACCCGATTGTGACGCCCTTCCCGCCGGCCGCTGTCTCTGCGGAAGGGCCGCCGCTGCGGGGACCACCGTCTTCGCCGGCGACCTGGACGAACGCCACGAGATAACCTATGCCGGGATGCAGCCCCACGGCCATTACTGCGTGCCGATGAAACACGGCGGCAAGGTCACCGGCGTGCTCAATATCTACCTGGAGGCCGGCCACCGCCGCGACGAGGCCGAGGTCTCGCAGCTTGAGAATATCGCCGGGCTGCTGGCCTCGATAGTGGACAGAAAACGCCTCATAGCCGACAGCGCGAGGATGTCGGAAATAATCCGGCAATCTTCCGAGGCCGTCTTTATTACCGGCACCGACGGGAAAATAACCTACGTGAACGAGGCCTTTGAAAGGGCCACCGGCTTCCCCGCGGCGGAGGCCATAGGCAAAAAACCGAACCTGCTCAAGAGCGGGGAGCATGCCCCGGAGTACTACACCGAAATGTGGACGAACATGCAGAAAGGCGTTCCCTGGAGCGGGCGGATAGTGAACAAGAAGAAGGACGGCACATTTTACACCGTCCAGGCGAACATTTTCCCCATAAAGTCCAACGACGGGGAGGCGGTGTCGTACGTGAGCATACAGCAGGACATCTCGCCTCTGGCGCTGATGGAGGAGCAGCTCCGCCAGGCGCAAAAAATGGAGGCCGTAGGCCGGCTGGCCGGAGGGGTTGCCCACGATTTCAACAATATCCTGATGGCCATAGACAGCTACGCGAGGTTCCTTGCGCCCGCCCTGCGCGGCAACGCTCAGGCCGAGGCGGACCTGGCGGAGGTGCAGAAAGCCGTGGCCCGGGCCACCGGCATAACCCGCCAGCTCCTGGCTTTCAGCCGCAAGCAGAAGGCCCTGTTCCAGCCGCTCAAGCTTACCAGCGCCGTGCTCGAGAACGAGAAAATGCTCAGGCGGATGCTGGCGGACGGGATCACCCTTAAGATTAGCGCGGCGCAGGACGCCGGGACCATCAAGGCCGATCCCGGCCAGCTGGCCCAGGTGCTGATGAACCTGCTGGTGAACGCCAGGGACGCCATGCCCGGCGGCGGGGAGATCTGCGTGGACGTGCTGCGCCAGCGCCTTCCCTCCGCGGTACTGACGCCCTTGGGGGAAATCCCGCCCGGGGAATATTCCGTGCTTTCCGTGCATGACGAGGGCTGCGGCATGGACGCCGCCACGCTTTCTAAAATATTCGACCCTTTCTTCACCACCAAGCCGAAAGGCAAGGGGACGGGGCTGGGCCTCTCCATAGTGCACGGCATAGTGCAGGGCCACGGCGCCCATCTGACCGTGGCCAGCCGGCCGGGGCAGGGCACTACTTTTACATTGTATTTTCCGCTTCTGCCGGAGACGGCGGAGCAGGCCGCCGGCGCGGCTGCCGTGGCCCCGGTCCCGGCGGCCATCCCCGCGGGAACAACGGTGTTCCTGGCCGAGGACGACCCCACGGTAATAGCCTCGCTTACGCGGATGCTGCGGGCGCTGGGCGCCGAGGTAAAGCCTTTCCAGGAGCCGGCAAAACTGCTGGAATTCGCGGCGGGATTCCCCGGGAAACCGCAGTTGCTCCTGACGGATATAGTAATGCCGGGTATGGACGGGTTCGCCCTGGCCGAAGAGTTCACGCGGCTCAAGCCGGGAACCCCCGTAATATATATGTCCGGTTATACTGACCCGGACGTGTTCCGGGGCCGCCTGGACCAGCCGGGTATCATTTTTCTATACAAACCTTTCAGCCCGGAGCAACTGGTTGAAACGCTGGGGAAAGCCCTCGCGGCCGGCCAGGCGGCGTGAAGGCGGGCGGTATTTTGCGGGAGGCTAATTTATGATGCGGGAATTGAAGACATTCTTGACGCTGGCGGCGGCCGTTTTTCTGGCGGAGACTCTGATAATGCTGTTCATAAGTTCCTTCGACAGCGGTTCTTTGCTCATCAACGCCGTGACCGACGCGCTGCTGCTCTCAGTAGTGCTGGCCCCGCTGTTGTTCGTGCTGACCACCCGGCAGATGCAGCGCCTTCGCCGGGAACAGGCCGACCTGGAGAACCTCGGGAAAACCAACCACCTTGTGCTGGAATCCCTCGGCGAGGGGATCTACGGCGTGGACCTGGAAGGCAACACTATTTTTTTGAACAAAGAGGCCGAGCGGATACTCGGCTATTCCCTGGCCGAACTATCCGGCAAGCATTCCCATGAGGTGTTCCATTACGCCAAGCCGGACGGGGCGGAATATCCCTCGCACGACTGCCATATCTACGCCACGGCGCATGACGGCAAGGTTCGCCGCGTCACGGACGAGGTTTTCTGGAGCAAGGGCGGCACACCGGTGCCGGTGGAGTATATAGCCACGCCCATCTGGCAGGACGGCGCGCTGGCCGGGGCCGTAGTGGCTTTCTCCGACATCACGGAGCGCCTGCGTATAGCCAAAGAACTTAAGACGGCCAAAGAGGCCGCCGAAGCCGCCAACAGGGCTAAAAGCGAATTTCTGGCCACTATGAGCCATGAGATCCGCACCCCCATGAATGCCATTATCGGCATGGGGGAACTGCTGGAGGAAACCGCCCTGGACAAAGAACAGTCGCAATATGTGCGCGTGTTTAAGTCCGCCGGCGAAAGCCTGCTGGACCTGATCAACGACATCCTGGATTTTTCCAAAATAGAGTCCGGGAGGGTAGACCTGGAGCAGGAGGACTTCGACCTGGAGGACCTGGTGGGGAGGACCTGCGAGTTCCTGGCGCTGCGCGCGCATAAGAAGGGCCTGGAGCTTAGCTACGATCTCGACGACGACGTCCCCGGCATGGTAAAAGGCGATCCGGTAAGGACGCGGCAGGTACTGGTTAACCTGCTGGGCAACGCCATTAAATTCGTGGAAAAAGGGGAGATCTCCCTGCATGTGAGCCGCCGGGAAACCGGCCGCGGCGGAGTGGGGCTGGTTTTCGCGGTAAAAGATACCGGCATAGGCATACCGGAGGACAAGATAAGCGCCATCTTCGACCGGTTCACGCAGGCGGATTCCTCTACCACCCGCAAGTACGGCGGCACGGGCCTGGGGCTGAGCATTTCTAAAAAGCTGGCGCTGCTTATGGGCGGCGATATAATAGCGGAAAGCCGGCCCGGCAA
>MGTV01000044.1 GCA_001799635.1 Elusimicrobia bacterium GWA2_62_23
CCGCGGATGTTCTTGCCGCCGGGCCCGATGAAGGCGCCGATCTTGTCGCGGGGGATCATCAGCTTCACTATGCGCGGGGCGAACTCGGAGATGTCGGCGCGGTGCGTCGGCATGGCCTTTTCCATCAGGTCCAGGATGTGGTGCCGGCCGCGGGTGGCCTGCTCGATGGCGTCCTTCATTATGTTCATGGGGATGCCGGTGGCGAGCTTCACGTCCATCTGGAGCGCGGTCACGCCTTTGCGCGTGCCGGTGATCTTGAAGTCCATGTCGCCGTAGTGGTCTTCCAGGCCCGCGATGTCCGAGAGGACCGCGAACTTGGAGCCGTCGGTGACGAGGCCCATCGCGATGCCCGAGCAGGCGGCCTTCATGGGCACGCCGGCGTCGAACAGGGAGAGGGACCCGCCGCACACGGTGGCCATGGACGAGGAGCCGTTGGACTCCAGGATGTCGGACACGAGGCGGATGGTATAAGGGAACTGTTCTTCGCTGGGCAGCAGCGGCAGCAGGGCGCGCTTGGCGAGGTGGCCGTGGCCTATCTCGCGGCGGCCGGGACCCCTGTCAGGCTTCACTTCGCCCACGGAGTAGCTGGGGAAGTTGTAATGAAGCATGAAGCGGTCGAAGGTCTTGCCTTCCAGGGCGTCGAGCATCTGCTTGTCGTCCGAGGTGCCGAGGGTGGTGACCACCAGGGCCTGCGTCTGGCCGCGGGTGAACACGGCGGAGCCGTGCGTGCGGGGCAGGAAGCCGGGGTGGATGTTGATCTCGCGGATCTCGTCGGTCTTGCGGCCGTCGGTGCGGATCATGGTGCCCAGGGTCATGTTGCGCCAGACGGTGTAGAGGACGTCCTCGAACACGGTCTTGGTCTGGTAGGAGGCGGTGAGGTCCTCGGGATACTTGGCGGTCATTTCCTTGTTCGCCTTGCTCTTGACCTCTTCCAGGGCCTTCTCCATGGCGTGCTTCTCGGGCCTGGAGGAGAGGATCTTTTCGATCTCGGGCTTGACCATGGCTTCCACGGCGGCCTTGAGTTCGGCTTTGATCTCGGGGGTGGCGATGGGGGTCTTCGGCTTGCCCACCTGCTCCTTCATCTTGATCTGCATCTTGCAGAGCTTTTCGAGCTCGGGCTTGGCGGCTTCCATGGCGCCGATGAGGTCGGAGTTGGGGAGCTCATGCGCCCCGCCTTCCACCATCAGGATGCCGTGCTGGGTGCCGCAGATGACCATTTCCATCTCGGAGGTCAGGCGCTGCTCGTTGGTGGGGTTCATGATGAACTTGCCTTCGAGCTTACCCACGCGGACCGCGGCCACGGGGCCGTTCCACGGGATATCGGAGATCATCAGCGCCGCGGAGGCGGAGTTGATGGACACCACGTCGGCGTCGTTGATGCCGTCGTAGGACATCACCATGTTGACCACCTGCGTCTCGGTGTTGAAATAATCCGGGAACAGGGGGCGCACGGCGCGGTCGGTCAGGCGGGAGGCCAGGACTTCCTTCTCGCGGGCTTTGCCCTCGCGCTTGAAGAAGCCGCCGGGGATCTTGCCGGCCGCGTAGGTGCGCTCTTTGTAGTCGCAGCTGAGCGGCACGAAAGCCGGAGGGGTATCCTTGGGCTTGGAGGCCTGCACGGCGGTGGACAGCACCACGGTGTCGCCGATGCGGACGATCACGGCGCCGCCGGACTGCTTGGCGATGGCGCCGGTTTCGAACGAAATGGACTTATCCCCCACCTGTTCTTCCAGGCGGAGCGGTTTAGGGTAATTTGTCATTTCTTATTTCCTTAAGCCTAAGGCTTTAATGACCTTCTTGTATTCCTCGCGGTTATTGGCTTCGAGGTAGCTGAGAAGGCGCTTGCGCTGCGAGACCAGCTTATTGAGGCCGCGCTTGGAGGCGTGGTCCTTGGGGCTGGCGATGAGGTGTTTGGAAAGATACTGTATGCGCTCGGTGACCAGTGCCACCTGCACGGAGGTCGAGCCGGTATCGTTGGGTTTAGGGGAGAACTTTTCCGCTATTTCTCTGATCTTGTTCTTGGTTAATGACATTTTTTCTCTCTCTTTTGTTGTTTGTTAGGTTTTTATCCTTTTGCCTATTATATTAATTGTTCTCCTATATAGTCAACGAAAAGCCCCCCGTCGCCGGGGGGCTTCGCCTCAAAAAGCGCTTGTTTTTGCGGCTATTTTATCTCCCAGTAGCCGCCGGAGTCGGTCTTGAGGATGCGCGCCTTGCCCCCCTCCACCGTCACTTTCTCCGAAACCGAGGAATTTTCCTCGCGCTTGATGTTCTTGGCGTAGATGCGGCTTTTGATGTTCAGGTTATAGTAAGCCGTGTAGCGGCCCGGGCCTTCATTGATCACGCTCAGGCCGCTGACCGTGGCCGTGACCTCGTTATTGACCCGGAAGACGGCGCGCAGCTGCTCCTCGAGCTCGCTTACCGTGGTGCCGTCGCCCGCGGTCCACCCGGGAGAAACCAGCGCCAGCACCCTGGCGGCGTCCCGCGAGGAATAGGCCCGGGCGAAGTCCTCGTAGAGTTTGCGCACCAGCGCTGCTCCCGGGTCCCGGCTGTCCGCGGCCTGCTGTACTTCCCTGCGGCGGCGAGCGTCGTTTATGGCCTTGCCCTGGTCGCTTTCCCAGAAAGCCCCCGTCGCCTTTTCCAGTTCTTCGCGCGCCTTGCCGGCCTTCACGGTCCAGAAGCCGGTGCGTTCCCAGGGCTTATTGCCCCAGAACTCGGCCTTGCGAACTTCCTCGATTATGGAATTCTTGTCTTCCTCTGCGCGCGCCACCGGCGCGAAGAGCTTTTCAACCGCGGCGCCGTATTCCTCGTCGGGCAGCGAGCCGAGCGCGGAAAGGTCGGCGGAAGCGTTGGCTTTGAAGTCGGCCCGGGCCTTGGTATGCGCGGCCACCAGTTTGGTTTCCTGCGCCTTCAGGAAGCGCAGCGCCTCCTCCGCGGCGAAGACTGCGTCCGCGCCGGCGTCGCGGCCTTCGCTCCAGCCTTCCGCGCCTTTCAGGTCGGGTCTATAGCCCTGTAAGCTCTTCAGGGCCGAGGCCATGGCTTCCTTGTGGCTTTTGTTCTCCGCGGAGTAGGAGATGGTGTGGGCTTCGCTCAGCAGCGGCGAATTGCCCAGCTGGTAAAGCTCGTCGTAGCGGCCGTAAAGGTCGCGGTAGAGCCTGGTGCCGGCGGCCTGCAGCCGCTGCGCCTCTGAAAAGGCCGGCTTGGCCTCGGCCAGGGCTTTCTCCAGGTTGGCCAGGTCGTACTTCCCGTCGTAGGCGAACTCCTGTGTGAAACGGTGGCTGAGGCCGTTGAGTATCTCGTAATGCCTGGCCAGGGAGGCATTGAGCTTCTCAAGCTGGCCGGCCACCTGGGGCAGGTAGTCCTTGTAGGCCTGCATCTTGGAGGCGTAACCGGCCATGAACTCGCCGGCCTGGGCGAAGATCCCGTCCTTCAGCCCGCGGGCCTTGGCCGCCAGGGACTTATATCTGCCGGCCAGTCCGTCGGTGCCTTTCAGGTAACCGTCGGCGTATTTCAGCGGGACTTCGTAATAGGAATTCCAGACCGTCATCGTTTCCAGGTCCGGCGCCTCCGGTACATAGTAGCCCTGCGGCTTGAACTGGGCGATGGCGGAGCGCCATTGGCCTATATAGCCGGCGATCTCGTTGAGGATGGGCTCTATCCTGGCCTTGATGTCCGCGCTCTGCGTCTCCAGGGCCAGGCGCTGCGCCTCTATGCCCTTGGCCGCGTTCTCGGCGGAGAGCTCCACGCCCTGCAGCGAGGAATAGGTGCGGCTGGTGCCCAGACCCTCCTCGCCGTAGGTCAGCCCGGCGTAGAGGTCCTCCAGTTCGTCCGCGACATGGTAGCGCGTGCCCGAACCGATGGACTTGGCGGTGATATCCTTCCAGGCCGAGTCCGCGGCCTTCTGCGAGCGGTCGATGGCCGCGCGCAGCCCGGCTATATACTTGTCGATGGCCGCCTGCATCTTGCGGCGCTTCTCTTCCGGGGTTTCTTCTGGCGCCGTCGCCGGCGGCGGCACGGCGGCTGGCTTGGACACCTGCGGCGCCGGGAGCTCCTTGCTCCTGGCCAGCTTGGCCTCCTCGTAGCGCTTCTCGTCTTCCCGGCGCTCCTTCTCCTTGAGCTTGGCGGCCTCCGCCGCCAGTTCCTTGAATTCCGCGATGGACCTGGTTACGTTGCTGTCGGCGCCTTTTACCGCGGCCGCGCTCTCCTCCAGCCTTTTTTCCGCGGCGAGCAGCATCTGGTGCAGTTCGGGCAGTTTCTTCTCCAGGGGCCGTCCGTCCGATTCGTCCTCTATAAGGCGCTTGGCTTCGAGCAGGGTGTCTATGTTTTCGCTTGAAAGCTGGGAGCTAAGCTCTCCGGAATCGGCCTTGTTCTGTTTGTCCATACTCCATTGGGCCACATTGGACAGGCTGGGCACTCCGGTGGCGTCCTTGCCTACCTCCAGCGCGGCTCCCGCCGCCATATATTTGCCCGCTATCTTCAGGCCTTCCTGTGAAATGACGCTCAACCCTTTAGCCGTGACTGCCGTTATGCCGCCGGCCCCGAGCGTGGCCAGCGTGAAGCCGGCCTCCGCCACCTTGCAGGCCTTGGCGAAGTTGTTGCGCCGTATCATGTCTTCGACCGTGGTTTTCGCCGCGGCCAGCCTGTTGACCACTTCCAGGTCGGCGTTCTGCTTCTTTATGGCGTTTATCGCCGTCTTGCGGAAGAAGGCTACCGACTGTGACTTGAGGGCCAGGTCCGTCTGCGCGTCGGCGTAGTTGCGCGCCTGGGCGGCCCGCGCCGGCAGGACGGGCCCGAATAAAAGTGTGGCAAGAAGCAGGTGTTTCATATTGTCCCCGTAAAAGAACGGCGCCGGGACCGCCCGGCGCCGCGTGAAGTTCAATTTAGAATTTTCTGAACTTGATCGAAACCGAATACGGTCCAGCCCCTGTTATTGAGACCACTTCCATGGCGTAATTGGCGCCGCCGGACTTGATCCCGTAAGTCTTGCCGGAGTTGTTGTCATTCGGACAGGTGCCGGTTATGGCCTGCACATCGGCAAGGGTAACTGAAGATATGTTCTTTCCCGGGATCTCCTGGACTAGCGCTCCGGAAGCGGGATAGATGGAAGGCCCGGAGAGATTGAATACTACATGGCCTGAGGAAATGTTGCCGCAACCGATGCCGGCAGGCGATTGGTCCTCGGTCCCCATATCGAAGTCGTAGGAGGCCACGCCGTCCGCATCGGTAAAGGAGTCGTTGGTGTAGTCGCCGCCCAGTTCACCGGTCGGACCTATAACCAGACCTTCCCCTCCACCCAATACCTGGCCTATGGCCACGTTCTCGGCGTCGGAGAGGCCGAACATCAGCGGCTGCTTCATGCTGAACAGGGACAGCTTTCCTTCCTTCGAGTCGAAGACGAACTCCGTGCTGCCGCTGTCGGTGCTGGTCTGGCCGCTCTTGTTGACCATGACCATGCGGTTAAAGGTGATGGAGGCGAAGACGCGGCCCTGTGCGCCGGCGGCGACATTGTTGAGGGTATAGCGAAGGTTGATGGCGCTCAGGGCGTCGAAATCGCGCTTGACCGCGCGCTCGAGTATGCCCTTGTCGGCCGCGAAGTTCTCCCCCACGCCCGCCATGAACTTGCGCAGGTCCTCGGCGTTATAGGCCTGGAACAGGGCGTCCAGCGCCTCGCGCACCCTGGCCTGCACGTTCTCCTCGGACAGGGTCAGTTCCTTGCGGGTCTCCTCCGGTTTGTTCATCTTGCCGGCGGTGTCGGTCACCTCTATCAGCAGGGCGTAGGTGCGGCCGGCTTCAGGCTTGAAGGACTGCTCGAAAGTCCCGTTGGCGGCCAGTTTCACTTCGGTCCAGGTGGCCTTATCGTCCAGTGTGAGGCGCACGGAGCCTATCTGCCCGCCGGAGGCGCGGCCGGAGATCTTCACCAGGCCGTCCGCTCCCAGCATCTCGCGGAAAAGCTTTATCTTCGGGCCGGTCTCGTCGGCCGAGACGCCGTTGATATGAAGGTACTTCAGGCCGACCTCCGCCTTGGACTTGCCGAAGATCCACCACTTGGCGTCTACGGTTCCCGCGGAGATTAGCAGCGCTGCGGCTATGATCAGAAGTTTTTTCATATGTTCCCCTCTAGTGTCCTCAGAAAGCGGTGTTCAGTCCCACGGTCAGGCTCTTCTCGCGGAAGTTGCGGCTCGTGGTGGTGAAGGTGTAATCGTTGAAGCCGGCCCGCAGGAAGAGCGTGCTCTCGTTGAGCCTGGCGAGCAGTTTCGGGCGCCAGTAGGCCGACAGCGCCGCGAAGAACTTGCTCGAGTCGTCCGTGCCGGCGGCCGACTTCTTCAGGGTATTGGCGCCCAGGCGCAGGTCGGAAGTGAGGTTCGCGCCGGGGGCGTCGAGGCCGAGGCCCAGCGAATACTCGTAGAACTTGTCGGTCTCGTCGGCCAGCTCGTCTTTCGAGTACCAGGTGCCGAGGTTGAGCGAAGGCTTGAATACCACGGCTTTAACCTCGTGGCGGGAGCTCAGCGAGGTGTTGAAGGTCACTTCGCTGGCGTCGCGCACGTCCGTCTCGGTCCTGTAGAGCGTGTAGCCCAGGTTGGTGTCGGAGTCCAGCTCGCCGAACCGGTCGCGGTAATTGGCGTTCAGGTAATGGTCCGCGCCGCTGGAGCCCGCGCCGTACTTGCGGTCGAACTTGTAGGAGAGGTCGGCGTTGGAATAGGCGCGCGCCGCGAAGGGCCGCTTCACCGAAACGCCGAGTTCCGGCTTCCAGTTATAGGTGGTGCCGGCGGCCACGTTGTTGTCGAGGTTGTTGCGGTACCACAGCAGGCCTGAATTGAAGGTGACGCGCTTGGAATACTTGTAGCGCCACTTGGCCTTGAGCTTGCGGCGGTCCGGGGTGGCCGAGCCCAGCGGCGAGAGGAAGTCCGGGGCCACGTTCTCGTACTCCAGCGTAACGCGGCTGGGGTCGGCGTCGCCGGTGATCTCGAAGCGCGCCGCGGCGCCCTTCTCGGAGAGCCCGTTCGTGGCCTCGTCGTAGTCCGAGGAAGAATACTCGCCGCTCATCGTCATGCCGGGGATGGGGTTATAGCCGAAATCCACGCCGTAGTTCCTGGCGTCGTACAGGGAGTCGGCGGCCGACACCCGGGCGGTGTCCTTGGCGCCCACGTAACTGGCAGCGGCCCAGAAGTCGGGGCCCAACTGCTGCTTCAGGCGCAGGCCGGTGGCCTGGCGGTTCACGGTGCGGGTAACCGGGTCCCTCCAGAGCGAGTCCCAGCGCGAATAGGCGGAACCGAAGACGGCGGTAAACTCAGGCAGCTTCGAGCCCTCCCGCGCGAAGCGGTAAGAGCCGCCTTTCAGCGAGGTGGCCAGTGAATACTGCGAGAAAGACTCGAACACGTCGCCCACGGCCAGCGTGTGGACCTTATTGGTGGCGCGGGCCTGGATGTTGGTAAGCGAGACGCGCCTGGCGTCGTTGCGCTCGTCGTCGGTGGCCTTGGCGCCGGCCGCGTAATTGTAGGTCCAGGCGCCCTTCGAACCGTTGCCGTAGACGTTCAGGACCTCCAGGAAATTATTGCCTTCGGTCAGAGAGGACGAAGCCTTGCCGGCGCCCTTTATGGAATTGTTGACCACGGAAAACTCGTTGGTGGCGTGGAATTCGCTCTGGGCGGCCGCACAGGGCGCGCAGGCCAGGGTCAGGCTCAGGATCGCAGCTGTTCTTTTCATCGTGTTTCCCCAAAATTCTTCCCGGATATAGGAACTCGTGAAAGGTTACCAAAAAAACGCGTCCCTTTCCAACTTCATGCCGGCAGGTAAATTTGTTATCATTTTTATTCGCGCGCCCAGCGGCGCAGATATAATTTTTCCGGGCAAAACCCGGAACGGAGCCGTAAACCATGAGCAAGATATACGCCAACAAGATCGCCGCCTTCCTTAATAAAGAGCCCCGGGACTTCACTCGGCCCGATATCGTCAAATACATCAAGGCCAACGGCGTGAAGATGGTGAACTTCCGCTACGTGGCCGGAGACGGCCGCCTGAAGACGCTCAATTTCATCATTAACGACGAGAAATACCTGGACCGCATTCTTTCCGCCGGCGAGCGGGTGGACGGTTCCAGCCTGTTCAAGAGCATAGACGCCGGCTCCAGCGACCTCTATGTGGTGCCGCGCTACCGCACCGCTTTCGTCAACCCCTTCTCGCCGGTGCCGGCCGTGGACATCCTCTGCGGTTTCTATACCGCCGACGGCAAGCCTTTCGCCAGCGCCCCCGGAGAGGTGCTGCGCCGCGCGGAGGCGGAGTTCACCAAGACGGCCGGCGCCGAGTTCCACGCGCTGGGCGAGCTGGAGTATTACATAGTCTCGCCGCGCAACCCGCTTTACCCGACCGCGGCCCAGAAGGGCTACCACGAGTCGCAGCCTTTCGCCAAGTGGGAGGCGCTGCGCGTGGAGGCCATGGCCGCCATAGCCGAAGCCGGCGGGCGCATAAAGTACGGCCACAGCGAGGTGGGCCTTATCCGCGCCGAGGATTCCGAGATGGCCCAGCAGGAGATAGAGTTCCTGCCGGTGCCGGCCTCCGACGCGGCCGACCAGCTGGCCGTGGCCAAATGGATGATCTCCGCCATAGGCCACAAGTACGGCGTGGTGATCTCCTTCGCGCCCAAGATCTCCATAGGCCACGCGGGTTCCGGCCTGCACGTGCATACCTGCCTGCTCAAGAACGGCCGCAACATCATGCTGGAAAAGGGGTCGCTGTCCGCGCCCGCCCGCAAACTGATCGCGGGCTTCATGGAACTGGCCGCGCCCATGACGGCCTTCGGCAACACGGTGCCCACTTCCTATTTCCGCCTGGTGCCGCATCAGGAAGCGCCCATCAATGTCTGCTGGGCGTACCGCAACCGTTCCGCCCTGGTGCGCATCCCCCTGGGCTGGACCAACGCCGCCGGCATGGTGAAGGACGCCAATCCCGGCTCAGCCACCCCCTCCGTGGACCCCGCGCAGACCGTGGAATTCCGCTCCGCCGACGGTTCGGCCGCCGTGCACCTGCTGCTGGCGGGACTCTGTGTGGCCGCCCGGCGCGGCTTCGAGCGCAAGGACGCCCTCGCCTACGCCGACAAGTTTTTCGTGGACAAGAACATCTACCACAAGGAGCACGCGGCCCTGCTGGGAAAACTGCCCAAGCTCCCCTCCTCCTGCTGGGCTTCGGCCGAAAGCCTGGCCAAATACCGTTCCGTCTTCGAGGCCAAGGGCGTGTTCACCCCGCAGTTGGTGGACGGCCTGATAAAGCGCCTGAAGGCTTACGACGACAGCAACCTCAGCGAGCGCCTCTACGGCAAGGAAGAGGAGATCAAAAAACTCGTGGACGAGTACCTTTACTGCTGACGAATGGACTTCCTGAGGGAGAGGACCGCCCGCTTCTACCTGGCCGCCGCGCTGTGCGCGGGGGCCATAGTGGCGCTCACGCTCTTCGGTTCCAGACAGGGTGATTTTCCGACCGGCCCGGACGGAGAGGAGGTGCTGCGCGTTTCCACCGGTTCTTTCACCACCAGTCTGGACCTGGTCCTCAAGGCGGAAGGACTGGACGACGCGGCCCGCTACCGCCTTTCCAAAGCGCTCTCCTCGAGTCTCAACCTGCGCCGCCTGCGCCCGCAGGATACCTATTCCATCTCTTTTTCCACCTGGGGTTCCGTCCTGTCGCTTTCCGTCACCAGAGACCTGAAGGATTACCTGCTGGTCCCGGAGACCGGCGGCGGCTACGAGGTCTCGGTCCGGCAGGTGGAGATAAAGACTTCCGCCGCCAAGGCCGCGGGCGCCATCCGCTCCTCGCTCTGGGAGTCCATGAGCGCCGCCGGCGTGCCGCCGGCCGTCATCCTGGACTACGCCGATATTTTTTCTTGGTCGGTGGACTTCCTTACCGAAACGCGCGACGGGGACCGCTGGGCCGTGGCCTGGGCTTACAGGACCGACCCGGCCGGCAAAGTGGTGTCCCAATCCGTTTCCGCCGCTTTTTACGACGGCGCCGAGACCGGGCGCAAGACCGCCGCGGCCCATTCCGGCGGCTACTACGACGAGAACGGCGAGTCCCTGCGCAGCATGTTCCTGCGCGCGCCGCTGCATTACCGGCGCATCTCCTCCTATTTCACCAACCGCCGCTACCACCCGGTGCTCAAATACTTCAGGCCGCACCACGGCATAGACTACGCAGCCCCCTCCGGCACGCCGGTTTCCGCCGTGGCCGACGGCACGGTGACCTTCGCGGGGTGGAAGGGCGGCAACGGGCGCCTGATAGTCATCCGGCACGGTTCGGGTTACGAGAGCACCTACGGCCACCTCTCGCGCTACGCCAAAGGCGTGCGCAAGGGGCGGCGGGTTTCTCAGGGCGACGTGATAGGTTACGTGGGCAGCTCGGGCCTTTCCAGCGGGCCGCACCTGGATTTCCGGGTGAAGCTCAACGGAACGCCCCTGAATTTCCTGAAAATGAAATACCGCTCAAGCGGGAGCGTGAGCGGTACCGCGCGCAGGGCCGTGGCCGAGGCCATCCGGCAGCTGGGCGACTGAACCTTCCTTAGATCTTGCCTTCCCTCAACAGGATGTAGAGGAACGGGACCACCTCTATAGCGATCAGCACTATCACGATTATTTCCAGCCAGTGGCTGCGGCGGGTGTTCACCTCGCCGTGCAGGATCTGGCTTATCTGGGCCAGCGTCTCCATCTTGCGGGAGATGCTCTTGCGCCAGTCGTCGAAGTGGAATTCCAGCGCCGAGGCCCGGAAGACCACGGCCAGGTACGGGTCGCCTACGGTCTTGAGCGAGTTCTCGACGCGGCCCAGGAATTCCGAGAATTCCATGTACTTCATGCTGGAATCCTCGGCGATGTCCGCGTAGAAGTTCTTGAAAAATTTCGCGGCGGTCTCGCGCTTCTTGTCCATGGCGTCGTAGAGCTCGTCCAGCTTGCGCTCCAGGAGGTCGTCGTAGTAGCGGAACTCGAGCAGGTGCGTGAGCGAGAATTCTATCACGTCGGCCACGTCGCGTTCCCCGTCCGGCTCTATGAGCAGGGCGGAGTTCCAGTCGATGATGGCCAGGTCCGACTTGGAATACTGGATGGCGCTGTCGAGGATGAAGGCGCGCGACTCTTCGCTCAGGTGCTCCCGGGATTCGGCCAGGATGAGTTCGGCCGCGTCCACTTTCTTTATGAACTCCTTCGGGTCCGCCAGGCCTTCTGCCTTTTCTATGATGTACGTGATGTAGTCCTCGAAAATGTCCCACTCCGCCGGCGCGGTCACGCAGGGCAGGATCTTTTTCTTCAGCGCGTCCTTGCGTGATACTGCTAGCAGGTCCACTTCGTCCGAGACTTCCAGCTCGGAGGCGATCTTCACCAGCTCGTTCCAGCCGCACCCTTTCGGGATGGCTATCTCCAGCGTGACGGAGAGGACGCCGTAGTTCCAGATGCGCGCGAAGATGCGCAGCGGGAACTTGCCGGAGGGCAGGTCCAGCGTTTCCTCGCCCAGGTCCACCTTCAGGGGCGATTCCTTTATAATGATGGCTTTGCGGGTGTCGGTGGCGAACTTGAGGCGCGGGCCCTTGGCGTCGCCGCTGAGCAGCTGCTCGGCGCGGGCGAGCGTGATCTCGCCGCCGATGTCGAAGACCCGGTGTACCAGTATGGTGCCTTTTTCGATCGCGACGGACATGTGCCCTCCAGGAAAACTCGGTTATTTTTTTGCCAGCAAGGTCTCTATCGCCTTCGCCATCATGGGGTCGTAGGACGGGTCGTAGCCCTCCCAGACGTCGTAGACCTTGTGGTCCTTGTCCAGCAGGTAGATGTACGGCACGCCTTGGGCCTTGTAAGCCTTATAGGCCGACCGGCCCTTGTAGGCCATGGGGAAAGTGGCGCCCAGGGATTGCGCGAAATCTATGGCGCATTCCGGCTCGTCCTGGATGCAGATGCCCATTACATTGAGGCCCTTGGGGCCGTAGGTCCTGTGGAGCTTCTCCACGGCGGGGGCAGCCTTGCGGCAGAAGGGGCAGGTTTCGGTGAAGAACATGAAGAGCACCGGCTTGCCGGCGTAGGCGGCCAGGTCCAGCGTCCCCTTCCCGGTGGCCAGCGGCAGGTTGAAATAGGTCTCTTTCTGGGCGTAGGCGGGGGCCGCGGTTACGGGCGCCTGTGCCGTGACGGTCTGGCCGGCCTGTTCCGCGGCGGGCTGTTCTTTTTTGCCGCAGGCGCCTAAGGCCAGGGCTAGGACCGCGAGGCTGAATATCTTGTTGGTCATGGTCTGTGTTCTCCTTGGTCGCCCGTCCCCCCCGGGCTGCTCCTATTTTATTATTTTTCTCAACTCATCCAAAATGAAAACGGCCGCCCGGGCGCGCACGTAGTCCCGGCCGCCGCGGAACTCCCGGCGTAAAACCCGCGTCCCGCGGGGGCCGGCCAGGGCGAACCAGACCAGGCCGGCGGGCTTGTCCGGCGTGCCGCCGTCCGGGCCGGCTATGCCGGTCACGGCCAGCGCATAATCGGACCCGAAAGTCTTTCTGGCGCCGGCGGCCATCTCGGCCGCGCACTCGCCGGACACCGCCCCGTGCTTTTTCAGGGTGGCGGGTTTTACTCCCAGCAGGCGGACCTTGGCGGCGTTAGAGTAGGTCACCGCTCCTCCGAGGAACCAGCGGGACGAACCGGGGATGTCCGTGGCCAGTTTCGCCACGAGGCCGCCGGTGCAGGATTCCGCCGCCGCCAGCGTGCGCTTGCGCGCCAGCAGCTTTTCTCCCGCCGCCTGCGCGAGGGTGAGGTCTCCCTCGCCGTAAAACGCCGGGCCGGCGGCTTTCGCGCACCTGGCCGCCGCCCGCTTTACCGCGGCCGGGCCGGGGCCTGAAATTATAAAGTCGACCAGGCCAGCTCCGGCCAGGATGGTGTAGCGCAGCGCGGGGGCCTTGCGCATGGCGGGTTTGAGCAGGGCTTCGGCTTTCGGTTCGCCGAGGCCGGCCAGCCGCAGTTTTGCCTGCGTGAGCGGCGCGCGCCTGAAAAAATCTTTTATCTCGGCGTTCAGGAAAGAGCCGAACATGGGCTCCCACTCGTTGCGCGGGCCGGGCAGGAGCGCCAGCATCTTGTGCTCTTGCGTTATCACCTCGCCGAAGGCGGTGCCGTTGGCGTTCTCCAGCGCCTTGGCCCCCTCTACTATGACGGCCTGGTCCTTCAAATTAGGCGGGAGTTTTTCGAGGCCGAAGTTTAGGGCGAGTATCTGCGCGCAGGCTTTGGAACCGACCAGCCGTCTCCCGAGCGCCTTGGCCGCGGCCTGGCGGGTGAGGTCGTCGAAAGTGGGGCCCAGGCCGCCGCAGACCAGCACCAGGTCCGCCCTGCCCAAGGCGCCTTTTATGCAGTCCGCTATGTCCGCGAGGCGGTCCCCGCTGGACTGCTCGCGCGTCAGCGTGAAACCGAGCGGGGCGAGGCGCTCGTGGAACAGCGGCGGGTAGAGGTTCAGCTTTCCCTCCAGCAGTTCCGAGCCGGTGCAGATGAGTTCGGCGTTGCCCGTCTTCATAAGCCACTAGGTTAGCATAAACCGGGAGGCCTGCGCGAGATTGACAGCCCCCGGCGGATTTGGTAGTTTTGAGGGGCTGAGACCGGAGGCAATGTGATAAAAGAAACTCTTTCTAAAATAGAGGCGGCGATAGCCAAGATCCAGGCGGGCGAGTCGGCCGAAAAAGCCGAACTGGTGGCCCTGCTCAAAAAGCTCAAGGACGAGCTGGCTACCCTGCCGGAATCCAGGATAGACGAGGTGCGCAGCATAGGCTACTTCACGGAAACGGCCGCGCACGAGGTCACCCGGGAGAACGCCAACGTCCAGCTTAAGAACCTCTCCATCTCCGGCATCTCCTACGCCGTGAAAGGCTTCGAGGCTTCCCACCCCCAGATGGTCGGCGTGGTGAACGAGATCTGCATGATACTGGCCCGGATGGGCATTTAACGCGCGGAGGTCCGATGAGGAAACTCCTGATCCTGGCGGCGGTCCTTTTTACCACTATGGCGATAGACGGCACCCTGGGCGCCCTCGAGCCCCCGAAGGCTAAGAAAGTACAGCATGAACTGGAGAAGCACGGCCAAGTGCGGGTGGACAACTATTACTGGCTCAAGGACCGCAAGAACCCCGAGGTGATGGCCTACCTGAAGGCGGAGAACGCCTACGCCGAGGCGGCCCTGAAGCATACCGAATCTTTCCAGGCCAGCCTCTTCGAGGAGATGAAGGGCCGCATCAAGCAGGACGATTCCACCGTGCCGTTCCGATACGGCCCCTACTATTACTACATAACCTACCGCAAGGGAAAAGAGTACCCGGTCTACGCCCGTAAAAAAGGTTCCCTGGCCGCTCCGGAAGAGGTGCTCCTCGACGTGAACGAGGTGGCTAAAGGCAAGGCTTTCTGCCAGGTGCGCTTCCCGGCCATCCGCCCCGATCACAGGATGATAGCCTACGCGGTGGACACCGGCGGCCGCCGCTTCTTCGACATTTACTTCAAGGACCTGGGCACCGGCAAACTCTACGCCGACAAGATAGAGAAGACCTCCGGCAACATGACCTGGGCCAACGATAACCGCACGCTTTTTTACGTCAGGCAGAACCCGGACACCCTGCGCTGGGAGCGGGTGCTGGCCCACGAGCTGGGCCGCCTGAAGGACCAGGAGGTTTATTTCGAGGCCGACGAGACCTTCGAAGTACAGGTCTCCAAGGCCAATACGGAGAAGTTCGTCTTCATCCGTTCCGGCTCCACCCTGTCCACGGAATACCGCCTGCTGGACGCCGACAAGCCCTCCGCGGCGCCGAGAATTTTCCAGGCCCGGCAGCCCAAGCTGGAGTACGACATAGAGGACGGCGGCGACAAGTTCTACGTGCTCAATAACGACGGGGCGAAGAACTTCAAGGTTTCGGTCTGCAAGCGGGGGGCCACCGGCAAGGAGGCCTGGAAGGACCTGGTCCCGCACCGCGATGACACGCTGGTAGAATATATCGACGTCTTCGAGAACTGGCTGGTGCTTAAGGAGCGCAAGGACGCCCAGGGCAGTTTCCATGTCTTCGACCGCGCCACCGGCAAGGACTCCCGCATAACTTTCGACGAGGCGGCCTACATGACCGACCTCGGCGAGAATTTTGAGTACAGGACCGACACTCTGCGCGTCACTTACGAATCGCTCACCACGCCCGACTCCGTTTACGACGTGGACCTGAAGACCGGCGCCAAGACGCTGATGAAGCGCCAGGAAGTGCTGGGCAGTTTCAAGCCCGAGGATTACCAGGCCGAGCGGCTCTGGTTCGCGGCGCGTGACGGCGAGATGGTGCCGGTCTCCATAGTGTACCGCAAGAGCATAGACCTGGAGAGCGGCAAGAACCCCACCTACGTCTATTCCTACGGCTCCTACGGCTATAGCAGCGATCCCTATTTCAGCTCGGTGCGGCTCTCCCTGCTGGACCGCGGCTTTATCTGCGCCATCCCCCATATCCGCGGCGGGTCCGAATTGGGTCGCCGCTGGTACGAGGACGGCAAGCTGCTTAAGAAGAAGAATACCTTCCATGATTTTATAGACGCCACGCGCTACCTGGTGGACCGCGGCTACACTTCGCCGGAACATCTCTACGCCGAAGGCGGTTCCGCGGGCGGCCTGCTGATGGGCGCGGTGGCCAATATGGCCCCGGAGCTTTACAAGGGCATCCTCGCGGGCGTACCTTTCGTGGACGTGGTCACCACCATGCTGGATCCGGACATCCCGCTGACCACCGGCGAGTACGACGAATGGGGCAACCCCAACGTGAAAGAGTACTACGACTACATGCTTTCTTATTCCCCCTACGACAACGTGGAGAAGAAGGCGTATCCCAATCTGCTGATAACGACCGGCCTCAACGACTCGCAGGTGCAGTACTGGGAGCCCGCCAAGTGGGCGGCCAAGCTGCGGGCCATGAAGACCGATAAGAACCTGCTGCTGCTCAAGACCGACATGGACACCGGCCACGGCGGCAAGTCCGGCCGCTTCGAATCCCTCAAACTGACGGCGCTGGAATACGCCTTCATGCTGGACCTGGAAGGCATAAAGAAGTGAAATTGTCGGAAGTGAAGCGCCGCAACCGCGTGATAGGCATAGTGGGGGCGGCGCTGCTGTTCCAGGCCGGCGGCCTGGACCCCTGGCTGAGGGGCGTAGGCGGCACGGTTTTCTCCTTCGCTGTCCTGGTAGCGCTGTTCTTCCTTATCCCCATCCTCATAGAATATCTTGAACGCAAGTTCGTGAAGTAGGCCGGCTTGAACCAGCGCCCGGATAATTACTAGCATTGATATCGCTGTAAACTACGTCGGGTTAGACAGGGGTCGATGAAAAGTTCTCTCGCGCTGCTTCTTTGCCTTTCCGCGTCCGTATCCTTCGCCGCAGCGGATAAATCCCTTGTTCTCGCCCGCGAAGCCCTGCTTTCTCCCTCCTCCACCCCCCAAGCCGCGCTCCTGAAATATCTTGCCGCCGCCAAGAACAGCGCGGCCGCGCCTGTAATGGCCGAGTATGCCTATGCCCTGGCCAACGCGGGCCTTGGGGAGGCGGCGCTCTATAA
>MGTV01000045.1:0-18186 GCA_001799635.1 Elusimicrobia bacterium GWA2_62_23
CCTGGGCGGCGGCAGCGGCGATCCCTGCTGCGACGATCCCACCATTCTCTGCTACGCGCCCTGCGAGCCCGAGCCCATGCGGGTGAAGAGCGGCGGCAACGCCGGCTTCGGCGAGCTGGCCCGGTATTACCTGGCCCAGGGGAAGATAAAGAGCGCCGTGGCCGAATATTACAACGCCATCGGCGACCAGTCCTCCGCCCTGGCGCTCGCCGATAAGAACGTCCGCGTGGCCGCCGGCAACGGCGTGGTTTACCTGGTGCGGTCCGGCTCCCAGGAACAGATCTTCGACGCGGCCCTGGCCGCCCGCGTGGAGGCCATTGTGCTCCCCGAAGGCCAGCAGAAGTTCCATCCGGGGCTGGTGATCATCGGGGCCTGCATGATGGACGATGACTGCTGGGAAGCCGTGGGTGACGGGGTGTCGGCCATATCCGAGTGGGCCAATAGCTGAAAGCCGCTGAGCGCGAGAACTTAAATTCAAGGAGAAAATATGAAGAATAAAAATGTGAAGACTTTAGTCGTGATGCTGGTGAGCGTGCTGCTGGGCGCAGGGATAATGATGATCCCCGGCCTGCCCAGGGAAGCCAAGTGGGGGCTGGTGATAGCGGCGGTGATAGCTTCCGGCCTGGGGAAAAAGGTCCTGCGCGGGAGCGCTGGAAACTGAACGGCATAAAAATTGCTCTGTGATGTGTGTAGCCAATAAAATCAAAGAGGAAACTTAAAAATATGAAAAAAATACTGATACTTAACCTTCTGGTCGCCGGCTTCCTGGCGGGTTCCGCCGCCGCCTGCCAGCCGCCGGATGCCCTTGGGCAGCTCCGTCAGGCCGCAGGCCAGCCAGGAGATTGCACTGTCGAAAACGGGGGGAATATCGGCGACTGGCCGCCCCTCCCGGAATTTCCCATGCCGAGCCTGCCTTCCCATCCTCCGCTCCAGCCGGACATAATGCCCTGCTACTGGGACGCCACCGGCCCCTGTGGTCCCGGCGTGCCCTTTCCGTCCTTCCCCGGCGACGGAGGCACTTACTGCGACGAGACCGGTCCCCAGATCTGCCTTGGCGACAACGCCAATTTCTGCTTCCCTGTCTGCGTAGTTGTCGGTCCCGTGTATAATGGCCCGATAGTATACGAAGCCGCCCGCGGCAAAAGCGGCGCGCAGGATGGACTGCGCCAGGCCTACCTGGGCCAGCCCGCGGCCAAGGCCCTGGTGGCGGAACGGCTCTTCCGCGGTAATGAGGCGGCAAAAAAGGCCCTGAAGTCCGACAAGAGCGTGAAGGTCATGGCCGACGGTAAGGTTGTGTTCCTGATCTTCGGCAGCCGCGTGGTCAGAATAGGCGACTCCGAGCTGGCCGGCCGGGTTCAGAAACTGGTGGCTCCTTCAGCCGGCGGCCCGTCGCTGCCGGGGAACAAGATCCTCTTCTACGCCGGCGCGGCCATTGCGATAGAATGCATGACCGACGACGCCTGCTGGGGCGCCGTCGGTGACGCGGTGTCAGCGGTGTCCGAGTGGGCCAACAGCTGAACGATCCTGACGGCGGGGGCCGCTCTGGCGGGCGGCCCCTGTTATCTTATAGAGTAGAAGGGCCTTATGAAAGAGATCAAAGAAATGTTCTGGGCCACTGGGTTCTTCAGCCTGGTGATGGTCATTCCGGTCGGCGCCTGGCAGGCGTTCGACTTCCTTGGATTTAAGATAAAACTCCTGCTTTGGGCGGTTTACTTCATGGTTTTTACTGTCGCCCTGGTGGAGAATTTTCTGCGCAAGCGCGGTATGACCTGGGGGGAGATAGGGGTAAGCCGCGGCGCGGATCTCTGGCGCGCCGCCGGGGTCGGCCTCTGCGGAGCCGCGCTGACAGTGGCCGGCGGCTGGTTCGGCGCGCAAGTGCTGGGCTTCAAGTCTTCTAGCACCACCTCCATGGAAGAATTCCTGATACGGCAGATGGCCGGCGGCGGATTGAGGGCCAGCCTGCTGCTGGCCTGGTTCATGCTGCCTATAGCCGTATGCGAAGAACTCTTCTTCCGGGGTTTTCTCTTCAACTATCTGAATAAGCGGCGAGGATTGGTGTTCGCGGTAGTCGCAAGCTCCGTTTTTTTCGGGTTGGTCCACTATTACCCGGTACGGATAGTTTATACCGTTTTCTACGGCCTGGTGTGGGCAGGCGCCTACAGGTTCGGCGGCGGCCTGGCCGCGCCGGTAATAGCGCATTACCTGCACAATGTCTCCTGTTTCTATTTTTGACGTTTCCGGCTCAAAAAAATAACGGCGCGGGGTTGCTCCCGCGCCGTTATCGTTTTAGCGGTCCGCGCTTATTTCTTCGCGCAGAGGTTCAGCGTGGTGACGGCGAACACCTTGGCGTCGCCCATCATGTGGTCTATCACGCAGGACTCATTGGGCATGTGGGCCGTCTCGTTGAGGCGGGAGTACACCACCACCGGCAGGTGCAGGCGCCGGAAGAAAGCGGCTACCGTGCCGCCGCCTATACCGTAGGCCTTGGGCTCCACGTTGAGGATCTCTTTGATGGCCTTTTTCAGCTCCACCACAATGGCGGCATTGGGGTCCGTGGGCGGCGCGGCCTGCGCTTCCTGCTGCGGCTCGAAGGAGATCTTCACGCCGTGCTTTTTCTCCACCTCGTCGGCCAGGCGGCGCATTTCGGCCTTCACCTCGGAGAGCTGGTACTGCGGCATCACGCGGCAGTCCATGTAGAACACGTCCTCGCCGGGCAGGGTGTTGACGTTCGGGACGTTGGCCTCTTTCTTGGTGGGCTCGAAGGTGCTGATGGGGGGCTCGTAGAGCGTGTCCTTGTGGGGGAACTTCTCATAGAGGCCCTGATACTTCACCACCAGTTCGCTCGCGGCCTTGAAGGCGTTGATGCCCAGGGACGGGCGGCTGGCGTGGCACTGCTTGCCCTTGGTGATCACCTTCATCCACATGATGGATTTCTCGGCCACTTCTATCAGTGAGCCGTCCTCGCAGCCGGAGTCGGGCACAAAGAACATGTCTTCCTTGCCGAAGATGTCGGGGCGGTGCTCGGAGATGTAGTCGGCGCCGAAACCGGAGCCGGTCTCCTCGTCGGCGCAGAACAGCAGCGCTATATCGTATTCGGGCCGGTAGTCCAGCTCCATCATGGCTTTCACCACCATGATGCTGGAAGCGATGGCCTGCTGGTTGTCCTCTACGCCGCGGCCCACCAGGTTGCGGCCCTGCACTTCCATTTTATAGGGGTCGGATTTCCAGAGCTTGGCCTCGCCGGGCGGCACCACGTCGAGGTGGGCCATGAACCAGATGGTTTTCTTTGAGCTCTTGCCCTTGTAGCGGGCTATCACGTTGGGGCGGATGCCGTTCTTGGCTTCCTTCTGGGGGGCGTTGATCCATTCTATGGAGTCGAACTTCAGCTTCTTCAGCTCGCCTTCCAGCCACTTGGCCTTGTCGTATTCGCCGGTGCCGCCGGAGGACGGGGCCAGCGCCGGTATGGCGGTGAGGCCGCGCTGCAGCTCTATGGCGTAGTTCTCGTAGGATTCTATTTTTTTGAGGATCTGGTCTTTCATGGAATTCTCCTGTGGAAGATAATTAAAGTATACCTAATTCCGCGGCGGCCCGGTTCGGTGCGCGCGCCGTTTCGGTGGCGGCGGGTTGATTTTCGGGGAAAATAAGTATAATTACTGCGTTAGCACTATAACGAGGGGATGATAATAATGAGAATAATCGCAATATTCGCAATGCTGGCCGTAGCGCTGCCGCTCAAGGCGCTGTGCCAGGATAACCCGGCCTTTACCAAGGCCGAGCTCGCGGCCGCCCAGGCGGACCCGCTGCGCTTCACGCTGGACCCGGAGTCCGTAACCGTGGAGCTGGTGTCGGCGCAGGCGCCGGTCTGGCAGGAGAAGGGCGTGGTCGGCAGCATAGTCACCATCATCAATATCGCCAACAAGATCTGGGGCATCATAAAAGACAACGCCCCGGTGGCCGAAGTTGAGACCAAGTACGCGGCCGCCGTGCCCGAGGGCGCCACCTCGCCCAACCAGCTCTACCAGTGGCAGGGCCCGGCCACCTACGAGTACAAGATCCGCGCCAAGAACGCCTACGGCGCCGAGACCGTCTCGGTGACCTACAAGGTTGTCTTCAACTACGGCGGCAAGTTCGACGGCAAGGGCCAGTACCTGACCGGCGTGACCATAGTGCCCGGCGCCATGAACGTGGCCTGGGGCTACAAGCTGTCCATGAACGCCTTCGTGCCCGACACCACCATCACCAATGTGGGCACTTACGAGGACCCGCTCGCCGCGATGCAGCTGAAGCTCTCCACCAAGATTGCCAGCGTGCTCAAGGAGTGGGACGGCAACAGCGTCTACCACATAAAGGGCAACGGCGAGATGAAGGAGATAGTCAGCCCCTTCAAGGCGCAGCCGGAGGCCGGCGATACCGCCGTCACCCGCCAGCTGCTCAACCCGGCCCTGTTCCGCTGAGAGGAGCCACGCGATGAAAGCTTCAATTAAACTGCTGCTGGCTGCGGCCCTGCTGCTGCCCGCCGCGCGCCTTACGGCGCAGGAGGCCCCGCTGATAGACGAGGCTTCCGTGATGATAACCCCGGCCGACCCCGCTGCCGCCTCACTGGCGGCGGAGGGTGACGGCTCGTTCAGCGACTCCGTCGGCCAGTTCAAGAAGATCTTCAACTATGCGATGAAGGTTTATAACTTCATTGTCAAGAACAAGCCGGTAGTCAACATACAGACCGACTATTCCAATGCCATCCCCGAAGGGGTGACGCACTGGCAGCAGCTGACCGGCTGGCAAGGCCCGGAGTCCAAGGTGTACACCTTCACGGCCAAGAACATCGGCGGTCTGCCGGCGGTCACGGCCAGGTACAAGGTGCACTATGTCTGGGGCGCCTCGTTCCAGGGCAGCGGCAAATACCTGACCGGCGTCACGGTAGAGCCCGTCAGCGTGGTCACCTCGTGGGGCACCAAGCTCGACGTCAGGGTGGAAGTGCCGGACGAGACCGTGCGCAATGTAGGCACCGACCGCGACCCCGTGGCGCAGATGGACGTGAAGCTGAAGTGGCATATAAAGACCTTCACGCAGACCATAGACAAGGAGGCCGTCTACCGCGTGCGCGGCGACGGCGCCCTGCAGGAGGTCGGCGAGCTGTTCGAGCGCGGCCGGCTGGCGCTCAAGCTCGAGGCAGCGCAGCAGGCCATTGCCGGCTCCAGCTTCGACGGCGCGGAGGTGCGCAAATGAGGAACATATTTATAGCGGCGCTGCTGCTGGCCCCCGGGCTGGCCGCGGCGCAGGGTTTCGGCCTGGACAGGGCCGGGGCCGCGGACGTGAAGGCCGTGGAGGTCTCCGTGCCGGCTTCCGACCCCGAAAGGGCCGGCGCCGAGTGGACCATGATGGTGTTCATGAACGCCAAGAACAACCTCGACGACAGCCTGCTCTACGGCATCTCCGGCAAATGGGCCCAGAAGGACATCAAGGAGATGCAGAAGGTCGGCTCCACCGACAAGGTGAACGTGCTGCTGGAGTACGGCATGAGCGGCCAGGGCTCCAAGCGCGTGGTCGTCAACAAGGACGGCGAGACCCTGGTCTCCGCCGATCCCAACGGCGACATGGGCGACTACAAGCGTGTCATCGACTTCGTGAAATGGGCCAAGGCCAATCACCCGGCCAAGCGCTACATGCTGGTGCTGTGGAACCACGGCCTCGGCTGGATAGACCCCGTGATGCACTCGCCAATGGACGGCTCGGTGCCCACGCAGAAGGGCATCTTGTTCGACGACGAGACCAAGAACTACGTGCGCACCCGCCAGCTGGGCGAGATCCTCCGCCAGGGCGGCTACGTGGACGTGGTGGTGCAGAACGCCTGCCTCCAGCAGATGGCCGAGGTGCTCTACGAAATGAAGGACGGCGCGGGGCTGTTCATCGGCTCCGAGGAGACCATGCTGGCCTACGGCTTCGAGTACACGAAGCTGCTGAAGTTCCTCAATGCCGAGCCGGCCGCGCCGCTTAACCGCGTCGGCGAGTTCTTCATAGAGTGGGAGAAGGACTTCTTCGCCCACGGCGCTCCGATAGTGGGCCCCGTGACCATACCGCTCTCGGCGATAGCCGCGACGATGTCGGCCGTGAACCCCAGGCCCCTCAACGACCTGCCGGCCTACCTCGACGCCTTCGCGCGGGCCGCGATGAAGAACAACGAGCACGAGGCCGCCAAGTACGCCATCGAGAACGCCGTGCGCTTCTCGAGCCTCGACCCGAAGAACGACAAGACCAAGCAGATCGCGCCGTACGTGGACCTTTACGATTTCGCCGCGACCTTCAGCAAGGTCAGCGGCTTCGAGACGGCCCAGGCGGCCGAGCGGCTGATGAAGTTCATAAAGTCGAAGCTCGTAATGAACAATGTCGGCCTCAATAAGGACGGCATCAACGGCTACGACTATACCAAGGCCGGCGGCATAGCCATAGGCATGACGATGAAGGCCAAGAAGCTGCCGCCCGCCCTCGGCGGCCTCTACGAGACCAAGTACGGCGACCTGTCGCTGTCCAAGGCTTCCCAGTGGGACGAGTTCGTGGCCTGGACCGACAAGGTCTGGCGCCCGGAATAGCCGCGGCCGGCACAATAAAAGACCCGCCCCCTCCGGGCGGGTTTTTTATTGGGTATAATTCTCCTATGCAGCAGCCCTCAAAGCGCGCCAAACTCTGGTCGGACATCGGCCTGTTCTATTGCGCCGCCATCTGGGGTTCCACCTTCATCGTCACCAAGGGCGCGCTGGATTCCGTGGACCCGGTGGTGATGGTGGCCATCCGCTTTCTGGTCTCGGCGGCCCTGCTGCTGCCCTGGGTGCTCAAGCGCGCGGACAAAACGCGCCACATGCGCGAGGGTTTCACGCTCTCCCTGTTCCTGGCCGCGCTCTACCTGACGCAGACCGTGGGGCTGGTCTACACCTCCGCCTCCAACTCCGGCTTCATCACCGGGCTGTTCATCATCTTCATCCCGGTCTTCATGTACCTGTTCAGGCGGGAGCGGCCCACCCGGCTGCAGTGCGTGTCCGCCGTCCTCGCCATTGCCGGCATGTGGCTGCTCACCGGCGGGGTGAGCGGCTTCAACGTGGGCGACGCCCTCACCCTCGCGGCCGCGGCGGCCTACTCCGCCCACCTGATCTTCACCGATAAGTACGTGAAGGCCAGCGCCGACGCCGTACTGCTGGTCTTTCACCAGTTCTGGATGGTCTCCGCCCTCTCGTTCGGCATCGCCCTGCTGCGCGGCTCGTCGCTCGCCGTGGCCGGGATCAACGGCTGGGGCGTCATTATTTTCCTGGCGGTCTTCCCCACGCTCACCGCTTTCTTCATCCAGATGCTGGCCCAGCGCCATTCCGAGCCTTTCAAGGTAGGCCTCATCTTCACGCTGGAGCCCGTGTTCGCGGCCATCTTCGCCTGGACGTGGGGCGGCGAGGAGTTCGTGCCGGTGAAGGCCGCCGGCGGCCTGCTGATAGTGTCGGGCATGCTGATAGGCGAATTGTCCAAGATAAATTTCAGGCGGGCGGCCAGGAACGAAGTGCTGCCCGTCTAGGAGGAACCATGACGAAAATATTGACAGCGGCGCTGCTGGCCCTCTTCTCAGGGGCGGCGCAGGCGGCCGAACTGAAGTTGGTGGAAAGCGTTCCGGAAGACACCGTGTACGGCTCCACCCTGGCGGCCAAACCCCTGGCCGTGTGGCCCGAGATGCTCAACTCTTCCGGCCAGACGATAGATATCGAGCAGTTCTACATCGCCAGCAAGGAAGGCGAGGGCATGGAGCAGATGCTGGAAGCCATAAAAGCCCGTGTGCTGGAAGGGGTCCGGGTGCGCCTCATAGTGGATTCCGTGATGATGAAGGAGACCGAGAAGTTCCTGCCGGGCCTCAAGGCCGCGGGAGTGCAGGTGCGGGTGCTGGATTTTAAGAAGGCCGGCGGCGGCGTGCAGCACGCCAAGTTCTTCATAGTGGACGGGCGCGAGGTGTTCGTGGGCAGCCAGAACTTCGACTGGCGCTCGCTGCGCCACATCCACGAGGTCGGCGTGCGCATAAGCAGCTACAAGGCGGCCTCCGACTTCAAACGTATCTTCGAGGCCGACTGGGCGCTGGCGGGCGGCGCGGATCCCAAGACGCTCTTCTCCGCGAAGGCCCCGCAGGGAGTGCCGCCTTCCAAGCCCGAGAAAGGGCAGCTGAACTACGGCGACGTTTCCTACTACCTGGCCTTCAGCCCCGTCGGGGCGGTGCCCGCCGGGCTGGCGCTGGAGCTGCCGGAGCTGCTCAAGATGATCAACAACGCCAAGAAGACCCTGCGCGGCCAGGTGATGACCTACGCCCTGGAGGAGCACGGCTCCAAGCGCTGGACCCAGCTCGACGACGCGCTGCGGCGCGCCGCCGCCCGCGGCGTGAAGATCTCGCTGGTCTTCGCCGACTGGGCCATGGGCGGCAAGGCCGACAAGGACATAAAGGCCCTGGCCAAGGTCCCCAACATCTCCATAAAGATCTCCTCCATCCCGGAGCACAACTCGGGGTTCATCCCTTATTCCCGGGTGGAGCACTGCAAATACCTGGTGGCCGACGGCAACCTGGCCTACGTCACCACCTCCAACTGGGGGCCGGGCTATTTCCTCACCTCCCGAGGCGCGGCGGTTTTCATAAAAGGCGCCCGGGCGGCCTACGCGCTGGAGCAGATCTTCGGCGCGGCCTGGGACGGCCCTTACACGCAGCCCGTGGACCCGCTCAAGTCGTACCAGCCCGTAAAAAGAAATTAAGGAGCTAAGATGCTTTCATTGGCCGAGATGATGACGAAGAAGGACGGGTTCGGCGCGCTCGTGATGGGGAACCACGCGTTGGCCCGGGCCATGGCCGAAGCCGGCACCATGGTGATCACCAGCTACCCGGGCTCGCCCACGCCGGAGATAGCCGAAGCCCTGCAGGCCCCGCCCGAGAACGTCCGCCCTTACCGCTTCGAGTTCGCGGCCAACGAGAAGGTGGCGCTGGAAATAGCCGCCGGCGCCTCGGTGAACGGCCACCCCGCCGCCGTCTTCTTCAAGTCCGTGGGCCTGAACGTGGCCGCGGACTCCATGATACAGCTGCCGCTGATGGAGCTGCCGGGCGGCATGGTGGTCATCCTCGGCGACGACCCCGGCGCCAACTCCTCGCAGAACGAGCAGGACAACCGCTGGTTCGCCCGCATGAGCTACATGCCCGTGTTCGAACCGGCCTCGCCCGCCGAGGTTTACGTGATGTACAAGGAAGCCGCCGCCCTGGCCGCCGCGCGCCGGGCGCCGGTGATACTGCGCCTCACCACCCACGTCTGTCACGCCCGGGAGAAGGTCAGCTTCGGCCGCCTGCCCGAGGCCGCTTACGACTGGACGCCGCGCTTCGACGCGAAGAACGGGCCCTATGTGCCCATCACCTCCGCCGTTTTCCCTCTCAAGAAGCGGGCCCTGGAAAAACTGGACGCCTGGGCCGACTACGGCGAGAAAAGCCCGCTCAACGCCGTTTACAAAGGGCCCGAGAGCGACAAGCGCCGCGGCGCCATAGCGGCGGGCCTGCCCGCCCTGTGCCTGCTGGAAGCCCTGCGTTCGGCCGACGCGCCGGTGGACCTGCTCAAACTTGGCGTCTCCTACCCGCTGCCCGCCGGGCTGGTGGTAGACTTTCTCCGCTCCCACGAGGAGGTTTACGTTTTCGAGGAGCTGGACCGGGTGATGGAGACCGAATTGAAAGCCCTGGCCTACGACCGGGGCCTCGCCTGCCGTATCCATTCCCGCCGGGACCACCACGAGCTCATGGGCGAGACCAGCCCGGAGCGGGCGCGGGCCGCCCTGAACGAGGCCTGGCCGGAACTGTTCCCCGCCCCGGAGAAGCGCTCCGCGGCCCTGCCCGCCGCGCGCCTGCCGCAGATGTGTCCGGGCTGCGGCCACCGCTCGGCTTTCCACGCCATAAAGAAGGCCTTGCCGCCGGGCGCCATCACCGTGGGCGACATCGGCTGCCATTCGCTCGGCTTCCTGCCGCCCTACAACATGGGCGAGATCCTGTTCTCCATGGGGCATTCGGTGTCCACGGCCGCTGGCCTGGCGCTGGGCAACAACAGCCGCAAGGTGGTGGCTTTCGTGGGCGACTCCACGTTCTTCCACGCCGGCCTGCCCGGCCTGGTGAACGCGGTTTCCCGCGACAGCGACATTACGCTGGTGCTGCTCGACAACGGCACCACGGCCATGACCGGCCACCAGCCCCGCCCCGGCAACGGGGAGATAGGCGAGCGCCTGAACCTGCCGGAACTGCTGAAAGCCCTCGGCGTGAAATTCCTGCGCGAGTGCGACGCCTACGAGCAGGAGAAGCTGGGCGGCTTCATGAAGGAAGCCATGGACCACAAGGGCTTCGCCGTGGTGATAGCCCGCCATCCCTGCATGCTGAAGTTCATGCGCGAGCGCCGGCGGGCCAACCCCGGCCTCAAGACGCAGCACGTGGACGTGGACCAGGCGAAATGCGCCAGGCATTATACCTGCGCGGCCGACTTCGCCTGCCCGTCGTTCGTGCGGCACGAGGACGGCTCGGTGACCGTCAACCCCGAGCTCTGCATAGGCGACGGTTCCTGCATCCAGACCTGCCCGGCGAAAGCCATAGGGAGGAACAAATGAGCGTCTTCAACATTTACCTCTGCGGAGTGGGCGGCCAGGGCATAGGCCTGCTGGCGGCGGCGCTGGCCCAGGCGGCCGAGCGCTCCGGGCTGAAGGTCATCGCCTGCGACACGCACGGCCTGGCCCAGCGCGGCGGCGTGGTGTCTTCCCACATCCGGCTGGGCGACGGCGCCCTGACGCCGCTGGTGCCCGAAGGCGGGGCGGACCTGGTGCTGGCCCTGGAGCGGCTGGAAGCCCTGCGCGGGGCCGCGCAGTACCTGAAGGCGGGCGGCAAGGTTTTTTATTACGACACGGCCTACCAGCCGGTGAGCGTGAGGAGCGGCAAGGCCAAGTACCCGTCCGCGGAAGAAGTGAAGAAAGCCGTGGAGGAACTGGGCGGGACCGCGGCGGCCGTGAACGCCGGCGAATTGCGCGACCCGCGCATGCAGAACTCCGCCCTGCTGGGCCGCCTGGCGGCAGAAGGCGCGGTGCCCGGCCTGGCGGCCGGGGCGCTCGAAGAGGTTTTAAAGGAAATAGCGCCGGGGGCTTCCCTGGAGGAGAACCTGGCCATCTTCCGCGCGGCCGCTAAACCTTAAGTAAGGGAAGGGGACGCTGCACAATAACTCAATAACCCGGTTATTGAGTTATTGTGCAGCGTCCCCTATACTGGAAGTTCGTAGAGGGTTATCTTTTTGTTGGTGTCGCTGAAATACTTCAGCGCCCACGGGGTGGGGAAAAAGACCACCGGGTTGCCGGCCGAGTCCGAGCCCAGCCGCACGTTGTCCCCCAGGTGTATCATCCCCGAATTGAGCTGCGCGGCGCCGTCGGCGTCCAGCCAGCGCACGAACTGCCACGGCGACGGTTCCAGCACCGACTTCACGCCGTATTCCTCTTCCAGCCTGTACTGCGTCACTTCGAACTGCAGCGGCCCCACGGCCGCCAGCAGCAGCGAGGAGGCCGGCGCGTCCTTCACCTGGAACTGCTGCACCACGCCTTCGAGGATGAGCTGTTCCAGGCCGTTCTTGAACGGCTTGAACTTGCTGGGCACCGGGTTGGTGAGGTAGGTGAAGCATTCCGGCGGGAAGCGCGGGATCTCGTTGAAAATTATGGCGGGGTTCTCGGTCAGGGTGTCGCCTATCTTGTAGTCCTGGTGGCCCACCAGGCCCACGATGTCTCCCGGGTACGCCTCGTCCACCGTTTCTCTTTCCTGGCCGAAAAGTTTATTGGAGTTGGACAGCCGCACCTTGCGGCCGTCGCCCATGTGGTGCACCTGCATGTCGCGCGTGAACTTGCCCGAGCAGACCCGCACGAAGGCCACCTTGTCGCGGTGGCGCGGGTTCATGTTGCCCTGGATCTTGAAAATGAAGCCGGAGAAGTCCTTGGTCTCGGGGGCGATGGAGCCTATGGTGGCGTCGCGCGGGCCGGGGGCGGCCGAATGCTCCACGAAGCCGTCGAGCATGAGCTGGATGCCGAAATTGTTCACGGCGCTGCCGAAGAACACGGGCGTGACTTCGCCGGCCAGTACCTCTTCGCTGTCGTAGGCCGTGCCCGCCAGGTCCAGCATGCCCACTTCCTCTATAAAATTGCGGTAGCTGACGGAGTCCAGCTTTTCCTTTATCTGCGGGTCGTCGAGGCCCGCCGTTTCCACGCCGGCCTTGAAGGCGCCGCCGGGGGTGCGCTCGAACAAATGCGCCTGGCGCGTCATGCGGTCATAGACGCCCTTGAAATCCTTGCCGTTGCCCATGGGCCAGTTCACCGGGAACGGCTTGAGGCCCAGCACCTTCTCCAGCTCGTCTATCAGTTCCAGCGGCTCGCGCGCGGGCCGGTCCATCTTGTTCATGAAGGTGAAAATGGGGATGCGGCGGCGGCGGCACACCTCGAAGAGCTTGAGCGTCTGCGCCTCTATGCCCTTGCCGGCGTCTATCACCATTATGGCGGCGTCCACGGCGGTGAGCACGCGGTAGGTGTCTTCCGAGAAATCGCGGTGGCCGGGGGTGTCCAGCAGGTTTATGCGGTAGCCGGCGTAATCGAACTGCAGCACGGTGGAACTGATGGAGATGCCGCGCTTTTTTTCCAGCTCCATCCAGTCGGAAGCCGTGGCGCGCTGGTTCTTGCGCGCCGTCACGGTGCCGGCCAGGTGCAGCGCGCCGCCGTAAAGCAGCAGCTTTTCCGTCAAGGTGGTCTTGCCGGCGTCGGGGTGGGAAATGATCGCGAAAGTGCGGCGTCTCTTGATCTCATCCATGGCTGTTCATATAGGGTAACTTTTATCCGGCCCAAAAAACAAACCTCCCGGCGGGAGGGCCGGGAGGTCGGGGTGGCGGGGGCCCTCAGGCCTTCTGGGCCGGGGGCGCGGCGCGGAAGACCGGGCCGGGGAACCAGAACAGCCGGCGGCCGGCCACCGGGTTGAGCAGCAGCGCGAAGGCGATCCAGAGGGCTATGAGGCCCAGCAGGATGGTGAGCGCCGCTATGGGCAGGGCCAGCGCGGCGGTGCCGGTAAGGCCGGCTACGATCTTGAAGACGTACATGAGGTCTATCACCAGCAGGAACAGGAACAGCAGCCCGCTGAAGAAGCCGAAGCCGTAGGTCATGGCCGCGAAGATAAGCAGGAAGCAGCAGTCCACGGCGAGCAGCACGTGGTGGTCGGGCATGAGGCCGTTGGCGATGGAGGTGAGGAGCCACCAGTTCATGACCCAGTTGAAGGCGAAGGCGGTGAACAGCGTGCCGCCGTAGAGGTTCTTATTGGCCAGGCTCATGACGCCGGCCAGGAACTGGCAGCCGCCGCCGAAGAGCAGGCAGAGGATGGCCGCGGTCTTGAGGGCGGCCGGGGTGAGCGTGAGTCCCAGGGCTATGGGCGCGAGCGCGGCGCAGCCTACGGCCAGGCCTATGAGGCCCATGGGCGTGGGTTCCGCGAATATGGGGACTGGCAGATTGTGCTGGGTTTCCATTTTACCTCCTGAAGCTGCCGGCTTTTACGCCGGGCCGTAAAATTATACCACAGAGAGCGCGCGCGGAAATTTTGTATAGTTCACTTATGAAAAGAACTTCCGCCCTGCTGCTCGCTCTGGCCCTCGCGGCCTGCGGCAAATCCTCCGATAAGCCGGCCACGGCCAAGAAAGGCCTGCCCGCCCCGGAAATAAAGATAGAGAAGATGCTAAAGGGAGATCTTAAAGAGCTCAAGGGCTGGGAGGACCTCAAGGGCAAGGCCGTGGTGCTGGAGTTCTGGGGCACCACCTGCCATCCCTGCATTACCAATATTCCGCACATGAACGAACTCACCGAGAAGTTCAAGGACAAGCCGGTGGTGTTCATCCAGGTCTCCAAGGAGAGCGAGGAGAAGGTGAAGGAATTTTTGGCCGATCACGACATGAAAGCCAACGTGGCCGCCGGCGCCGTGGACGCCTTCAAGAAGTTCAAGATCTTCGGTATCCCGCACGCGGCGCTGATAGACAAGAAAGGCGTGTTCCAGGGCGGCCTGCACCCCGGCCGGCTCAAGGAAGAGACCATAGAGGCCCTGCTGGCCGGCAAGGAGATCTCCGGCGCTGAAGAGCAGGAGGACGAGGAAGCCAAGCCGGGGGAAGCCTCCGCGGCCGGCGAAAAGTCCCTGGCGTTCTTCTCCGTCGCTTCCGCCGGCGCCAAGCCCAAGCTGAGCTACGGCGACACCGAGTTCCAGGCCGACGCGATGACGCTGGATTACATCATAGAGACCGCCATGGGAGCGGTCCACGGCGTGGAGTTCGTGGACGTGCCTGAGGACGTCAAGAACCGCAAACTCAAGGTGACGGCGCGCGTGGCGCGCGTGGAAGGCGCCGACAACGAGCGGCGCCTGATGGAGCTGTTCGCCTCCGGCATGAGCGGCGCCCTGCCCGTGAACATCCGCATAGCCAGGAAGGAAAAGAAGGTGTGGCTGCTCAAGCGCAACGGGGCGCTGAAGCCCGGCCTGGCCAAGACCGAGAACTTCGGCGGCCGCAGCATGAGCAAGGACGGCAAAGGCGCCACCATGGACGCCTCCGGGGCCGAACTGGGAGACCTGGCCAACGAGCTGGAAGACTGGCTGGGCGCGCCGGTGCTCGACGAGACCGGCCTGACCGGCAACTATAAATACAGGGTGGAAGTGAAAGAGCTCACCGCCAAGGCCGTGAACGCCGAACTGGCCGACAAACTGGGCCTTAAACTGGTGGAGGCCCGCCGCGAGGTGGAGATAGCCGAAGTGCGCGGGATAAAAAACGGCGCTAAGAAACTGTAAGCGCCGCGCCGCCCAAAAGAAAGCCGCCGGGAGGTCCCGGCGGCTTCTTCTTTTTACGCCAGGGGTGTCAGTGCACGCCGTGCATCCACTTGCGCAGCTTGGGCGTTACTACCAGCAGCAGCAGCGCCGCGCCTATGCCGGTGGCCGTGGGGATCATGTAGAAGTTCACGTGGTTCATGGCGTCGTAGTTGCCGGCGAAGAAGCCGCCCACGAAGCCGGCCGCCACGCTGGACAGGAACCAGACGCCCATCATGAGCGAGCCGAACTGTACCGGCGCCAGCTTGGTGACGAGCGACAGCCCCACGGGGGAGAGGCACAGCTCGCCCAGCGTGTGAAAGAAGTACGCGCCCACCAGCCACAGCACGCTGACCGGGCCGCTCTGCTGGTAGGCCGCGGCGGCCGCTATCATCACTATGAAGCCGACGGCCAGCAGACCAAGCGCTATAGCGAACTTCACCGGGCTCGAAGGTTCTTTTCCCCGCTCCGCGAGGTTTATCCACATGCCGGAGAAGAAAGGCGCCAGCACCACTATGAACAGCGGGTTCAGGGACTGGAAGAAGCTGGCCGGCATTTCCCAGCGCCAGCCGCCCAGCGTGAGCCAGCGGTTCGTTTCGTTCTTGGCGAACAGCGTCAGCGAGGAGCCCGCCTGTTCGAAAGCGGACCAGAAGAAGATGGAGAAGAACACCATGATAAAGATCACCGCGAGCCGCTGTTTCTCTACGTGCGTGAGGTTGGATTTCTCCGGCTTGGACGCGTAGGCGTAGACCAGGCCGACCAGCACTGCCAGGCCGGCAAAGCCGTAGAGCCATTTCGGGATGCGGCTGAAGATCTCATAGCCGTTGAACTGCATGGCCGAGAGCACCAGGAACGCCGTTATCAGCGAAACCAGCGTCACGGGGACCCAGTAATCGGTCTGCGGGTCCGTGGGCCGCAGGCCCTTGTCGCCCAGCAGGGATTTCTGGCCCCACAGGTACATTACCAGGCCCAGCACCATGCCCACGCCGGCCGCGCCGAAGCCGTAGTGCCAGCCAACCTTCTCGCCGAGCGCGCCGCACACCAGCGGCGAGAAGAAAGCTCCCACGTTGATGCCCATGTAGAAGATGGTGAAACCGCCGTCACGGCGCGGGTCGTTCTCTTCGTAGAGCTTGCCCACCACGGTGGAGATATTGGGCTTGAAGAAGCCGTTGCCCAGGATCAGCAGGATCATGGCGCCGAAGAAGAAGGGCAGGGCAGGGAAGGCCATGGCGAAATGGCCGAGGGCCATCAGCACGGCGCCAACCACTATGGCCTTGCGCTGGCCCAGGTAGCGGTCCGCTATGTAGCCGCCGAGGAGCGGCGTAAAGTAAACGAGCCCGGTGTACCAGCCGTAGACCTGCGCGGATTTTTCGGTGGAGAACATGAGCGGCCCCACCATGTAGAGCATGAGCAGCGCGCGCATGCCGTAGTAAGAGAAGCGCTCCCACATCTCCACGAAGAATAGCAGGAAAAGTCCCTTGGGCTGGTTATGATGTATGCTCATGCCGTCTCCTTGAATAGCACCGCTACGCAATTATATATAAATTATTCCGCCCCGGCGGCGGGCACCAGCACGCGCAGGCCGTGTTCCGGCACTTCCAACGCGGCGCCGCCCTTGGCCGCTACCGCCGCCCCCGTGACCAGCTCCGTGTACGCGCCGTCGGGCACGGCGGGGACGGTGAGTTTGGCCGCGTAGTCCGCCTTGTTCAGGAAAACGAAAGCGCGGCTCTTGCCGTGGTCCCGCCGGAAGACGTACTGGTCCTTCAGGGCGTAAAGCGACTTCTGCGAACCTTTCTGCAGGGCGGGCGAGGAGCGGCGCAGTTCGTTGAGGTCATGGAGCTGGGCGTAGAGCATGGAGCCGGCGGCCGCCTTTATGCCGGCGGCCCCCAGCACGCGCCGGTTGTCCGGATCTTCGCCGCCGGGCAGCATGGCCTCGGTGCCGTAGTAAACGCAGGGAATACCGCGCGCGGTGAAATAGTAGTTGAGCAGGTCCGCGTACTGGTCCTCCGTGGCGGGGGTGCCGGCGGGCGGTGCGCCGTTGAAGCGCGGCTTGTCGTGGTTGTCGGGGAAGGTGACCAGCCAGGAGGCGTCGGCGTATTTCCCGTCGTGTTTGAGCACTTCCTCCACGGCCCGGTAGTCGCCGCCCTTGAAAACTTTTTCGAGGAGGCCCCAGTTGCCCATGGAGGAGCCGGGCATGTCCATGATGCTCATGCCGGCGCTCATGGGCGAGCCGCCGGCGAGCCGGGTATAGGAGGCCAGCGCCTTGTAGTCGGAATTGGTCCAGATCTCGCCGAAGATGAAGAAATCTTTTTTGCGCGCGTGCATGGCCGCGGTGAACTTCTTCCAGAACTTCTTATCCATCCACGCCACGGTGTCCAGCCGGAAGGCGTCCACGCCCAGGTCCTGGTACTTGCCGTAGATCTGCGTGAACCACTTGAGCACTTCCGGATTTTTATCGTCGAGGTCCAACAGGTCCGCGAGGGCCGGGCCTTTATGGTTGAACCACTTCTTATCGTCGGAGTAATAGTCGAAAGTTTTGCCGAGGCCGGACAGCTGCCCGCGCCGCGCATGCCATTTTACCGTCGGGGAAGTGTCCCCGCCGTGGCCGTGGTTGAGCACCACGTCCTGAATTATTTTCAGGCCTTTGGCGTGCGCGGCCTTTATGAGGTCGGCGTAGGAGGCGCCGGGGGATTCCAGGTGCGGGTCTATTTTTGAAAAGTCCCAGGCCCAGTAGCCGTGGTAGCCGGCGGCGTCGTAAGTGCCGGCTGAATTCACGTAGCGGCCGGGCGGCTGCATTACGGGCGGGGTGAGCCAGATGGCGGAAAAGCCCATGCCTTTTATATAGTCTAAATTGTCTATGAGGCCTTTGAAATCGCCGCCCTGGTAGTAGCGTAAATTGCCGGGCACGTATTCGTCGCCGTAGATATTATTGTTGGCGGGGTCGCCGTCCGCGAAGCGGTCGGTGATGACGAAGTAGATGGTTTCTTCCCTGAAATCAGGCTGAGCTTTGGCCTGCAGGAGGGAGGGGGAAAGGGCTATTATGAGGGCTGTTAGGAGCTGTTTCACGCTCAAATTTAAGCATGTTGGCGGCCTGCCGGGCAAGCGAAAAAACGCCATTTTCGCTCAAAAAAGCCCTAAAATACCCCAAAATGGCTAATTTCTAATAATTAACAAATATATTTATAAATATAATTATATATTCCTAAAAAAACGAAGCATCAGGCGGCCGACAGGGGGTTGGTCCGTCGCTCCTGGAAGAGGGAACCGTTGCGCGGTTCCCCTCAGGCCCTGCGGGCCTGAGCCTCCCCTCCCCA
>MGTV01000045.1:18194-18859 GCA_001799635.1 Elusimicrobia bacterium GWA2_62_23
AAAAATAATTAAAAAAATTGTTGACAGGATTTTTTTATTTGTGCTATACTAATCATGTTGTCGCAAAGAGCACCTTGAAAAAGGGCAGCGAACCAAAGCAACAACCTGATCTTTTAAAGCTAATAACAACAGTGCGAAATAAAAAAGTTTTTTGAAAAGCAGCATCTCAAAAAACACTTTCTCCGACGGAGAAAAAAGTAGTTGACAAGGTTCGCAGTTTTGTGATAATATTTACTTACGGTCGCGAACACAAGCCGCGACAGTAACAACCGACCTTCTACCTGTGGAGTGAACTCCACGAAACAGGAAAAGGGTTTGCTCTCTAAAAAATTATGTATGAATGGGCACCCTGAACGTGCGAAACAGGGAAAGCAGCGAGAGGCCAGGCCTTAAAACCTGTCTGAACTTTCTGCGGACTCTGCGGAACATGTTGATGGTGTAATATACGAAGCAATTACCTTATTGGTGTGATAACTAAGTTGGTTATAACAAAGTAATTAGAGCTAATTAGAACTTCTCCGTAAATGCTAATCGTTAATGGCTGGCAGCAATGCCGACTATTAGCTTTTATGGATTTTTTGGAGAGTTTGATCCTGGCTCAGAGTTAACGCTGGCGGCGTGCCTAACACATGCAAGTCGAGCGAAGAGTGGCAGAGTATCGCGCT
>MGTV01000046.1 GCA_001799635.1 Elusimicrobia bacterium GWA2_62_23
ACCACCCGCGGCATGAAGGAGAAGCAGATCTCCATCATCGCCGGGCTGTTCGACGACGCCATCGCCCACGCCAAGGACGACAAGGCGCTCAAGGGCATCAAGGAGCAGGTGAAGCTGCTGTGCGCGGGCTTCCCCATGTATCCCGGCTTCGAGAACTAGGCCGGACCCCCTAGAAGAGAAGGCCGCGCCGCAAGCGCGGCTCTTTTTTTTGGAGACCGGCTCTCTTTGACTATACCTGCCTTGACAAGCACGAAAACCGCACCTATACTACTTAGGCGGGGGCAAAACTGACCGACAAAACAGCCACTATCTTAATATGAATCACCATCTTTTTATACGGGGACTGACTTTCTTGTTGTTGCAGGCGGCATGCGCATACGCTGTTACATTGAAAGATATTCCTGAAATTGAGTATGGCAGCGGCGAGAGGATACAACAAGACTTTTCCGACAAATCATTTATTCATTATGAGACACCGTTTTATGGAGTCTATGATATAAAAGCGGACGGAGATTATATCTGGATTGCTCTTTATTCGGGCGGGGTCATGCGATACGACACCAAATCCGACACGTGGCGCATTTTTACAAAGAGTGATGGTCTTAATTATTTTCAAATCCATAAAATTGGGATTACCCCAGAATATGTCTATGCTATTGGCGAGAACAATGGGCGGTATGCGAACAGATTCAACAGGGTCACGCAGAAATGGGAAAACATACCTTATAACGATCTCCCAGCATTAAAGTGGAATTATTCCGATGACCCGGCAAATCCGGAGATAAAAAGGAAGGGAAACGAATTGGTCCATGGGGGAAATGGCCAGGGCAGAGTTTTAGAAACAGAATCAGATATCTGGGTTGGATTCGACGGCATCTGCCGGTTTAACAAAGCGCATAAAACTTGGACCTGCTGGTCACAATACGGCACTTTCAATAGAGATATAACTTCCATACAGAAAGTGAACGATAAAACTATTTGGTTCGGGAGCCGTAATGGCATTATAGAGTTAAACAAGGAAAACGGCGTGTGGCGTCGCCTATCAACGGTTGACGGCTTGTTCGATAATGCAGTGATTTCTATGGCCGAGGAGAACGGGACCATTGTGGTTATCCATCCGAACGGATTGTCAAAATTCCAGATTAAAACGCAAAAGTGGTCTTCAGAGCCGGATATTCAGGGCGCAAACCATCTCCTTCTGCAAGATGGGGTACTATGGCTGGGCGATAGCAAAGGAGTGCGACTAAAGAATCTAAGCGGCAGAACGCAACTCGTTTTACCCCCCAATTTTGAAGGCCATGCTGTTTCGGGGATAGTTGCCCAGGCCGGCTCTATATGGCTGGGCACCGATAACGGATTGTACTCCTATAAACTTTCCTCCGGCGAATGGAGCGCATGGACTTATCAGAACGGCACTTTTTCCCAAGGCGCAATACCAGAAATAAAAATGCGGTCGGGCGAACCTGAGGACTATTTTGGGGAGGACGAATACTGTGAGCCGGGGACTACCATATTAGGTTTGGGGGTTCGTAAAAACAATTTAATTATCGTGATGCGGATGAACTGCATAACCGAGGACGCGCCACTTGCGGAGTATCTCATTGAATGGAACCCATTAAACGGAAACATTTCCGCGTCCTTATCCGGGAAGAACGTGGCTTGGGAGAGGATTGGCGCCATCGTTGAAGATGGGGAAGATTTATGGCTGACGGATAGTACAGATTTATATCAAGTACAATATTCGTCCCGTGAGTTCATTAAATACGAGCGAGTTCCCGCTATCACTGAAAACGCATTTCTTCCACTTGGCAAAGGATTAACCAAGGGAGCTATTGTCGCCCTGAAAAAAGATGGGGGAATTTTATGGGTCGGGATGGATAAAGGCATCGGAGCATATGAGCCCAAATCGGGGTGGCGTACCTTTACCCAGCCAGGACCTTCTCATAGCTATGCGCTCGATATCCTAAATTGGAAGGGGACCGCATGGGCACAACCTGGATATGTGCACAATTTTATCGCGGCCCCTTGGGCCCGCTATGACATATCAACCAATAAGTGGCGGTCATATAGTTTCGAAAATGGGTGGCATCCATTTGCCGGAACGATGCAGATAACTGGAGACATGTTGTGGTATGCGGATTCTAATGGAGTAAAGACTCTAGACCTGAATTCCGGCGCAACAAAAGAATATCCTAACCCGTCAAAAAGCAAGGTAAACGGAATCCTTGTGGACAAGGATATTTGGGCCATAACGGCCAACGAGCTGAGTGTCTGGAGCGAAGACACGAAGTCATGGCGGGTTTTTGGATTTGATGAAGCGGAAATCAACAGACACACTGACTCCACTAATAAATTAGGCCTTTCCCTTGCAAAACAAGGGGACAAAATATGGATTGGCCATAATACCGGCGTAGCTCGGTTTGATCTTTACACGAAATCATTCGAGTATCTAAATGAGACTGTAGATAATTCACCCATAAATGGAATCGTGATAGTCAATCATAACGTATGGCTGATTGGAGATAAAGTATTTCTTTTTGAAGGCGGCGATCCTCAAAATCAGAAATTTCTCCAGGTGCCAAGTGCAAAGCATGTAATAGATATAGGGGAATATATCGCCTGTGCCACAAACGAGAAGGAGCTTGTGTATCTTTTAAATAAAAATCAAAAAACAATATTGCATTTAGATGTGAGTGGGCTTGGAATTAGGAGATATCGGGGAGCTGGCGCGCTAGCAATAGATGGTAAAAATTTATGGGTGGGAGGCTATGAGTTGTCCCGTATCCCATACAAACGATTGGAAGATTTATTTCAGCGTGAAGACATGCTCTGGCAAGAGCGTGGCTCCCAAATACATTCAAAGAAACCCGAATAAAGTTCCCAACACGTCAGCGGCGGCACCGACTGCCACCTGATGAGCGTGGACCTGCGCGCCAAAAACATCACCGGCCTCGAGGCCGAGCAGGCGCTCGACAAGGCCGGCATAACGGTGAACAAGAACACCATCCCGTACGACCCGCAGAAGCCCATGATCACCAGCGGCGTGCGCCTGGGCACCCCGGCCATAACCACCCGCGGCATGAAGGAGAAGCAGATCTCCATCATCGCCGGGCTGTTCGACGACGCCATCGCCCACGCCAAGGACGACAAGGCGCTCAAGGGTATCAAGGAGCAGGTGAAGCTGCTGTGCGCGGGCTTCCCCATGTATCCCGGCTTCGAGAACTAGGCCCCAAAGACGCAAAAGAAAAAGGCCGCGCGAAAGCGCGGCCTTTTTTTATCCGGGCGCTAGCGGCGGCCGTCGTAGAGGTATTTGAGGATGCCTGGGTCGCGCAGGGCGCGCCAGGGCTTGAAGACCAGCAGCAGCAGGACGCGCAGGAACTCGGATTTCTTGTAGAGCCGCAATTTCCGGCCGGAACTCGCGTGCGGCCCGGGCAGGATCACGAAACCAAGGCCCTTTTCCCGCCCCCACCTCTTGAGCCGGCGGCTCAGGTCTATCTCCTCGGCGGCGTAGAGCGCGGCGCTGAAGCCGCCGGCCGCGCGGAAGGCGTCGGCGCGGCAGAACAGGAAAGAACCGGCGGCCAGCGTGAAGATCACGGAGATCAGGTTCCAGGTCCCCACCGTCAGCCGGCCGAACAGGTCCGGCACGTCTTCCAGCTGCACCTTCGCCCCGCCGCCGCAGACCCGCCCCCCGTTCACGGCCGAGAGCAGCTGCCGCAGGGTGCCGGCCTCCAGGCGTGAATCGGCGTCTATGAACAGCAGCCAGTCCCCGGCCGCGCCGGCCGCGCCGGCGTTGCGGGAGCGGGAGATCTGGTTTACCGGTTCAAAAATCACTTTCGCCCCTGCCGCGGCGGCTATGCGGGGAGTGGCGTCGGTGGAATTATTGTCGCAGACTATGACTTCATGCTCCAGGCCGGGGTCGCCAACGGCGCGGAAAGCGGCGGCCACGCTCTCCAGGCAGGCGCCCAGGAGCTTTTCCTCGTTATAGGCCGGAACCACCACCGAGATCTTCATAGCTTACCCCTTGCTGACTATTTTACGCCTATAACCGAAAAAAAGCAATGTCCGCCCCCGCCCGCCGCGCCGCAAACATCTCCATAGCCCCAAACAGCGGTCGAGCCAGTCCACGGTATTTTTATTGCCTATCAAACCGGCCTCTTTTATATAATCATGTGGTAGGGAGTCGATAATTCCAGGGGGAAAGTTGAATTTAGACCTTAGGCTTTACTCTATCCTGTTGGCGGCAGGCTTGCTGCCGGCCTGCACGCTGGGCGCCTGCCTCGCCGCCGGTTTTGGTCCGGCCGCAGCGGCGGCTGCGGCAGGCCTGGCCTCGCTGTTCGCCGCCCTGTGCGCAGGCCGGCTCATAGAGCGCGGCCTCTCCGCCCCTGTCTCCAAAGTTTCCGCCGCGGTAAAAAAATTCATCGCCGACAACTATCGGCTGGCCGCCGCCCTCCCAAAGGAAGGCTGGCCCGCAGCAGCCGCGCTGGTTTCATCCGCCAACAGATTAATGCTGGAGTTGGGCGCCTTCCGCGCTTTCCAGATAAACCAGGTGGTGGAAGAGCGCGGCAAGGCTAAAGCCCTTATCGAGACCATCCCCGACGGCGCGCTGCTGCTTGACGACAGAGGCGGGATAATCTACTCCAACAGAACGGCACTGCGCCTGCTGGGCATACCCGGCCTTTCCGAAGAAGTATCGATACCCGCCTCCGTGACCGTAACGGCCCTTGCGGAAGAGATCTCCAGGATGCTGGCCTCCGAAGAGCCATATCTCAAAGCCTGCGTGGAACTGCCGCGGCCCGAAGGGATCTCCGGGCCGGCCCGCACTTATTTGCTTATCGCGGCGCAGTTCCTGCTGCCAACCCTCAAACGCCCCGGCCGCGTTCTCATACTGCGCGATGTGACGCAGGAGATGGAGTTGGAAAAGACCAAGGAATCTTTCTTCCAGATGATAACCCATGATATGCGCGCCCCGCTCTCGAGCATCATGGGCTACACCCAGATGCTGGCCAAGTCGGTGCCGAAGACGCCGCTAAGCGATCAGCACATAGCGACCATCATCCGCGCGGCAGGGCGCCTTAACGGCATGATAACGGACATACTCAATACCACAAAAATGGAGCGCGGCAGCATGTCCCTTTCTCCCGAACGCCTCGAGAGCGCCGCGCTGGCGTCGCGTATGCGCGACGCCCACGCTCCGGACGCGGAACGACGCAAGGTCTCCCTGGCCCCGGTTACCGGGGACGGCGCGGAATTCTACGGAGATAAGGTCCTGCTCGAGCGCGTTCTCTCCAACCTGATAGGCAACGCCATAAAATTCACCCCCCCAGGAGGCAGCGTAGAGCTCTCCTGCGGCCGCCTGGACGGAAATGTTCTTTTCATGGTTTCAGACACCGGCCCGGGAGTCCCGAAAGACAAACGGGAGGTGATCTTTGAAAAATACGCGCAGATGGAAGAGCACAGTTCCATGGGCTTCGGCCTGGGCCTGGCCATGTGTAAACTGGCGGTAGAACTGCATAAGGGCAGGATCTGGGTAGAGCCGGGGAAAGGAGCAGGCAGCTGTTTCAAACTCACACTGCCAGCGGGAGAAAAGCCCGCCTGAAACGTTATGTCAAAAATCCTAATAATAGACGACGAGCCGTCCATCAGGGAACTCTACAGATTTATATTTTCCGACGCCGGACACGAGGTGCTGCTGGCGGAGCACGGCCTGGCCGCGCTGGAACTGCTAAAGACGCAAACTCCTGATTTTATGCTGGTCGACGTGAGCATGCCCGAACTGCCCGGGGACGAATTTATAAAGCGCCTTGCCAAGCTGGGCCTGACCGACCCCCGTTTAGACCGGATCCCGTTCTGCGTCATGACCGGGGAGAACTTCATGGAATCCGCCCTGAACAGCGCCTTCGCCAACCGCCCCGGCTTTGTCTGCTATTTCCCTAAAATGACCGTACCGGAAGCCATACTGGCCAAAGCAGAGGAAGCGATAGCGTCCCGTGGCGGCTGACCCCCAAGGGATCAGCGCTGCCCGGTCCTCCCCCAAAAAATCCGTGTTTTAAGGCTCTTATTATTATAAAATACATAATAATGGCGGGATTCGCCCCGAAAGGCGTCCGGTCATAGGAAGATTTCATCTTAAAGTAAAGCAACCTGGAGATAAAATGGCTAAGAAAGCTTTGGCGGAAATAGGCGTGATAGGCGGCACCGGCCTCTACGCCATGAAAGAACTCAAGATCCTGAGGGAAATAAAGGTCAAAACCCCCTTCGGCGACCCCTCGGACAAACTCATTCTCGGCACCCTGGCCGGCATTAAAGTGGTTTTCCTGCCCCGCCACGGCCGCAAACACGCCATCCTCCCGGGCGAGATCAACCAGCGCGCCAACATGTGGGCCCTCAAGTCCGTGGGCGTAAAGACCATCATCTCGGCCAGCGCCGTAGGCTCCCTGCGCCAGGAACTGCCCCCCACCCATTTCGTGTTCCCCGACCAGTTCGTGGACCAGACCAAGGGCCGCCCCTCCACCTTCTTCGGCAACGGCATAGTGGGCCACGTGCCCATGGCCGAACCCTTCTGCATGAAGCTCTCGGACATGATGTACAAAGAGGCCGTGAAACTCGGCATCAAGGCCCATAAGGGCGGCACCTACTGCTGCATGGAAGGCCCCGGCTTCTCCACCAAGGCGGAATCCCATTTCCACCGCAAGATGGGCTATTCCATCATCGGCATGACCATGGCCACCGAGGCCAAGCTCGCCCGCGAGGCCGGCTTCCACTACGCGCCGGTCTCCCTCGTCACCGACTACGACTGCTGGAAGGAAGGCGAGGAAGTGGACCAGCACCAGGTCTCCGAGACCATGACCCAGAACATCCACAATATCCGCCGCCTGCTGCTGAAGGTGATCCCGCTGGTGGCGAAGGCCGGCTGCCGCAACGGCTGCCCGTCTTTCATCAAGGGCTCGCTGCTGACCCATAAGGAAAACTTCCCAGCCAAGACTTACGCGAAACTCAAGCTGATACTGGAGGGTTGATGGCCAAGAAAAGAGCGCCGAAGAAGACTTCCGTTTCCGCCACCCGCAGGCGGCTGATAGAGGCCGCCAAGTCGGCCCAGAAAAGCGCCTACTGCCCCTATTCCCGCTATCCCGTCGGGGCGGCCGTCCTTACCGATTCGGGCCGCATCTACACCGGCTGCAACGTGGAGAACGCCTCTTTCGGCCTGGCCATCTGCGCCGAGCGGGTGGCCATCTTCAAGGCCGTCAGCCACGGCGAAAAGAAGGTGAAGGCCCTCTGCGTGGCCGCCAAGTCGGCCAAGCCCTGCGGCGCCTGCCGGCAGGTAATAACGGAGTTCGCCCCCAAGGACGCCGAAGTCATAATCGTGGACTGGCAGCCGCTGGAGAAGAAGGAAAAGATCACCAGGACCACCGCGGGCAAGCTGCTGCCTTACGCCTTCAACCCCTCGGAAGCGGGCCTTTAAAATTTACGGAGGTACTATGGACGTGAAAACCCTGACCAAGCTGACCAAATGGATGGAAACCACCGACCTGGAGGAGATCACCTGGCGCAGCGGCGCCGACAAGATCAGCCTCAAGCTCAACAATAACCCCGAGCACAACACCACTATCGCCTCCACCATGGAGCCGGTGCTGTCGCCTTCCATCGGGATCTTCCGCTTCGCCCGCCCCGGCAAGACCAACCACCTCAAGGAAGGCGCTTCCGTGAAGGCCGGCCAGGAACTCGGCGTGGTGGAAGTAGGCAAGGATTTCAAGAGCATAGCCGCCCCCTCCAACGGGCTGCTCAAGATCATCTCGATAGAGGAAGGCAAGCCCGTGGAATACGGCCAGCCCCTTTTCTTCATCGAGCCAAGGTAAAGCATGACGGGCAAGCAGGCGGTCATCAAGTGTCCTAAGTGCGGCTACCAGCCGAACATCATAAGCGACACCTGCCTCAAATGCGGCACTCGCCTTGAGAAGGCGTGCGGCGAGTGCGGCTTCGCCAATTCCGTGGAAAAGAACTACTGCGACGGCTGCGGCGCCCTGCTGTCGCTCACCCCGCCGCCTAAGGACGCCGCCGCCGCGACACCTCCCCCGCCCCCGACGGAAGCCCCCAAAAGCCGCGCCCCGCAGCTGGAGATGGAGTCCATCCAGGACACCGTGAGCAGCCGGGACAATTCTTTCAGGACCCGCAAGGACGCCCCGCCGGAGCAGCCGGCCCGCCCGGCCGAAGCGCCCCGCCCGGCGGCCGCGCCGCCGCCGGCCCAGAAGCAGAATTCCGGCAGGACCCCCGGCCGTCTTTCCGGTTCTTCCCCGTTCATGGCCGATTCCGCCCGCCTGCGCAAGGAACCGACCATACAGGCCACTCCCAGGCAGACTTTCTTCCGCCGCCTGTCGGGGCCGGTGCTAACCATTTTCCTGACGCTGGTGCTGCTGGGCATCATCTACATGATCGTGGCCCCGTCCATCCCGCGCCTGCGCCTGATCATGACGGCCAAGTCCTACCTGACCGCCATCTCCGAGGCCAAGTTCGAAAAAGCCTACGAACTGCTCTCTTCGAACTCCAAGGCCAACATCACGCAGGAAGACTACGTCAAGAACAGCATGGATTACTATTCCAAGGCCCCGGCCTGGCAGTTCCGCGACGTGCAGGTGTTCACCATGGACAAGAACGCCGCCATGGTGCGCTACGAGCTCAAGGAAGGCAGCGCGGAGTGGAAGCACGACTATATCTCGTTCGTGCGCGAACACAACCGCTGGACCCGGCCTTACATCTGGATCCTCTTCCAGCCCATCGACGACGCCATCAAGAAGCAGGATTTCCCGCAGGCCCTGTTCCTGGCGCAGAAGCTTTACCTGACCGACCCGGTGGACCCGCGCTCCTCCGGCTTCCTCTGCTCCACCGAGTTCTTCATGGGCATCTACGACAAAGCCGTGGAGTCCTGCCGCCGCACCATAGACGGCGCCGAAACCTACCCGGTGGGCTACTCGAGCGAGGAACTGTACTGGTTCAACCTCTGCTACGCCGACAGCCTGCGCTACCTGCAGCGCGACCGGGTGGCTATACAGGAATACGAGAAACTCATGAAATGGCCCGGCCTCACGGCCAAGGAACAGTGCCCTCTCTACCTCAACCGGGCGGACTCGCTGGTGGCCCTGCAGGACTACAACCGCGCCCTGCAGGACGTCATGTCCGCGGAGGCCGTCTGCTTCGAGAACCCTTCCCTCAACGAGGCAAAAAAGCGCCTGGGCTACCTCAGCGGCACCGCCCGGGCGGAAGCCATAGCCTTCGCCCAGAAATCCCGCTTCCAGCAGGGCATGCCGCCCATAGCGGAAGCGCGCCGCCAGCAGCTGGAGGCCATGAAAGCCAAGTTGGGCCCGCAGAACGCCAAGTTCCTGCCAAAGGACCAGTGGATGGCCGCCCATATCAAGGGCCCCGAATACCGGGTGTTCCTGCGCCAGGAGATCCTGAACCCGCGCACCCGCCGGCAGGAAACGCAGGACGTCTTCATTTTCAACGTGAATCTCTGGAGCGGGAAAGCCAAGGTGGAGAAAGCTCCGCCCCCGCCCCCGCCGCCGGGCGCCCCCGGCAGGCCTGGTAACTGACGTTTTTCTGGAGGCTACATGTTTAAAAAAGTTCTGATCGCCAACCGCGGCGAGATCGCCGTGCGCGTCATAAGGACGCTGCGCGAACTGGGCGTGAATTCCGTGGCGGTATATTCCGAAGCCGACAGGTCCTCCCTGCACGTACGCCTGGCCGACGAAGCCGTCTGCATAGGCCCCGCCATGGCCAAGGACAGCTACCTCAGCATCCCCGCCATCATCTCGGCGGCCAAGGTCACCGGCGCCGACGCCATCCACCCCGGCTACGGTTTCCTCTCCGAGAACGCCGACTTCTCCGCCGCCTGCCGCGACAACGGCATCACTTTCATAGGCCCCTCCCCCAAGTCCATCCAGCAGCTCGGCCACAAGGCCGAGGCCCGCAAGATGGCGGTGAAGGCCGGCGTACCGGTGACGCCCGGCACCAAGGATTGCGTTTCCGTGAAAGAAGCGGCCGCCGCGGCGGCCAAGATCGGCTTCCCCATAATGATCAAGGCGGCCGCCGGCGGCGGCGGCAAGGGCATCCGCATAGTGCGCGAGGCCGCCCAGCTGGCCAACGAGATGAACATGGCCTCCAGCGAGGCCAAGGCCGCCTTCGGCAACGGCGAAGTCTATTTCGAAAAATATATCGAGCTGCCGCGCCACATAGAGGTGCAGTTCGCCCGCGACATGCACGGCAACGTAATAGCTTTCCCGGAGCGCGACTGCTCCATCCAGCGCCGCCACCAGAAACTGGTGGAGGAAACCCCCTCCCCCGCAGTGGATAAGAAGCTGCGCGCCAAGCTGGAAAAAGCCGCCGTGGACCTGGCCGAAGCGGCCAAGTACGTGGGCGTGGGCACCGTGGAATTCCTGCTCACCCAGACCGGCGAGTTCTATTTCATGGAAGTGAACACCCGCCTGCAGGTGGAGCACCCGGTGACCGAGTGCGTCACCGGCTTCGACCTGGTGCGCGAGCAGCTGCTGGCCGCCTCCGGTGAGAAGCTGACCTACACCGGCGGCCACACCGTGCCGCTGCTGGGCCATTCCATAGAGCACCGCATCAACGCCGAAGATTTCAGCCGAAACTTCGCGCCCTCCGTGGGCCGCGTGGAAGAGTGGCTGCTGCCCGGCGGCCCCGGGCTGCGCATAGACACGCATGTCTACGCCGGCTACAACCTGCCCATCTATTACGACAGCATGCTGGCCAAGCTCATAGTCTGGGCGCCCACCCGCGAAATGGCCGTGGAGCGCTCGCGCCGCGCGCTGGCCGAATTCAAGGTGAAAGGCGTGAAGACCACCATAGACGCTCACCAGTTGATAGTGGACAGCCCGGATTTCAAGGCCGGCAAGACCGACACCGGCTTCATGGAACGCCTGCTCGCCCCGGCCGAGCCCGTCAAGGCATGACGGGGTCAGGTCTTTACTTTTGACCTCATGCGAACCAATGGCAAGATAGTTTCGTTAAAAAAGGCCCTAGCCCTGCGCGCCGCCCTTAAAAAAAGCGGGAAAAAGGCCGTTTTCACCAACGGCTGCTTCGACCTGCTGCACGCCGGCCATGTTTACTCCCTGGAAAAGGCCCGCTCATTGGGGGATTTCCTCTTCCTGGGCCTAAATTCCGACGCTTCAGTACGCCGCCTCAAAGGCCCCTCCCGCCCCATCAACAGGGCCGGAGACCGCGCCCTGGTGCTGGCGGCCCTGCAGGCCGTGGACGCCGTGGTGGTTTTCGGCGAAGACACCCCTCTCAAGCTGATAAAGGCCCTGAAGCCCGACATTCTGGTGAAAGGGGCCGATTACAGGAATTCCACCGTGGTCGGGGCCGAATTCGCCGGCCGGGTGGCCCTGATCCCCCTGCTGAAAGGCCGCTCCACCACCGCCCTCGCCCGCAAGCTGGGCGGGAGGGGACGCTGATTCCTAATTCCTAATTCATGGGATCAGCAACTGCCAGCGAGGCTTGAAATCACCCCGCATTGCATAATAGTTCAGCCTAACGTTTCGAATTAGGAATTAGGAATCAGCGTCCCCTAATAAATGATAAAATATCAGGATAATATGACCGACATTTTCCACAAGTGCCGCAACTTTCACATTGTTAAGCAGCTCATAGCCTCCGGGATCTACCCCTATTTCAAGGAACTCGAAAGCGAACAGGCCCCCGAGATCACCATAAAGGGCAAGAAGTTCATCATGTTCGGGTCCAACAACTACCTGGGCCTGGCCAACGATCCCCGCATGAAGAAGGCCGCCATAGACGCGGTGAACAAATTCGGCACCGGCGTGGCGGGCTCCCGCTTTCTCAACGGCAACACCGTGCTGCACACCGAGCTGGAGACCAAGCTGGCCAAGTTCAAGGGCCGCGAGGCCGCCCTTATTTACGCCACCGGCTACCAGATGAACCTCGGCGTCGTCTCCGCCCTGGTGGGCAAGGGCGATTTCGCCATAGTGGACAAGCTCAACCACGCCAGCATCCTCGACGGCTGCCGCCTCTCCCACGGCGAACTGCGCCGCTTCAAGCACAATAATCCCGAAGACCTCGAGCGCGTGCTCAAGGAAATAGGCCCCAACCACGGCAAGCTGGTCATAGTGGACGGCGTCTTCTCCATGGAAGGCGACATCGCCCCCATCCCCGAAATTTCGAAGGTCTGCCGCAAGCACGGCGCCCGCCTGATGGTGGACGACGCGCACGCCACCGGCGTCCTGGGCAAGCACGGCCACGGCACCATGGAACATTTCGGTCTGACCAACAAGGACGTGGACCTGGTGGTGGGCACCTGCTCCAAATCCTTCGCCTCGGTGGGCGGCTTCGTGGTGGGCGACGCGGACATCCTCCACTACATCCAGCACATTTCCCGCTCCATGATCTTCTCGGCCTCGCTGCCGCCGGCCTCCGTGGCCTCCATCTCCAAGGCCCTGGACATCATAACCGAGGAGCCGCAGCGCATCAAGAAGCTGTGGGACAACGCCGCCTACCTGATGAAGCGCTTCAAGGCCATGGGCCTCAACACCGGCGAGACGCAGACCCCCATTATCCCGGTCATCATAGGCGACAACGAAAAGACTTTCATGCTCTGGCGCATGCTCTACGACCACGGCCTGTTCACCAACCCGGTAGTGAGCCCCGCGGTGCCGCCCAAGCGCGCCATGCTGCGCGTGGTGGCCACCGCCACCCACACCAGGGAGCAGCTGGACCGCGCCCTGAACATCTTTGAGACCTGCATCAAGAAAGTCCTGAAGAAGAAAACCTCGGCCCTGGTAAAGTAGCCGGGCGCCGCCATCTGATCTTATGCCTCTGGAAATTCGGACCACCGCCGAAAAGGACCTCGGCGCGTTCATAGACCTGCCTTACGCCCTGTTCAAGGGTCACCCGCATTGGGTAGGCGACCTGAAGAAGGACGTGCGCCACCTCCTGGAGACCGGGCACCCGTTCTGGCGCCACGCCGACCGCCGGCTTTTCATGGCCTTCAGGGACGGCCGTCCCGTAGGCCGCATAGCGGCCATCAGCAACCACGCGCACAATAATTTTCACGCCGACAAGGCCGGCTTCTTCGGCTTTTTCGACTGCGCCGACGACAAGGAAGCCGCCGCCGGCCTGTTCTCGGCGGCCTGCGCCTGGCTCAAGACCAAGGGCATGGATTGCGCCATAGGCCCGGTGAACCCTTCCACCAACGAGACCTGCGGCATGCTGCTGGAGGGCTTCGACGGCCCCCCGATGGTGATGATGCCCTACAACCCTCCCTACTACCTGGAACTGGCGGCCGCCGCCGGCTTCGCCAAAGCCAAGGACCTGTACGCCTACCGCTACCCCACCGCGGCCGGTTTCCCGGAGCGGTTCGAGAAGATAGTCTCACGCATGAACCGCGACGGCAAGGTAACGGTGCATTTGGCGGAAGTAAAAGCCCTGGACGCCGCCATCGCCGAAGTGAAGGACATCTACAATTCCGCCTGGGAAAAGAACTGGGGCTTCGTGCCCATGACCGCCGAGGAAATGGACGACCTGGCGGCGGCCCTCAAGCCCCTGCTCAAACCCGAGTACCTCTATTTCGCCCGCTACGAAGGCAAGGCGGCGGGCTTCGCCCTGATGCTGCCGGACTTCAACATAGCCCTTAAAACGGCCGGCGGCGCCCTCACCCCCTTCACCATCCTGCCTTTCCTGCACAAAGTGGCTTTCCGGCTGAACCGCGGCCGCCTGCTCACCCTGGGCATCAAGAAGGAATTCCGCGGCAAAGGCCTGGAGCTGCTGCTCATAAAGCAGGCCATCCTGTCCGCCAAGAAGATGGGGTGGGAGTACGGCGAAATGTCCTGGACGCTTGAAGACAACGCCCTCATCAACAAGACCATCGAGACCCTGGGCGGCGAGGTCTACCGCAAATACCGCCTTTTCGAGAAGAAGCTGTAACTCTTCCGCAATCTTTATTTAACCGGCCGGGTATATAATATCCTTATGCGGTTCTCAGACCTGAAAAAGAGCAAGAACGAACCGCCTGCCGCGGAACCTAAAAAACAGGTACGGCAGGCAGAGCCCGTTCCCCCTCCCGCCGACCCCGCGCCGGCGCAGACCCCCGTCGCGCCCGCCCCGCAACAGGCGCCCGAAGAGACCCCCTCGGAACGGGCCGAGGCGGTCAAAAAGCACGCCGGCGCCTATACGCCCAGCGCGCGGCAGGAACAGCGCGCGCAGCAGTATGAGGCCCCCAAGCCGTTCCGGGAACTGGACACCCAGGCCAAAGAAGTTTACGCGAAGGTACTGGAGCAGGCCGGTGAACTGCTCTCCGCCATAGGCCAGCCCTACACTGAAAAATACGAAGCCGTCACGCGCGTGGTCGGCCTGGCCGTGGACACGCTCAGGACCAACAACGTACTGCTCAACTACGTCCACTACGCCTCCGCCGAGGATTACCTCAAGGCGCACACCGCGAACACCACCCTGATAGCCCTGGCCATGGGCCTGGCCCTGGACCTGGACCACCAGGAACTGAAGCTGCTCGGTTTCTGCGCCATGGCGCACGACATCGGCATGCCGGAATACGCCGACCTTTACACCCGGGAAACCCGGCTTACCGAGGAAGAATTTTCAGCCATCACCCTGCACACCGAATCCGGCGTGGCCAAGCTGGACCGGATAGTGGACCTGGATTATAAGATCAAGGACCGGGTAAAGCGCATAATTTTCCAGACGCACGAGCGCATAGACGGCTCCGGCTACCCGGACCGGCTTTCCAGCGAGTCCATAGACCCGCTGGCCCAGTTGATAGGCGTGGCCGACGTCTACGAGGCCATGACGCACCCCCGCGCCTGGCGCGAGCCGCTGGACCCGCCGGACGTCATCAAGGAACTGATCGAAAAAGAAGGGCGCGGCTTCACGGCCAAGACCGTGAAAGCCCTCATCTCCGCCGTCTCCATCTACCCTCCCGGCTCCATAGTGCTGCTGTCCTCCGGGGAGATAGGCCAGGTGCTCAAGGTGAACCGCGGCTCCCTCACCCGGCCCCTGGTGCAGACCGTGCTGGACGCGGATTTCGCGCAGACCGACCCCCGGCTCATAGACCTGCGGGAACACCCGCTGACCTCCATAGAGCGGCCGGTCCCCATGAGCGAGCTGCGGGAGCGCAACAAGAAGTTCTCCGTAAAGATAGAACTCGCCCGCTGGTGGACGGACTGGTAATGCCCCCCAAAAAGCTGCTTTTCATAGAGGACGAAGCCTACGTGGTGGACAGGGTGGACGCCATCCTGGCCCAATTCCCCCATTTCGAGGTCACCCGGGCCTGCGACGCCGAGAAAGCGCGCGCCCTCCTGGAGGAGACCGCCTACGACCTGGTGCTCACGGACATCTACCTGCGCGGCGCCAGCGGCCTGGAACTTTCCTTTAAAGCGCGCGAAAAGAACCCCGACGTCTGCGTGATCATCATCACCGGGCTGGACGGCGCGGACCTGGCCGCCAAGGCGGTGCGGGAAGGGGCGTTCGATTTCGTGATAAAGCCGCCCGGGCTGGAGCGGCTTTCGAGCATCCTTAAGATGGTTACGCTGGTGAAGGGTTTAGCGCCTAAGGATTGACCAGACCAGTTTGAGCGGGCGCAGGGCGTACAACAGCAGGCTGGCGGCGCCGTAGCGGCGCAGCATGAAGCGCTTCTCTGGCACGGCGTAGCGCACCAGCAGCGACGGACGCTGCAGCGCCGGCAGCAGGTATTCGAGCGTTGTGGAATGTTTCTGGGCGGCCTTTTCGAAAAGGGCCGCTTTTATTTTTTCCGGGCCTCGCGGTTCCAGTTCGGCCAGGTACTGCGCCGGCACGGAACCGGTGCCGGCCGCGAGCCGCTTCACCGCGGGCCAGATCACCGCGCGCACCCCGTAGACGGCCGCCTTGCGGGCCACCGTGCCCCAGAATTTTTCCCCGTTCCCCGGAGCGGCGGCGGCTAGCCTGGCGCAATCCTCCAGCGCGCGCGGCGTCAGCTCGCCGTGGTGCAGCAGCGGGTGGGCGGCGGCGTGAATGAAGAGGTCCGGCAGCCCGAGCGACAGGCCCGACGGCCCCGGCTCCAGGCCCCAGCTGAAAAGTTCCTCGGTGTTCTTTATGTGCCAGAGGCCGGTGTGCACGTCCAGGATGGCCGGGGGCGCGTCTTCGCCGCCGGGGCGCACCCAGGCGTCGGCGCTATCGGGCATGGGCGAGTAGCCGAGCCCGGCCAGGACCTTTTCAAAAAGTTCCAGGTCGCGGGGGCGCAGCAGCACGTCGGCGTCGGTCATGCCGCGTTCCCCGGGCTGAAAAAGGCCCAGCTCCAGCAGGGCGGCGCCCTTCAGGGGCACCAGCTCCACGCCGGCGGCGAGCGCGGCCGCGCGCGCCTCTTCCAGCGCGCCCAGCAGCAGTATTTCCCTAGCGGCCACGGCCTTTTCCATAAGCGCTCAGTCCCTGAGGCCTTTGAATTCCCCGGTGGGGTGCACTCTTTTAAGCGAATCGAAAGCGATGCCGTAGCGGGTAATGTTCTTGTCCCGCCGGATCCAGACCACGCGGGCCCGGGCGTCCAGTATGCCGCGGTCCAGGAAGCGCAGGCGGGCGCGGAACCGCTCCGGCATCACCACCGGGTCCCCCACGGAAAAAGAGGCCCCGACTTCGGAAAAATCTATAAGCCGCCCGGTAACAGCGAGGTTGCCTTCGATGTCGAAGATCTCGATGACCGAATTATGGCTGTTGCGCGGAGCCCGCCGTTTATCCCTGCCGTTCATGTGCCCTCCTGCTTTCATTCTAGGATATGCCGCCCCCGTAGTCAAAGGCCGCCTGTTTTTTAAGTATAATTTAGCCCGTGACCGACACCATCGCCATAGAGCTCGAGACCCTTGAACGCATGCTGGACATTTACTGTTCCCGCGTCCACGCCCGCCCCGGCCGCTGCGGCGACTGCGACGAACTGCTGCTCTACGCGGCCGGCCGCCTGGCAAAATGCCCGCACCATCCCAAACCGGCCTGCAAGAAGTGCCCCACGCATTGTTTCTCGCCGGAGATGCGCGAAAAGATCCGCGTCGTAATGCGGCACGCCGGCCCGCGCATGCCGCTGCGGCACCCCCTTCTCACGCTGCGCTACTACATCCGCTAGGCCGCGGCCCTGCGGCCCGACGTTTTTTTGTATATAATCTAGACTTAAGAGCACACAGGGGTTTCAGGGAGCCTAGCTTATGAAAGTATTGCTGGTAGACGACAATATCCTCACCCGGAGCATGATAAAGGACCTGCTGACCGAAATGGGCCACCAGGTGGTGGGCGAGGCCGGCGACGGCGACGAGGCCGTGAAGCTTTTCACGGAGCTCAAACCCGACCTGGTGCTGCTGGACCTGGTCATGCCCGGCAAGACCGGCCTGGAAGCCCTCCCGGAACTGCGCGCGCTGGACCCGAACGCCAAGATAGTCATGGTGACCGCCGTGCAGCAGGAAGTGATCAGCCAGGAACTGATGGACAAGGGCGCCACCGGCATCCTGCACAAACCTTTCATGTACGACGAGCTGGACGCGCTGCTCAAGAAACTGGCCTGAACCGATGACCAACCCCGGCCTGGTCCTGGAAAGCCTTACGGCGCTGAGCGTGGCCAAATGCGTGCTGCGGCTGTCGCGCGTTTCAGCCGGCACCTGGCAGGTGCTGGGCGCCAAGGTCTCCTACGGGTCCATAAAGGACGCCCTCCGCCAGCACGATTTCAAGAACCCGGCCTCGGTGGTCTATTTCACCATCCCGGGCGCCGCGCCGCTGACCATGGCCATGCTCTTCGACCGGTCCGACATGGAATGCGTTTCCAAATGTTTCACGGGCCATTCCTTCCCCCGCTCCGCGGCCACGCGCCCCGCGGAGGAGATCATGCTCACCGAGCTGGGCAATATAGTCCTTAACGCCCTGCTGAGCACCCTGCTCAACGCCCTCAAAAAGAGCTACATGCCGGTGGTCCCCCACTTCATTGAGGGCGGCCCGGAAAAGATAGAGGCCGAATTCCGCCGCATTCCTAAACTCAAGCAGGATTTTCGCTCCATCACGGTCACCCTGGAGATGCGCAGCGACAAGATCTCCGCCCGCAGCGAGATCTTCGTTTTCCTGCCGGAAGAGCTCGCCCTGGAACTAGAGAACCTGCGCCCCGAGGCCGGTTCGCACGACGGGCTCTGACAAGGGCTGCCCCGCCCTCCGCGCCGCCCCACGGGCGGCGTTTTTTTATATCATCTCTTTATGACCAAACTTTATTATCCCGAGGACAAACTCCCGCTCTCCCGGCTGGTCCCCATGGGCCTGCAGCACGTGGTCGCCATGTTCGGCGCCACGGTCCTGGCGCCCATCCTGATGGGTTTCAACCCGCAGACGGCCATCTTCTTTTCCGGCATCGGCACGCTCCTCTTCATCGCCATAACGCGCGCCAAGGTGCCCAGCTACCTGGGCTCCTCTTTCGCCTTCATAGGCCCCGTGCTCGCCGTGACCGGCGGCTCGGCGGCGAATATCCCCTTCGCGCTGTGCGGCATAGCCGCCGCCGCTGTCCTGTACGCCCTGGCGGCCGCGGTGACCATGCGCCGCGGTTCCGGCTGGATAGACCGGCTGATGCCGCCGGTGGTCACCGGCACCGTGGTGGCCATCATAGGCCTCAACCTCTCTTCGTCGGCGGTGGCCAATTTCCTGAACCCCGATTTCCGCCTGGTCAGCGGCGCCGACGGGGTGCGCCTGCTGGTGGCGGGCGTCACCTTCCTGGTGGCGGCGGGCGTTTCGCTCTACCTCAAGGGCTTCATGCGCCTGCTGCCCATCCTCACCGGGGTGGTCACCGGCTATATCCTCTCGCTCTCGCTGGGCGTCATAGGCCCGGAGCAGCTGGAGGCCATAAGGACAGCGCCCTGGCTGGGCCTGCCGCCCTTCATAGCCCCGGCCTTCAGCCTGTCGGCGATACTGGTCATCGCCCCGGTCTTCGTGGTGCTGGTGGCGGAGAACAAAGGCCATATAGAGGCCATAGGCGGCTACATGAAGCGCGACCTGAACCCGCACCTGGGCCGCGCCTACCTCGGTGACGCCGTGGCTTCGTTCGTCTCGGCCATGGGCGGAGGCACGCCGCAGACCACCTACGCCGAGAACATGGGCGTCATGGCCATCACGCGGGTCTTCAGCGTTTACAACTTCATAGCGGCGGCCTGCATAGCGCTGGTGCTCGGCCTCTGTCCCAAGTTCGGCGCGGTCATACAGAGCATACCGGCCCCGGTGCTGGGCGGCGTCACCGTGATCCTTTACGGCCTGATAGCCATGATGGGCGTAAAGATCTGGCTCGACGCCAAAGTGGACTTCTGCTCGCACAGGAACCTCATCATCGCCGGCTCCTCCATCATAGTAGCCACGGGCCTGGGCATAAAAGGCTTCACCGCCGGCTCCGTGAACATAGCGGGTATCGCCTTCGGCACGGTGCTCGCCGTGGCCCTGAACCTGCTGCTCTCTTTCGGCGGGGAAGACCCCGCGGCCGCCGGCCAGGACCGCGCGGAATGCGCTTAAAGGAAACCATGCTCGACAAACTGCTCGCCCTGTACCGCCCCGCCGCCCGGATAGCCCGCCTGCCCAAAGAGGCGCAGGACGCCAGCTACAAGGCCCTGCGCTGGCAGATGATGCTCTCCATCTTCTTCGGCTACGCCGGGTTCTACCTGGTGCGCAAGAACTTCTCGCTAGCCAAGCCCTACCTCATAAACCACTACGGCTTCTCCAAGGGCGACGTGGGCCTGATAGCCACCGGCCTCGCCGTGGCCTACGGCCTCTCCAAGTTCGTGATGGGCAACGTGTCGGACCGCTCCAACCCGCGCTATTTCATGGCCACCGGCCTGATCCTTTCCGGCGCCATCAACCTGCTGTTCCCCTCCCTGGTCGGTTCGCTTTGGGCCATGCTCGCGCTGTGGTTCGCCAACGGCTGGGCCCAGGGCATGGGCTGGGCGCCCTGCGCGCGCACCCTGACGCACTGGTTCTCCGATGACGAACGCGGCACCAAGTTCGCCGTGTGGAACCTGGCGCACAACATAGGCGGCGGCATAGTGGGGCCCATCATAAACGGCGCCCTCGCGCTGGCCGCGGTGCTGGGGCTGGCCGCCCTTACCGGCGACGGCACGCTCCCCTTCTTCCTCATCTTCTACGTGCCGGCCGTCATGGCCATAGCCATGGGCGTGCTGATCATCATCTTCCTGCGGGACACCCCGCAGAGCTGCGGCCTGCCGCCCATAGAGGAATACGCCAACGACTACCCGGACACCGGCGTGGCGGACCCCGAGCGCGAGATGACCGCCAAAGAGATCCTGGTGGAACACGTGCTCAATAATAAGCCGCTGTGGATCATAGCTTTCGCCAATATCTTCGTCTACGTGATCCGCTACGGCGTGCTGGACTGGGCGCCCACCTACCTCACGGCGGTAAAAGGCTGCCCGCAGGACACGGCGCGCTGGCAGTTCTTCGTCTATGAATGGGCCGGCATCCCCGGCACGCTGCTGGCCGGCTGGGCCTCGGACAAGTTCTTCCACGGCCGCCGCGGCCCGGTGTCGGTCATCTACATGCTCTTCGTCACCCTGGCCGTTTACGTTTACTGGCAGAACCCGGCGGGCCGGTTCTGGGTGGATTCGCTGTCGCTGTTCGTGATAGGGTTCCTGATCTACGGCCCGGTAATGCTCATAGGCGTGAGCGCGGTGGACATGGTGCCCAAGAAGGCGGCCGGCACGGCCGCGGGCTTCACCGGCTTTTTCGGCTACATGTTCGGGGCCGTGATAGCGGAAGTGGGCATAGGCCGGGTGGTGGACCGGTGGGGCTGGGACGGCGGCTTCAAGCTGTTGCTCACCGCCTGCGTGCTGGCCATAGCGCTGCTGGCGCTGACCTGGAAGAAGCACCACGAGAAGGATTAGGGAGGAAGACCATGCTGAAATTTTTACTGACGGCGGCCCTGCTGGCCGCGGGCGGCGCGGCGCAGGCGCAGCAGGCGACGGTGACGTTCAAAACCTCCGACGGCTGCCGCCTGGAGGCTTTCTACCTGGCCCCCTCCAGCTCGCCTTTTGTTTTCATAAACACCCACGGCCTGGGCTCCTCTAAGAACGAATGGGGCCTTTTCCAGGAAGAGCTCAAGAAGCTGGGTTTCGGTTATCTTTCCCTGGACCTGAGGGGCCACAACGCCAGCCAGAGCTGCGGCGGGAAAAAAACCGACTATAAAAAGTTCTCGAAGGAAGACTGGAACAAGGCTTCGCTGGATATAGAAGCGGCGGCCGGGTGGCTCAACAAGAAGGGCACCTCGCCCGCCTCCATGGTCTTCTGCGGCGCCAGCATAGGCGCCAACCTGTCGCTGAAGGCCGCGGTGGAAGGCCAGCTGAAACCCGCCGCGCTCATTCTGCTCTCTCCGGGACTGGAGTACGCCGGGGTGGGCGCCGAGGAGTATTTCTCCTCGCCGTGGAATTTCAAAATTCTCGTGTCGGCGGCGGGCAACGACCCTTACGCCTGGCAGAGCTCGATGAAGCTGGTAAAGTCCTCCGGCGGCAAGGCGCGGCCGGCAGATTTCGTGAACGGGGGCAGCGGGCACGGCGTGAACATGCTTAAGAACCCGCGCGTGACCTCAGGCATCCTGCGCTGGGCGTCCAAACTCTGATCTAGTTCCTGGCCCGCCCGGCCAGGTCCATTATGGCGGCGTTGGCGAGCGTCAGGCCGAAGAGGCCGGTGAGCGTGGGCAGGCTGCCCAGGGCCGCGCGGCGGCGGCCCTGCTCGAAATATTCGGTTTCGGGATCCACCTGCCGCTTCTTCTTCAATTCCCCCACCGGTTCCACAGAATAAACGCAGGTAAAGTCCAAATGCGTGTTGCTCTTGCGCAGCAGGTTGCGCACTTTGGCCGCCAGCGGGCAGCCGCGCACGTCTTTTATAGGGCCCACCCGCACCGCGGCGGGGTCAGTGCGCAGGGCGGCGCCCATAGAAGCTATCAGCGGCAGGCCCAGGCGCACGGTGGCGGCGATCAAGCCGGCCTTGGGCCCGAGCGAATCTATAGCGTCTATCACCAGGTCCGGCTTGCCGTCGAGGATGGCGGCGAAAGTGTCCTCGTTGGCGAAAACGTTCATTTTCTCCACCCGGCAATGCGGGTTTATGTCGGCCACCCGCTCCGCGGCCAGGTCCGCTTTGTGCCGGCCTATGGTGGAGCCCAGCGCGTAGAGCTGGCGGTTGATGTTGCTGGCCCGCACCACGTCGAAGTCCACCAGCCGCAGGCGGCCCACGCCCGAACGGGCCAGCCCTTCCACGGCGTAGCTGCCCACGGCGCCCAGGCCCACCACGGTCACGAAAGAGCTCTTCAGCCGGTCGAGTTTCTCTTCGCCCAGCATCAGGCGGATGCGCGCAAGTCGGTCTTCCATAGAGGAACTATTATAGGTTTTTTATGAAGGCGAGGCCGTTGGCCAGCGAAAGTTCGGCGAGCTCGTCCTGCGGCACGCCCAGCACCTCGGCCGCGTCGGCCACGGTGTTCCCCACCGCGGCGGGGCCGGCCCCGTTCTCGGGCGCTTCGGTCTCGAAGAGCAGGCGGCCGCGCGGCACCGCCGCCAGCGCGGCGCGCAATTTCTCCCGCGTCGGGTCCAGCAGCCCGCCGCCGAAAGAGAAGTAAGCGCCCAGTTCGGAAAGTTCTTTTACCAGCTCCGGTGAACCGCTGTAGCCGTGAAGCATGAAGACAGGAACACGCGACGCCCGGAGGATCTCCAACAGGCGGCCCCAGCTCTTCACACAGTGAATGACGGCCGGCCGCCCCAGCTTGCGGGCCAGCTCCAGCTGCGCCGCGAAATTCTCTTCGTGGCCGGGCAGGCCCCTGAGCCCGTCCAGGCCTATCTCCCCCACACAGGAGGGTTCGCGCGTGAGGAACTCTTCCAGCCGGTCCAGCCAGCCTTCTTCGGCGGGGTACCAGGGGTGCAGGCCGAAACAGGGCGTGGCCGTGCCGGCATAGCGCAGGGAAAGCTCCAGCACCAGCCCCCAGTCCGCCGGCGAAGTGCCGCAGACCAGCATGCCCGCCACCCCGGCGGCGGCGGCCAAGCGCATGGCCGCGGCCTCCTCGTCGTAAGAGGGGAAACTCTGCAGATGGTTGTGGGCGTCGAACAGTTTCATAACGGGAGCGGCCCGTATTATGATACCAATTCCGCGCGGGCGGACTAAGCTTTAGGGGTCAGCGCTTTGCTCACGGCTTCCAGCAGCTGTTTGGGGTTGAAGGGTTTGGTAAAGAAGGCGGCCACCTGCGGAAAGCGCTGGAACATCCCCTCCGACGGCTCCAGGCCCGAGAGCACCACTATGGGCAGGTCGCGCGTGGCGGGGTCCTCGGTGATCTTCAGCGCCAGCGTGTAGCCGTCTATGCCCGGCAGCATCACGTCGAGCAGCAGCAGGTCGGGCTTGAAATCTTTCAGCTCTTTCTCCACGCAGCCGCCGTTGTCACAGACGCGCACTTCGTGCCCGGCGGCCCGCAGCGCGTCCTGGAGGATACGCAGTATCTCCAGGTCGTCATCCACGACAAGTATTTTCCCCCCCATGTAAGGAAATTTACCATATTTTGAGGGGACGCTGATGACTATATGACTATCTTCTTTCTTTCCGCCGAACTGTTCCCTTTCCGCAACCTCCGCCCGAAACCCAAATAATCACATAGTCATCAGCGTCCCCTCTCGGCCTCGAAAAATGACACAAGAAAGCAAATCAGCAGCGTAAAAAGAATCGCTGTTTTAATTGCCTGTTGTGGTTTTTCAACGTGAATCTCACGCATAATATTGTCTGCAATAATCAATTCTTGCCATCGTTTTCAAATAGCTCGTTCCAAGTTTGAGACTCGCGTTTTCAAGGATTTCTCAAGGATTTCGTAATACTTTATAGACTTGAGCAATCTCTCCGTTTCTTCGGGCCTCACCGGCTTGTAGCCCTTATAAAATGGACTATGCGCCACTTTTTGCTTTGGATTTGCCAGAATTACACCCAGAATTGGCTTTTCCTTCTGCTTTATCAGAAGCCCAACCTGAATATTGGCAAGGATTCTCCAGAACAGCCTTCGCACCAATGGTAAATCTTTAACACAGGCACCAGCATCCACTGGGAATTTTGTGTAAATGGACACATCTCTCTTGTCCCATTTCAATTCGATAGCGTAACACTCGTGCGCCCCGGTTTCATAGTTGACTTCTTCACCGACAAGAACCTTGTCCGGCTTTCCCCATCTTTGCATTAAATACACGAGCAGTTTGTCACGGTTTTGCGGATACTTTTTTATTTCTTTGCGGGTATTAATATATCCACCTAGCCAAATGCTGTTAAGCAATTGATCCGGAAAATGGTAATAAATTGTCTCAAGCAATGGAATTCCGGTTTTTTCCTTAAAAGAGTAGCCGTAAACCGGCCATTTATGCGAAGAATCCGGCCAGTTCGCCTCTATAGCCTTGACTGCAACTATATCTATTTTTTGGGGATCATTTGGATCGTTTAGTAATGCACCGATCATTCCCTGATCATCAGGAGGCCGGAGCAAGTCTGTTCCGGATTCTAGCCGGTGCCGAACTTCCAAAAGCTCAGACATAGGCATCCCCAGATAGACATTCTCCGGGCCTTTAGGTATAAATAGCTTGTCGTTGTGCTCCTTGTTTGCGGCCAAACATTTATTGGCTAGAATAAGGACAATTAATAAGGCTTCGAGAATTGATTTCATAAACTTAATATGATGGCTGGAGCAATCCAGCCCTATGCCGATTGCTTGGATCATCCAAGACAGTTAAGCTACCAGTTTCATCCGCAACCTCTATTGCATGAAATATGAGGGACTGCTTCGACTTAACTATCATGACAAAAGCGGACACTAAAGCTCCGGCAGAATCCTTTAGCATTTCCCACTAGGAAACGCGACTGGCGGATGTAAATATTAAACGGTTGCTTTTTCGGTAACGGCACGGTGTTGTGCAACCCAAATCACAGCCCCAGCTAGTTTATAACAGACGAAGCGGGGGAATTCAAGGGTTATTTTCCCAGTGTTTTATTGTGTTTTATTATGCCTTGAGCAGGGCGGTTACGCCGCCGGGAAATGGTTTCACCGGCCGGCAATTTCGTATCATTCAGATAACATAGCTTCAGGA
>MGTV01000047.1 GCA_001799635.1 Elusimicrobia bacterium GWA2_62_23
TGGTGGCCAGTTTGCTGATGGCGATGGCCGCAGACGCGTTGATGTCCCCGTTCATTATGACGCCGTCCACTATCTGGTTCTCGCTCGTGATGGACTGCACGGCTATCGACGAGGCTATCACCGTGTTCAGCAGCGAACCGGCCGCTATCGCGCCCGGGTTCACCTTGCCCGCGCTGGAGATGGTCCCCAGTTTGGTGTCGGCGATGGCCGCCGAGGCGTTAATGTCGGCGTTCGTTATGACGCCGTCCACTATCTGGTTCTCGCTCGTGATGGACTGCACCGCTATCGACGAGGCTATCACGGTATTCAGCAGACTACCGGCGGTGACATTTCCTGCGGCTATCGCGGAGGCCGTTATGTTAGTCAAGGCCGAACCGTTGAGACTCGCGAAGTACGTGCCGCTAATAGCTGGGATTTTACCAGTGGTGTCCACTATCCCCACATTGCCGGAACCGGCGGTGATGCCGCCGGCCACGTCCAGGGCCGCAGCGCCGGTATCAGAAAGGGTCATCGTCGCCGCTGAAACCCCGAAATCGGACTTTATCGTACCAGCCACATCCAACTTTTCAGAGGGGGCCTTGCCGACACCCACTTTATCGCTGGCGGTAACCAGGGTGGTAGCACCGCCACCGGAAGTCCAAGGGCTGGCGCCGCCTGCCGCCAGTGCCGTCCAGCTGAGGCCGTTATTGGAGTAGTAAAGCAGTTGGGCTACGCTATCGTAATACATGGAGCCGGGTCCGACGGCACCGGGCGCCGCGGCATAATTACCGACCCTCATCTGCGATGCCGAGAGGATCACATTGGTAGAGAACGTTATGGGCCCGCCGGCCGCCGAGCCGAAGGTCAGCGCGTTGGAATACGTACCGGAGAGCCTGGCGCTGGCCAAAGTGCCGGAGGTAAGATTATCCGCGTTGGAAAGAGCGGTGGTAACCGTGCTCAGGTTTATTTTGCTCGTGGCCAGGCTGGTTATCCATGACGGGTCGGCGTAGGTCTGCGTGGTGTACACGCCGGTGGACAGCGCCGCGTTCACGGGGGCGAGGCCCTCGTTGATGGCCGCGGTAACCGTGCTCAGGTTTATTTTGCTCGTGGCCAGGCTGGTGATCCACGAGGGGTCACTATAGGTATTAACACTATATACGGCAGTGGAGATGGCCGCCTCTATGGGTTGCATTATGGCGGACACGGTGGAGAGGTCTATCTTGCTGGTGCTCAGGCTGGTGAGCCAGGCGGGGTCGGCGTAGAACTGGGTGGTGTACACGCCGGTGGACAGCGCCGCGTTCACGGGCGCCAGCCCCTCGTTGATGGCCGCGGTCACGGTGCTCAGGTTGATCTTGCTCGTGGCCAGGCTGGTGATCCACGACGGGTTGGAATAAGAATTAACATTATAAACAGCCGTGGAAATAGCCGCCTCTATGGGCTGCATTATGGCGGACACGGTGCTCAGGTCTATCTTGCTGGTGCTCAGGCTGGTGAGCCACGAGGGGTCAGCGTAAGTCTGCGTGGTGTACACGCCGGTGGACAGCGCCGCGTTCACGGGGGCGAGGCCTTCGTTGATGGCCGCGGTCACGGTAGAGAGGTCTATCTTCGCGGTAGCGAGACTAGTGATCCAGCCGGGGTTGGGATAAGAATTGGTTATATACGCCGCGTTGCCGGCGGCGGTCTGCAACGGGGCTATTTCCGCGGTAACGGTGCTCAGGTCTATCTTGCTGGTGGCCAGGCTGGTTATCCAGGCGGGGTTGGCGTAGAAGTTGACGTTATAGACCGCGGTGGAGATGGCGGCCTCTATGGAAGTCACGGAGGCGGACACGGTGCTCAGGTCTATCTTGGTGCTGGACAGGCTGGTTATCCACGCGGGATCGGCGTAGAACTGGGTGGTGTACACGCCGGTAGACAGCGCGGCGTTCACGGGCGACAGACCGGCATTGATGGCCGCGGTCACGGTGGAAAGGTCAACCTGCGCTCCGCTTATGCCGGTAAGACCCGAGCCATTGCCGAAGAACTGGGATGCGGTCATGGAAGAGCTGGCGAAAATACCGCCGGCGACATCCAGTTTATACATTGGACTGCCGGTGCCCACTCCGAGGTCATTACTCCCGTCAAGGAGAAAAACTTTACCAGGGGAAGAGGACCACGCCGACGCCGCGCCAGCGGCCAGGGGGATCCAGCTCGTATTGTTCCAATAATAAATCTGGCCGGAATAGTAAACCAAAGCGCCGGAGCCTATCGCGCCGGGAAGCGAGCTGAAATTACCGAGTTGCAGCTGCGAGTTGGAGATTACGGTATCGGTCGATATCAGGGATTGCGAAACAGAAGAACCGAGGTTAGAGGTATACAAGGCATAAGGCGTGGACAGCAGGCGTGTGCGCGGGACCATTTCCGCGTCCGCGCCAATGGCTACGCCAAGGTAGAGCGAGTCGGAGACGAAGTTGGCCACGGGCAGGGCGGTGAAACTGCCGAGCGCAACGCTGAAGATGCCGTTATCGGGAGTGACGGTCTGGTCTTCGGCCCAGATCTCGGAGCCGCCGGTGGGCACGCTGTAGATCTTGAAGTGCACGGTCTGCTCCCCGGTGAGCGGGTTGCCGGCGGTATCCACCAGGCGGCCCTGGTAGTTTATCATGAGCGGCGCGGCGGCGGCGAAAGCCGGCAGCAGCAGCGCCGTGACCATGGCGACCAGGTTATATTTGAGCATCTTCATAAGGCCTCCGGGGGCGTTCGAAATAAGGAATGAAATTTTCATGTATAAATTCTCCCAAGAAGAATACATAGCAACGACTTTGCCAAGTAGCCTTTCATGATTCTGTATTAATTATAGGTAAAGTACTGATAAGGAAAGAATACAAAAACGTTAAATCCTTGTTAACGGGAGGTGTAGAATAAAATCCACATTGTGGATTTTATTCTACACAATAGTGTAGATATTATTCCACACTATTCCAGAGAATATGTCTTTATTTTATCGTAAAGGGCTTTACGATCTATGGAAAGCAGCTTGGCCGCGCGCAACTTATTCCCGCCTGTTTCAGCCAGGGCGGCACGGATAAGCCGCTTCTCGGTCTCGGCCCGTGCCTGGCGCAGGTTCTCTTTCATGTCGAAACTTTCCGGCGCGCCTGGAACAGAGGCAGGGGCAGCCTCCTGGCCGGAACCGCCCAGCCCCAGGTGGGCCGGCAGTATCTCACCGGCGCTCAGCAAGGCCGCCCTGGTTATAACGTTCTTCAGTTCCCGTACATTGCCTGGCCAGTTGTACGCGGTCAGCGCGGCCAGCGCCGAATCGGAAATGGAGTCCACTTTTTTATTCACCAGCTTCTCCGCCTCTTTCAGAAAGAAAGCGGCCAGGGCTGGAATATCTTCCTTGCGCTCCGAAAGCGACGGGACCTTGAGCGTGAACTGGTTCAGGCGGTGATACAGGTCCTCGCGGAAGGCGCCTTCCTTTATGCAGTCCGGCAGGTTCTTGTTGGCGGCGACTATCACGCGGGTATCCACGGGAATGTCCTTCTTGCCGCCGAGGTGGCGGATACGGCGCTCTTCCAACACGCGCAGCAGTTTGGCCTGCGTGCCGGTGGTGAGGTTGGCTATCTCGTCGAGGAAAAGGGTGCCGCCGAAAGCGGATTCGAAGAGGCCGGGCTTGCGGCGGTCCGCGCCGGTAAAGGCGCCGCGCTCGTAGCCGAACAGCTCGCTCTCCACCAGGTTCTCCGGCAGGGCGCCGCAGTCCAGCGCCACGAAGGGGCTGTTGCCGCGGGAACTCCGGCGGTGGATCTCCCGGGCCCAGACCTCTTTGCCGGAACCGGAGGGGCCGGAAAGTATCACGGTCAGGTCGGTGGCGGCCACCTGCGCCGCCAGCGCCGCGGTATTCCGGATCTCCTTGCTGGCGCCGAACACCGGCTCCGCGCCGTGCGCCCGCGCCACGTGACTGCGCAGGGCGTCGAACTCGCGCCGCAGCCGGCGCTCCTTCACGGCCTTCTCTATGATGAGCAGCAGTTCCTCGTTGCCGAAAGGTTTTATGAGGTAGTCCAGCGCGCCCAGCTTCATGGCCTTAACGGCGCTCTGCACGTCGGCGTGGCCGGTGAGGATGACCACCGGCAGGCCGGGGTCGTCGGTCTTGAGCTTCTCCAGCACGGTCAGGCCGTCGGCGTCGCCCAGCACCATGTCCAGCACCACGGCGTCGAAAGTAACGGCCTCGGCCAGCGCCATGGCTTCCGCGCCGGACGCGGCGGCGGCGCAGGCGTGCCGGCCGGCTTCCAGCGCCGACTTCAGCACGTAGCGCGTGTCCGCGTCGTCTTCGGCTATGAGTATGTTTCCCATCAAACCGTCTTCTTGAAGCGCAGGCTCACGGAGAAGCCCTCTCCGGGCGGCGAGGCGACCACTACGCGGCCGCCGTGCTCGTCCATGATCTGCCGCGCCAGGTAAAGCCCCAGCCCGGTCCCGTTCTCCTTGGTGGTAAAGAAAGGCTGAAACAGATTTTCCAGCATGGCGGGCTCCACGCCGGGCCCGTTATCCTTTATGGTCAGGAACACCTCGCCCTCTTTTTCGAGCCAGCCCGAGCTGACCTTTATCTGCGCATCCTTGACGCCGGCCAGGGCCTGGGCGGCGTTGTTGAGCATGTTGTAGACGACGCTGTGCATGTAATGCGGGTCCAGGAAGACTTTAGGGGCGGCGGCAAGGTCTTTTTCAAGCGCGATCTTGGCGGCCTTGAGGGCGCTGTCTATGAGGCCCAGGGAGTATTCGGCGGCGTCGTTAACGGCGTAGGGCTCCAGGCGGCACATGCCGCTGCGCGAAAAATCCAGCAGCGTCTTCACTATCTTGGACGCCCGGCGGGCGTTGCGCTCTATCAGTTCGGCGCCGGTGCGCACCTGCTCCGGCTGGCCTTCCTGCGCGCGCAGCAGTTCCGACGTGGAAAGGATGACGTGCAGCGGGTTCTTGATGTCGTGCGCGAACATGGAGGTGAGCTGGCCTATGGAGGTCAGGCGGCCCAGCTTGCGGGCTGCGTTGCGGAACACGTGGGGGTCCTTCAGGGCGGACCATTCGTCGGGCGACACCGGGGAGAGGTAGAAGCAGAAACCGTTCACGGCGCCGGCCTCGTCCTTCAGCGCCTGCGCGGTCAGGAACAGGCGCACGATGCTCTTGGAAGCGGTTAGCATGTAGAAGCGGTAGTTGCGCACCGCGCCGTCCTTGGCCGCCAGCGCCGCCAGGTCGGAAAATTCCTTAAGGTCCTTCTCCAGCACCAGCTCCGCGGCGGTCTTGCCGTGCAGCGCGCCGTCGGTCCAGCCAAGCAGCTTCAGGGCGCTGTTGTTCACCAGCAGCACCTTCAGGTCCAGGCCGAGCACCAACATGGGCTCCTGGGCGTTTATGAACAGGGTATCGCAGAGGCTGTGCTGCAGAGAGCGGAAGTCTTCTTCGTTTTTTTTCATAGGCCGGTCCTGGACCTGTACAGGTTCACGCTGCGCCTGGAGATCTTTATACCGTAAGAGGACTTAAGGGCCGCCGCAGTCTGCTCGTCCGTCAATTTTTCCACGGAAGCCCCCAGGACTTCCTTCATTCTATCAATTACGAAAGCGCTTTTAGCCCTGAAGAGGTCCTTCAGGCGCACTTCTTCCCCCCAGGGCGCCGCCACCGTCCGGGACGAGACCAGGCGGGAAACGGTGCCGGGGTTCAGCTCCACGCGCGCGGCCAGTTCCCGCTGGGAGAAAGGCTTGAGGGGGCCTTTGCCCAGGAAAAAATCCTTCTGCTCTTCCAGGATGGCCGCCAGGAGCCGGTGGAAGCCGGCCTTGCGCCAGCTCACGCGCTGCGCGGCCGAGGCCAGGCGGCGGGCCTTCGCGGCTTCCGCGCGGGTCAGCGCCCCGCTCTTGAGCAGCCTGCCCAGGGCCGGGCCGTTGATGACGTAGGCCCCCCTGAAATAAGCGGGGTGCGTATAAGCCGCCTTCAGCCCCCCCCCTTCCTCCACCACCCTGGCGGCGCAGCGCAGCTGCTGCTGCGGCAACCGCTCCGGAGGTATCCTTTCGTGGGCGAGGATGAAGGAGTCGGTAAAAGACTTCAGGTCGGCGGCTTCCTTCGGGGTCAGGCCGCAGGCCTTCGCGGCCGCGGCCGGGTCGAAGGCCGCGTCAGCCAGGAAATATTTTTCGAAGCCGGCCTCGCCGGTTTTTTTTGCCAGCGCGAGCATGGCCGGGCGGTCCGCCAGCCATTCCCCGGCGCAGCACTTTTCAGCCGCCCCGGCCAGGGCGGCGTCGCCGCAGGCCATTGTGAAGGCGTAGGAAGCGCCGCGGAAGCGCCGGCGCGCCACCGGTGAGGCGCCGCCGGGCCCCGGGGCCAGCAGCCGCGCGAACAGCGGGTCCGCCTCCAGTTCCGCCGCCGCGGCCAGGAAATCGGCCTCGGGCCGGGCCAGCAGCGCGAACAGGCGCAGGTCGTGCCGCAGCGACGGGGTCTGCGACAGCCCGAGCTCCGGTTTTTTCTTCTTTTCCATAGGTAAAAAGCCCTCCGGAATTATAACAATTTTCGCCCCCCCGGCCGGCCCGCGGCAGGCCTCGTCGGCAAATTTGACAATTAATCTAAGGATTGATAGATTACCCCTAATCTCTATTACCGCGGTTTTTTTACACAAGGCACGACAACACACCGACACTCCGCTCTTAAGCGCTTTAGTGAGACGGAAAGTGCGGGTGTTGCGCCGGATTTCAGTACAGAGGCACGAAATAAATGAAAACCATGACGTTGGAAAAGAAGAAGATCCACATTTCAGAGAACCAGGGCAAGGTCATAAAAGACAAATACCTCCGCGACGACCACAGCGTGGAGGAACTCTTCGGGCGGGTAGCCCACAACATTTCTCTTTCCGAGCTCATTTTCCACCCCGAGGCCGGCAACTGGGGCCTGTTCGAGGGCGTGCGCTGCCGCGTGGCCGAAGCCGGCGCCGACGGCAAGCTGTCGCGCGCCATCTTCTTCCATGACGGCATTTACGAGTCGGCCGAGCGCGAAGCCAATTTCATGCGCTTCATGGCCAACCTGGAGAACGCCTACAAGACCATTCCCGCGGCCAGGACGGCCGCCGACGCCTGGGCCACCGAGTTCTACAACATGATGGCGGAATTCAACTTCCTGCCCAACTCCCCCACCCTCATGAACGCCGGCCGCGACCTGCAGCAGCTCAGCGCCTGCTACGTACTGCCCGTGCCGGACTCCATGGAAGGCATAGCCAAGGCCCTCACCGCCCAGAGCCTCATCCAGAAATCCGGCGGCGGCACCGGGTTCTCCTTCTGCCGCGTGCGCCCCAAGGGCGACGTGGTGAAGAAGAGCAACGGCGTGGCCTCCGGCGCCATCTCGTTCATGAAGCTGTTCGACAAGCTCACCGACGTGGTGAAGCAGGGCGGCACCCGCCGCGGCGCCAACATGGGCATCATCCCCTACTGGCACCCGGAAATAAAGGAATTCATAACCCTGAAGTCCCAGCAGGGCGTGCTGGAGAACTTCAACATCTCCATAGCGCTCGACGAAAAGTTCATGAAGGCCGTGGCCTCCGACGGCACCTTCGACATGGTGAATCCGCGCAACCAGGAAGTCACCGGCACGCTGAAGGCCAAGGAGATCTTCGACATGCTGGTGGACTCCGCCTGGGCCACCGGCGACCCCGGCATAGTCTTCATCGACCGCATCAACGACACCAATTCCAACCCCACCCCGGCCCTGGGCCAGATAGAGAGCACCAACCCCTGCGGCGAGCAGCCGCTGCTGCCCTGGGAATCCTGCAACCTGGGGTCCATCAACCTGGCCAACTACGTCACCGGCGAAATGGCCAAGGGCAAGATGGACTGGGACCGCCTCGGCGCCACCGTCACCAAGGCCATCCGCTTCCTGGACAACGTCATAGAGATAAATAACTATCCCCTTACCGAGATAGAGCGCATAGCGAAGTCCAACCGCAAGATAGGCCTGGGCGTGATGGGCTGGGCGGAGACCGCCGTGAAGCTCGGCGTGGCCTACGACAGCCCCGAAGGCCTCGGCCTGGCCGAAGAGGTGATGAAGTTCATCAACGACAAGTCCCTGGAGGCCTCGGAAGAGCTCGCCCGCGAGCGCGGCGTGTTCCAGAACTGGAAGGGCTCCATCTACGACGCCGAGAGCAAGCATTTCCGCGGCGTGTCCGCGCGGCCCCGCAACGCGTCGCGCACCACCATCGCCCCCACCGGCACCATCGCCATAGCGGCCGGCCTGCAGGGCTCGGGCATAGAGCCGTTCTTCGCCATCGCCTACACGCGCTACAACGCCAAGGCCCTGGACGCCATCAAGAACAACCAGGAGCCCGAAGCCAAGGACACCTTCTACGAGGTGAACACCCTGTTCAAGCACATAACCAAGCACCACGGCTACTTCGGCCTGGACGAGAAGACCCTCTGGAAAAAGATAGAGGCCAACCACAAGGCCGTGCGCGGCATCCCGGAGATCCCCCGCCACATCCAGGACCTGTTCCCCACGGCGCACGACGTCTCCATCGAGAACCACATAAGGATCCAGGCCGCCTTCCAGAAGCACATAGACAACGCCGTGTCCAAGACCATCAACATGGCCAACTCGGCCAAGGTGGAGGACGTGCGCAACTGCTACCTGCTCGCCCATAAGCTGGGCTGCAAGGGCCTCACCGTCTACCGCGACGGCTGCAAGGCGCAGCAGGTGCTCAACATCGGCTCGGGCGCGCAGCCCCAGGCCAAGACCAAGAAGAAAAAGGCCGCCTACCAGAGCTTCGGCGTGTCTTCGGAATATTTCCAGCTGAAGACCGGCTACGGCCCGCTGCACGTGCACGTGAACTACAACGAGCACGGCCCCTACCAGGTGTTCACCAACATGCCGCCCCTCGGCACCGAGATCAGCGGCCTCACCTCGCTCATCGGCATCCTGCTCTCCAAGTACCTCGAGGAAGGCGGCGACCCGATAAAGGTGCTCAAGCACCTGAACTCGGTGAAAGGCGACCGGCCGGTGGGCCTGGGCGAGAACCGCATCAATTCCGTGGCGCACGGCATAGCCGTGGCGCTGCGCAGCCATCTCAAGCGCACCGGTATCATAGCCAGCGACTCCGAGATCAACGGCGGCGAGAAACTGGAACTGTGGGAAGCCTCCCGCACCCAGTACTGTCCCAAGTGCTACTCCTCCAACGTCAGCTACGAGTCCGGCTGCTCCGGGCCCACCTGCCACGACTGCGGCTACTCCGAGTGCTCGTAAACCCGCAGCGAACAAAAGAAAGGCCCCGGCGGACCGGGGCCTTTTCTTTTCCCCACCGGCTAGGCCCTTAGACCCAGAAAGGCCTGGGTCCGAATTCCCTTATGCCGGGGACTTCTGCGGTGTAGGCTATAGGCAGGAGACTTTATGAAACTCATAACCCTGCTGGTCCTCCTGTCCTTCGCCTCCGTTGGCCTGCTGCAGGCCAAGAGCCTGGAGCGGATGCGCACCGCCTCCGAGAACATAAATGTGGAAACCTCCGGCCTTAAGGCGAAGGCCTCCGCCTCGCAGGACCTCAAGAGCAAGGCCACCGGGCAGTACGAGATAACTCCGGTCCGGGCCGACGGCCTGGCGCAGCTGATAGTGAAACTGCTCAAACTTATTTTCAACCCTAACGGCGACATAGAGATGGAAGAGCCGCCCGCCGAAGTGCCCCAGACGGAAGGCTCCCTGGACGACGACCAGGAAGAGGAAACCTACGCCGAGGGCCAGGCTTACGAACCCGTCAAGGAAGCAGACCTGCCGCAGGAGCCGTTCGCGCCCCGGGCGCAGCCGCAGGCGCAGGGCCAGACGCAGCAGGAGCCGCAGGTTTCCTTCGAACCCGGCGGCCGCGGCGGGGACTCCATCCCCGCCGACCTCAAGCGAAAAGCGCTGGAGTATTTCAACGCCAATTCCAACAGGATAGAGAACAAACGTTATTTAGGAGTGGTGGATTTCGCGGCCCATTCCAGCAAGGACCGCTTCTGGATACTCGACATGCAGACCGGCACCGAGCACGCCATGCACGTGGCCCACGGCACGGGTTCGGACCCGGACGGCGACGGGTATGCCACAAAATTCAGCAATACCCCCAATTCCAAGGCCTCTTCGCTGGGCTTCTATCTCACCGGGGCGCTCTATACCGGCAAGCACGGCAAGTCCATGCGCCTGCACGGCCTGTCCTCCACCAATTCCAACGCCCTGTCCCGCGCCGTGGTCGTCCACGATTCGAACTATGTCAGGGAGGCGAATGTGCGCCAGGGCCGGTCCTTCGGCTGCCTGGCCGTGGCCAACACCGAGATAGGCAATGTGCTGGCCTCCCTCAGGGGCGGCGCCCTGATCTACGCCGGCCTCAGCAACAGCGACTTTTAAACCTCCCCGGCCCGTGAAAAGCCGCGCGCGGGCGCGGCTTTTTTCGTCAGCCCCCCGCCATGCGGTTATAGCCCGGCCGCCCCGGGCTTTGCTATCATATAGTTAAATCGCATGAAAAAGGGTATTTTTATAGTGCTGGAGGGGCCGGACAGGTCCGGCAAATCCACCCAGGCGGAGCTGCTTAAAAAGTGGCTGGAAGGCCTTGGGCGCGAGGTGGTGGTAACCCGCGAGCCCGGCGGCACCCGTTTATCCGAACAGATCCGCAAGATACTGCTGGACCCGAAGAGCGAGATAGAGCCCATGACCGAGCTGTTCCTCTACGAAACTTCGAGGATAAAGCACACGCTGGAGAAGATCCTCCCCGCGCTGAAGGCCGGCAAGGTCATCATCTCCGACCGCTACACCCTTTCCACCACCGCCTACCAGGGCTACGGCCGCGGCCTGGACCTGAAGACGGTGAAGACCCTCAACCGCATAGCCACCCTGAACCTCAAGCCCGACGTCACCATAGTCTTCGACATCCCCGACAGGGCGTTCACCCAGCGGGAAAAGACCCGCCCCGGCCGCGATCGCATAGAGCGCGCCCCCGACGCTTTCCGCCGCCGTGTCAACCGGGCCTACAAGCTGCTGGCGCGCCGGCCCGGCATGACCCGCGTGGACGGCGGCCGGTCCATAGAGGCCATACAGGCCGACATCAGGGCGAAAGTGGCCAGGCTCCTCAAGAACTAACCCATGTCATTTTCCAGCATACTCGGCCAGGACAAGACCGTGCGGCGCCTGAAGGCGCTCGCCGAGAGCGGGCGCATCCCGCCGGCCATGATCTTCCACGGCCCGCCCGGAGTGGGCAAATTCCTGGCCGCCTTCGAGTTCGCCAAAGCGGTGAATTGCTCCCACACCGAACACCGGGAGAAGCCCGCAGCCCCGGCCGCGCCCGACCCCGACGACCTTTTCGCGGCGGCGGCGCCGGAACCCGCGCCTGCCGCCGAGGCGGCCCCCGCCCGGACCCACGCGGACAAGGCCGACTCCTGCGGCATGTGCCTCTCCTGCCTGCAGGCCGCCTCCGGCGCCCACCCCGACATCCGCGTGGTGGACACCGTCTTCCAGGCCGCCCTGCTCGACGAGGACGAGAGCGCCAATCTCAAGATAGACACGGTGCGCGAAGTCACGCGCTGGGCCCAGCAGAAAGCCATGATGTCGCCCTGGAAGATCTTCATAGTGCGCGACGCGGAGGCGATGCTCAATAACGCCCAGAACGCCATCCTCAAGACCCTGGAGGAGCCGCCGCCCGGCACGCTGGTGATCCTGACCGTCTCGCAGAAAACGTCGCTGCTTTCCACCATCCTCTCGCGCTGCTGCCTCATAGAGTTCGGCCCGCTGCCGGAACCCGCGCTCCGGACCATCCTGGCGGCCCAGGGCGCCGAACCCGGAGAAGCCGCCCGCCTGGCCGCGCTCGGGAGCGGCTCGCTGGAAAAGGCCGCCGAGGCCGCCTCTTTCCTCAAGCGCGTCTCGGCCCTGCGCCCCGGCGACCCGGCCCGGTCCTTCAAGTTCGCCGCCGGCCTGCCGCGCGACAGCCACAAGGCCCGCGAAGAGGTAAAGACCCTGCTCGACCTGCTGATCGCCAAGACCCGCGCCTCCTGGGCCAAGGCCGACGGCCAGCCCAAAGAACGCCTGACGGCCCTGCTGAGGCGCACCATGGAACTGCGCCGCATGGCCGACCGCAACGTTTCCTATATGCTGCTGCTGGAGACCGCGCTGCTCGAGAGCGAGCGCGCCGGAGTAAAATTAGAAGACCTCGTGAGACCGGACTAAACCAAATGAAAAACAAAAAATACTACATCACTACGCCCCTCTACTATCTTAACGACAAGCCGCATATCGGCCACGCCTACACCACGCTGGCCGCCGACGTGCTGGCCCGCCACCTGCGCAACAAGGACGTGCCGGTGCATTTCCAGACCGGCACCGACGAGCACGGCTCCAACATAGAAAAAATAGCCAAGGAGAAAGGCGTGGACCCAAAGGTCTGGTGCGACGGCATCTCCGCCGATTTCCGGGAGTTGTGGAAGACGCTCAACGTGAAGTACGACTACTTCATCCGCACCACCGATGCCACTCACGAAGCGGCGGTACAGGCCGTCTTCGAGAAGCTTATCAAGACGGGCGACATCTACCTGGGCTCCTACGAGGGCCTCTACTGCTCCGCCTGCGAGGCCTTTTACGACGAGGGCGAACTGAAGGACGGCAAGCTCTGTCCCATGCACGCCCGCCCCGTGGAGCATGTCAGCGAGGAGACCTATTTCTTCAAGCTTTCCAAATACGAAAAGGCGCTGCTTGAGCATTACGAGAAGCATCCCGACTTCCTCTCCCCCCGCTACCGCGCCCAGGAAATGATCAACTTCGTGAAGTCGGGGCTCAAGGATTTCTCCGTCTCCAGGACAAAGGTGGCCTGGGGCGTGCCGGTAAAGTCCAACCCCAAGCACACAGTCTATGTCTGGATAGACGCCCTGCTGAATTACGCTACCGGGCCCGGCTATAACCCGGACAACATCTCCCCGGACTTCAACCACTTCTGGCCCGCCGACGTGCAGCTGGTGGGCAAGGAGATCTTCCGCTTCCACAGCGTTATCTGGCCGGCCATGCTGATGGCGCTGGGCGTGGAGCTGCCGCGCAAGATCTACGCGCACGGCTGGTGGACCATCAACGGCGACAAGATGTCCAAGTCCAAGGGGAACTTCATCAAGGCCGAGGACGTGGTGCAGGAATACGGCGTGGACGCGCTGCGCTACTTCATCTTCAGGGAAGTCTCGTTCGGCCAGGACGGGGACTTCTCCATGGACGCCTTCAAGCGGCGCTACAACGCCGACCTCGCCAACGACCTGGGCAACCTGTTCTCGCGCCTGATGAACATGGCCGCCAAGTACCTGGACCACCAGCTGCCGGAAAAGCCCGAAGGCTCCGAAGTCTTCGGCGAATTCAAGGCCTGGACCCCGGAGATCCACAAGGCCATAGAAACGCTGCAGTTCAGCGAGGCGCTGGAGAAGATCTGGAAAGCGGTGAGCCGGCTCAACCACCTGGTGAACGAGAAGAAGCCCTGGGAGCTGGCCAAGAAAGATCCGGCCGCCCTCAAGCCCTTCCTCAACGAAATGGTGTGGTGCCTGCGCCTGATCGCCGGCTGGATAGACCCCTTCATGCCCGACACCGCCAGCCGCATGCACCTGCAGCTGGGCGTGGGCCGGACCGCCGACGGCACCGAGCCGCAGAAAGTCCCCCCGCTCTTCCCCCGCAAGCAGGACGAAAAACCCAAAGACCCCAAGATCAATTGAGGCGCGGCGTAAAACGAAAAAGCCCGGGGACGGCCCCGGGCTTTTCCATTTTACAGGCTAGGGCTAGACGGCTTCCCTGCCCTTGAACAGACCCCGCAGGGCCTTGTAGATGCCTGCTATCACGCCGGAGACGGCGTACAGCGAGAAGAACAGGAACAGCGAGTCCTGCGGGTAAGCGATGAGCATGGACAGCACCGCGGTGATCACCAGGATGCCCTTGATGGAGTTGGGCTTGAGCATGTCGCCCTTGAAGGCGGCGTAAGGGGCGCTGGAGACCATCAGCAGCGCCAGCGCGATCATGATGAACGGGATGGCCGCGTACACGAAAGGCATCTGCGCCATCACCAGCTTTATGCTGCGCATGCCGCCCTCGCCTTCGAGCATGCTGTAGGCCAGCACGAACGAGATGAGGATGCCGGCCGCGCCGGGAATGGGCAGGCCCTGGAAATAATCCTTGTCGCTGCCGCCGAAGTGGGACTTCACGTTGTAGCGGGCCAGGCGCAGCGCGCCGCACAGCACGTACAGGAAGGCCACCGGGTAGCCCCAGAAGCCGTAATCCTTCAGCACGAACTTGTAGATGAGGTAGGCCGGAGCTATGCCGAAGGAGATCCAGTCGGACAGGGAGTCTATCTCCACGCCGAAGGAACTCTCGCCGTGCACCAGGCGGGCGATGCGCCCGTCGAGCATGTCCATCACGTAAGACAGCACTATGAACCAGGCCGCCAGCACGTAGTTGCCTTCCGAAGCCGAGAGGATGGCGAAAAAGCCGAACGCCATGTTGGCGATGGTGAAGATGGAGGGCAGCACCACGGCGCCCGTCTTCTTGAGCTTGGCGATGTCTATGCGCTTCTTTTCCCTGATTATCTCTTCCATGGGTTATCCTTTACCAGAGGGCCAGCGCGGTCTCGGCGCCTTCCACCTTGTCGCCGGGCTTCACCAGCACGCGCGCCGTGTCCGGCAGGTACACGGCCACCTGGGAGCCGAAATAGATCATGCCGATGCGCTCGGAGATCTTCACTTCCTGGCCTTCGGCAACGTAGCAGGCGATGCGGCGGGCGATGGAGCCGGTGATCTGCTCCACGCCTATGGTGCGGCCGTGCTCGCCGGTGATCTGGATCAGGTTGCGCTCGTTGGTGGAAGCCTCGGGCTTGTAGGCGATGGCGAAAGTGCCTTTGGTGTAGAGGGTCTTGGTGACCTTGCCGGCCATGGGGGCGCGCTGCACGTGCACGTTGAGCACGGACAGGAAGATGCGCACCACGGTGATCCCAGGGGTACCCTCGTTCTGCACGCTCATCACGGTGCCGTCGGCGGGGCAGGCGATCTCGCCGGGGGCGAAGACCTTTTCGCGCTCGGGGTCGCGGAAGAAGTAGGCGGAGAAGGCGGCGAAGAAGAGGCCCAGCACCAGCACCGGGATGCCGGCCCATCTCACCCAGGCCATCAGCATGGTGCCGATCGCCGCGGCCACCAGGCCCCCGACTATAAGTTTTATCCCTGCCGGCGCTATTCCCATAAGTTCCTCCAGTCAAAATATTCTAAAACGTGTGGGCATGGTGGGACGAGGAGGCCTCCGTTAACACACGACAGGATAGCCAAGTCGGCCCGAACCCGCACAGAACCACATTACTATTGCCCGGGGTGGGACTCGAACCCACACGGAGGAAACCTCCAGCTGATTTTAAGTCAGCTCTGGCTACCAGTTACAGCACCCGGGCCGCATTTACTATTCTACTTAATTATCGGCTTTCCTTGCGGAGCTCCGCGTCGGCCAGGGCCTGGAAGGCCTCGCAGGTCATGGTCTTTACGCCCTCGGCGGCGGCGCGGTCGCGCAGGCCGTTGTCCGAGGTGACTATGATAGCGCGGATGCCCTCGGTCTGCATGAAATAGCCCCGCTCGATGAGCATCTCGTCGGCCGTTTCGCCTTCGCTGTAATGGACGGTGATGGAAGACCCGCCCGCGCCGCCGCTGCGGTAGGGCCCGTCGAAAACCACCCGGAAGCAGGAGGCCCGCAGGGCGCCGCTCCTGGAGACTTCCGAGAGCCACTGCAGGAACCAGCCCTCCAGCCCGTCGCGCGAGCCGCCGGTGCGCTCCCAGAAGCGCAGGGAAAAATTGGAGCCGTCTATCAGGTAAACGGTGGGTTTGGTGGAGAGCCGCTTCATTTGCGCACCGTGATGACCCGGATCTTCCGGCGGGCCCGGTCCAGGCGCAGGCCCAGGTCGCGCCGCAGCTGGGCGTCGGCCACTTTGGGGTCGCGGGTCTCGAAGGTAAAGGAGTACTCCAGGGGCCCGTCCTCTTTGGTCTCGTCGAGCACCGGCACTCCCAGCTTCTCGCGCAGGTGATAGGCCAGCACCACGAAGGAGGACCCGGCCGTCTTAAGCGTCACCCCGTCGAAAGCGACCTCGGAAAAATCCGGGCGGCGTTTGGCGTTCCTGGTGCCGCCGGGCAGCGTCTTGAGCACCCAGACCTCTTCCTCGCTGACCGAGGAAGAGACCTTGAGCCCGGTGGCGAACGCCAGCCCCTTTAGAAAAAGCTCAGCCTTCCTGTCGGGCCCGGTGGTAGGCGCGGTCAGGCGGATATCGTAGGAGGCGTCCACCAGTTCCCGGGTGCCGGGGCCCAGGTCCACCCGGTCCGCCGTGCCCAGCAGGAAATCGAAAGCCATGCGCAGGGTCAGCGCCCTGGCCGTGAAATGGTCAGCGCGGTAGCGCACCGAGGAAGTGCCCGAGGAACGGGCCAGGTAGAATTCCCCCAGCACCGCCGGGTCGGGGGCTGGATCTTCGTCGGAGTGCAGGGCGGCGTCGGGCCCCTCGTCCTGCTCCAGGCTGCCGGCCAGGAGGGCCTCTATGGTGGCGGGCGTGACCCGGGCCGGGTAGGTGATGGCCTGCACCTTGCCCGAGCGGTCTATCAGTACGGTGTGGGGCCGCCCGTAGACCCGGAAAGCCTTGAAAGCCTCCGGGCCGGCGCCGGGCGCCACCCAGCCGCTCACCGGGGTCTTCTCCAGGAACCTGGCCACCTCGGCCTCGCTTTCGTCGGTGACGGAGATGAACACTACGGGGCGGTCCTTGAATTTGGAAACCAGCTCGTTGAAATGCGGGATATTGTCCACGCAGGGCTCGCACCAGGTGGCCCAGAACTCCAGGACCACGGCCCGGCCCTTGAGTTCCTGCAGCCCGGCGAGGGCAGGCGCGGGGGCGTTGAGCAGCTTGGGCAGGCGCAGCTCCGGCGCGGGGCGGCCCGCCTTGGCCAGCCGGGGCCGCTCCCCGGTCTCCTTGGCGCAGGCGGCGAGCAGCAGCAGCGGCAGCAGGAGCAGCAGTTTCCTCATGGTCAGGCTTTTATCCCGAGGGCCAGGCCCTCTCCGGTGGGCAGTACCGAGGCGGAAGAGAACCGGTCCCCGTCGAAAAGGATATGGAAGAATTCGCGCATGGCCCTGGCGGCGGGCGCCGCGCCCTGGTCCCCGTCCCCGGCGCAGAGCGCGCCTTTGAGGTACGCGCCGTCGGCCAGCACCAGGCCGCCGGGCCGGAGGTTGGCGGCGGCCCAGCGCAGGTAGGCCGGGTAATTCTCGGCGTCGGCGTCTATGAAGCACAGGTCGAACGGGGCGAGCTTGGCCAGGGTCTTGAGGTTCTCCAGGGCCGGTCCCTCCATCACGGTGACCTTGCGGGAGAGGGCCGAGACTTCCATGGCGTCCTTGGCCGCGTTCACGCAGGCGGGGTCCTTCTCCAGGGAGTAGAGGCGGGCGCCGTCGCCCAGGCCCTTGGCCAGCCAGTGGGCGGAATAGCCGTAGAGCGCGCCTATCTCCACCGCCTTCCTGGCCCCGGAAAGGCGGGCGAAAGATTCGAGGATCCGGCCTTCCATCGGGGAGACCGCAAGACCGCGCACGCCGTCCTTTTCCATGGCCGCCAGCACGTGGGCCGCGTAGCCCTCGTCGGGCGCGGTCAGCGAGGAAAAGTAGGCCGTGACTTCCGGCCCCAGGTGGCGGCGTGAAAAAATGTCGCGTTTTTCTTTAGTGGTCATGGTCAGAGGGCCTTGCGGTGCAGAGTTATCCCGAAGCGGCGCCCGGGAGAGGTGCCCGCGCACATGAGCACGGGGAAAGGGGAGAAGTCCTGCAGGTTCAGGGAGGTGGAGCAGAAAGCACCGGAGGGCCCGGAGAGCAGTACCTGGGCCTGGAAATAACGGCCGGCGCAGGTTCCCGGTTCAGAACCGTAGGGACAGATGGCGTAAAAGGTTATCTCTGCCGTAAGTTCAGACCCGTCCGGCATAAGCAGGGGCGCCGAAGCGCGGGCGGTGGCCGCCTGCCCGGGGTCGGAGGGCAGGGCCAGGCTCAAGGACAGCGGAAAATTGCGCTGCCCCGGCGACGGCAGGGCGCAGGCAGAACCCTCGCAGCTCTGCGTCCAGGCCGAAACGTACCCCGTCAGCTCCAGCGGCAGCTCCGCGGCGGCGGCCGGCAGGGCCGGGGCGAGCAGGCAGGCGAGGAGGACTTTTATCATGGTCGTATATTTTACAAAATAATAAGGCCGGCCCCTGTTTTGCTTTTACCGGCCCTTTTTGCTATATTCACTACCTATGGCGACCCCTAATATCAAGTTTGGCACCTCCGGATGGAGGGCCGTTATTGCCGAAGATTTCAACGTTTCCACCCTGCGCCGCGTCACCCACGCAGCGGCCGAACACGTGAAGGAACACCGCGAGTACGGCTACAAGGGCGAGGAATACCTGCTGTACCTGCGCAAGGCCGGCAAGCCCGCCCCCAAGACCGCGAAGATAATCGTCGGGTATGACACCCGCTACATGTCCGAGGATTTCGCGAAGAACGTGGCCGAGGCCGTGGCGGCGGAAGGCATAACCGCCGTGATCTCGGACGTAGAGGCCCCCACCCCCGTGGTGGCCTGGGAAGTGATGCGCAATTACGCTTCCGGCGGCGTCATGCTGACCGCGAGCCACAACCCGCCCCATTACAACGGCTTCAAGTGGACCCCCTACTGGGGCGGCCCCGCCCTGCCCGAGATCACCAACGACCTCGAGGCGCGCGTGCAGGCCCTGACCATAGCGGAAGTCGAAAAGCACATCCCCTTCGAACACGGCGTGACCGCCGGCATGATCAAGGTGGAGGACTTCCACGAGAACTATTTCAAGCAGCTCGCCACCCTGCTGGACCTCGGCGCCATCAAGAAGGCCGGCCTCAAGATCGCCGTGGACTCCGTCAACGGCGCGGCCCGCACCTACCTGCGCCCGCTGCTGGAGCGCAACGGCGCCAAGGTGATAGGCCTGCGCGAAGAGCGCGACGTGCTGTTCGGCGGCCGCTCGCCCGACACCGACGAGGAGAACCTCAAGGGCCTGCGCGACACGGTGACGAAGAACAAGCTGCACCTGGGCCTCGCCTGCGACGGCGACGCCGACCGCTTCGGCATCATAGATTCCGACGGCACCTGGATCTCCCCCAACCTGGTGCTGGGCCTGGTGCTCGAGCACCTGGTCAAGAACCGCGGCCTCAAGGGCAAGTTCGCCCGCTCGGTCATGACCTCCCATTTCGCCGACGCCATCGCCCGCCACCACGGGCTGGAAGTGCGCGAAACCGCCGTGGGCTTCAAGCACATCGGCAACCTGCTGCGCACCGGCCAGTACCTGCTGGGCGGCGAGGAATCCGGCGGCCTGTCCATCATGAACCACGTGCCCGAGAAGGACGGCATCCTGGCCTGCCTGCTCATCGCCGAGATGGTGGCCTACGAGCGCAAGCCCATCAAGAAGATCCTCGCGGACCTCAACAAGCGCGTGGGCAACTTCAATAATTCCCGCGTGAACCTGAAGCTCGACAAGAGCATCCACATGGAATCGCTGGTGGAGAAGCTGCGCCTGAACCCGCCGCTCAACCTCGCCGGCGCCCCGGTGTGGCGCATAGACCATACCGACGGCTTCAAGTTCATCATGAAGGACGGCAGCTGGCTGGGCCTGCGCCCGTCCGGCACCGAGCCGCTCGTGCGCATCTACGCCGAGGCCGCCACCCCGCAGAAGACCGCCGCCCTCAACGAGGCCGGCCGCAAGATCGTCAGCGGCAAGTTTTAAGGCCTTGCGCGCCGCTTAAGGCGCCGGGCCATGGAGAAAGCAAAAACATGGAAGCTAAAATCAAAAAAATAACCGCCAGGGAAATTCTCGACTCGCGCGGTTTCCCCACCGTGGAAGCCGACGTTCTGCTCACCGACGGCTCGTTCGGCCGCGCGGCCGTGCCGAGCGGCGCCTCCACCGGCACGCACGAAGCGCTGGAAATGCGCGACGGCGGAAAGCGCTACCTGGGCAAGGGTGTGGCCAAAGCCGTGGAGAACGTCAACAAGGCAATAGCGGCCGAGATCACCGGCCTGAAGGCCGACCAGATAAAGATAGACGAGATGATGCTGGAGCTCGACGGCACCCAGATGAAGAGCAAGCTGGGCGCCAACGCCATCCTCTCCGTCTCCATGGCCCTGGCCCGCGCCGGCGCCGCCAACGCCAAGCTCCCGCTCTACGCCTACATCCGCAAGGCCTACGGCCTCAAGCACAAGGACTTCATCATCCCCGCCCCCATGATGAACATCATCAACGGCGGCAAGCACGCGGACTCCGGCATCAGCATCCAGGAGTTCATGATAGTCCCCACCGGCGCGCCGAAGTTCACCGACGCCATCCGCATGGGCTGCGAGATCTACCACACCCTCAAGAAGATCCTGGCGAAGGCCGGCTACACCACCGCGGTGGGCGACGAGGGCGGCTTCGCCCCGAAGATCTTCACGCACGAGTCGGTGCTGGAGACCATCTGCAACGCCATCAAGGACGCGGGCTACACCTTCAAGGAAGTCCAGATAGCCCTGGACTCCGCCGCCAGCGAGTTCTTCCAGAACGACCGCTACGTCTTCGAGGGTTCCAACCTGAGCTATCAGGAACTCACCGCCAAGTACGGCGAGTGGAAGAAGCACTTCCCCATCATCTCCTACGAGGACCCGCTCGCCGAAGACGACTGGGAAGGCTGGGACCACCTCACCAAGCA
>MGTV01000048.1 GCA_001799635.1 Elusimicrobia bacterium GWA2_62_23
TGGAACTCGACCTGGACATGGAGGCCGACCTCGGCATAGACACCGTGAAGCAGGCCGAACTCTTCGCCGCCATGCGGGAGAACTACAGCATCCCGCGCCGCGACAACCTGTCGCTCAAGGACTACCCCACCATCCGCCACTGCATCAAGTTCGTGATGGAAGAGAAAGCCGGTTCAGCCGCCGCGCCCGTTCAGGCGCCGGCCCCTCAGCCGGCACAGCCCGAGCCGCAGCATTACGCCGAGCCCAAGCCGGTACAGGCCCACAGCCCCGCCACCTCCGGCGTGGCCGAGAGCGACGTTAAGGAGAACATCCTCAACATGATAGCCGACAAGACCGGCTATCCCAAGGACATGCTGGAGCTTGACCTGGACATGGAGGCCGACCTCGGCATAGACACCGTGAAACAGGCCGAGCTGTTCGCCGCCATGCGCGAACATTACAGCATCCCCCGCCGCGACAACCTGTCGCTCAAGGACTACCCCACCATCCGCCACTGCATCAACTTCGTGCTGGAGGAGACCGCCAAGGCGGCGCAGGCCGCGGCGCCCGCTCCCGCCCCGGCCCCGGCGCCAGCCAAGGCCCCGGCGAAAAAAAGCGCCAAGGCCGAACAGCCGGACCTGCTGAACCTGGCCGCCGCACCGGAGCCCGCGCAGGCGGAAAAGCCGGCGGAAAGGCCCGTTAAGCAGGACCACCCCAAGCGCCATATCCGCCACGTGCCGGCCATCATCCCCGCGCCGGTGGAGCAGGAGGTCATCAAGAAGCTGGCCCCCAAGCGCCCCGTGGCGATCTTCGCCGAGGACCTGGACCTGGCCAAGGCGTTCCGCGCCGAGCTCAACAAGCACCGCGCCGATTCCTACATCTTCACCCCGGCCAAGACCAAGGTGAAGGACGCCATCACCGTGGACTTCAAGGACGTCCCGGCGCTGGAGCAGGCCCTGGCCGACTTCGCCAACGCCCACCCGGACACGCAGGGCATAGTGTACCTGCCCGGCTGCATGGTGAAATCGCTGTCGCAGGACACGGCCGCGTTCGACGACCTGAAGCGCTACGCGCTGCCGCTGTTCCTGGCGGCCAAGCACCTGGCGCACGGCCTCAACAAGATAGACCCAGGCTGCTCCACGTTCATGGCGGTGGTGACCACCCTCGACGGCGGCTTCGGCTACCGCACCAAGGACGTCTACGACCCCATCTACGGCGCCATCCACGGCCCCACGCTGTGCCTGCGCAAGGAGTTCGAGAAGTCCGCCGTGAAGCTGCTGGACTTCGAGCCCAGCTCCTCCAACCAGGCCATAGTGCAGAAGACCTTCTACGAGATCCTCTACTCGGACAAGCGCCTGGCCATCGGCTACGCCGACGGCAAGCGCTGGACCCTGGTGGGCAAGCCGGCCACCCTGGACAAGTCCCGCCAGCTCACGCAGCTGGAGGGGAAGAATGTGCTGATCACCGGCGGCGGCCGCGGTCTGGGGGCCATGTTCGCCAGGATGCTCGCCGAGCAGCACAAGGCCAACATCCTCATCCTCGACATCATGGAGATAGGCGACAAGGCCAAGCGCCTGACCGGCATGAACGAGGCCGAGCTGAAGGCCTACAAGATGGGCGAGCTTTGGAACGAGCTCAAGGCCGCCAACGAGAAGCCCACCCCGGCCCTGCTCGAGAAGGAGTTCACCCGTCTCAAGGACGCGGCCGACATGCACAAGAACATGGAGGCCATCCGCGCCCTCGGCGTGAAGGTGCACTACTACCGCTGCGACCTCACCGACACGGCGGCGCTGCGCCGGACCATGGAGAACGTGAAGACCGACCTGGGCCCGATAGACGGCCTGGTGCACTTCGCGGGCCTGGAGCGCTCCAAGCTCGCCGTGGACAAGGCCACCGAGGAGTTCGTGCTGATCTTCAACGTCAAGGCCGATTCCGCCATCAACATGTGGAAGACCGGCGTGGTTAAGGAGAAGGGCTTCTGGGTAATGGCCTCCTCCATAGCCGGCAAGTTCGGCAACCTGGGCCAGACCGACTACGCCGCGGCCTCCGACTATATCGCCAAGTTCTGCGTAAGCCAGCAGAACAAGGGCGTGCGGGCCCTCAGCGTGGACATGACCGGCTACGCGCAGATAGGGATGGGCGCGCGCCCCGGAGTGGAAGCCTTCCTGAAATCCCAGGAGATGGAATTCCTCTATCCCGAAGAAGGCATGCAGGCCCTGCTCGACGAGCTGGCCTACGGCAAGGTACCGGAGATCATCCTTTCCGGCAGCCTGGGCAAGCTGGACTGGGACAAGCAGCTGCAGTACGAGCCGGGCTTCTCCGGTTCCGCCTCCACCGGGTTCCACTTCGCCCCGAAGACCGAGGACCTGGTGAAGGGCGAAAGCCTGGCCGCCTCCAAGGAATTCTCCATGGAGAGCGACCCGTACCTGGCCGACCATTCCATTAACGGCACGCCTTACGTGCCGGGCGTGATGGGCCTGGAGACCTTTGCCGAGGCGGCGACGGTGCTGACGGGCGCCAACCCGAAGGCGCTGACCGACGTGCGCTTCGCAGTGCCCATAAAGCTGCTGCGCGGCCGCCCGGCCGACGTGCGCGTAAAGGGTCTGGTGCTCGGCTCCGGCGCCGGCGCCGAGATCCGGCTGGAATCCGACTTCGTGAGCCCCAAGGGCCTGCGCCTCGGCCAGACCCGCACACACTTCAAGGGCACGGCCGCTGCGGACGCACCCTCCAAGTGGACCCTGGCCATGCGCCCGCCGCTGCCCAAGACCAGGAAGTACAAAGCCGACGCCGCGACCATCTACAAGACCTACTTCCACGGCCCCAGCTTCCAGGTGCTCGACGGGATACTTTCCGTGGACAAGAACTCGGTGCTGGCGGTCTTCAAGCGGCCCTCCGCGCCTCTCTGGAAGAACGGCCAGCAGAAACTGGTGTTCCACCCGCTGGTGTTCGAGGCGCTGTTCCAGGCCTGCGGCTGGCGCGACATCCAGTTCGACAGGGCCATGGCCCTGCCCGACGCCGTGGGCGCCGCCATAGTCTACGACAACGAACCGCAGGACCCGGATACGCTCTTCCTCTACGGCGTCTTCAAGGGCCGCACCGAGGACAACCGCAGCCTCTACGACGCCTGGGCCTTCGACGCTGACTACAAGCTGGTGGCGGAACTGCGCGACTACGCCATGATCCCGACCCCCATATAAGGACTTAAGTGATAAGCGACAAAGCCCTGAAACAGAACGCCGTTTTCCAGACCTGGCCCCTTACCGGGACGCATCTGCAGTTCCTCCCGGTGGCCGGGCTGGAGCCCGGCACCGCCCTGTCCGGCCGCGAGGCCGCCGTTTACGCCGCTTTCCGCATAGAGAAGCGGCGCAGCGAATGGCTGGCCGGCCGGCTGGCGGCGAAGGCCCTGCTGGCCGAGGACGGGGAGAAACCGGCCGAACTCGAGATCGGAATGGACCGGCTCGGCCGCCCCTGCTGCGGCGCCCGGCTGGTCTCCATCTCCCATTCCAACGGCTGGGCCCTGGCGGCGGTAAAACCGGGAACGACCTTCCTCGGGGCGGACCTGGAGAAGATAGAGGAGCGCCACCCCGCCTGGTACAGCGACTATTTCCACCCCAGCGAACTGCCCAAGCCGGACCCTTCCGAAGGGACCCGCCTCTGGGCGCTGAAAGAAGCCCTCATGAAGGCGCTCGGGCTGGGCCTGATGGCCGACCCCATGGATATCCGGGTGACGGACAAGGTTGTTTTCACCGGCAAGCCCCTGGAGCGCTACCGCGAAATGGGCAGTCCGCACTTCACCGTGGAAGCCAGGCCCTTTCCCGAAGGTTTCTGGACGGCCGTAGCGGCCGGAGCCGAACCCGCCCCGGGGCGGTAAAAAGGTAGAATATAGATAAGCGAGGTAACACAGCATGGCCGATCTGATAGACCCTATAACCGGAGCCGCGGCGGAACCCCAGCCGACCGGCAAAAAAGCCCACCCCAAGAAGGTCCGCGTGGTGCCGGAATCCCTCAAGCGGTTCCGCGAGATCCACGCCGCCGCCGAAGCCGGCGGGCCGCCCGAGAAGATAGAGGCGCAGAAAAAGAAGGGCAAGCTGACCGCGCGCGAGCGCATTGCCTACCTGGTGGACGAAGGCACTTTCCAGGAGCTCGGCCTGCTGATGGAGAGCCGCTGCACCGATTTCGGCATCAAGGACAAGCACATCAAGGGCGACGGCGTCATCACCGGCTTCGGCAAGGTGAACGGCCGCCTGGCGGCCATCTTCTCGGAGGACTTCACCCAGCTGGGCGGGTCCCTGGGCCGCACCCACGCCGACAAGATAGCCAAGCTCATGGACATGGCCGCCGACGTGCGCGTGCCCGTCATCGGCATCCTGGATTCCGGCGGCGCCCGCATCCAGGAAGGCGTGGACTCGCTCGACGGCTACGGCGAGATCTTCCTGCGCAACACCAAGTACTCGGGCGTGGTGCCGCAGATCTCCATCATCGTCGGCCCCTGCGCCGGCGGCGCGGTGTATTCCCCGGCGCTGACCGACTTCGTTTTCATGGTCAAGGGCATGAGCAACATGTTCGTGACCGGGCCGGAAGTGGTGAAGGCCGCCACCGGCGAGGAAGTGGACTTCGAAACGCTCGGCGGCTCCATGACGCACGCCAGCAAGTCCGGCGTCTGCCATTTCGTGGCCAACTCCGAACCTGACTGCTACCGCCAGGTCAAGGAGCTCATGAGCTTCCTGCCGCAGAACCGCCACGAGGCCGCGCCGGAACTGCCCACCAAGGACGCGGAGAACCGCAAGATAGCCCTGCTGGAAAAGCTGGGCGAGGTGGACCCCCGCAGGCCTTACCGCGTGCACCACATAGTCTGGTGGCTCTCCGACGACCACAAATTCCTGGAAGTCCACCACGATTACGCCAAGAACATCGTGGTCGGCTTCATCCGCCTGGGCGGCCAGGTAGTGGGCGTGGTGGCCAATAACCCGGCGCACATGGCCGGCGCGCTGGACATCAACGCCTCCGACAAGGCGGCGCGCTTCATCCGCTTCCTCAACAACTTCAACATCCCGATCCTGACGCTGGTGGACGTGCCCGGCTACTGGCCCGGCGTGGCCCAGGAGCACGGCGGCATCATCCGCCACGGCGCCAAGCTGCTCTACGCCTACTCCGAAGCGAGCGTGCCCAAGATCACCCTGGTCCTGCGCAAGGCCTACGGCGGCGCCTACATAGCCATGAACTCCAAGCTGATGGGGGGCGACGTCAACTTCTCCCTGCCGTCGGCCGAGATCGCCGTGATGGGGCCCCGCGGCGCCATCGAGATCCTCTACTCGCGCCAGATCAAAGAGGCGAAGGAAGAGGAGCGGGAAGCGCTCCGGGCGAAACTCGCCAAGGAATACTCGGACAAGTTCGCCTCGCCCTACCAGACCGCCTCCATGGGGTCCATAGACGAGGTCATAGAACCCTCCGCGGCGCGCTCGCGCCTGATCTCGGCTTTCCGGATGCTGGCGGGCAAGCGCCGCCCCGGACAGCACGAACGGACGGGCAACATCCCGCTGTAACCGCGGGTAACGCTGAAAAGCGGGCCGGCCACAAGCCGGCCCGTTTTTTTGCCTGCCGTCGTGGGGGTATTAGCCGCGCTAATACCGGTTTAAGGTTTTTTTAAAAGGATGTATTTTTCTTTTTTGTATAATAAGAACATGGATCTTTCGATAAAAATGCTCATCACCGCAGTCGCGGTACCGGTATTCGGCGCGTTCCTCATTCCGTTCGCCGCCCGGATCTCGACCGCCGCCCGGAACGCCTTCGCGGTTCTCCTGGGCCTCTTCACCTTCCTTGCGGCCGCCTCCCTGGCGGGCACCGTACTGGGAGGCCAGACGGCCGGCTTCACGCTGACCTTCCCGCGCGGCTTCGATCTCATACTGCACGCGGACCTGCTCTCGGTCTTCATGGCCTCGGTCTCGGCCTTCGTGAGCGCGATCATCCTGATCTATTCCATAGACTATATCTCCCACTACGAGAACCAGACCGAATACTACGCCATGGTGGTCCTGTTCCTGGGCTCCATGATGGGCCTGGTCTTCTCGGCCAACCTCCTCTGGATGTACGTGTTCTGGGAAATGACCGGCTTCGCCTCCTGGAGGCTGGTGGGCTTCTTCCGCTCCGATAAGGACGTGGCCAAGGCCAACAAGACCATCCTGGTCACCGTCTTCGGCGCGCTGTGCATGCTCATCGGCATCATCATGGTGTACTTCGACCACGGCACCCTGGACCTGCGCGCCCTGCACGGCGCCGGCATCTCCTACGCGGCCGCCGCCTTCATCCTGGCGGGCATCCTGTCCAAATCGGCCACCCTGCCCTTCTCCACCTGGCTGCCTGACGCCGGTGTGGCGCCCTCCACCGTCACCTCGCTGCTGCACGCGGCGGTGCTGGTCAAGATCGGCGTTTACGCTTACGCCCGCATCTTCGGCGTGACCTTCGCGGCCCCAGACGCCTTCTCCAACACCGTGCTCTACCTGGCCGGCGCCTCGGCGCTGGTCTCGGCCGGCGCGGCGCTGATAGACACCGACATCAAGCGGATCATCGCCTACTCAACGGTGAGCCAGATCGCCTTCATCTTCCTGGGCCTCGCGAGCGGCAACAAGACCGCCTTCGCCGGCGCCATCCTCTACATCCTGATGCACAGCGTGGCCAAGGGCGGCCTGTTCCTCTGCGCGGGCATCATAGAGCAGAACACCCACACCAAGGACATCAACAAGATGGGCGGCCTGTTCTCGTCCATGCCGGTCACGGGCGCGGCCTTCGCGCTGTGCTCGCTGTCCGTGATGGGCATCCCGCCCTTCGGCGGGTTCTTCAGCAAGTTCCTGGTGTTCTCCGGGGCGGCGCAGAACGGCAACCTCGCCGTGCTGCTGATGTTCCTGGCGGGCGCCGTGATGACCCTGCTGTACCTGGTGCGCCTGTTCTACAAGATCTTCCTCGGCGAAGCCGCCGGCCACGGCAACCCCAAAGAGGGTTCCGTGACCATGGTGGCCAGCGTCATGGCCCTGGCCCTCATCGGCCTGGCCCTCGGCGCGCTGATCTACTACCCTTCGGCCTACGCGGACCTCCTCACCAACACCTTAGGAGTGAACCTTCAATGAACCTCATACTGATACCCATAGTCCTCCCGATAGCGGCGGCGCTGGCGCTGCTGCTGATCTGCGAGAAGACCAAGTACATTAAGGAACTGCTGGCGGCCGGCGCGGCCATCGTGTCGCTGCTGGCGGCGGCCAACATCTTCCTGCAGCCGCCGGCCGACCTCACGCTGCGCTGGTTCGGCAGCGCGGCCTTCACGCTGCACGCCGATAACCTCAGCGCCTTCCTGCTGCTGGCGGTTTCGCTGTTCTCGGCGGCCATCTCGGTCTATTCCTTCAGCAATCCCGCCAAGGGCCCGGCCAAGTGGTTCTTCTTCAACCTGCTGATGACGCAGGGCTTCGCCGCCGGCGCGGCCCTGGCCGACAACATGGTGGCCATGCTGTTCTTCTGGGAAGGCCTGCTGGTGTTCCTCTACACCTTCATCGCCCTCTCGCAGAACAACCACGCCGCCCGCCGCACCGCCATGAAGGCGTTCCTCATCAACGGCGTCACGGACCTCTGCCTGCTCGTGGGCATAACCATAACGGCCTACATCGCCGGCACCGCCAGCATGAGCGAGATCGCCCGCAACAAGCTCACCCTGGAGTACGGCTGGGCCGTCTTCGCCTACGTGCTGCTGATGATAGGCGCGGTCTCCAAGGCCGGGGCCTTCCCGTTCCACACCTGGATCCCCGACGCCGCCACCGATTCCAGCGCCACTTTCATGGCCTACGTGCCGGCCGCGATAGACAAGCTGCTGGGCATCTACTTCCTGGCCCGGGCGAGCGTGTACCTGTTCGCGCTCAACCAGACCATGTCGCTGGTCCTGATGACCCTCGGCGCGGTCACCATCCTGGTGGCCGTCATGATGGCCTTCGTGCAGAAAGACTACAAGCGCCTCCTCTCTTACCACGCCGTCAGCCAGACGGGGTACATGATCCTGGGCATCGGCACGCTCAACCCCATCGGCATCGCTGGCGGCCTGTTCCACATGATCAACCACGCCACATACAAGTCCTGCCTGTTCATGACCTCGGGCGCGGTGGAGCGGCAGGCCGGCACCACGGACCTCTCCAAGCTGGGCGGCCTGTTCCGCGCCATGCCCGTGACCGGCCTCTGCTTCGTGATCGCGGCCGCGGCCATATCCGGCATAGCCCCGCTCAACGGCTTCTTCTCCAAGGAGCTGGTTTACAAGGGCGCCCTGGACACCGGCTACACGGTGTTCTTCATCGCCGCGGAGATCGGATCCTTCCTGACGCTGGCCTCTTTCCTGAAGCTGGGCCACTCGGTCTATTTCGGCGACAGGCCGGAGAACCTCAAGGAGACGAAAGAAGCGCCGTTCTCCATGCTGCTGCCCATGCTGACGCTCGCCGGCATCTGCCTGGCTTTCGGCTTCGGCGCCGAGCTGCCGCTCAACTGGCTGATAGTCCCGTCGCTGGCCGGCATGAGCATCCCGAACCCGACCATGAGCGGCTTCCACCTGGACAAGCTCTACTTCGTCTCCGTGATCGTGATCCTGGCGGCGGTCATCAACCACCTCATAGGCCTCGCGGCCGGCGGGGGGAAGGCGGACAAGGCGTCCGACCACATCCACTACGCCCCGGTGCTCAAAGAGACCTACGCGCTGGCCGAACGCCGCGCCTTCGACATCTACGAGCTCGGCATGGACAAGGCCGTGCCTTTCGTTTCGCGGCTCCTCTTCAAGGCGGACCGCTTCTTCGACTGGGCCATAGACGCGCTGCCGAGCGGGGTGGCCGGCTTCCTGGGCGGGTCCGTCAACCGCTTCCACAACGGCTCCTATCCGCTCTACATGGCGCTGACCCTGATCGGCGCCGTCGTCTATATACTGCTGGCCGGAGGGCTTAAATAATGGACAAGGGACTTCTCGCGTATCTCCTGATCCCGCTCTTGAGCGCGGTGATAATACCGTTCGCCGCGCGCAACCGCCCGCGCCTGGCCGACATCCTGGCCAACGTAACGCTGCTGGCCGGCCTGGTGAACATCGCCTGGATGGTCCTGCGACCCTCGGTGGTGGCAGACGGCTTCGCCGACATCCCCGGCGACATGCTGTTCCCGCTGCTGCTGGTGGGCGCCATCTACCTGGTGGCCCTGTGCGTCACCTTCTTCTCCGCCTGGTTCATGGAAGAGGGGCAGCCCAACCGGGCCGCCTACTACTCCCTGATCCTCGCCTCGGTCTCGGCGATGACCGGCGTGGTGACCACAACCGACTTCTTCACGCTGTACGTCTTCATAGAAGTCCTGGCGGTGACCTCCTTCGCGCTGATCACCACCGACGACAGCCGCGGCGGCATCGAAGGCGCGTTGAAGTACTTCTTCCTGACCTTCCCGGCCTCGGCCCTCATCATAGCGGGCATCTCCATCCTGCTGATAGTCCTGGGCGACCTGCAGTTCGAAACGCTTAGGATCTTCATGGCCTCCGACGTTCCGCCCGGCCCGGCGGTCTTCGCCGCCGCGCTGATCATGCTGGGCTTCCTGATCAAGGCCGGCGTGGTGCCCTTCCACGCCTGGACCCCGGACGCCTACCAGGGCGCCTACGCCCCGGTCTCGGCGCACCTGGCCGGCATCGTCACCAAGATCTCGGGCGTCTACGCCATAGTGAAGCTGGGCACCCTGCTGCGCTTCTTCGACGGCCGCGCCTCCGCCCTCTCGGAGATGGTGATGTTCCTGGGCCTGCTCTCCATCGCCGTGGGCGCGCTCGCCGCGCTACGGCAGAAGGACTTCAAGCGCATGCTCGCCTTCTCCAGCATCAGCCAGGTGGGCTACATAGTGCTGGCTGCCGGCCTCGGCACGCCGCTGGCCGTGATCGGCGCCGTGTTCCACCTCTTCAACCACGCCACCTTCAAGACCGTGCTGTTCCTCAACAGCGCGAGCGTGGAGAAGTCCGCCGGCACCACCGACATGGAAAAACTGGGCGGGCTGGAGCACTCCATGCCCTGGACCTCCTGGACCTCGGTGATAGCGCTCCTCTCCACCGCCGGCGTGCCGCCGCTGTCGGGCTTCTGGAGCAAGCTGCTCATCATCCTCGCCCTCTGGGAAGCCGGCCTGCGCGGCTACGCCGGGCTGGCCCTGCTGTTCTCCATAGTGACCCTGGCCTACTTCATGGTGATGCAGCGCAAGATCTTCTTCGGGCGTAAGAGCCAGGCCGCCGAAAGCGCCCCCGAAGTGAGCGCCCCGCTGCTGGCCCCGGCCGTGCTGATGAGCGCCGTAATAGTGGCCCTCGGCCTGCTGTTCCCCTATTTCTACACCTACGTCAAGATGGTGGCGGAAAGGATAATATTATGACCTACCACAACCTGCTGTTCACGCTGGCTGTCCTGTTCGCCCTCTGGGCCGTCATGGCGAAGAAGCTGCTGACGAGCGCCATCATGCTGGCGCTGGTGAGCGTGACCGTGTCCCTCATCTTCTTCAACCTCGGAGCGCCCTGGGCGGGCGTCTTCGAACTCTCGGTCTGCGCCGGGCTCATCACCGTGCTGTTCATCGGCGCGGTCAGCCTGATCCGGAGCACGGAGGAAAAACACCCCGAGAGCCGCGCGCCCTTCTACGCGCTGCCCCTGGCCGCGGCCATCTTCGCGATCGCCGGTTGGTTCTACCTCCCGGCCTTCTTCGACGAGCTGGCCTCCTGGCGGCGCCTGGCGGACGGCTCCGGCACCATAGGTACTGCCCTATGGGACCTGCGCCGGCCCGACCTGCTCGGCCAGGTGCTGATGCTCGCCGCGGGCGTCTTCGTTATCAAGTCGGTGTTCCCCAGGAGGACCGAGAAATGAGCATTTTCGCGATGGATTGGTACCTGATAGCCCTGCTGATGTTCATCGGCTTCTACTGCATGCTGGCCTCACGCAGCATCGTGCGCCAGCTCATCGGCCTGGAGATCGTCTCCAAGGCCGCCATGCTGACCGTGATCTCCGCCGGTGCCCTGACCGCCAACCTGGTCATGGCGCAGGCCCTGCTCATAACCATGATCGTCATAGAGGTCGTGGTGGTGGCCGCGGGCCTCGCCCTGCTGGTCAAGGCCTTCCGCGTGAACGGCAACGCCGACATCTGGAAGCTCGACGGCCTCAAAGGATAAATTATGATGGACATCCTCCTCTTCCCTCCCGTAGCTTTCGTCATCTCGCTCGTTTTCGTGATGGCGCTTTCCGGCCTGCTCTCGCCGCTGTCCACCAAGGCCGCGCGGGTACCCGGCTCCGCCAAGCACAAGGCCTACGGCTGCGGCGAAGAAGTCTCCTCGGAAAAAGCCATCCCGGACTACCAGGGCTTCTTCCCGTTCGCGATCTTCTTCACGCTGCTGCACGTGGCCGGCCTGATGCTCGCCACCTGGAGCTTCAACCCGCTGTCCGCCGGCATAGAACTGGTGGCCGGCTACATAGCGGCGGTAGTGGTCATACTCGCGATACTCTTCGTCGGATAATAACATGAAAATCATAGACAAACTGGTAACCTGGTCGCTGCTCAAATCCCCCTGGATCCTCCACTTCAACTCCGGGGCCTGCAACGGCTGCGACATCGAGATAGTGGACGCCCTGACGCCCAAGTACGACGTGGAGCGTTTCGGCATAGTGCTCAAGGCCACGCCCCGGCACGCCGACATCCTGGTGGTGAGCGGCCCGGTGACCCGCCAGCAGGCCAAGCGCCTCAAGACCATCTACGACCAGATGCCCGAGCCCAAGTTCGTAATGGCCATCGGCGCCTGCGGCTGCTCCGGCGGCGTGTTCGACGGCTGCTACGGCGTGGTGCCCGGCGGCCTGAGCAGCGTGCTGCCCGTCTCGGTCTATATCCCCGGCTGCCCCGTGCGCCCCGAAGCCATCATTGACGGCGTCGTGAAGATGATCCAGAGCGTGGAAGCCGCTTCGAAGTAAAGAGGAAACGACTATGAGCGAATTTGCCAAAGAAGAGAAAGTTAAGTCCGAGATAGAAGCCAAGTTCGGCGGCGCGGTCTCCAACGCCCTCGTGCAGCGAAAGAACCGCGTGTGGCTGGACCTCGCCCCGGAGAAACTGCCGGAACTGATGGCCTGGCTGAAGGCCGCCGGCTACAACCACCTCGCCACCGTGACCGGTTTCGACGAGGGGGAGAACCTCGGGGCGTACTACCACGCCACCGACACCAGGATCATAATCACCGTGAAGGTGAAGACCCCGCGCTCCAACCCCGTGCTGCCGAGCGTGCTCAAATCCTTCCCCGGCGCCGTTTCCTACGAGCTGGAGCTCCAGGACATGCTGGGCATAAAGGTGGACGGCCTGCCCGCCGGCCTGCGCCGCTATCCGCTCGACGAGGATTTCCCCAAGGACGAGTACCCGCTGCGCAAGGACTGGAAGGTGGAGGAGTACATCGCCAAGAACCCGCTTTTCAAACCGGAGGCCAAATAATATGTCCAAGATAACCATCCCGCTGGGCCCCCAGCACCCCGCCCTCAAAGAGCCCGAGAACTTCATGCTCGTGCTGGAAGGGGAGCAGATCTCCGGCGCCACCGTGAACCTCGGCTACAACCACCGCGGCATGGAGAAGGCCGCCGAGAACCGCACCTACATCCAGAACCTCTACCTCATAGAGCGCGTCTGCGGCATCTGCTCGCACTCGCACACCACCACCTACATCACCAACGTGGAAGAGCTCGCCAAGGCCGAGACCCCCAGGCGGGCCCTGGCCATCCGCACCCTGTTCGCCGAGCTCGAGCGCGTGCACAGCCACCTGCTGTGGCTGGGCGTGGCCGGCTACGAGATGGGCTTCGAGACGCTGTTCATGTACACCTGGCGCGACCGCGAGCAGGTGCTGGACTGCCTGGAGCTGCTCAGCGGCAACCGCGTGCACTACTCCATCAACACCCTGGGCGGCGTGCGCCGCGACGTTTCGGCCGAGCAGAAGGCCGGCGTGATCAAGCGTATAGACTACCTCATAGAGCGCACCAATTATTACATCAAGCTCGCCACCGAGGAGCCTACCGTCTACGCCCGCACCAGCAAGGTGGGCATGCTGCCTCCCGACGTGGCCATAGAGCGCGGCGCGGTGGGCCCCACGGCCCGCGCGTCCGGCATAGCCCGCGACGTCCGCAAGGACGAGCCCTACCTCATCTACAACGAGCTGGACTTCAAGCTCATCACCCACAACACCAACGACGTATTCGGCCGCCTGGTCGTGCGCGCGCTGGAACTGGTTGAGTCCTACAAGATGATCAAGGAAGTCCTCAACAACCTGCCCGAGGGCCCCATCGCCGTGAAGGTGCCCATGCGCATAGCCCCCGGCGAGTGCGTGAACCATTACGAGGCGCCCCGCGGCGAGGACATCCACTACCTCAAGTCCAACGGCACCGACAAGCCAGAGCGCCTAAAGGTACGCGCCCCCACCCTGGCCAACCTCCAGAGCGTGGCCTACATGATGGAAGGCGGGTGGCTCGCCGACGTGCCGCTCGTGATCGCGGCCATAGACCCGTGCATGTCCTGCACGGACCGCGCCGTGGTCTGGGACCCCAAGAAGGGCAAGAAGCAGGTCTACGGCTGGGAAGAGCTGCGCAAGCTGAGCATCGAGCAGTACAAACGCCGCGGCGTCGACTTCTCCAGGCTGTAACGTCATCCCGGCGAAAGCCGGGAACCATATAAGGAAAATAAATGGAATCGATAATACCCCTCGCTTACCTCTTGATCTTCCCGGGCTTCCTGTTCCTGGCGGTTTACGGGATGTTCCTGCAGTGGGTGGACCGCAAGCTCTGCGCGGTGATGCAGAACCGCATGGGCCCCCCGTGGTTCCAGCCTTTCGCCGACTTCATCAAGCTGCTCGCCAAGGAAGTGATAGTTCCGGACGAGGCCGACAACAGAATGTTCCGCCTGCTGCCCTATTTCGCCATGGCGGCGGTAATGACGGCCCTGGTCTCCATCCCGGTGACGGGCCCGTCGGCACTCTACAGCTTCCAGGGCGACCTGGTGGCGGTCATCTACCTGCTCACCATCCCCACGGTGACCTTCTTCCTGGCCGGCTGGAGCTCCAGCAGCCCCTACTCCACGGTAGGCGCCATGCGCGTGCTCACGCAGCTCTTCGCCTACGAAGTGCCGCTCATGCTCTCGCTCATAGGCCCGGCCATCCTCGCCGGCACCTGGAACATCTCCGAGATAGCGGCCTTCTTCTCGGCTCACCCGGCCCTGATCCCGGCGCAGCTGCTGGGCTTCGTGGCCTCACTGATAGCGCTGCAGGGCAAGCTCGAGCGCATGCCTTTCGACATCCCCCACGCCAAGAACGAAATAGTGGGCGGCCAGTTCACGGAGTACACCGGCCGGCTGCTCAACTTCTTCCTGCTCGCGGTGGACATGGAGCTGGTGGTGGGCGCGGCGCTCGTCAACGCCGTGTTCCTCGGCGGCTCCCTGGGCTTCGCCGGCTGGGCCGGCGTAGGCGTGTTCCTGGGCAAGACGCTCTTCATCACGTTCCTGCTGGCCCTGCTGAAGGTGCTGATGGCCCGCATCCGCATAGAGCAGATGATCAACTTCTGCTGGAAGTACCTGGCCCCCGTGGCGCTGGCGCAGGTGGCTTTCGACATCTTCCTCAAGTTCAAATTAGGATAACCCCATGCAAAAACCCGCAAGAGTCTTCAGCGAAGTCATAAAGCACCTGTTCAAGAAGCCGGCCACGTGCGCCTACCCGTTCGAGAAGGCCTACATCTACCCGAACTTCCGCGGCCGCATCGCCTTCGAATCCGACAAGTGCATAGGCTGCCAGATGTGCGTGCGCGTCTGCCCCGCAAAGGCGATAGAGATCCCGCTGTCCGCCGAGCAGCCGCCGGCCCCGGCGCCCGTCGAGGGACAGCCCGCGGCCCCCGCCAAGAAGAAGTTCGACTGCATCATGAAGCTGGACCACTGCGTATACTGCGCCCAGTGCGTGGAGACCTGCCCCAAAAAGGCCCTCATCATGACCCAGGACTTCGAACTGGCCAGTGTCAATAAAAAGGACCTCCGCCGCCACTACAAGTAACCGGAGCCACTCGACAGAAGAAGCCGGCCCCGCGCCGGCTTCTTTATTTCCCGGCTATGGCCCGCGCGGGGGGAAATCTTTTATAATTAGGGTATGAATTTCAACTCCCTCGAGAACTGGTTCGCTTCCGGCCTGGTGCTGGGCAATACGCCGGCCGCCTACGGCTACGCGCTGGTGGCCTTCGGCGCGGCCCTGGCCCTGCTGTACCTCATAAAGAACATCGGCGTGGCCCGCCTCAAAACCCTGGCCGAGAGGACGGAAACCGACCTGGACGACCTGCTGATAGGCCTGATAGAGAAGTTCCGCTGGTTCGAGTACCAGCTGGCGGCCTTCTACGTGGCGGCCCGCTACCTCAACCGCGCGCCGGCCTTCGACAAGGCCCTCCACCTGCTCCTGCTGCTGGTCTTCACCTACCGGGGCATCACCATAGCCCAGGACCTGCTCACCTACTGGATCAACAAGGTGGCCTCGCAGCGCGCCCTGGACGGCCAGGCCAAGAACTCGGTGGTAAAGAGCACGCAGGTGATCCTGCGCACGCTCGTCTGGGTGGCCGCGGTCCTGTTCGTGCTGGACAACCTGGGGGTAAACATCTCCGCCGTGCTCACCGGCCTCGGCATCGGCGGCGTGGCCGTGGCCCTGGCCGCGCAGGCCATCCTCGGCGACCTGTTCAATTTTTTCGTCATCCTGCTCGACAAGCCTTTCGCCATAGGGGACTTCATAGTTTCCGACGCCGTCAGCGGCACCATCGAGCACGTGGGGCTCAAGTCCACACGCATCCGCAGCATTTCCGGAGAGATGGTGGTGGTCTCCAACTCCAACCTGCTCGGCTCGCGCATCCGCAACTACAAGGACCTCACCAAGCGCCGCGTGGTCTTCAAGACCGGCATAGTTTACGGCACCGCGCCGGCACTGCTCAGGCAGGTCCCGGAGATAGTCCGGAAGGCCGTGCAGGCCGTACCCAAGGCCGAATTCGACCGCTGCAACCTTTACAACTGCGGTGACTTCTCCCTGGATTTCGAGACGGTGTATTACCTGACCGAACCGGATTACAACGCCTACATGGCCGCCCATGAAAAGACCCTGCTGGGCGTACTGGAGGGCCTGACCGCCGCCGGGGCGGAACTGGCCTACCCGACGCAGACCGTTTTAGTGAAGAAATAAGGAGGGAACATGAAAAAGACGATATTAGCGGCCGCCGCGCTGGCGCTCTTTGCCGGCGGGCTGCAGGCCGCCGACGTGGCCGTGGTGAACGGCCAGAAGTTGACCCGCGAGGAACTGACCAGGAAACTCTGGTGGCAGTACGCCGCGCAGGGTCTGACCGAACTGATAGACGAGAAACTCCTGCTGGCCGAAGCCGACCGGCTCAAGGTCAAAGCGGACCCCAAGGAGATAGAGGCCCGGTACGCCAGCCTGGCCGCCGGCCAGGATAAGGCGGCGTTCGAGAAGAACCTCAAGTCCGTAGGCTGGTCCACGGCCGACCTCAAGGACCTGCTGCGCCGCCAGCTGACCATCCGCGCCACGGTCATAGCCGCCGGAAAACTGGCCGTGACCGACGCCGACGCCAAGACCTTCTTCGACGCCAACAAGGAGCGCCTGGGCGCCCCGGAGACCGTGAAACTCAGCCAGATCTTCGTGAACACCCGGGCGGAGGCCGACGACGCCTACGACCTGCTGACCTCGGTAGGCGCCGATTTCAGCAAGCTCTCCTCCCTTAAGTCCTCCGACGCCAATCTCCGCAAGAACAACGGCGCCATAGGCTTCATTTCCAAAGGCATGCTCCTGCCGGAAATAGAGAAAGAGGTCTTCGCGCTGCAGCCCGGCCAGTACACCAAGCCCATGGCCACCGGCAACGGCTTCAGCATCTTCAAGGCCGAAGAGCGCAAATCCGGCCAGCCGGCCGCCTTCGAGGCCCTCAAAGAGGACATAAAGGCCGCCATCCTCAACCAGGCCATAACCCAGAACCTGCCCAAGCTGGCCGCGGAACTGCGCCAGAATGCCAAGATAGAGATCATAAAGTAAACCGCGCGGCAGAGACGCGAAAAAGAAGGCGGGCCGGATATCCGGCCCGCCTTTCTTTGCGCCGCCTTAACTGGTTAAGCGGCCTCTTCCTCTATTTCCGGCTTCTTCTTTCGGAAGTGGTCCACCACGAAGTAGATCACCAGCGCCGCGAGGATCACGTGCGTGGCGTAGAAGTACTTGGGAGCGGAATACTTGTAGAGGTCGTCGAAGCGCCCGTAGAGCAGCGAGAAGCGGCCCATGACGGTGTTGCCGAAGGCGGCCCCGAAGTAGAGCATCAGGAAGTAGATGCCGATGTTGGAGGCCTTCTTCACCACGCCCTTGTGTTCCACCGAGAAGAAGAAGTAGAACAGCACGCAGATGAAGCCGATGGCGACTATGGAGCCGTTGATGAGCGACCCGATGTTGGCCCTGGAGATCTCCGAGACCATGAAGGGGGCGATGGTGCCGCCGATCTGCTTGAGCAGGTCGGTGGAGATGGTGAGCGGTATCACCAGGCCCGAGCCGTAACCCATGATGAAGGTGAAGCCGTAGCGCGAGATCCAGGAGATCCGCGGGAAGAACTGCGTTACCAGCGACAGGCCCAGCACGGTCGGGATGAGCACGGTCCAGTCCCCGGCCTGCAGCGGCTCCCACACCTTGGGTTTCCAGGTCTGGAAGAGCACGGTCTGGAACACCCAGCCCATGCCCGCGCCCAGGTAGAGGTGCTCGGTCACTTTAAAGAACGGGTTGTCCTTGTAAAGGAAGCTGAACAGGAAGATGGTGAGGCCCGCCGCCACCCATCCGCCGAAAATAAGCATCGTTTCAGACATAGTTTCTCCTAAATTACAGGTACTTGAGCCAGAGCATCATGATGTTGGCCGTCACGATGAGGATGATCACCATCAGGTGGGCGAGGCTCAGGGCGTCTATGCCAGAGGTGCCTTTTTCCTTGTGGTTGATGAGCGTCTCGTAGTCGGCCGCGCCCTTCATGCCGCCCACCAGGCCCTTGAGCTGGCCGGTCTGCAGGTATGGGGCGTAGCCCATCTGGCTCACCGCGGTGACGCCGCCGGCCATGGGGAACTTGAACTTGTCGCCGGTATAGGCGATCCAGTAGTCCAGCATGGCCGTGCCGGTGATGCAGATGCCGAGCTGCATGTCCTTGACGTTCTTTATGCCCTTGAACACTTCCATGTCCCTGATGGGCGAGCCGTCGCGGTCCTTGTCGTAGATCTGGTAGAGGTCCATGCCCATCTGGGTCATGACGGCCACGGGGTTGGGCTGGTAGGGCAGGATCACGTAATCCTTGCCGTACACCTTCTCCGGGGCGATGTCCTTGGGGATGCGCTCGCCTATCTCCTCGATGAGGCCGGTGGCGCCGGCGTTCAGCGTAAGGATGCCCACGCGCAGGTTCTTGCGGAAGGCGTGGCGCAGGATGGCCACCGCCTGCGGGTGCAGTTCAGGGCGGGTCGCCGGGTCGTAGTCCAGCGACATCAGGACGAACGAGCGGGGGGGCAGGCCCTCTATGCGCTCGTAGAGGCTCTTGACCTCGGAGCCCAGGTTCAGGTTAGGCAAGCCCAGCGGCTTGACTATCGGGAACACGAGCAGGATCGCGAGCGCCAGGAAGATCAGGCGCCGGTCTATCTTGAGGAGTTTCTCTAAAAAGTTCTTCATGGTCTAGTCCTTCCCCATGTACTGGCGTTCGATGCCGAAGATGATCTTGAGCGCGGTGACGATGCCGCCAACCGCGAGTCCCATCATGATGCCGCGGCGGCCGGCCACCACGGGCACGTCCATGAGCCACTGCACTATCTGGGTGACGCCCAGGTGGGTCCAGCCGAGCAGCTTGTCCCACATCAGTTGCCCGAGCGGCACCTTGCCGATGATCAGCACCAGGGCCGCCGCGAACAGCACGCCGGCCTGCGCCGACTTGATGCGGAAGGCGCGGTAGGCGGTGGAGACGATGTAGAAGGCCAGCACCGAGAACATGGTGCCGGACAGGGCGTTGAACATGAAGCGGTAGCCCCAACCCAGCCCGGTGAGGGAGGTGCCGTCCATCTGCTTGCCGTGGCTCATCAGCGCGGGAACCACCATGACGAGGAAGCCCACGAAGACGAACAGGCTGTAGCCCCAGCCGTCCACCTTGCGGCGGATCTTGTTGTAGTGCGAGAAGAACAGGCTGAACAGGCCCAGCAGGAAGGCGAAGCCGGCCACTATGTTCTCCCACTTGTTCATGACCTCCAGGTAGTTCTCGGAGGTCTTGTTGGGGACGTAGTAGGAGGCCAGGGTCATCAGGCCTACAAGGAAGCAGATAGCGAGCGGTATGTATTTTTTTATCAGCGTCATATCAATATGCCTTGAAGATGTGGCCCACTACCTTGAGCAGCGGCTGCCAGTTGAACCACGTGCCCGCGAGCAGCAGCAGGGACCCGGCGCCTACCGCGAACATCACGAAGGCTTTGCCGAAGTCCTGCACTTTCAGCGTGGAGAGCAGCATGGGCTCCTTGGACAGGTACGCGCCGGCGGCGTAGAGCTCCTCGCCGATGAGCGTGTAGTCGCAGGAGGTGAAGAAGAACGGCAGCTGCGATTCCTGCTCGGTGCCGGCGATCTGGATGGCACCGGTGGTGGCGCCGACCTCGGCGAGCAGCAGGGACTCGGCCATGAAGTGGCCGATGAAGAAGCAGGCGGCCGGCTTCTCGCGGTGGATCATGCCGTCCACGGAGGCGGCGTAGGAGAACTGGTCCTGGCTGACGAAGAAGTTGATGTCGTCGCGGTAGGAGTCGGGGCGCTCGGCCTCGGTGTAGGCCTGCTTCACGATCTCCTTGGACACCGTCATCACGATGGGGTCGAAGTGCGGCACCTTGAGCTGGGTGTCGTACGAGGCCACCTTGCGGGCCACTTCGCTCAGGATGGAGGTGGAGGCTATGGTGGGGATGGCGCTCATGCCGCCGATGCCGGTAGAGTAGAAGATCGGGCGGCCCATTTCGGTGGCGCGGCCGATGGCTTCGTCTATGGCGTCGAGGCCAGCGATGCGGCGGATGAACAGGCCCTTGCGCTTGGCGTGGGAGACCGTCCAGAAGAAGACTATGATGGTCACCACCAGCAGCACCAGGTTGTTGAGGCGGGCCAGGTTGAACATGTTGGCCGCGGCAACGGCCTTAACCTCGGCGCTTTCGGCTGAAGTCTTGCCGTTCACGTACTTGAGCTTGAAGCCGTATTCCTGCCCGGTCTTGAAGTCCTTGAAGAAGGAGGGCAGCTCTACCTGCATGGCGTGCAGGGTCGAGTCGTGTTTCCAGGCCCAGAAGGGCAGGTCGAAATCGGCGGCGAACCTGGAGTCGGCCGGGAATTCGTCCGCCTTGACCCAGACGCCGTCGGCGCCGGCGGCGTAGACCTGGTAGAGGGCGCCGGGAACGTCGGCCGCGCCTGCGGGCCAGGTAAGCAGAACCGCCTCGCCCTTGTCATAGGGCATGTCCTTGGCCTCGAAACCGGCGAAGTCCGGTTTGGGCAGGTCATTTTTCTGGGAGGCGGGAGCGGCGGCCGAGACTGAAGAGACCGCCAGGAAAACAGCGATTACGGCAAGATTAAGTCGGGTTTTTAACATAACTTGTAATAATATACATTTATTGGCATTTTCAGGCAAGGAGAAATAAACCCGACGGAAATGCCGGGGAAGAGAAGGGAGGCGTGAGGGAGGACGGCAGCGGCCGTTTTGGCGCCGGTCAGCCGGGCCTGGCCAGCAGCTGTTTTATGGCCGCCGCGTGTTTGCCCATACCGGCGCGCTCCAGGTTCTCGAAGACGGCCTTCTGGGCGGCGCCGCCGAGGTGCCTGGGCCAGAGGAGGTAAAGGGTATTGCCGGCGGCGCCGGGTTCCTCGTATCTGAGGATCTTCAGCGGCCTGTAGGGTTTCAACAGGGCGTCCAGCCGCGCGCCCGTAAAGCCCCATTGCGCGTACAGGTCCCTGTCGGCCAGCACGTCGCCGGTCATGTAGACGGGAACGGCGTGGTCGTAGTAGCTGGCAAGGATACGGCCGAGCTCCTCTACCGGGTCTTTTTTGTCAGCGTAGAAGTTCAGGATCGCCAGCTGTATGGAAATCCTTTCCCGGTTGGCGAAGTAAGGTATATAGACTTTAAGCGGGCCGCCCGAGATCAGGACAGGGCTGTCTGGGTGGGTAAAGTAGGCCACGGCGCCGCAGAACCCGATGGCCGGGCGGGCGTCCCTGCCCAGGTACGAGGGCAGGACGAGCCTGGCGAAATTATTGGCGGCGGTGAGCCCGACCAGCAGGAAAGCCGCCGCGACCGGGACGGGGCCAGCTATCGCGGAGGTCCGCCCCCGGAGCAGCACCGCCAGGAGGCCGGAAAAAAGCACGACGTTGGTGGACCAGTAAATGGTGTTCCCCGGCTGCCACACGGAGTAGAGCACCAGGAAGAGGGCGAGCGGGAACCCGAAGGCCGCCGCGAGCGGCAGGCTTTCAGGCGCCAGGAAAGGCTTGCTCTTCCGGCGGGAGTATGCCAGGAAGGCGGCCAGCGCAGCCAGCAGGACCACGGCGGCGGCCGCCGCGGCCCGGTCGGGAGCAGTAAAGTGGAAAAAAGAGACCAGGAGGTTCCTGAGGGGCAGGACCACGTGCCCCGCCACGTTCAGTTCGAACTGGCCCAGCGGGTTGCCTTCCGGCGAAATGCCGTTCACCAGCCCGGACCCCCACTGCCACCAGCGCGCCAGACCGCCTTTCACGAAGAAGCCGTGGATCAGCGCGTAGGGCAGGAAGAAGGCCAGGAAAAAGCCGGCCAGGATGGCGGCCTGCCGGGCGAGCTCCCGACGGTGATACAATGCGGCGGCGGCGGCCGCGGCCCAGAGGATATTGTTGGCGATGTGGAACCCGGAGGCCAGCCCCGCGAAAGCGCAGAGCGCGCAAAAGGCGGCGAGGGAGAACCCGAGTAAATACCGGTAGAGCGCGGCGCAGAACAGGAGGGTGAACAGCGTGCCGCCCAGGTAAGGCTCAGCGCCTGTGGCACGGCTCCAGTACACAGCGCTCACCCCGGCCAGCAGCGTCCAGAACAGCGCCTGCCGGCGGGATAGGGCCCGGGCGAGCAGGGAGAAGAATACGGCCAGCCCCAGCGCCCCGGCGCCGGCGTTGAACCACTGTATGGCCTCGTAGCTGAGGCCGCCGAAGCCAAGGAGGCGCAGCAGCACGTAAAAGGACCGCGTCACCGGGTACCAGAGGAAATGGTTCCACTCAAAGACAACGGCGGGCGGGTTCAGGCCGAGCGGCGACCGGATGATGCCGGAATACAGGACCGAGTCGTAAAAATACGAATGGTCGAAAGTGGCGGCGTAGAGAAGGAGGAAGCCGAGAAAGACGAAGAGCGGGTCAGAAAAAGCCTGGGGAACGGAACCTGAAAATATTTTCCTTACGCTATTTTCTGAAGGGCCGGCGGCCATGTGCTTGTCCTATTTCCTGGCGATGTTCTTCATTATGATGTCACGCATTACGTTAAAAGGGGGAGGGATCCCGGCCGGGCGCCTGTCCGCCAGGGCGTAAACGGCCACGCGGTTGGAGGGGCGGCCGTTCTCCACCTCCTCGTAGGCGTGCACTTCCACCACGTGCCTGTCCCAGAACTCGTCGTAAACGCCGCTGGTCCTGGCGTCCCAGTAGAACATGTTGTAGGCCCGGCCCAGCCTGATGCCCTCGGCGGCGTTGAGCAGCAGGTGGGTTACGCCCTCGGCCTTGAGGCGGGAATAAAGTTCCTCGCCGCTAGCGGAGGCGGCCGCGTATTCCACTATGGGGGTCTTGTCGAAAACCGAGCTTACCACGAAGTCTTTTTTGAAATATGCGCCGCGGGCGTCGCCGATGATGAGCGTCTTGGCCCCGGCCGGCAGGTCGTTATTGATGAACTGGATGGCCTTGTAATGGCTGTAGGGATAGGTGGGCTGGGTGACGGACAGATAAGTTTCCTTATCTATGAGCCCGAACACCGGCCGCCAGCGGCCCTGGGAATAGAGCATGAGCGCGGCCCAGTACAGGCAGAGCGCGCAGGAGAATAGGACCAGCACGGAAAGCGTTTTACGCAGGGCCTGGTGCTGCCGGGAGTCCAGCGCAGCGGCTATCAGCAGGGCCGCCGCCGGGTAGGCGGGCATGAGGAAGCGGACCATCGTCGAGGCGAAGGACCACAGCAGCCAGCCGCAGAGGAAATAGAGCCAGAGGGGGACCGTGCCGGCCGGTTGCAGCAGGAACAGCAGCGGCAGCAGGGCAAGGAACAGGGGGGTGAAGTAATTGGAGTTGAGCAGCGCGCCCATGGTGATGTTCCAGGGATGCAGCAGCCACGCCTTCAGCTCCAGGGCCCCCATCTGGCGGGTCTCTACCATGAAGGCGTGCAGTTTGTCCGGGTCCGCCCCGGACAGCCCGAAGACGGAAGTCAGGAACGGGAAGAAAGGGTTGCCGCGGTACAGCCAGTTCTTCGCCAGCCAGGGCAGCACCGGCAGGGCGGCCACGCCGGCGAAGACCAGGGCCGCCTTCAGGGCGGCGCCGCGGTCGGAGCGCGAGCGCCAGAGGAGCACCAGGCCGGTACCGACGGCGGGGAACAGGCCGGTGGTCTTCACGGCCATGCCGCAGCCGGAGAAGAAGGCCGCGAGCAGCAGGAACCGGTAGCTGCCGGGCTCATGGCGCAGGGCCGCGGCCAGCGCGGAAATGGAGAACAGCGTAAGCAGCCACTCGGTGCCGGCCGACCAGGAGGCCATCAGGGCGTGGGTGACCGTGTAGAAGATGAGCCCGGCCCAGAGCCCGGCGCGCAGGGAGAAATGCCTGCGGCCCACGCCGATCACGGCCACGAGGCTCAGCACGCCGGCCGCGTAGTTGATCAGTTTGGGGACCATCTCGTCCTTGAGCAGCAGGCCGGCGGAGTAGAGCATGCCGTGCAGCAGGAAGAGGTTGGAGTAGAGGTTGTACGGCATGTCGGCCAGACGGCCTTTGATGGCGTAGAAATTTGGCACGGCCAGGTGATAGACCAGGGAATCGTAGAAGATCTCGGGGCTGAGGCTGCCTGCCAGGTTGAGCAGCAGGGCCGCGGCCAGCAGGGCCAGGGCCAGCAGGTCCGTGAGCCCCGGCTTGAAGGCGGGCTCCGCTTCCGCTTCGGGTTCCGGGAAATACCGTCGGGAGAAGACGCCTACGGCGAAAGCGGCGGCGACCAGCAGCCGCACCGGGCCTTTGGAGAGCAGGCCCGCCGCGGCCAGGCCCAGCACCAGGTGGCCGATCACGCCCAGGCCGAGGGCGGCGGACAGCGCCGCGTCCTCGCAGGGCGACAGGCGGCCCGGCTTAAAGACGGACCGCAGCAGGAAAGAGCCGAAGGCGGCGCAGGCTATAACGAAGAACAGGGCGCTGAGCAAAACCGCCAGGTGGCCCGGAACGGCCTTGAAAAAGCCGGCGGTGAAATACTGGCCTGGGGAGAGCAGGACGAAAAGGGAATTCAGGTCGGGGGGAAAGCGGTCGAGATAGGTCTTGAAGACCCAGCCGCCCCAAAGCAGGAAGGCGCCCCAGGCCAGCCAGCCGGGGAAGCGCGGCGTTTCCGGCGGGACAGCCGGCGGGTGCGGTACGTGTTTTTTATGTTTTTTCGCCATTAAACAAAAGCGGCCGGTGGGCGGAATGCCGCACGCCGGCCGCTTTCTTTCCCGGGACTATTTTTCCAGCACTTCGATGTTGGCCCGGGGAACCACTATGACCTCGCCGCCGGCCAGTGTCACTTCCAGCACGCGCGCGTGGGACTCGCTGCCTATCACAGTGAGTTCCGGCGGCAGGCTCTTCACCGTGCCGATCACTCCGAAGTGGGGCTCGCGGATGATACGGATGGGGTCGCCGGGCTCTATCCAGCCGCGGCCCTGGTCCTTCTTGCACTCGGTCACGTTCTTGGGGAAGCCGGGGACTATGATCTCGGGGCGCATCACGCCGGCGCGGATCTGGGTGGCGCCGGAAACGGAGGCCCGCTCGCCGTTGCGCGAAGCCATGAGCTTGAAGGTGTACTCGGCCATGGGGATCATGCCGAAGCCCTCGGTGACTATGAGAGAAAGACCGATCTGCTCGGTGCCGGTCACGGCCACGCCGATGTCGTAGCCGAGCAGCTGGCGCAGGTCGCGGTCGTGGATGCCGCCCACCACGATGGCCTTCACGCCCATCTCCACGGCGCGCTTGATGGTGGAGAGGCCGGCGTGCTTGCCGCCTATCACGATCTTGCCGCGGCAGGCCTCGGTAATGGCCTCAGGCATCAGTTCCTCGTCGGGGCTCTGCGCCGCCATATGGATCTCGCCGTTGGTCTCGCCGCCTATGCCGAAGATGCCCTGGATGAAGGTGCCTTCGGACTCTATGGTCACGCCGAAATTGGGGACCACTTCCACCACCTTGCCTTTCACGTAGGCCTGCAGCGGCAGCACCTTCGGGGGCTCGCGCAGCATGATCTGCCCGGTCACGTGGGAGATAGAGTCCACGGTGCCGTCTATGGGGGATTCTATGGAGGTCTTGAACCACTTAATGAAGGGCTTGTTCTCGGCGATGATCTCGCCTTTCTTCACAGGGTCGCCCTCTTTCTTGAGCAGCAGGTCCTTGATCTCGCCGGCTTCCACCGACATGCGGTTCGCCACGTTGATGGGGAACACCTTGCCGGGCAGCTCGGTCTGGGCCACCACGTCGGTGGCGTCCACCTGCTTGCCGTCCTCCACCAGCACCTTGCCGGGGATGGGCAGCAGGCGCTTCTTGCGGAACATCGTGCAGGGCATTACCTTGAGACCGGGCGTATAAGCGTGAGCCATAAATTATCTCCTAATTGAAATTATCTTCCGGGCCTAGACGGGGTACATCCCCATGGCCTTGTACCACTTGTTCAGGTCGTCGCGGCGCTTGCCGGCGTCCTTAGCCAGGTTGAAGGGCCGGCCGCGGCCGTCGAGCACCAGGCCCACCACGCCGCCCTCTATCTCGGCCTCCACCTTGTTGCCGGGGCCCGCGCCCATGTCGAAACCCTTCAGGGGTTTGGCCGTGAGCCTGGCCTTGGGAGCGTCGAAAGGCACGTGCACGATGTCGCCGAAGCGCAGCTGGCCGGCCTGCTTCTTGCCGTCGGGAGCGGTGACTTCCCACTCCATGATCAGCTGGCCTTCCTTGGCGAGGCCCTTGGGCGCGAGGCAGGTGCCCAGGCGCACCAGGCAGTCGTGGTAGAACACGTCGAGCGCGGCCTTCTCGCTGATCTGCGCCAGCACGCCGAGGTGCGGCATCATGAAGATGGAGTCCACCGCCATGCGGGTGATGCCCTCGGGCTGGTAGGCGTCTATCATCTGCATCATGGACTGGGTGCGGCGGGGGGAATGGGCCAGGATGCCGCCGGAACCTATCACGTAGTCGAGCTTCATCACGTTGATGAGGCTCTGGCCGGAGGAGGTCTGGTCGAAAGCGTCCGAGATGGAGCGCTCCTGCTGCACGCCCTTCAGGCCCACGGCCAGCGCCTTGTGCTGTTCGAAGGCCAGGCGCAGCGCCTCGCGCGATACCGCGTGCTCTATCTGCAGGTCCTCCACCGTCTGCGGGATGGTGGTGGGGCGGATCATCTTGTTCTTGAGGCGGTTGCGCAGGTCCTGCTCCTCGATGTCGAAGGGCAGCCAGCGCAGGATGTTGGCGAGGCCCGCCTCGGCCATCACGTTGGAGATGGAGTAACTCATGCCGAGGTTGGCGCTGACGGTGCGGTTAAAGACTTCGGAGAACACGCTGAACACGTCGGTAGTGGCGCCGCCGATGTCCACGGCCAGCACGTTGAAGTTATTGGCCTTGGCGAACTTCTCGGTCATGGTGCCGACGGCCGCGGGAGTGGGCATGATGGGCGCGCCCACCATCTTCATCAGGCGGGGGTAACCCGGGGCCTGCTGCATCACGTGCTCCAAAAAGATGTCGTGGATCTTGTGGCGCGCGGGCATCAGGTTCTCGCGCTCGAGGCTCGGGCGCAGGTTCTCGGTGATGATGAGCGCGGTGCGGTCGTCCAGGATGGCCTTGATCTGGGCGTGGGCCTTGTTATTGCCGGCGTAGATGACCGGCAGTTTGTAGGAGGCGCCCAGGCGCGGCTTGGGGTCCGCGGCCTTGAGGAACTGCGCGAGCTCCACCACGTGGGTCACGGTGCCGCCGTCGGTGCCGCCGGAAAGGAGCATCATGTCGGGGCGCAGCTGGCGGATGCGCTCTATCTTCTCGTGGTCCGCGCGGCCGTCGTTGGAGGCCAGAACGTCCATCACTATGGCGCCGGCGCCGAGCGCGCAGCGCTGGGCCGATTCGCCGGTCATGGCCTTCACGGCCCCGGCCACCATCATCTGCAGGCCGCCGCCGGCCGAGGAAGTGGAAACGTAGATGTCGGCGCCGACATTCCCGTTGTTGGGGGTGATGATCTTTTCGCCGTCGAGGATCTTGCGGCCGGACAGCTCTTCCACCTCGGTGATGGCGTTCAGCACGCCCTTGGTGACGTCCTCAAAAGGCGCCTCCACGGTGGTGGGGGCCTCGCCGCGGAAGGTCTGGCGGTAGGTATCGCCTTTCTTCTCTATGAGGATGGCCTTAGTGGTGGTGCTGCCGCAGTCGGTAGCTATGATGATCTCAAGGTCTTTTTTTGACATCTGGGTCTTCCTTTTTAGCGGGTTCGGCGCTGAGCCGGTCGACAAAATACGCCATGGCCTTGCCGTTCTCCAGCAGGGCCCGATACTTCTGTACTTCTTCTTTCTTAAAGAGCAGGGTCAGGGCCGGCTCGATGAAGATCGCGCCCTGAGCGCCCAGGTTATGCAGCGGCCTGGTGCTCTCCACGGCAAAGGCCGCGATATCCCCCAGCCCGCGCCGCCGCACCTTGTCGGCCAGCACGTCCAGGAGCCGCTTTTCCTCGTCAGTGGGGTCAGGGGGCTCCGGGATCTTGAAAGCGTTGTCCCAGATTCCCATGCGCATTTATTTTACTATAAAAGGGGGAGGGACCGCACAAGGGGCGGGGGCGGGCACTGGAACGCGCCTTGAAACCGCGAAGTTCGTGGTGTATACTCTTTAGTAAGGCCGGGAACGCCCGGCACGGAGGTTTTTTATGGACGTAAAGACCAAATTTACCTGGAAGGCGGCCCTGGTGCCGGCGGCCGCGGTGACCGCGGCCTTCGCGGTGGGCATAGGCTATTTCGCCGGCAGCTCGCCCCAGGACACCGAAACCCCGGAAAGGCAGGCGCAAGTGAGCTTCAACAGCGGCCCCAGCTACGCGCCAGGCAGCGACCCCATGGCCAGGCCGGCCCAGCCCCGGGCCTCTTCCATAGAGATGTTCCGGCAGGTGAACAGGAATTACTCTTCCGACAGCGCCGGGCAAGCCACCGCCTTCAAACCCGCGGTAAAGCCTAAGACCAACGCCGAAATGCAGGAATTTCTGCGGCAGGTCCGTCACGACATAAATTACGAGGCCCCCGCCGGGGAAGCGGGGGCGGCGCAGGGAGGCGGGACGCCGCAGCCCGGCGGCCGGCGCATCTACAACCCCGCCGGGCTGGGCAGCAAACCCGGCCCCTCCGGGGTCCGCGCGGCCTCGCTGCCCAGGCTTAAGCCCGCCGGCAGCCCGACAGGAGACCTGGGCGGCAAGCGCTCCGGGTTCGGTTCCAATTTCCAGGACTACGGCACGGCCCCGGCGCTGCACGGCCCCGCGGCGGCCAGGCAGCAGCGGGCCGACGACCTGGCGGCCTCCGGCGGCGGTTCGCACCTGGAGGCCGGGGAGTACGGCTCAGCCAGGAGCGGCCAGGACGGCTCGGGCGGTACCGGCATGAACTCCGGCGGCAGCGGCGGTTCACAGGGAGGCGGCGGCGCGTCGTCCTCCATGAACCCGGCCGGGGGGATGAAACAGGCCCAGACCGAGGCCGGCCCTCCGCCGGCGCCGGTAGCCTACCTATGGCCCAGGACGCTGGATTTCGGGGACATGCGCACTTACGAAACTGCTACCAGGATGGCGATCCTGATGAACATCGGGGAACTGCCCCTTTCCGTGGGGGCGATAGAGAACATAGATGACGACGCCCCTTTCGCCATTGAGAAGGACAACTGCAGCAACTCGACCTTGGCTCCCGGGAAAAGTTGCACGTTCCTGGCCAGGTTCTCACCTCAGGGTGCCAGGGAATATATCACGGCCTTCTACGTCCCGACCAACGACAACGGCCGGTCCTACTACCAGACCTACATGGAGGTCAAAGGCAAAACGACCTCCTCCCAATGGACTTCATGGTGGAACCGGCACTGGGGCAGTTCCGGCCAGGGGACCGTGAACAAGGCCGAGTTCGGCATGGTGCCGGAGGGACGCAGCCTCAGTGAAACCGTGCGCGTGACCAACACCGGCGGCAATAACTGGCACGCCGTGAAGCTCGACCTCTCCAAACTGCCGTTGTCGTTCAAGATCACCGGGGACGGCTGCACCGGTTCGTCAGTGGCCGCCGGCCAGTCCTGCCCGGTCGCCGTGACTTTCACCCCGACGGAGATGGTCAACCGCAGGTTCTCTGACTCGCATTATGGACAGTATCTTGCGGTGAACGCCAACACCGGAGCCAAAGTGCACGACGCCCGGCCCAAGTTCCCGCCCTTGCTGCTGGACGCCCCCGTGGAGGCGGCGCCCAAGGGAGCGTTCAAGGTGCTGGCGAGCTATGACGAAGAGTATCACACGGCGCACCAGGAGGTGCTGGAAGTGAAGTTGTCCGCCAGGAGCTGCGCCCCGTTCCCGGCAAAGGGCCTGACGCGCATCCAGGATTACTACTACTACTTCAAATAGGCGGAGGTCAGCGCGGCGCAACGGCGGGGGCGGCCCCGCCGTTCTTTTTTTGTTTAGGGGAAAAGGGGAAGGAAACGCGCAGGACCGAACCGGGGTTTGCCTTGTGGGCGCGGGCGCAGCCGGCCGGAAGCTCCAGTACCGCCGAGGCGGGGGCGACAGCCCTCGCCACCTCTGCCTCCGGCTGGTCCGGCCTGGAACGCGGAACGCGGTGGAATACCCGGAGCACCTTCATCTTATCGTCGAGGAAGACCATATCCAGGTCCACCAGTGTATTCTTCATCCAGAAGGATTTCACTCCGGGGTCGCCGAAGACGAACAGCATGCCGCGGCCTTCGGGCAGGGCCTCCCTGAACATCAGCCCGCGGGCCTGCTCCTCCGGGGTCAGCGCCAGTTCCGCCTTTACCGCGAAACCGTCGGGCAGGAGCACGCGGGCCTCGCGCGCCCCGGCGGGTACGCGGAGGGCAGCCGCGCCGGCCGCGAACAGCGCCAGCAGCGCAAAAGCGAGGGCGGGCCTAGTCATCTTCCCCCGTGAGAGAGGCGGGAACGGCGGGGGTAGAAATTTCCGGAGCCAGCGACGAAAAAGTGGAGACAGAAACGAGGAAAAGCGGCATGCGCAGTTCGGCGGCGGCCTTCAGCCTGCCGCCCTCGGAAAAAAGGCGCATGGCGTCGCTTTTATATTTTTTGGCCAGGGCCCTGAAACCGCCTTCCTTGCCCAGGTCAGCGGCCAGAGTTTTGAACGGGACGGAGGTCGTTTCCGACAGCAGCAGCATGGCCGCCAGTTCCTGCCTGTAGATCCCCTGCCGGAGGTACTTGAGCACTTCCCGCTCCGGGGCGGTGGACTCGAACACGGAGCACAGCGTCGCGCTGCTCACCTCGGAGGCCAGCGCCCAGGAGAAGGCGTCCTCCCCCGACGTGTCTATGCGGGAGTCGTCCCCGCGGGCGAAAGCGTCGGGGCCGACTTCGGCCCCGAGGTAGACCTGCGCGGCGGCCGGGACGGCCGAGGCCAGCAGCAGGCAGGCGATCAGGTTTCTCATAGGTTCCGCGCCGGACGCCGGCGCCGGGCTAGAGGGACGTGGTTACGAGCGTTTCCGTGGAAAGCACGCCGGGAATCCCGCGGATCTCCTGCACTACGATATTAGAGAGAGTGGGCAGGTCGTCGGTCTCCATGTCCAGGACCAGGTCCCAGCGGCCGAACACCGCTGACATGTGGACGACGCTCTTGAGGCCCTTGAGCTTCTGGAGGGTCTGTTTCTCCTTGCCAGGCATCAGTTTAACTAGCACGAGTCCGGTTACCATAGTTTTTCCTTTTCCGGGCGGCGCTTCGGCTGCGCGCCTGCCCAACCTTATTATACAACCGGCCGGCGTGTTATTCAATAGGCGGCTGCGGGTAAATGATTTATAATTATAGGTATGCGGGCACTGATACAGCGCGTCAAGCGGGGCGGGGTGAAAACCGCCGGGGCGGACCACGCCATAGGGCGCGGCTTGGTGGTGCTGCTGGGCGTGGGCGTGGGCGACGCCGAAAGCGACGCGGACTTCCTGGCCGAAAAGACCGCCAACCTGCGCGTCTTTTCCAATGCCGACGGCAAGTTCGACCACTCCCTGCTGGACGTGAAAGGCGAGGCGCTGGTGGTCTCCCAGTTCACGCTCTACGGCGACGCCTCCAAGGGCCGCCGCCCGGACTTCACCGCGGCCGCCAAACCGCAGGAGGCGAACCGCCTCTACGAATATTTCGTAAAAGTTTTGGGGGCGAAAGGAATACCGGTAAAGACGGGGATCTTCGCGGCCGACATGGAAGTAGAGATCATTAACGACGGACCCGTCACCATCTGGCTGGACAGCCGCAAAAAATGAATCCAGGACCGAAACGCCTTTTGATCTTCGCGGCTTTAACCGCCTTCCTGACAGCGGGAAGTTGCGCTTCAAAAAAACCGCGCGGGGCCGGACCCGCCGCCGTCTTTCCTGCTCCTTTGGACCGCGTGGTAGAGGATATCTCCGCCATCAAGGAGCGGATCCCGGGCCGCAAGATAGCCGTCTACGAATTCACCGATATTTCCGGAAGGACCAGGCCGGAAGGCAGACTCGTGGCAGAACGGCTTACCACCGAATTGGCGCGCACCGGTGAATTCCAGGTCATAGAACGCAGCCGTCTGGAGGCCGGTCTCAGGGAACTCAAGTTATCAGCCGCGGGAGTTATCGACGAAGCGACCGCCCTTCAGGCCGGAAGGCTCCTGGGGGCGCAGGCCGCGGTCACAGGCACGCTGATACGCATAAACGGGAAATTCGAACTTAATGTCAGGACGATAGACGTGCAGACAGGCGGCGTGATTTCCGGTTCTATTGTCCATCTCGAGGAGGAGGCCCTTAACGTCAAAACGGATCCGCAAGATGACTCCTTCGGCCTCCCTCACCACCAGAAACCCGCGCCCGTCTCAAAAAAAATCCCGGCAGGATGGGAAGAATGGCCGGGCTGGGAAGGCCGCTACGGGAACTTCCGGTTGGAGAGTGGCAAACTGTATTATGACATGACGTCCAGGCAGCACGACCACATCGACGCGGAGATCCCGGAGGGCTACTATCCCGGCCTGCTTCTGGCCAGACGTGTCAAGGGCGACAAATGGGCCGTGGAGGCGAAAGTCAGATATAACATGCCGGTAGCGGCCGGTCGCTGGTTTTCCATGTGCATCTGGATCGGTCCCGGCGGCGCCCGCCCTTCCATAGGCAGTAAGGCCAAAGCCCTGGCGGTCTGCGCGCTCCGCCGAGCCGACTCAGGATACGGCACCGACGATTTCAGTTTTTTTCACTCTCCGGGAGGACACCCCGCGGTCAGCCTGTCGAAGGACCAGGCTTACCTCCGTTTTGAAAGGAACGGGACCGACTTTAAAGCTTTGGCCAGCCTGGACGGTACTGAATACAGGGAAGTCCTCTCGATTACCGGCGCAAAAATATCTCCAGGGGAGGAGCAAAAGATAGTTCTGGGCGGGCAGTCGTATTCCGCCGCCGGTTCTTACGCCGAATACGAATACATTAAACTGAACGGAAGGCCGTTATTCTGATGAACAATAAACTTACCGAGAAACTGCTACCGTTAACGCTGTGCCTGGCAGCCGCGCTGGCGGGGTGCCTGAATCCCATGATGTTCAAGAAGGGCGCCTACGCCATTGACGATTGGGAAACGTGGACCGGCTGGAACGACGCCTACGGCTCGCACGAAGCGACGCCCGACGGCGTCTACTACCGGCTTACCGAGCGGCAGGACGACACGCGCGACATGTCCTCGGACGGCTACTCTCCCGGGCTTATACTCTCCAGGGAACTCATGGGGCAGAACTGGATCTTAGACCTGGAAGCGGATTTCAAGATCCCGCCGGGCCAGGTGAAGCGCTTCTCCTACGGCGTCTGGGTGGGCGGGGATTCCGTGCGCCCGTCCATAGCCAACCCCTCCGCGACCATAAAAATAGTGGCCCAGCGCCAGAACGGGCCCAAACCCGGCGACGACGCCCTGCTGGTCTTCTATCTGCCCGGCGGCAAGCCTTTCGCCGTCCCCAGGGACGCCAAGGTGCTGCGCTTCGCGCGCTCCGGCAACGTGTTCTCGGCGGCGTACGCCATGAACCGCAAAAAGTTCACGCCGCTGTTCTCGGTGGAAGCCCCGGCCGCGGCCGACGCGCCGTCGCAGAAATTCTTCATAGGCGGGTTCGCCGGGGGAGATCCCGCCGGCGCCTACGCCCGCCTGACGAGCCTCAGGATAAACGGCAGGGAAACCCTCAGATGAACGGGACGGCCGGCAAAGCGAAGAAGACCGGTCCCCGGGAACTTATCCGCCTGCACAACCTGAAACCGCACCCGGAGGGCGGCTACTTCCGCGAGACCTACAGGTCCTCGGCCCCGGCGCCCTCCCGGCGTGTCCGGCGCAGCTGCTGCACGGCCATCCTCTTCCTGCTGGAAGAAGGGGACATCTCCCGCCTGCACCGCATCAAGTCGGATGAACTCTGGCATTTCTACGCCGGCGGACCGCTGCGGATCAGCGCCATCCGCCCCGACGGTAAAAGCGAGAGCGCCCTGCTCGGCCCGGGCCATAACTGCCAGCACCTGGTCCCGGCGGGCCGCTGGTTCGGGGCGGCCCCGGAACCCGGCTCCGGCTGGTCCCTCGTCGGATGCACGGTAGCCCCCGGCTTCGACTTCCGGGATTTCGAACTGGGCTCGCGCGAAGGCCTGCTGAAGCGGTTCCCGCGCGCGGCTAAAATTATACGGCAACTTACACGATAAGGATAAAATGAAAAAACACTGGAAAAGAAAAGAGACCCGCGGCGCGGCCGGCGGGCACGAGGCCCTGGTAGAAGGAGTGATACAGCACAAAGGCACCTTCGCCTTCCTGCTCTCCGAAAAGCCCGGCGTCGAGGACGTTTTCATCCGCGGCCGCGGCCTGGACCTGGCCATGGACGGCGACAGGGTGCAGGCCAGGGTCCGCCCCGAAAAGAGCGGCCGCCTGGCCGGCGAGATAGTGCGCGTGGTAAAAAGGGCGCACAGTTCCATGGTGGGCATCCTCAAGAAGGTCAAGAACACCTGGGCGCTGTTCCCCGAGAAGGGCAACGCGCCCCCGGCGCTGGTCAGCGGCTTCGCCGGCAAGCTGGCCCCGGTGGAAGGCGCTTTCGCGGTGCTGGAGGTGCAGCGCTGGCCCGAGGCCGGCGCCGGCGCTTCCGGCATAGTCACGGAAATACTCGGCGACCCCGGCGATATCCGCGCCCGGATAGATTCCATCCTGCGCGCGCGGGGCATCAACGAAGTTTTTCCCAAGGAAGTCCTGGACCAGGCCGCGGCCTTCGGCGCCCGCCTGGAACCCGCGGCCTGGAAAGGCCGCGAAATCCTTTTCGACCTGCCGATCTGCACCATAGACGGCGCCGACGCCAAGGATTTCGACGACGCCGTTTCCCTGGAGGACCTGGGCAACGGCCTGCTGCGCCTGGGAGTGCACATAGCCGACGTGGCGAACTACGTGAAGTCCGGCACCGAGCTGGACAAGGAAGCCTACGCCCGGGCCACCAGCGTGTACCTGCCCGACCGCGTGGTGCCCATGCTGCCGCCGGCCCTGTCGGACAATCTCTGCAGCCTGGTGCCGCGGCAGGAGCGCCTCACCATGTCGGCCTTCATGGACATAGACCGCAACGGCAAGGTAGTAAAGCGCCGCCTGGCCGAGACCGTGATCCGCTCGTGGCGCCGCTTCACCTACGAGGAGGTGCAGACCCTCCTGGAGGGCGGCAAGGTGCCGGACGTGCACAAGAGCATAGGCGAGGCCGTGCAGCGCATGGGCGCCCTTACCGACGTGCTCTACCGCCGGCGAGTACAGCGCGGCGCGCTGGACTTCAACCTGCCGGAATACAAGATAAACGCCGACCCGCACGGCAGGCCGCTGGGCGTGTCGCTGCGCCCGCGCCTCAAGAGCCACCGCCTGATAGAGGAGTTCATGCTGCTGGCCAACGAGGCCGTGGCCACCGAACTCTACAACGCCAAGATGCCTTTCCTGCACCGCCGGCACGACTCGCCCGACCCGCTCAAGCTCAAGGCGCTCTCCGCCGCGCTCGGCGAACTGGGCCTGACCGCGGGGCACATAGAGGGCAAGAACGCGCCCAAGGCCCTGCAGGACGTGCTCCGCCAGGCCGAGGGACACCCGCTCACCAACCTGATAAACTCGCTGATGGTGCGCAGCATGCGCCAGGCCGTTTATTCCCCGGAGTCGGAAGGCCACTTCGGCATAGCCACGCGCTTCTACTCGCACTTCACCTCGCCCATCCGGCGCTATCCCGACCTGATGACGCACCGGGCGGTCAAGGCGCTGCTGCGCGGCAAAAAAGAGAACCACGGCGCGCTGCCTCTCGAGAAAGCCGGCGTCCACTGCTCCGAACGCGAGCGCGCGGCTTCCGACGCCGAGCACAAGTCGGTGGACATCATGCGCGCCGAGATGCTCAAGGAACTGGTGGGCTCGGTGATGGACGGCGCGGTGACCACGGTCATAGACAGCGGCGCCTTCGTGATGCTGGGCGACACCGGCGCCGAAGGCCTGCTGCGCGTGAACGGCCTGCGGCCCGGCGCGAAAGTGAAAGTGATGATAGCCAACGTGGATACCGCGGAAGGCAAGATAGACCTCTCGCTGGAAGGGCGCCCCGCGCCCGCGGCCGGCAGCAGGCCCCAGGGCGGCGGACAGGGACAGCAGCCCGCGGCGGGCCGGGAGCGCTGGAAATTCTCCGACTGGAAGAAAGGCAAGCGCGGGAACGGGGGAAGAGGCGGGGGGCGCGGACGCGGCAGGGGCAGGCGCTGAAAAGCGCGGCCAAAAAAGAACCGGAGGAAATCCTCCGGTTCTTTTTTTATTCGGCCCGCGCTTATTTCACCAGCAGGGCCTTCATCTTCTCTATATCTTTGCGGTAAGCCTCTGACTTCAGCAGCTCCGCGTGGTAGAGGTCGCCGAAACGCTTGCCGGCCGCGATGTCCGTGGGGAAGTGCACGCCGCCTATCACCCGGTCCATGGCTATCTCGTCCGCCTTGGCGAAGAACTCGTCGCGGCGTCCGGGCGCTATGTCGGAGAGCACGTTGGCGAACACCCGCGAGAAAGAAGAATGCCCGCTCGGGTAGGAATAGCCGCTGCTTTTCTTTATGCAGGGCTCGGCCTGGCCGGGATAGGCCTTGAACGGGCGGGGACGCTGCCAGCGGCCCTTCATGTTGGTAACGGCCTCTTCCAGGTCCAGCGCGATGCGCTCGAAAAACTCGACTACCTCGCCGGGCAGCGGCTCGGGGAACGGGCTTTTCTCGCCCCAGAAAGAGTCGTAAGTGGCCTTGGCCGTTTTCTTGGCCTTCTTGCAGTCGGCCTTGGTGCGCTTGTTCTGCCACTCCATGATGGTGCCGATGTCGGCGGCCTGTTCGGCCGATTCCGGGGCGGGGGGAGGGGCGAACTCCGCGGTCTTGAACAGGTCAGGCTGCACGTAGTAGACCTGCTGGGAGATCAGGTGGGCCCGTTTAAGGGCTATCTTGGACTGGGGGGAGGAACAGGCGCTGCCGCCGAGGGCCAGCGCGAGGGCCGCCAATAGTAAATACTTTTTCGTGAAGTTCATGATCCCAATTATATCACTTTGGCTCATTGCGACGCCTTTTGTAATATAATTTCACCTATGCTGAGACGAACCTTTTACGCGCTGGCCTGCGCCGCCGCGCTCGCAGCGCTCGCAGCGCCCGCCGCGGCCGCGACCGCCCTGGAACAGCTCGGCCCCGCGGCCTCGGTAACGGTCCCGGCCGTGCCGGGACCGGCGTCCGACGGCCGCAAGCCGGGCCTGGAGCAGGCCGATTACAATTACCTCATCTGGACCCCAGGCGATAACGGCGACTGGTACGAGTGGTGGTATTACAAGGCTACCGTGCCCGGCACCGACCAGGCTTTTTATTTCTGCTACGGCGTGGTGAATCCGTGGGACAAAACGCAGTCACGCCCGGCCTCCCGCGCCTATGTCAGCGCCGGCAACTTCCAGGAGGGCAGGACCCACGAGCAGAACTTTCCGGTCCGGGATTTCCTGGCCTCGGCTTCCTCCACCTTCGTGAAAGTCGGCGCCAACGCCGCTACCGACCGGTCGCTGAAAGGCCGCCTGCCGCTGGCCGAGGGCGGGGAATTCGCCTGGGACCTGACGCTGGAGAAGGACTGGACCTTCAATGCCCTGGGCTGGACCATGTACGTGCCCGGCATCACCAATATCTTCTGGTTCCCGGCCCAGGCCTCGGCCCGCATGAGCGGCACCATAGTTTACGCCGGGAAGACTTACCGTCTCGACCGCGCCCCCGCCTACCAGGACCGCAACTGGGGCAGGGGATTTCCCAAGTGGTGGGCCTGGCTGGTCTCCAACCATTTCAAAGGCTCGCCCGGCACGGCGCTGGCCGCCGGCGGCGGCATGCCGAAAGTCCTCGGCAGTTTCCACATGCCCAATGCCATGGGCATAGGCCTGCGCCATAACGGCAGGGAATACGCCTTCCGCCCGAGCAAGGGCGACATCATAAAGCTGGACATCAATTTCGGCAGGTGGGAAGTACTGGCGCGCAACCGCGACGGGCAGCGCATCTCCATCTCCGCGTACGCGCCCAGGGAAAAATTCCTGCTGCTCAAGTTTATGGCCCCTGAGGGCCGCGAGTTCTACGACTACGAGGCCCTCCAGGGGAACATAAAAGTGAAGCTCTACGAGGGCGAGAAGCTGGTGGCCGACCTGGAGACCGACGAAGGCGGCATAGAGTTCGGCTCCGGCGAGCCGCAGGACTTCGCCCGCCTCTTCACCGCCGAACATAAACTGCAATAAAGAAGCTGGGCCAGCCGCTAGACCGCCGGGCTTCCCCGGCGGTTTTGCTTTAGTGCGGGGAGAAGGAGCCGGAGCGTTCCCGGAGTGAGCGTTAGGGCGCAGTGCCTGGCGAAGGGGCGGGCGGGGTATTGGGCCGAGCACCCGTTGGGGAGGGGGGGCCCCGCCATAATTTCCCCGGGCGGGGGGGAACCGCGCAACGGTTCCCTGCAGTCCGGGTGAGCGGCCTAATACCCCGTCCGACCCTTAACAAATCATTGTAAACGCGCGGGAAAAATTAAATAATAGTCCTATGACACCGGCCATTAACGAGAAGCGCATGGTCCAGCTGTTCTGCGACCTCGCTAAGATCACTTCCCTTTCCGGCAAAGAAGGCGCCATCGCCCGCCGCCTCTCCATCCTCCTCAAGTTCATGGGCGCCGAAGTCTTCATAGACGACGCCGGCCGCAAGATAGGCGGCGAGACCGGCAACCTCATAGCGCGCTGGCCCGGCACCATCCCCGGCGAGCCTTTCCTGCTGTCCGCCCATATGGACACCGTGGGCCCCGCCGACAACGTGAAGCCCGTGGTCACCAGGGACCGCGTCTCCTCCGACGGCACCACCATCCTCGGCGCCGACTGCAAGGCAGGCATAGCCATCATCCTCGAGGTCCTCAAGACCATCGAAGACAACCACCTGCACCACCCGCCCATCGAGGCCGTTTTCACCATCAGCGAGGAGATGGCGCTCATGGGCGCCAAGTACCTTGACTATTCCAAGCTGCGCTCCCGCTACGGCCTCATCTTCGACAACGAACAGGGCATAGAGCACGTCATCACCAGCGCCCCCGCCGCCGACAAGATGGACATAAAGGTGTACGGCGCCGCCGCACATTCCGGCGTGGCCCCGGAAAAGGGCATCTCCGCCATCAAGGTGGTCTCAAGCGCCATCGCCGGCATGAAGCTGGGCCGCATCGACAGCGAGACCACCGCCAATATCGGCTTCATCTCCGGCGGCAACGCCATCAACATAGTGCCGCCCCTGGTGGAGCTCTCCGGCGAAGCCCGCTCCCACGACCCGGCCAAGCTCAAGAAGCAGACCCGCCACATGGAAGACTGCCTCAGGAAAGCGGTGAAGAAGATCAAGGTCCGCGCCGACGGCCGCCTGGTGACGCCCCGCTACGAATTCCTGCTCGAACAGAAATTCCCGAACCTCCGCATAGACAAGGCCAACCCGGTGCTGGCCCTCATAGCCGCCGCCATGAAAGAAGAGGGCCTGAAGATGAAGCCCTCCGCCTCCGGTGGCGGCACCGACGGCAACATCCTCTACGGCCACGGCATCAAGGCGCCCATCCTCTCCACCGGCATGCGCGACGTGCACACCACCCACGAGTACCTGGACCTCAAGGATTTCTTCGCCTGCGCCCGCCTCACGCTGAAAGTGATAGAAGGCTGGACCAGGACCGGCAACTCTAAGAACTAAGGACCTATGGAACAGAAAAAAAGCGGAGCCCTGAGCGAATACCAGTTCAAGCCTTATGTGGACACGGGCAAGAGCATTCCCGAATTCACCTTCCAGGCCGTCATACTGGGCTTCATCCTCTCAGTGGTCTTCAACGCAGCCAACGCCTACCTGGGTCTGAAGATCGGCATGACCGTGTCGGCCTCCATCCCGTCGGCCATCATCTCCATGACGGTGCTGCGCATCATCCTGCCCAAGTTCTTCGGCCGCACCGCCACCATCCTGGAGAACAACGCCGTGCACGCCTTCGCCTCCATCGGCGAGTCGCTCGCCGCCGCCATCATCTTCACCGTGCCGGCCATCTTCTTCATGGGCGGCAAGATCACCAACTCCATGGTCTTCCTGCTGGGCCTCACCGGCGGCATCCTGGGCCTGCTGATGATGATCCCGCTGCGCCACTCGCTCATGGTGAAGGAGCACAAGAACCTGCCCTTCCCCGAAGGCAGCGCCTGCGCCAAGGTGCTCATAGCCGGCGACCAGGGCGGCGCCTCCGCCAAGCCCGTCTTCGCCGGCATGCTCACGGGCGGCCTGTTCAAATTCGTCATGAGCGGCTTCCTGCTGTTCCGCGACACGATCTCCTGGAGCTTCGCCTCGCTCAACAAGGCGGGGTTCGGCTACGAGATCTCGCCGCTCTTCCTGGGCGTGGGCTACCTCGTCGGGTTACGCATAGCCGCGGTGATGTTCGCCGGCGGCGCCTTCGGCTACTGGGTGCTCATCCCGGCCATCAACGCTTTCGGCGGCGCCAACATAGTCTCGCCCGGCACCATCCCCATAGCCGACATGACCACCGCCGACATCCGCGGCACCTATGTAAAATACATCGGCGCCGGCGGCGTGGCCTTCGGCGGCCTTATCAGTGTCATCCGCTCGCTGCCGGACATCATCTCCTCGGTGAAGGGCAGCGTGGCGGCCCTCACGGTAAGGGCGGGGGAGAAGCAGGGCGCGCAGGCGGCCTGCGAGAAGGATTTCGAGAACAACTACATCGTCTGGGCCGGCGGCATCCTGGGCGCCATCATCGGTATTTTCGCCTTCGAGATCCCCTGGCACCTCGGGCCCGCCAGCTGGGACCCGGTGCTGCAGCTGTTCGCCGGCGTGATCACGCGCGTTTTCCTGGCCGGCTCCGCCGGGGCGCTCATTCTCGGCTTCTGCTTCTGGGCCATAGCCCGCGGCTCGGCCAAGGCCTGCCACAAGTTCCTGCGCATCGAACAGGACACCCCGCTGCCCATGGTGCTCGCCGGGGTGGTCGCGATGTTCCTGCTCCTCTGGCTGGTCCCTATGTTCGACCTCACCTTCGTGGAAGCCCTGATAGTGGTGGTGTTCTGCATGTTCTTCGTGGCGGTCAGCGCGCGCATGGTGGGCCTCATCGGCACCACCAACCAGCCGGTGTCCGGCATGACCATCACCGCCCTGCTGTCGCTCACGCTCATCTTCGTCTTCATCGGCCACGACAAGGAGACCGCCAAGGTGGCGGCCATCATGGCCGGCGCCGTGGTGTGCATCGCCATCTCCGTTTCGGGCGACCTGTCGCAGGACCTCAAGACCGCCGCCCTCATAGGCGCCACGCCCTGGAAGGTGCAGCTGGCGCAGATCTCCGGCGCGCTGGTCTCGGCCGTGCGCTCCGGCTTCATCCTGCTGCTGCTCTACATGGCCTTCGGTCTGGGCGCGCCCACGCCGGAGCATCCCAATCCGCTGGAAGCCCCGCAGGCCCAGCTCATGGCGAAGTTAGTGGAGGGCGCCACCGGCGGCTCCCTGCCGTGGCTGCTGCTCGGCCTGGGCGGCGCCATAGGTCTGGTCTGCGAGCTCGCCGGCGTCTCGGCGCTCGCTTTCTCCATCGGCCTGTACCTGCCCATCACCAACTGGCCCATGATCCTGCTGGGCGGCCTCATAGCCTGGTTCGTCTCGCGCAAGGCCGGCGGCGCGCCCGAAGAGGAGCACGACCCCGGCTCGCTGTTCGCCTCCGGCCTGATAGCCGGCGACGCGCTCATGGGCATAGGCATAGCCGGCATCATAGTGCTCAAATGGAACGACGCGCTGAAACTGCGCGACCCGTGGGCCGGCAGCTTCGCTTTCGAGGCGGTGCTCTCCACCGCGCTCTACCTCGGCATCGCCGTAGCGCTGTACCTGGTAGCCAGGAAAAAACACAGGAAGGCCGCGTAATGCCCCATATCTTCGACCCTGAAGACCGCCACAAGCTCGACAACCCGCAGCGCCGCGAGGCCATGCCGCCCGAGGAGACGCTGGTGAAGGCCGGCATCAAGCCCGGCGACGTGATACTGGACCTGGGCTGCGGCATGGGCTACTTCGCTATCCCGGCTTCCCGCATGGTAGGCCCGCGCGGCATGGTTTACGCCGTGGACGCCTCCGGCGTGATGCTGGCGGAACTGCGCTCCAAGACCGCTTCCACCGGCATCTTCAATATCCAGACCTTCCAGACCAGGATAGGCAAACTGGAAGTTCCCGCCGCCGACTACACGCTGGCCCTGCTGGCCAACGTCCTGCACGAGGTGGACGACAAGAAAAGTTTCCTGGCCGCGCTCGCCGCCGCGCTCAAGCCCGGAACGAAACTTTCCATCATAGAGTGGAAAAAGGCCGAAACCCCGGCGGGCCCTCCCGTCAAAGAGCGCCTCTCCGAAGACGAACTCCAGGTGCTGCTCAAGAAGGCCGGCTTCACGGAGCCGGCCGCCAGCGAGCTCACGCCTTCCAGCCTGCTCTTCACCTGCCTGAAAAAATGACCGAACTGCGCTTCTTCCATTACTTCCTGGCCGTCCTCTCGGGTTACGGCCTGGCCGCGTCCTTCGCCCCCTGGGGCTACGGGTGGCTGGCCTGGCCGTCGCTGGTGCCGCTCTTCTACGCGGTGCTGGCCAGCCGCGGGCCCTGGGCGGCCGCCCGTCGGGGCTGGGCCGCGGGGCTCGCTTTCTACATAACCGCCCTGATCTGGATGGCCAACGTGGTGCATTACCTGGCCATCGTCTTCTGGCTGGTCTTCGCCTTCTGGCTGGCGCTGCACGCCGGCCTCATGCGCGCCCTGTGGGACCTGGGCTGGGAGCACCGGCCCCGTCTCAAGGCTTTCGCCTGGGCGCTGGCCGCCGGCGCCTGCTGGGCCGGCGTGGAATATTTCCGTTCAGAGCTGTGGCCGCTGCGCTGTCCGTGGCTGGCGCTGGGCTACAGCCAGACCTATAACCCGGCCATTTTCCAGACCCTCTCCGTCTGGGGAGTGCACGGCCTCTCCGCTTTCATGGTCTCGGCCGGCGCCGCCTGGGCGCTGGCCCTGCGCCGCCGCGGCCTGCTGCCCGGCGCGCTAGCCGCGGCCGCCCTGGTACTGGCCGTGGCCTGGGGCCGGCACCGCCTGGAGACCGTACTGCCGGAGCACGGCGAACCGCTCAAGGTGGCGCTGGTGCAGGCCGAGAACGCCCCTCTGGACCGGCTGGTGAAGTTCAGCCTGGCCCCGGAGGCGCGCGAGGCCGACCTGCTGGTCTGGCCGGAGTATTCCTTCTACATGCCTTCGGACCCGGCGGGGGAGAAGGCCTTCCTGGAGCACCTGCGCCTGAAACTGAAGCCGTCCAAAGCGGCCGCCGCCCTGGGCGTGGCGGTGCGGGCGGAGCCGGCGCGCGGCCTGAAGCGCGCTAACTACATCCTTTTCCTGGGCCGCGACAAGCGGCCCGAAGGCCGCTACGATAAGATGCAGCCGGTGCAGTTCGTGGAAGCCGGCCTCCCGCGCAACCGCGCCCCCGTGCCGGTCAGGACCGCGCTGGGCGACATGGGCCCGCAGATCTGCTACGACCTGGCTTTCGAAGGCGGCTCCCGGCGCATGGCCGCACAAGGCGCCCGCCTGCTCATCACCCCGACGCTGGACCCCGCCGAGTGGGGGAAGGTGCAGCACCGCCAGCATTCCGACATGTCGGCGGCCCGCGCCGTGGAATCCGGCCTGTGGCTGGTGCGCGCGGCATCTTCGGGCTGGTCGCAGGTGATAGACCGGCTGGGCTTCACGCGGGCCGAGCTGGCCCCGGGCACCGAAGGCGCCCTGGTGGCCACCGCCTACGCCGGGAAAGGCGGGACTTTCTACACCCGCTTCGGCTGGACGCTGGCCCCGCTCTGCTTCCTGTTCACGCTGGCCGCCGCGGCCCTGCTGTTTTTTAGCCATTTCGGTATTATCGCCGCATCCAAGGGAGAACACAAACATGACTGAAACCGCCGAGACCTCCTTCATAAGTAAATTCACGGTCCTCAAAGGCTCGCTCAGGGAACTCTGGATCATCTTCGGTACCAAGATCATGACCATCCTGGCCTACAGCCTGGTCAATTCCGTGCTGGTGCTGTGGCTCTCCTCCGACCTGCGCCTCTCCGATAAGAGCGCCGGCTGGGTGATAGGCAGCTGGTCCATCATCATGACCGCCTTTACCGTGATGGTCGGCTCGCTCGTAGACGCGGTGGGCATCAGGAAATCGCTCATCGCCGGCTTCGGGCTGGCGGCCCTGGCCCGCCTGGTCATGGCCTTCTTCGCCGCGCAATACATCGCGGTGCCGTTCGGCCTCTTCCCGCTGGCGCTCGGCGAAGCCCTGCAGACACCTGTGATGGTCGCCGCCGTCCGCCGCTTCACCACTACCAAGCAGCGCTCCATCGCCTTCTCGCTCTACTACTCCATGATGAACGTGGGCTTCGCCATAGCGAGCTACGTGGTGGATAAGGTGCGCGGCGGCCTGGGCGAATACGGGCACTTCACGGTGCCTTTCGTGGGCGTAGAGATCAGCACCTACCAGAGCATCATCCTGCTGGGCATGCTGTGCACGCTGCCCAACCTCATCCTGACCTGGTTCGCCATGCGCGAAGGCATAGAGGCCACCGACGAGGGCGTGAAGATAACCCCGGCCGTCACCAAGTACCAGGGCGAGTCTTTCCTGGGCGCGGCCTGGCTCTCGAGCCGGGACGCCATGAAGGACTGGTGGCGCATCTTCGGCTCGCTGTGGACGCAGCCGACCTTCTACCGCTTCCTGGCCTTCTTCGGCTTCGTGGTGTTCGTGAAGCTGGTGCTCTACCACTTCTACTACACTTTCCCGAAGGTGGTCATCCGCGAGCTGGGCGAAGGCGCTCCCTTCGCGCGGCTGTTCGGCTTCCTGAACGCCGTGGTGGTGATAGTCCTGGCCCCGGTGGTGGGGGCGCTGACGCAGAAGTTCACGGCCTACAAGTCGGTGATCATCGGCACCACCATAGCGGCGCTGTCCATCTTCCTGATGGCGCTGCCGCCGGCCATGTTCCAGGGCCTGGCCGACGGACCCTTCGGCGCGGCCATCTCCTGGTGGCTCGACCTGCCGGCCCCGCTGCACCCGCTTTACGCGGCCATAGTGCTGTGCGTCATAATCTATTCGGTGGGAGAATCTTTCTACTCGCCCCGGCTGTACGAGTACCCCGCGGCCATAGCGCCCAAGGGGCAGGAAGGGTCCTACATGGCGCTCTCCATGCTGCCGTACTTCTTCGCCAAGTTCTTCGCGGGCGGCCTCTCGGGCTACCTGCTGGCGGCCTACTGCCCGGCCGAGGGGCCGCGCAACTCCCAGATGATCTGGGTGATAGTGGCGGGCATGGCCATGCTGACCCCGGTGGGCCTGCTGCTGGCCAAGCGCTATATCCAGGTAAAAGAAGCCGGCCGGGAATAAGCAACCCGAAGGCGTGACGGGGGGGCAGGGTTAGCAAAAGCCCCCCGGAAGGCGAGGCTTGCGTAAGCGCCGGGTGGAGCGCGCAACGCACGCGACACAATTCAGCGTTCAAGCCTGAGGGCGGCAGGCGCGGCCACGGTGTGGCCGACGCCGTTTTTGCGATCCTGCCCCCCTGGCACGCCGACCCCCGCGTTACCTTTGTTACAGGGCCTTTAATATTCCCTTGTTAATTATCTACAATATGGGAATATGACCGAACCTAAAGACCTTTACTCATGCCTGGCCAGGACGGCCGAAAGGAACCCTGAGGAGACGGCCTACGTGACCGGCGACAAGCGCATGTCCTGGCACGAGGTCCTGTTCTCGGTGGACCGGGCCGCGGACATGTTCTGGCAGCTGGGCCTGCGCAAAGGCGACCGCGCGGCCATAGTGCTGCGCAACTCCCCCGAATTCATCATTTCCTACTTCGCCATGGCCAAGATAGGCGCGGTGGCCGTGCCGATCAACTACCTGGTCTCCAAAGGCGAGGAGATCTCCTACATCCTGGAGAATTCCTCCTGCAAGGGCGTGGTTACGGAGAAGGAGTTCGTGAAGAACTACATCTCGGTCAAGAAGAACCTGCCCGGGCTCAAGTTCATCGTCTCCGCCGACTTCTGCGGCCTCGACGGCGTGGTGGATTTCTGGCAGTACCTCAAGCACGCCCATTACCATCCGCAGACCCAGAAACCGGCCGCCGACGAGCACGACCTGGCGTCCATCCTCTACACCTCCGGCACCACCGGCCACCCCAAGGGCGTGCTCCTGACGCACCATAACATGGCCGAGAACGCCAAGTCGGCCATTTCCGTCATAGACCCCACCAAGAAGGACGTCTTCATGGCGCTGCTGCCCATGTTCCACACCTTCTCGTGGACCGGCAACGTGATAGCGCCCATCCTGATGGGCTGCAAGACCATGATAGTGAAGAGCATCACGCCGCCCAAGCCCTGGCTGCAGGCCATGGGCCGCGAAGGCGTCACCATCATGATAGCCGTGCCGCAGATCTACGGTGTGCTGGCCAAGGAAGCACGCGGCCTCAAGAAGTTCTTCCTGAAGTTCTGGAGCCTGCGCAAGGTGCGCTTCTGCCTGTCCGGCGCCGCGCCGCTCAACAAGACCATCACCGACCACTTCCACAAGGCCTTCGGCCTGCACATCCTCGAAGGCTACGGCCTCACCGAGACCAGCCCGGTGGTCACCATCAACCCGCCCAAGGGCCGCAAGCACGGCTCGGTGGGCCGCGCCATCCCCGGCGTGAAGATCCGCATAGTGGACGAGACCGGCGCCCACCTCAAGCACGGCGAGGAGGGGGAGATCTGCGTGATGGGCCCCAACATCACCCGGGGCTACCACGGCAACGACCAGGCCACCAGGGAACTGTTCACCCAGGACGGCTGGCTCAAGACCGGCGACATCGGCGTGCTGGATTCCGACGGCTTCCTGTTCATCCGCGACCGCAAGAAGGACATGGTCATAGTAAAGGGACTCAAGGTCTTCCCGGCGCAGATAGAGCACACCATCTGCACGCACCCCAAGGTGCTGGAGAACGCCGTGATCGGCATCCCGGACGGCAGCGGCAACGAGACCATGAAGTGCTTCGTGGTGGCCAAACCCGACACCGCCCTGGAGAAGGCCGAGATCATGCAGTTCATAAAGGCCAATTTCGACGCCTACAAGCGCCCCCGCGACGTGGAGATAGTCAGCGCCCTGCCCAAGAACGCCCTGCAGAAGGTGCTCAAGCGCGAGCTGCTGCGCAAGGAACTGGAGAAGAGGGCGGCGGCGGCCGCTCCCGTCCACGCCCACGCTCACGAGAAACCGGCGCACACGCGCCATTGAAGCCGCCCCGTCGGCGGCAGTAAGGCCCCTTCGCATGAAACTCGCGGCAAGCATCCTCGGCGTTTTTCCCGAAACCTGGCTGGTAGGCGGCGCCCTGCGCGACGCCCTGCTCAAACGCCCCTTCAAGGACATAGACCTGGCCGTACCGCCTTCCGCGGATTTCTCCCGGAAGGTGGAACGCCTTGCCCGCGTCCTGGACGCGGCCTGCTTCCTGCTCGACGAGGAGACCCAGGTCTGGCGCCTCTCGGCCCGCGCCAAACCCTCCTTCCAGCTGGACATCATGCCTTTCGTGGGCGGCACCCTGGCCAGCGACCTGGCCCGCAGGGATTTCACAGTGAACGCCATAGCCTGCCGCCTCTCGCCCGGGGACGACTTCAAAGCGGACAGGAAAACCGGGGATTTCACTTTCAAGCCGGCGCGCGCCGCGCTGCAGGACCCCTTCGGGGGAATGAAAGACCTGGCGGCGAAGCGCCTCAGGACCGTTGCTTCCGACGTTTTCACCAAGGACCCGGTGCGGCTGCTGCGCGCTTTCCGCATAGCCTCGGCGCTGGACCTGGAGATCTCGCCGGCCGCCCTGAAGGCCATAAAGAAACACGCCGCCCTGATCAGGCGGCCCGCCCCCGAGCGGGTGCGCGAAGAGCTCATGCGCCTCCTGGAAAGCCCCGAGTCCTGCCGGTGGCTCGCGCTGATGCACAAGTACGGCCTGCTGACCGCCGTCTTCCCCGACCTGGCCGCCCAGGAAGGCTGCGCCGTGAACTATTACGGCAGAGGCGGGGTCCTGAAGCATACCCTGCAGGTAGTGGAAAGGGTGGACGACCTGTTCGGCGATCTTGCCGGCTGGCTGCCCGAGGCGAAAAAACTCCTCCCGTTGCTGCCCCAGCCGCGCCTGCTCAAGTTCGCGGCGCTGCTGCACGACATAGCCAAGCCGCCCAAGGCCGCCATGATAAAAGGCCGGCTGCGCTTCTTCGGCCACGAGGAGTTCGGGGCCGGGATGGCGGAGAAGGTAATGGAAGACCTGCGCTTTCCCCGCGAGGAGATCCGCCTGGTCTCCAGGGTCATAGGGGCGCACCTGCGCCCCGGCAACCTGGCCGCCAACGACGCGATCTCGGACAGGGCCATGTTCCGCTTCTTCCGCACCATGGGCGACTACACGGTACCCCTGCTGGCCCTGAGCTGGGCCGACCACGCCAGCTACGTTTCCTCCGAGCAGCTGAAAAAATTCAGAAAGAAGCTGCACGACGCTCCGGCCCCGCTCAAGCCCGGGCTGCCTTACAATTCCCCGGTGAAGACCCTGCGCTACATGCAGGTGCTGAGCCTGCTGCTGAAAACTTACGTGAAGAAAACCCTCAAGCTGGCGGCCACCCGCCTGGTGGACGGCAACGACGTGATCCGCGCCCTGAAGCTGCCCGAAGGCCCGCGGGTGGGCGAGCTGCTCGACAAGGTGCGACTGCTGCAGTTCGAGGGGAAGGTGAAGACCAGGGAGCAGGCCCTGAAGGCGCTGAAAGGCATGCGCTGAACCCGGTCTGCGTTTTTACCCTAAAGGCCCATACGCGTATGGGCCTTTTTATTTCCCAAAACCGCCCCCGCGGGCCCGGGCGGGGAGCGGAGGATAAAGGTAGACTATATAGAGTAGCAGGAGGCTAACCTTATATGAACAAGAACTTCGCGCTTTCGGCCGTGCTGGTTTTCGCGACCGGTCTGGGGCTGGCTTTCGCCGGCGTGCAGGAGCCCGCGCTCCCCGGCACCCCCGCCGCCGAAGTAAAACAGGAAGACCCTAAAGCCCGCGAATTCAAGGACATCCTTTTCAAGCTCGTGCGCCAGGACGAATATCTCGACGAAGCGCTCGAGACCATAGACGCCTCCAACGGCCGCATGAGCGCTCACGACCTGTCGGCCATGGGCCTGAGCCTCAAGATGATCTCCAACAACCTCCGCTACGTAGCCTCGCGCAACAAAGCCGAGTTCCACGCCGTGCAGCCCGGTTCGCCCAACGCCAGGTACATCAACACCATCTTCAGCTACAGCCGCAAGGTCAACCGCAAGGCGGGCCGGGTGGGCGCGCTGGTGGCGCTGATGGCCGCCAAGAACAAGAAGCGCGCCGCCATGCGCGACGCGGTCTCGTCCAGGAAAGGCGGCAAAAAAGTCAAAGGCAAAAAAATAGCCCAGATCCTCGAGGAGCAGAAGGCCATGGACGCGCTGGCCGCCGACGCCAGGGAACTGCGCGCCGCCTCCCGCGGCCTCAACGCCACCAGCAAGTGGCTCTATATCGCCGCCAAATAACGCCTCCCGCGCGCGCGAAAAAACTCCCCCGCCCGAAACGGCGGGGGATTTTTTTGTAAAATTTAAGCATGAAAGACCCGCTTGAAACCGCCACGCTCCAAATTTTGAAAGCGCTGGGTGAGAACCCCGCGCGCGAGGGCCTCAAAAAAACGCCCATGCGCGTGGCCCGCGCCCTGCGCGAGATAACCTCCGGCTACGGGGCCGACATGAACAAGGTCTTCAACAACGCCTTCTTTAAAGCGGACTACCGCGAGATGGTGATAGTGAAGGACATCGCCTTCTACTCGCTCTGCGAGCACCACATGCTGCCCTTCTTCGGCAAAGCGCACATCGCCTATATCCCCAACGGCCGCATAGTGGGCCTCTCCAAGATCCCGCGCCTCGTGGAGACCTTCGCGCGGCGCCTGCAGGTGCAGGAACGCCTCACCGAGGAGATCGCCGACACGCTCTACAAAGTGCTCAAACCCCGCGGGGTGGGCGTGGTCATGGAGGCCGAGCATCTCTGCGTGAGCATGCGGGGGGTAAAGAACGAAACCTCTTTCGCCACTACCAGCTCCATGCTGGGAACTTTCCGCACAGACAGCAAGGTGCGCGGGGAGTTCCTGAACCTTATAAAGAGATAATAATATTATTGTTGAATTCTAAAATACTTTTAAGTAGAATTTACGGGTCGTGAGTTTTTTGGGCTTTCGCGGGTGTAGTTCAATGGTAGAACGAGTGCTTCCCAAGCATTAGACGTGGGTTCGATTCCCATCACCCGCTTTCGCTCTTTTTAAAAAAACTATTCGTATCCGTTCGTGGGGTCGGTTAAATTGTAGGGCTAGCGAAAGCGGGTGATGGGAATTTCCTTATGACTGCAGCTCGCTGACGCTCGCATGTCACCCGCTATCAGAGGTTTAAGAGTTCGCTAACGCTCACTATCAGAGTTTTAAGAACCGCAGAAGAATTTTGGGGATTTATCAAGAAATGACGAAATCAAAAACATTCTGGGCTGTTGCGGCGATCACCAGCCTGGCGGTAATGGCTTTTGCCGGCTTCTCCATTTATGAGCGGCTGTCGCTGCATATGTCGGGGGATACCATAGAGGTCCGCCCCGTGCCCGTCCCGGCCGACCAGCCGGCGGGGGAAACCGTGGAGGAGGCCAAGGCCCCCGAAGAGGTTAAAGAGACCGCGGCCGCCGCGCCGGCCAAGGAAAAAGAAGAAGCCGACGACGGCCGGATCAAGGCTGTAAAGACCGTTTTCGAGTACAAGGACGCCAAGGCCAAGTCCGTGAAGATCGCCGGCAGCTTCACCTCCTGGAAAGACAAGGCCATGACCAAGAAGAACGGCGTCTGGAAAGCCGAGATCTACATCCTGCCCGGCACCTATCCCTACCACTTCAACGTGGACGGGAAGAAGAAACTGGACCCGGGTAAACCCAAGGCGCCTACCGGCGACTCGCTGGTGGACGTCAACTAGGTCTTTTTAACCGAACCGTAACAAAGTTGTAACAGGTTTCCTGTAGACTATCTTGGGCGCTACTATGACTTTCAGAAAGGTTTTCCTTTTTATCGCACTGCCGCTCTCCCTGAGCGCGCAGAGCGCGTTCGCTCTCAATACCGGCCGCCACGGCCACACCACCACCCTGCTGCCCGACGGCAACATCCTTGTGACAGGCGGCGTAACCGGTGCCGCAAACGTCCCCACAAACTCGGACGAGATATACTTCACCTCGGCGGCGGCTTTCGGCTTCGGCTCCGCCTCCGGCATGATAATCTCCGTGGCCTCCCACACCGCCACCCTGATGGGCAACGGCGTGGTGCTGGTGGCCGGCGGCTTCAACGCCGGCGTACCGGTGCAGCAGGCTTCGCTCTACAACGCCAAGACCGGCGCGTGGACAGATCTTGGGAACGCCATGACCACTCGCAGGGGCGGCCACACCGCCACTCTGATCAGCAAGGGCGCCAACTCCGGCAAGGTCCTCATCTGCGGCGGCCAGACCAACGTCGCCGGCATCCAGACCATCACCGATTCCTGCGAGATCTACTCCCCGAACGTCAGCAACCCTTTGGCCGGCACTTTCGCGGCCGTGCAACCCATGTCCAGCGAGCGCATAGGGCACTCGGCCAGCGCCATAGCGGGGGGGAGGGTGTTCGTTTCAGGCGGCCGAAGGTGGGACGTAGCCAACACTACCTGGACCTACCTGTCCACCAACGAGATCTATGATCCGACCAACAACCAATGGCAGCCGGTAACAGCCCTGAACACCGGCCGCACCGACCACTCAGCCGTGGTGCTTAATAACGGTTCCATCATGATCTCCGGCGGCTACAACGGCGTCAACAAGATAGATTCCCCGGAAGAGTACTGGTACAGGACCCCGGAGGGCGCCGCTGCAGGCCACACCCCCGGAAGCAAAGGTTATTTGGAAAGCGCGGAGATCTTTGACTCTTACGGCGGCAGGGTGCCGATCAGCGGGACCGATTACCTGGTCATGCCGTACAGGAACTCCAAACATGCAGCAGCACTCACCGGAGACGGAAGGATGCACATGTACGGAGGCTACGGCAATATTCCGCCGACCTACTTCAGTCCATCCTTGGTGGTACAATCCGGGCAATTAAACCTCACCAAGACCGATATAACCACGGCGACCATCAACTCCACCAGCATGTTGCAGTTCTTAGGAGAACTGAACCTTTCCAGGAGCGTCAGTGGCCGGCTGGTAGACGCCGATATCTTCCTTTCAAGGCCCTCGATAGCGGCCACCCCCTCCATCACGGCTTCTAACGCGTCCGCCTACTTGGGCTACGCCACCGTACGGGCAGACGGCTCAGCCGTAGGCGTCACCGCGGGCCTTGCCCCCGGAGAATTCCGCGACATACTTACCCTTGGAACCGCTCTCGGAGGGACACCCCCTACAGGCAGGGTGGTATTCTCACCGCAACAGGTAACAGCGAGACCGACGCCGGCTGGAGCCGGTTCCCAATTTTGTTTCGTTCCTACTCCGCTGCCGCCGCAAAATCCGGCGGTGCCTCTCACCGCGGGCTCCCGTTTGGACATGACGCTGGCCTTCGACGTGCCGGCGGTTTACATTGGCGGCGTGATCTCGGGCTCGGTGACCATCAACAGCGGTTCCATCAGCGACGATATGGGGTTCTGGGTCGTCAACCTTACCACCGGCACCACGCAGTTCACCAGCGGCACTGTTTACCTCGACATAGTCACGGGCATGGGAGTAGCCAGCGGGAACGTCTCTTTCACCAACATCGAAGGCACCGTTCTGAATTCCACGGTAACGGCCCTTACCAGCTGCATAGCGACCACCGCTAACGACTCCGTGCCCAGCCTGTCCCTCAGGGCGTCATACACTTCATCCCTTATTAACATCGATGGGCTCTCATACAACGTGGATCGTTCCTCTTTTGTGATCCGGGAAATGATCTTCGCCGACGATTTGGGATATTCACCCGCCGGCTCTTCATGGGAATTTGGGCCGACCCTCTACCCCATCTTCAACAATACCGCCTTGGTAACCCCCGGAGCCGACGTCCTGATAACTGGCGGACGCACCTGCGACCAGGAGGGCGCCCCCGGTTTTGATTGCCTGCGCACGAACAAGGTCTTTACCGCGTCCAGAGGCGCTGGCGCGTTCATTTCGCAGAATCTCTCCGGGTGGCCGAATGTGGGCAACCTCCTGCGTAAGCGCGCCTTCCACTCCAGCACCCTGTTGCCAAACGGCCGGATCCTTACCTGCGGCGGAGCGGACGGCACCGAAACCCTGGATTCCTGCGAACTATTCAACATCAATACCCAGGTTTGGACCTCGGCCGGCCGCATGAACTCTCCGCGTTCACGCCACACCGCCACCCTGTTGCCAAACGGCCGCGTGCTGGCCGCCGGCGGCACCATAAGTTCATCCACCCATACCATAACCACGGCCGAGATCTATTATCCCGACACCGACAGATGGATCCCGGTCAATTCCATGACCTACCCCAGGGCCAACCACTCGGCCGTCCTGATGCCCGACGGCAACGTACTGATGGCCGGCGGAGATACCATAAACGGCTATTCCGCCACTTCCGAACTTTTCATAACCACCAGCACGGTCTGGGTCACCGTGGGCAGCATGGCCACTGGCAGAGCCCAGCATACCGCCACCCTGCTCAGGGACGGGAACGTAATGGTGACCGGCGGCATCAACGGCACCGGCCCTTTAAAATCCATGGAGATCTACGATGGCAATCTGCGCACCTGGTCCGAGCCGGGTTATGACATGCAGGTCCGGCGCTACGCGCACACAGCCAACCTCCTGCTGGACGGGCGAGTAATGGTTACAGGCGGCTCCAATGGCACGGGAGCTCTCCCTCAGGCGGAAATATTCAGCGGCACGTCCTGGCGGCGCACTACCGAATTGGGCGGCAACGACATGCTGGTGGCAAGAGCAAACCACCGCTCCACCCTGCTGCCCAACGGCAAGCTTATGCTGACGGGGGGCGAGCGCTCGGGAGAGGCCCACTATATCGCGGAAGGCTACGACGTGGATTTCAGCACTTTCCAATTCCAGGGTACCACGGAGAACCGCTCCAACCATACGGCCGTACTCACGTCCAGCGGCATGATAGTAGTAATAGGCGGTTGGGACGGCGCCCAATACCTCGACAGCACCGAGATGGTCTATTTCAGCTACAACCCGGACAGCAACGGTTTCAGCGCGGCCGTTGCCCGCAATCCTGTCTTGTCCACGGCTACGGCCCTGATAGACCGCGGGACACGCCTTACCCTGTTGAGCGCCACCTCCAATTTTCACAGTATCAGCGAAGCCTCCGGCGGCGGCGCGGGCTCCATGAATTCTTCTTTCCATAACCCGCGCGTCTACCTGCAGCAGGTGGACAGCCCCAGCGGCTTCCTGCTGGACATGACCACACGGCTGTACACACTGTATAACGGCCCCAACATCGACTGGGACAAGACCGTCTCCTCCATAACAGTAGTAGTGCCGGCAACGGGTCCGGAGATACCTTATGGCTGGTACACCGCCCGGGTGGCCGCCAACGGCCAATTCTCCGCCGGCGTCCCCGTGCAGGTCGCCAGCCCACGCCCCACCGGCGCGCCGTCCTCGGCCACCGGCTCGGTGCTCGGCACCAGTTCAATAACCTGGACCTGGGCCAATGGCTCGGTGGTCTCCGCGGATGGATACACCCTTTACTCCTCCAGCGACGGAGTGTTCATCTCAACGACATCTTTCGGGGCTACCGCTTCTTATACACAAACCGGCCTGCAGCCAAACACGCAGGTCTCCGTCAATATCTCGGCCTACAACATGGGCGGCGGCGGGCCCATGACGCAGTCCTCCACTTATTACACGCTGGCCTCTACTCCTACCGCGCTGCGGGTGGACGACGCGAGCTTCACCACGGCCTTACTGGGTTGGGAGAAGAATAACAATTCGCCCGCCACGCCTTTCGAACTTTCCATGTGCGCGGACGGGAACTTCAATAACCCGGTAATGATCTCCACGCCGATCCCTTTCAGCCTCAACTACACCAGCACCTACACGCTGCTGACCAGCCTTTCAGCCAACAAGATGTACTATTTCCGCGTACGGGCCCGCAACGGCGCCGGCATAATGACCGATTACGCGAACATAGCCTCCACCATCACGGTGGCCGCCATCAACAACTTCACCGGCACGGCCGTGAGCACCCAGGCCATCAACTGGGCCTGGAGCTCCTCCACGGGCGCAGATTATTACGAGCTGTTCGACGTTTCCGGCGGCACCAGCTCCGTGGTCTTCGTGGGGTCCACCACCTACACCGACTACACGCAGGCGGGGCTTGAAGCCAACAGGCCATACGTCATCTCGGCCAGGGCCGTGAAGACCAATCCCGGCTACGGCCCGGTCAACGGCCCGCCCTCCAATCCCAGTACCGTGTATACGCTGGCCGTGACGCCTTCGGCTCACCCCAGCGACCCGTTCATAAACGTTACAACCGGCAGTTTCACCATAAACTGGCTGGCCAACGGCAATTCCACCTGGACCGCCTACGGAGTAGCTATTTCCACCGCCAGCGACTTCGACGAATTGGCAACCACCACTTCTTCAGTGGTGGGCGAGACAAAGTCCTTTGGCGGACTGGGCGCCAACACCAAGTATTACATCAAGTTGGCCGCAATAAACGGCGACGGCATCCCGTCGGCGGACCTTTCCATGGGCACCAAGTATACCCTGGCCCGCCCGCCGGTCAACGTTTATCCCGCGGACATCCAGATGTCCGGCGTGACCCTGGCCTGGGACCAGAACGCCAATTCCCCGGAGACCATCTACGAGGTGCGCGGCACTACCAGCAGCTTCACCGACACCTACACCACCTACCTGGCCTTCTACCAGCTCTTCACCGGCAATTCGCATACCATGAGCGGCCTGCTGACCTCCACCACGTATTACTTCGACGTGGCCGCCCGTAACGGCGAAGGCCTGATGTCGGCCCGGGCCCAGTCCGTGCCGCCGGCCTTCACCACGGCCGGCCCCAACGGCGCCCCGGCGGGCTCCATAGGCGGCGTTACCTCGCCCTCGGCCCAGACCACCATCCACGGCTGGCTGCCCAACACCCGCGAGATCACCCTGACCGTTCCGGCCGGGTCCTTCCCCGAGGCCACCTCCATAGCGGTTTCCTCGTCGGTAACCAGCGCCTGCGGCGGCTACACGGTCTGCGGCCGCACCATGGAAGTGGCGGTGTTCAGCGAGAACGGCGCGCAGCCCCAGGTGCCGGTGACGCTCGAGCTCGGCTACGAGTGCACCATAACGGACACCTCCAAGCTGGTCATGGCCCGCTACAACCCCGTGTCGGGCCAGTGCCTGCCGCTGGAGACCAAGATAGACCCTGGCACGCGCAAGATCACCGCGACCCTCAACCATTTCAGCGTGTTCCAGCTGATGGTCCGCAACGCCGCCTCCAGCCTGAGCGACGTGCTGATCTACCCCAATCCTTTCCGCACCAACCGCGGCAACGGCTTCGTGACCATAGCCAACATGCCCGCCGCCGCCAAGGTGCGCCTCTACACCCTCTCAGGCGACAAGGTGTGGGAGGGGACCGCCGACAATACCGGCATCATCATCTGGCGCGGCGTCAACAAGGCCGGCGAGCAGGTGGCCAGCGGTATCTACCTGGCCGTCATAGATTCCAGTTCCGGCAAGAAGGTCTTTAAGCTGGCGGTGGAAAGGTAAGTATGAAAGGGCTCAATACCAGGACAGCTCTCCGCCCGGCGCTCGCCGCCGCGCTGGTCCTTTGCCTCGCCGCCGCCGCCCGGGCCGCCGAGGAGCCCCGCTATTTCTCGTCCAAGGCGGTGGGCACCACCACCGCCGACTTCCTGAACCTGCCCGTAGGGGCCAGGGCCGCCGCCATGGGCGGCGCCTACTCCGCCATCGCCGAGGAAGCCTCGGCCATCTACTGGAACCCGGCCGGCCTGGTGCAGATCCCCAAGCTTTCGGCCGTGTTCATGCGCGCCCAGTACCTGGAGGAGATCAGCTACCAGTACGCCGCCTACGCCCACCGCCTCTCCTACGACTCGGTGCTGGCTGGCTCAGTGCTCCTCACCGACATCGGCTCCATCGACCAGACCGACATCTCCGGCAACAAGCTCGGCACCTTCACGCCGCGCGACCAGGTGTTCACGCTCTCCTACAGCAAGGCCATCCTGGAGTTCTCGGACAAGGACATAGACGTTTCCATAGGCGTATCCGCCAAGTACATCAAGTCCAAGATCGTGGGCTCGGCCAAGAGCTACGCCGGCGACATCGGCATCATGACCTACAACTTTGGCGACATCCCGTACCGCCTGGCCGTCACGGCCACCAACATAGGCGGCGGGCTGCGCTACGACACGGAATCAAACCCGCTGCCGCTCACCTTCAAACTGGGCGCCGCGGTGAACCCTTTCCGCAACATGCTGTTCTCCACCGACGTGGTCTTCCCCAAGCAGAACAAGCCCAACGTGCTGCTGGGCGGCGAACTGGCCACCACGCCCAACGAACTCACCCGCTTCTGCGTGCGCGCAGGCCTCAACACCCAGCAGATGAGCGACGGCCTGACGGGCATGTCCTTCGGCCTCGGCGCCACCCTGCACTTCTTCTCGCTGGACTACGCCTTCGTGCCGATGGGGGAACTGGGCACCACGCACCGCATCTCCCTGACCTTCGACTTCCCTTTCCGCAGCCCGGTCTTCCAGCGCAGGGACCGCACCATCTTCACCAAAATGAAGGGCATCTCCTTCAAATAACCCGGGCTTAACGCCCCCCCGGGGCGGGAGCGGCCAAGCCGCCCCGCCCTATTTTTTGCCCCGGTTGACACCCCCCGGCAAATAATATAGATTGTTAGACCGGAAAACACCATGAAAGCCCTCGGACAACATCTGATACTGGAACTTTACGGCTGCAGCTCCGATACGCTGTCGTCGGTGGCCGACGTGCAGGACGCCATGATCAAGGGCGCCACGGCGGCCGGGGCCACTATCATAGATTCCATCTTCCACCATTTCAAGCCCTACGGGGTTTCCGGCGTGGTGGTCATAGCGGAATCCCATTTCGCCATCCATACCTGGCCCGAGCACAATTTCGCCTCGGTGGACCTGTTCACCTGCGGCGAGACCACCCGGCCATGGGAAGCTTTCAAAGTGGTGAAGAAGCTCTTCAAAGCCACCCACTTCAGCGTGATGAAGCTGGAGCGCGGCCTGCTGCCCAAGGCCCCGGCCAGGCGGCGCCCCGCCCGCAAGGCGGCCGCCCGATGAAGCGCGCGGCCTTCGACTGGATCAAGCCGGGCGCCAAGGGCCTGCCGCCGGGCCGCTGGTTCGTGGAATATTTCACGCCTGGCGAACTGCACGCCCACAAGGCGCTGGAAGTGCTGGAAACCTCCAATACGGCCTTCCAGCAGGCCACGCTGCTGCGCACCCATACTTTCGGCAAAGTCCTGGTCCTCGACGGGGAAACGCAGTCCAGCCAGTACGACGAGGCCTTCTACCACGAGTCGCTGGTCTGCCCGGCCCTGCTGGCCCATCCGCGCCCCCGCCGGGCCCTGATCCTGGGCGGGGGGGAAGGCGCAACCGCCAGGGAACTCCTCAACGACCGGGGCATGGGGCAGGTGGTAATGGCGGACATAGATTACAACATCCTGCGCTTCGCCCGGGAACACCTGGGCGACTGGCACCGCGGGGCTTTCGCGGACCCGCGCCTGCGCCTGCTGGCCCAGGACGCCAGGAAGCTCGTGGAGAACACGCGGCTGAAGTTCGACCTCATCTATTCCGACCTGCCCAGCCCCATAGAGGGCGGCCCGGCTTTCTCGCTCTACACCGTGGAATTCTTCCGCCGCCTGAAAAAGACGCTCGCCCCCGGCGGCGTCTTCACCATCCAGGCCGGCCCCGGCACCCCGCTGCAGTTCGACCTGCACCCGGCCATCTTCAATACGCTTAAAAAAGTTTTCCGCTTCACGGGCAGCTATTCCACGTTCATTCCTTCTTTCGACATGCCCTGGACTTTCATCTACTGCACGGATTCCCCCGCGCTGGCCCCGGAGCGGCTTAAAGCCGCCGCGCTCGACGGGGCCGCGAAGGCCAGGCTTAAGCGCCGTCTGAGATATTCCGACGGGCGAACCATCACCGGGGCCTTCGTCCTGCCCAAGTATTACAGGGACCGGATAAAGGCCTCGCGCGCCGTCATAACCGAGGCGCGCCCTATGTTTTTCAGCACTTCCCATCACTAGCACGGAGCAACGGAGCGGATCATGAAAAAAACAAAAAAAGCAGTCAGGAAGCCGGCCGCCAAAGCGGCCGGGAACAAGAAGCCCGGCAAGACCGCCGTGAAGGCCGCGACGCGCCGCGCCGCCAAGCCGGTTGCCAGGCCGGCGGCCAAAGCGGCTCCCGCCAAGGACGCGCTGAGCCGGGTTGAGGTGGCCGAGATAGCCGCCAAGCTCAGCGAGATGAAGACCGATATCGCCAAGAACGTCGAGGACAAGCGCAACCTGGACATGGGCGAGCCCGAGGTGGGCGACTCCATAGACCAGGCCACCCAGAGCCTGGACAAGGAGATCCTCTTCGAGCTGTCCGACAACGAGCGCAAGATGCTCGGCGACATAGAAGCGGCCCTGCGTAAGATGGAAAAGGGCACCTACGGCCTCTGCGAGCACTGCAAGCGGACCATAGAGAAGAAGCGCATCAAGGCGCTCCCGTCGGCCCGCTACTGCATGTCCTGCCAGAGCGGCTCCGAGAAGACCCGGGGGGAATAACCCCGAGGCCGTCCGGCAAAATAAAAAACCCCGCCGCGAGGCGGGGTTTTTTTGCGCTGCGGCGCTCCCTTACGGCATGTTGGGAGCGTCCTGGCGGGAGGAGATCTGCACCTCCGTCTTGCGCCAGTTGCGGGCCTTGGCAGTTATGGTGAACCGGCGGCCGTTGGAGATGAAGGTGAGGGTGCCGGGCTCGAGGGTCTTGTAGAGTTCGGCCCGCACGGCGTTGACGTTGCCCGTCAGGTCGGCCAGGTCTTTCAGTTCGTTGGTATAGTGGCCCTCGCGAAGCATATAGATCTCTTCCAGCTTGGCCAGCTTGGAGATGGTGCGGTGGGCCGCCACTATCTGGGCCTTCTCTCCGGGGGAAAGCTTCAGCACCGTCTGGTTCAGCCAGGACCCGACCAGGATGGCCATGATGCCCCAGGAGAAAGCGAGGATCAGCCCGTTGGCCACTTCGCCGCGCTCCTTCACGCTTATCACCTTGCTGCCGGCCACGTAGTCGTGCAGGGCCCGCTTGCCGGGCGTCACCAGGGCGGCCAGGTACCCCAGGTTAAGGGTGGCGGAACTGAGGAAGTAACCCAGCGCCCGTACCAGCGCGCGCGGCAGCGACAGGTCGCTTCCGTCCGCGGCCCGGACCCTGATACCCATGATGAGTTTGCCCACGGTGGCGCGGCCGCCGCTGGAAAGGATGGTCTCGTAAAGCACGTAGGCCGCTATCCAGAGCAGCTTCCAGCGCCACTCGTTGGCGGCCGTATAGGCCATGACGCCGGCTTTTACCATGGCGTTGAGCGAAAGGTAGGTGCCCAGCACGAAGGGGAAGGCGTCTATCACGTAGGCTAGGAAGCGCTCGTTGAAACCCGCGGGAGCGGGCCCTTCGGGCTCGAAAGCCTCCGGCTCCGGGGCATCCGGCAACGGCAACGGCGACAACGGCTCTATCTTGAACTCTTCGTTCTCCATAAAATTGTCCGCCTTCTTCCTGAAAAATCAACCGCCCCATAATTATATAAACATTTTTCGCGCTATTTGAATACAGGGGACAAATTGACTAGAATATAACTCTGATGTGCAGGGTCACCGCCATACTTTCGGCCGCCAAGGCCGCCCATACGGACCTCCTCTGTGAGGGGCCGCGTTCCCTGCTGGCGCAGGGCGAAGTCGCGGCCCGGCCGCAGGACGACGGCTGGGGCATAGCCCGCCTCGACGCCCGCGGCAAGGCGCTGCTGGCCAAAAGCCCGCGCCCGGCGCGTCTGGAAAAGCCGGCTTTCCGCAAGGCGGCCGCCGCTCCCGCGCGGGTGGTGCTGGCGCATTTGCGCGACGCCTCCAACCCGGCCAAACTGCCCAAGGCCCGCCTGGTGGGCCCGCGCAACACCCAGCCCTTCGCCGGGGAAGGCCTGCTCTTCGGCCACAACGGCACGCTTTTCATCAAGGACGAGATCCGCTCGCTGCTCGGCAAATACGCCGCCCGCGTGAAAGGCGTCAACGATTCCGAAGTCCTTTTCTGGCAGGTGGTGAAGATGCTAGACGCCTACGGCGACCCGGCGCTGGCGCTGGAGATGGCCCTGGACGAGATCCGCACGGTCTGGGTGTCCTGCCGCGGCAAGTACCCCGGGCTCAAGGCGCCCTACCGCGGCCTCAACCTGTACCTGGCCGGGCCCGACAGCCTTACCGTGCTCTGCCACTGGCCTGGCAAGAACAAGCCCGCGCTGCTGGCCCCCGGCTGGAAATTCGGCCAGGTGGCGTGGCGCATGGAGAAAGGCCGCGTGGTCTTCTCCAGCGAACCCTCCGACGCGCGCCCCGGCTGGCGCAGGATGAACGATTCGGAAATAGCCGTGGCCTCCGTGAAAGGCGGCCGCCTGCAGCTTTCCTTCAGGAGGATACCCGCATGAAATGGTTCCTGATGCTTCTGATCTTCGTTTCCGGCATCTACTACATGGTGAGCCAGCACAAGCAGGAAGCCCGCAAAAAGGAAATGGTCGAACTGGCCAAGAAGGACCAGCTCAAAACTCTCGAAGAGCCGCCGCTGCCAGCCAAGACCGAAAGGCTTTACCTGATGAAGTTCTCCCTGCAGACCATCAAGACCCTCCGCGGCCTCACCCAGGACGCCAACGAGAAGGTGCGCTTCGCCGCGGCCGAGCTGCTCTGGCAGCTCCAGGACGAGAGCGCCCCCGCGGTCATCCGCTCCATGTTCGAGAACGAGACCGAGCAGGTGGTCAAGAAACAGCTCATAGACATGCTCTCCAAGGACAAGAGCAAGCTCAGCCTGGCCCTACTCGGCGAAGCCCTCAAGGACTACGACCGCGAGACCCGCCTGCAGGCCATAGAGGCCATCGGCAATTTCTGCAGCAAGGAAGCCATAGTGTCCCTCAACAAGGCGCTCGAAGACTACGACGAGGAAGTCCGCCTCAAGTCGCTCGAAGCCGTCAACCGGATCCGCCGCGACATCGAAGCCCACAAGGAGCAGCAGCTCCGCGAAATAGAGAACAAGCCGCTGTTCCGCATAGAGTAGCCGCGCCCGAAACCGGCGCCGCGCTTGATTTTTTTTTAGGAAATTAAATAAAATTTCCTGAAAATTCGGTCACCCGCAACTCCGGAAACACCCCAAGGAGCATCACATGGACTCGGAAATATCAAAACTGAACCACAAAATTCAGCAGGACGCCCTGTTCATCCAGGACCTGCGCAAGGAAATGGCCAAGGTGGTGGTAGGCCAGGAGGACCTCATCAACGGCCTGCTGGTCGGCCTCATCGCCAACGGCCACGTGCTGGTGGAAGGCGTCCCCGGCCTCGCCAAGACGCTGACCGTGAAAACGCTGGCCCAGGCCGTCTCCGCCTCCTTCCAGCGCATCCAGTTCACGCCGGACCTCCTGCCCGCCGACATCACCGGCACGCTGATCTACAATCCGAAGGAAAGCACATTCTCGGTGCGCAAGGGCCCCATCTTCTCCAACATCATCCTCGCCGACGAGATAAACCGCGCCCCGGCCAAGGTGCAGAGCGCGCTGCTGGAAGGCATGCAGGAGCGCCAGGTCACCATCTCGGACTCCACCTTCAAACTGCCCGACCTCTTCATGGTGCTGGCCACCCAGAACCCCATAGAGCAGGAAGGCACCTACCCGCTGCCGGAAGCCCAGGTGGACCGCTTCATGCTGAAGATCAACATCACCTACCCCAGCAAGCAGGAAGAGGCGAAGGTGCTGGAGCTGATGGCGCGCCAGACGCTGCCGCAGGCCGGCAAGGCGGTCAGCGCCGAGCAGGTGCTCAAGGCCCGCCAGACCGCCGACCTCATCTACGTGGACGACAAGATCAAGAACTACGTGCTCGACCTGGTGATAGCCACCCGCGAGCCGGAGAAGCACGGCCTCGAGAAGATAAAGCCGTGGATCAACTACGGCGCCAGCCCGCGCGCCACCATCTTCATGATCCAGGCCGCCAAGGCCTACGCCTTCATCAACGGCCGCGGCTACGTGACCCCCGAGGACATCAAGGCCGTAGGCATGGACGTGATGCGCCACCGCGTACTGCTCACCTACGAGGCGGAGGCCGAGAACATAGGCTCCGAGGACATCCTCAAGAGCATCTTCGAGGCGGTGGAAGTCCCGTAAGCCCGCCAAGGCCCGCTCCCATGAACACGGCAGAGATATTAAAAAAGGTCCGGCAGATCGAGATCACCACCGGCCGCCTGGTCAGCGAAACTTTCGCCGGCCAGTACCAGAGCGTGTTCAAGGGCCGCGGCATCGAGTTCTCCGAGGTGCGGGAATACGTGCCCGGCGACGACGTGCGCTCCATAGACTGGAACGTGACCGCCCGGGCCAACAAGCCCTTCATCAAGCAGTACATAGAGGAGCGCGAACTGACGCTCATGATCCTCTGCGACGTGTCGGCCTCGCAGAGCTTCGGCTCCTCCGGCAAACCCAAGAGCGAGGCAGCCGCGGAGCTGGCGGCCATGTTCGCTTTCTCGGCGCTCAAGAATTCCGACAAGAGCGGCCTGCTGCTCTTCTCCGACAAGCCTGAACTCTACATCCCGCCGCGCAAGGGCCGCAACCACAGCCTGCGCATCATCCGCGAACTGCTGGCTTACCAGCCGCAGAGCCGCGGCACCGACGTGGCCATGGCCCTGCGCATGGCCAACCGCGTGATGAAGCGCCGCGGCATCGTCATCCTGATCTCCGATTTCAACGCCCCCGATTTCTCCCGCGAGGCCCGCCTTACCGCCCGCCGCCACGACCTGATCCCGGTGGTCATCACCGACCGGTTCGAAAAGGAACTGCCGGCGGCCGACGCGCTGCTGGTCTCCGAGCCGCTGGAAGGGGGGGCGCCTTTCACCGCGGACCTGGCCAGCCCGCTCTTCAGGGCCGAATATGCCGCCGCGGCCGCCGCCAGGCGCCGGGGCATGGAGGACCTGCTGCGCTCGGCGGGCTCCGACTGGATAGACATCGATCCCGCCCTGCCGGTGCACGGCCCGGTGGTGAAATTTTTCCGCCAGCGGAGGAAGACCTTCCGTCTGTTATGAGCAACTACCGGCTCCTGCTGCCCGCCCTGCTGCTGCTCGCGCCCGCCCTCTGCGGGGCGCAGGAGACGGTCGCCTTCAAGCTTACCCCGCCGGCCGGCAAGGTGCGCCTGGCGGAGGTGTTCCGCCTGAAGGTGGAGGCCTCCTATCCGGGAAAATATTCACTCGAGCTAGACACCGCCTCCTTCGACGGCGCGGACTTCGGCCTGCTGGAAGCGGCGCCGTCGAAGCCGGCAGAGGCGGGAGGGCTGAAGAAGCAGACCTTCGACCTCAGGGTACAGGCCTTCACCATCGGCGTCAGCACCTTCCCGGAGCTGGCCTGGCGCCTTAACGCCGCGGGCGCCGCGCCCGCCGCCGCCAGGAGCCCGTCGTTCCTGCTGGAGATAACCCCCGCTTTCGAGAACGCGCCCGACGGCATCCGCGACATCTACCCGCCTTTCCGCTACCTGCCCTGGCCCTGGATCCTGGCCGGGCTGCTGGCGGCCGCCGCGGCCCTGGCCGCCTGGCGCGGCCGCCGGGCCTCCGGTGCCGCCCTCTGGGCGGTGTGGAGCGATCCCCGCCCGCCCTACCGCCGGGCGCTGGACCGCCTCGCCGGGGTGCGCCGCTCGCCGCTGCCGGCGGCGGGGCGGATAAAGGAATATTACGTGGGCCTCACCTCGGTGCTGCGCTTCTACCTGGCCGAACAGTTCTCCATCAGCGCCGAACTCATGACCTCCGCGGACCTGGCCCGCGAGCTGAAGCGCACCGGGGCGGACCTCAAGACCACGCTCAGGACCCGCGAATTCCTGCAGAAGGCCGACCTGGCCAAGTTCGCCAAACACAAGCCCGAGAACCCCGACGCCGACGCGGCGGCGCTGGAAGGCATCCTGGCCGATTTCAACGCGATAGCCGAAACTTCGGCGGCGTCCGCGCGGCCGCCCGCGGCGGGGGGCAAGCCCGCATGACCGACTTCAAGCACCCGGAGCTGCTGCTCCTGCTGCTGCCCCTGATAGGCCTGCTGGCGGGGCTGGCCAGCATCCAGCGCGGCCGGCGCTTCAGCGCCGCGCCCGTGCCTTCGCAGTTCCCCGCCAGGGAAACCCTGCGGTCCCGCCTTTTCCGCCACGTGCCCTTCTGGACCCGGGCGGCCGCCCTGCTGCTCCTCGCGCTCGCGCTGGCCCGCCCGCAGAAGGCCGCCAAGGGCGAGGTGCCGCCCGCCGAAGGCATAGACATCATGCTGACGCTGGACACCTCCTACAGCATGGCCGCCGAGGATTTCGCCCCGTTCAACCGCCTGGAGGCCGCCAAGACGGCGGCGTCCAATTTCGTCAAGAAGCGCCAGAACGACCGCATCGGCGTGACGGTCTTCGGCGGCAACGCCTTGCTGAGCTGCCCGCTCACCCTCGATTACCAGTCCGTCCTCGAACTGCTGGACGCGGCCTACCTCAACATGACGCGCGCCGACGGCACCGCCGTAGGCGACGCTATAATAACCGCCGTGAACCACCTCAAGGACAGCAAGGCCAAGAGCAAGGTGATAGTGCTGCTCACCGACGGCCGCTCCAACGTGGGCCTGGTGACGGACCTGCCGCTGGCCGCGCGCACGGCCGCCGCCCACGACATAAAGATCTACACCATAGGCACGGCGGGCAAGGGCCCGGCCCGCATCAGCACCGGCAACCCCATGCAGCCGGTGGTGACCATAGACGAGGACCTGGACGAGCCCACCCTGCGCGAGATCGCCGGCCTGACCGGGGGGGAGTTCTACCGCGCCAAGAATTACGCGGAGCTGGAAAAGATCTACTCGCGCATAGACTCGCTGGAAAAGACCAAGTTCGACGTGAAGACCTATACCAGCTACACCGACCTCTACCTCTGGTTCCTGGCCCCCGCCCTCGCCCTGCTGGCCCTGCTCTACGTGCTGGAACGTACTTATTTCAGGACGGTGCCCTAGCATGGAACTTTTCAGGCATCCTTCCATACTGGGCTGGGGCGCCGCGGCGCTGGCCGCCCTGCTGTATTTCCGCTACCGGGCCGGACTGCGCCGCCTGGAGACCGCCCGGCGGCTGCTGGGCCCCTCCTACGAACTTTTCGCCGCGGGGCCCGGGGCCGCCCGGCGGCGCCTGCGGGGCCTTCTCTATATGTGCGCGCTGGGCCTGCTGGTCCTGGCGGCGGCCGGCCCCCAGTGGGGGGTGGAACTGACGCCGGTGACGGACCTGAAGGGCAACATCGTGATAGCCGTGGACACTTCGCTGTCCATGGCCGCGCGGGACATGAAGCCCAGCCGCCTGGAGAACGCCCGCCTGCTGCTGGGCGCCATAGCCGAGAATTTCGCCGACTACCGCATAGGCGTGGTGGCCTTTGCCGGCGAGGCCTACGTGCAGTGCCCGCTCACCACCGACCAGGAGGCGGTCTCCTACTTCGCCTCGGCGCTGACGCCCGGCATGCTGCCGGTCCAGGGCACCGATTTTTCCTCCGCCATCGAGACCACACTGGCCATGCTGTCGCGCTACGGCGGCCAGAAGGTGATGGTGCTCATCACCGACGGCGAGGACCACTCCACGGTGCTGGACACGGCCCTCAAGGCGGCCGAGGAGCAGAACCTCAAGATCTTCACCATCGGCATCGGCACGCCCGACGGCGAACTGATACCGATCACGGACTCGGCCGGCAACCTCATGGAGCACAAGAAGGATAACGCCGGCAAGACGGTGGTCACCCGCCTGGGAGAGGCGGAACTCATGAAGATAGCCGGCCGCACCGGGGCCGCCTACCTGCGCTATTCCGGCCCGGACTCGGCCGCCGCCGACGTGCGCCGGGCCGTGGGCGCGCTGGACCTGGAAAGGTCCAAAGGCAAGGGGCGCGGCCACTTCAAGAACCGCTACCAGTGGCCGCTGGCTGCCGCGCTGTTGCTGCTTTTGATAGAATTACTCGTGATGGAGAAGGGCTTCAGGCTGGAATCCCGCTGGTTCAGGCGGCCCCCGGCCGCCGCGGCGCTGCTGCTCTGCCTGGCGGGCGCGGCGAACGCCGGACCCGCGGCGCTGGCCAGGAAGGGCAATTCCGCCTACGACGAGAAGGACTGGGCCAAGGCTTTCGAGTACTACTCCCGGGCCCAGGAGCGGGACCCCGCGGACAAGCGCCTGCAGTTCAACTCCGGGGACGCCTTCTACCGCATGGAAGAATACGCCAAGGCGCGCGAGTTCTACGAGCAGGCCGCGGCGGACCCCAAGCTGGCCGCGCGGGCCAGCTACAACCGGGGCAACGCCCTGTTCAAGGCCGGCGACCTGCAGGGAGCCATAACCTCGTACAAGGCCGCGCTGCGGCTGGACCCCGGCGACGAGAACGCCCTCTTCAACCTGCAGAAGGCCCTGGAGCAGAAAAAGAAGAATTCCTGCAACGACCCGAAGGAAGACAAGAAGGACAAGGACAAGAAAGAGCAGGAGAAGAAAGACCAGCAGAAAAAGGACCAGGATAAAAAGGACCAGAAGCAGAAAGAAGAAGAGAAGAAAAGCGAGCAGGAAAAGAAAAAGGCCGAGGCCAGGGAAAAGGCCCGGCAGATACTTGAAATGATGAAGGAAAAAGAAAAAGCGGCCGCCAGGGAACAGAACCCGGCGCAGCAGGCGCTGCGGCAGGCGGGCAAGCCCCCGCCGCGGCCCCGGATGGAGGACTGGTGAAAAAGTTCCTCCCGCTGCTGCTCGCCCTCCTGCTCGGCCCCGCCGCCGCGGCGCGGGCGAACTTGTCCGTCACCGCCGAGACCGACCGGGACACCGTCTCCATCGACGGAAACCTCTACCTGACCGTGACCGTTTCCGGGGATTCCCACAGCGTGCCGGAGCCCAAGCTCCCCAACATGCAGAATTTCAACGTCTACGATTCCGGCCGCAGCCAGAGCATTTCCATCATCAACGGCCGCATCACCACCTCCGTCTCCTTCACCTACATCCTGAGCCCGAGGTTCCTGGGAGTGCAGCGCATACCCGCCATCACGGTCTTTAACGGCAAGGAAAAGGCCGTGGCCCCGGAGATCCAGATCAACGTGACCAAGGCCCAGCAGGCCCAGGCCGCGCCGGCCCAGCCCGCGGCCCGCCGCCAGACCCGGCAGCCAGCCGCCAGGCAGGCGGCCCAGGGCGGCGCGGAGCCGATCTTCCTGAAGGCGGAACCGGACCGCCGCTCCGCCTACCCCGGGGAACAGATAAACCTCAGCATCAAGTTCTACACCTCCGTGCCGCTCAGTTCCAACCCGCAGTACGTGCCGCCCTCGTTCAAGAACCTGATCGCCGAGGACCTGCCGCCGGTGCGCAACGGCGAGACCGAGCTGAACGGCGTGCGCTACGCCTTCAGCGAGATCAAGACGGCCCTCTTCGCCCTGAATTCCGGCCCCGCCGAGATCAGGCCGCTCACGGTGATAGCCCAGGTGCCCTCCCAGTCGCAGGTGGACCCTTTCGACCCCAACTTCTTCCAGAACCTCATGGCCATGAGCGGCGCGCAGGGCACCAGCCGCGAGTTCAACACCGAGGCCATCAAGCTCGACATCAAGCCGCTGCCCGCCGGCGCCCCGGCGGACTTCAACGGCGCCGTGGGCGCCTATACAGTGAGCGCCTCCGCCGACCGCGCCGAGGCCAAGACCGGGGAAGCGGTCAATTTCTCCGTGACCATAACCGGCAACGGCAACCTGAAAGCCGTCACCGCGCCCAAACTGCCGGAACTCGCCGATTTCAAGGTCTTCGACACCATGAGCTCCCTCGACGTGCGTAAGGAGGGGGACGTGATCAGCGGCAAGAAGACCTTTACCTACATCCTGGTGCCGCGCACCGAAGGCCGCCGCACCGTGCCGCCGGTAAAGTTCGCTTTCTTCGACCCCAAGGCCGGGGCCTACCGCGAGGTCCGCACCGAACCGGTGACCCTCCTGGTGGAAAAAGGCGCCGAAGGCGGCAAGAGCGTTTATTTCAACCCCGCCGCCGCGCCCGGGCCGGTCACGCCCTCCGGCTCCGACATCCGCTACGTGAAGGACCTGGCCTCGGCCCCGGCGCTGCCGCGCTTCGCCGAGGGGATCAACGCCCTGCCGGCGCCGCTGCACCTGCTGCCCGCCGGGCTGCTGCTGCTGGCTTTCTGGCTGGCCCGGCTCAACCGCTTCCGTTCGGCCAACCCGCTGCTCTTCCGCTTTCGCCGGGCCCGCGGCGAGGCGGACCGCGACATCGACGAGGCCGAGGCCCTGATCAAGGCCGGCAAGACCAACGAGGCGGTCTCCGTGCTCTACGACTCCTTCATGGACTACCTCTCCGACAAATGCGGCCGGAAAGTTTCCGCCCTTACCATGAAGAAGGCCACCGACCTGATAAAGCAGCGTTTCCCCGCGGCGGCCGACCGCTCCCTGGAAGAGATCCGCGAGCTCTGGGGCGCCCTGGAACTCCGCCATTTCTCGCCGGAAACGGCGGCGGCGGAGGGGGCTTCCGACCTGGCCAAGAAGTACGCCCTGCTGCTGGAACTCCTGGAAAAGGAGCTGCGCGCATGAAACTGCTCGCCCTGTTCTTCCTTCTGCTCCAGGCCGCGCCCGCCGCGGCCTACGACCGCAGCGAACTCGCGGAGTTCAACGACCTGTACAAGACCGGCCGCTATGAGGAGGCCCTGGAAGGCTACCGTTCGGTGCTCGCCGGCGACCCGGCCAACCCCTCCGCCTGGTACAACGCCGGCAACGCCCTCTTCCGCCTCAACCGCCCCGGCCCGGCGGTGCTGAACTATTCCCGCGCCTTCATCCTGGACCCGCGCTCGCCGGACATCCGGGCCAACCTGGACTACGCCCTGAAGCAGACCGGCCAGCAGCTGGTGCCGGAAACCGTGCCGGCCGCGCTCCACTACGTTTACTACATGCTGTCGGACGGGGAACTTAAAGCCGCGGCGCTCATCTGCTTCTGGCTGGCCTGCCTGGCCGGCGCGGCGGGCTTCCTGCTGGACGGCAGCGCCCCCGGCCGGGCGGCCGGCAGGGCCGCGGCCGTCAGCGCCGTAATGACGCTCCTGGCGCTGGCCTGGCTGGGGGGGCGCGTGACCACGTCGCCCTTCTCGGAGGGCGGCGTGGTGGTGAAGCAGGGAGGGGCGCGCATGCTCAGCGGCCCCGGTGAGAACTTCAAGACCTACGCTTCGGCGCCGGAAGGCCGGCTGGTGCGCATCCTGGACGCCGGCGACGACGCGTATTATGAGATCGGGCTGCAGAAGGAAGGAATAAAGGGCTGGGCCCTCAAGTCGGAGATAGAACTGCTGACCCCAAAAAGGACTTCGAAATGAAAATAGCCATAGCTAGCGACCACGCCGGGTATCCCCTGAAAGCCGCCCTGCTCCCCTACCTGAAAAAACTGGGCCATGAGGCCCTGGACCTGGGCACCGATTCGCCCGACAAGTCCGTGGATTACCCGGACTTCGCCGCCGCCGCCGGGCGCGCGGTGGTTTCCGGCCGCGCCGAACGGGGCATAGTGGTATGCGGCTCCGGCGTAGGCGCCTGCGTGGCCGCCAACAAACTCAAGGGCGTACGGGCCGGCCTCTGCCACGACACCTACTCCGCCCACCAGGGCGTGGAGCACGACGACATCAACGTGCTCTGCCTGGGCGCCCGCATAATAGGGGAAGCCCTCGCCTTCGAAATAGCGGCGGCCTTCGTCAACGCCCGCTTCTCCAAAGAAGAACGCCACGCCCGCCGCCTGAAGAAAGTGACCGACCTGGAACAGGGCGCCTGATCCGCCCGCCAAACCCGCAAAGAACCGCGGCTGCGACGCACCGGCTTAATGATACTTTTGAGGTATCATTACGTCGGGAAAGCCCTTGACCAGCGGGGAGAAAAGAGGTATCCTTATCCCTGAGGGGAAACATCACACTATTCATCAGCGCAGCCCTACCTTAAAGACGTTCCGGGAAAGTACGGAGGAAAGCGAAATGCTTAAATTAGCCGTGAAAAAGAACACTAACAAAACCGCCAAGACCCAGCTCACCAACACCGAGGAGTACGTGGTGGTGGACTACCCGAAGAACCTGGAGACCATCACCTCCCGGCATTATTCGGTCCGCATAGGCTCCAGCGACTGCACCGGCGTGGACATTTCCGTCAACGACCAGCCCTGGCAGCCCTGCCGCTACGCCGTCGGCTACTGGTGGTTCGACTGGAACAACTTCCAGCCCGGCACCCACCAGCTGGTGGCCCGCATGCACAAGCGCAACGGGGAGTACCTGATCTCCAAGCGCCGCCGCTGCAAAGTCGTCTAAAAAGCAGAGCAGTAGAGGAACAGCCGTCTTTCCGTGGAGCCCCCGGGCCCCGTAAAGGCGGCTGCGCCTTTATAGGGCTTTTTGTACAATAGAGTCATGACCAAAACGCCGCGCTGCCCCAGGACCAGGATACTGGCCACGCTCGGGCCGGCCAGTTCCTGTCCGGCCGTGCTCAGGAAACTCTACGCCGCCGGCCTGGACGCCGTGCGCCTCAACTTCTCCCACGGCACCAATGAAGAGCACGCCGCGCGCGTGCGCCTGGTGCGTGACCTCAACCGCAAGCTGCGCCGGCACGTCCTCATACTGCAGGACCTCAAAGGCAACCGTATCCGCATAGGCCGCCTCAAGGCGCCGCTGGAACTGCCGCGCCGCGCCCGCGTAACCCTGACGCAGGCGCCGGCCGCCCGGGCCGGGGAAATACCTTTCGACTACCGCGGCTCCCTCAAGGTGATAAAGAAAAGCCACTTCATCTACATAGACGACGGCAACATAGCGCTGGAAGTGAAAGCCGTCGGCCGGGATTCGCTAACCTGCGAAGTGACCGCGGGCGGCACGCTAAAAGAACGCAAAGGCCTCAATATCCCGCAGGCCCACCTGGATTTCCCGCTCTTGTCCGCGGAAGATAAGGCGGACATCGCTTTCGGCCTGACGCTCAAACCCGATTTCGTGGCCCAGTCCTTCGTGCGCGGCCGGGAGGACGTGCTGGCCGTGGCCCGGCTGGTGAAGCCGCAGAACCCCGGCTGCAGGATCATCGCCAAGATAGAGGCGAGGGAATCAGTAGCCAACCTCGAAGAGATAGCGGCCGCCGCCGACGGCCTGATGGTGGCCCGCGGCGACCTGGGGGTAATGTTCCCGCTGTGGGAAGTGCCCATGCTGCAGAAGCGCATAATAGAACTCTGCAACCGGCTGAAGAAGCCGGTGATCACGGCCACCCAGATGCTGGAAACCATGACCGGCAACCCCCTGCCCACGCGGGCGGAGGTTTCCGACGTGGCCAACGCGGTGCTGGACGGCACCGACTACGTGATGCTCTCCGCCGAAACGGCCGCGGGCAAGTACCCCGTGGAGGCCGTGCGCATGATGAACCAGGTAATAAAACACACCGAAGGCTGCCGGCAATAGCCGCCCAAAAAACCGCTCTCCCATGGCCATACTTCTAAGCTGTCAGAACCTTTCCAAAAGCTTCGGCTCCCGGCCCCTCTTCGAGGGCCTGTCGTTCGGCCTGTCCGACGGCGAACGCACCGGGCTCATAGGCCCCAACGGCGCCGGCAAATCCACCCTGCTCAAGATCCTGGCCGGGGCGGAGACGCAGGACGCCGGCGAAGTGACGCCGCGCCGCGGGCTGCGCCTGGGCTACCTCGCCCAGCAGGACCGCTTCGCCGAGGCACCCGCGGGCCGCACCGTGCGCGACGAGATCCTGGAGGCCCTGGACGGCCTGGGGCTGGAGGACCATGAAAAGGAGCGCCGCGCGGACGAAGGCCTGACAGAAGCCGGCTTTCCGGACCCGCAACAGGCGGTGAACGCCCTCTCCGGCGGCTGGCGCAAGCGCCTGGCCATACTGGCCCAGAGCGTGCGCCGGCCGGACCTGCTGCTGCTCGACGAGCCCACCAACCACCTCGACATCGAAGGCGTGCTGTGGCTGGAGGGCTTCATAGAGGCCTTCAGCTTCCCTTTCCTGGTGGTCACCCACGACCGCCGCTTCCTGGAGCGCGTGACCAACCGCGTCATAGAGCTCAACAAGCGCTACCCCGAAGGGCACTTCAGCAGCGCCGGCAATTACAGCCGCTTCCTGGAGAACCGCGAGGCCTTCTTCGACGCGCAGGCTTCGCGCGAGGACTCCCTGCGCAACATAGTGCGGGGGGAGATAGCCTGGCTGCGCAAAGGTCCGCGGGCGCGCACCACCAAGCAGAAAGCCCGCATAGACCGCGCTGGGAACATGATAGAAGAACTTTCCGAGTTGGAGTACCACAACGCCCAGGGCCGTGCCGCCGACATAGACTTCACCGCCGGGGACCGCCAGGCCAACCGCCTCATCCACGCCGTAAAGATAGAGAAGAGCATGGGCGGCCGCAAACTATTCGGCCCGCTGGACCTGACCCTGGCCCCCGGCGAGAAACTGGGGCTGCTGGGCGGCAACGGCAGCGGCAAATCCACCCTGCTCAAAATGCTGGCCGGCCAGCTGGCCCCCGACGCCGGCACGCTAAAACAGGCGGACGGCCTGCGCGTGGCGGTCTTCGACCAGCACCGCGCCCGCCTGGACCTGGACCTGACGCTCAAGCGCGCCCTGTGCGGCAACGGCGAGCACGTGGTGTATAAAGGCAACAACGTGCACGTAAAGGCCTGGGCCTCGCGCTTCCTTTTCCGGACCGAACAGATGGAGATGCCGCTGCGCCTGCTCTCCGGCGGCGAGCAGGCGCGGGTGCTGATAGCCGGCTTCATGCTGCGCCCCGCGGACGTGCTGCTGCTCGACGAGCCCACCAACGACCTGGACCTGCAATCGCTCGAAGTGCTGGAAGCCAGCATGCAGGAATTCCCCGGCGCCCTGGTGCTGGTCACTCACGACCGCTACCTGCTCGAACGCGTGAGCCAGCGGGTGCTGGCGCTGGACGGCAAGGGCGGCGCCAGGTTCTTCGCGGACCTCTCCCAATGGGAGGCCCGGCTGGAGGAACAGCGGGCGCAGGCCGTCCCCGAACCCCAAAAACCTGCGGCCGACGGCCCGTCGGCCAAAGAGAACCGCGAACTCAAAGCAGCCATCCGCAAACTGGAAAGCGAAATGCAGACCGCCGAGCGCCAGGTGGCCCGGGCCCGCCAGGCCCTGGAAGACCCGGCCATAGCCACTGACTCCCTGGAGCTCGCCGCCCGCCACAGGAAGCTGGAAGAAGCGCAGGCCAAGGTGGACGCCCTGTTCACCCGCTGGTCAGAACTCCACGAATAACCCGGGAGAGATAACACTCCCGACTCAATAAAACCCGCCATCTCCGACGACGGTGCCCCGGCTATATTGTATAATTGCTCAAGTCAGGGCGGCACTTTCCGAGGAGACATAATGAATCACTTCGCTAAATTTCACATCGCTTTTTATTTCTTTGCCGGCTTACCTCTGACGGTTCTGGCCCAGGCAAACGCCGATTCGCCCTGCGCCGTATTCGGGCAGCAGGTAGAACGAAAGAACCTCGCTGACGGAGCGGGAAAGTGGGGGAACCTGGCCAAGGCCATAGCCGCTGACCCGCTGGCCGCGCAGTTGGGCCTGGACAAACTGGCCTACGGCGCGGGAAACCGCGTCTCGTACGATTTCGACCTGAAAATAGGGGACGACGAACTGGAACTGGAGGGCGACCTCTACTTCGATCCGGAGCCCGCCGCCGGCGCCCCCGCCGCCACCCTGCGCGCCAAGACCCAGTCCCGCACCCGGACCGACCTGGTGGAGCTGGGCGCCCTGCGCGCTACCGCGGCCGAACTGCACGCCGCCCTCTACAAGGAGACCGGCGGCTATAAGCTCTACGCGCGCCTGGTGCCGTATTTCGCCGATCATAACAAGGAACCCCGTCCCTGCATCATGCTCTCCAAAGGCAAAGAGGGGGTGGACTTCGCCGTGACCGGCGGCGGCCTGCTGCTCAAGGAGCTCTACCCGGCGGCCGGGAAAGTTAAGTTCTTCGACCAGTTCGCCCTCAAGGGCGTGGCCAAGCAGGGCAAGGAAATAGACGTGCTGGGCGCCGTGAACGGCAAGGATCTCAAGGCCGAATTCGAGAACGGGCGGGACTACCTGCTGGTGACCGGCCAGGACCTGGTCCTGTCCGATTTCATCCCCGAGGCGGGGGCGGCGCCTTTCCTGGACGGCTTCTCTTTCGAAAGTTTAGAACTGGCCGGCGGCACCATGACCGTAAACGGCCTGCAGAACGGCAAGAAAGTTTCCGTCTGGCGCGGCGCGGATAAAAAGTCCTTCGCCGTGGAGGGCGACGATCTGAAACTGGAAGACTTCATTCCCGCGGCCGCCAAGGTGCCCTGCGTCAACGGCCTGGCGCTCGACAGCGTGGTGAACCGCGACGGCCAGCTGGCCATTACCGGCAAGCTGGGCGGCAAGGCCGTGGCGGCCGCCGCCTACCCGGCGGAGAACCGCCTGGAGCTGAGCGGCCCGGCCCTGAGCCTGCCCGCCTGCCTGCCCGCCTTCGACCTGCCTTTTTTTAAGTTCTTCTCCTTCGGCGGTCTCTTCAGCTGGCCCGACCGGCTGGAGATAGACGGCACCGTGAACGGCAAGGACGTGAAACTGGTCTGGATCTTCGCGCCCAATACCGTGACCGTGACCGGCGAGAGCCTGCGCCTGGACGACTTCATTCCCGAAGCGGCCAAGGTGCCCACGCTCAAGGGCTTCGCCTTCCTGAGCCTGGAATACTCCAAGGCCTCCACCCGCGTGCAGGGCACCGTGAGCGGCAAGGCCATTAGCGTGACCCAGTCCAACGCCGACAAGACCTTTACCATCACGGGCGATAAGCTGACCCTGGCCGATTTCATCCCCGAGACCGCCGGTCTGACTTACCTCGACCGCTTTACCCTCAGCAAGGTACAGAGGCGCTCCGGCGGCGTTAGCGTGGCCGGCGCCGTGGACGGCAAGGCCGTGACGGTGGACAATGACGAGGCGGCCAAGGCCTTCACCATCACCGGCGAAAGCCTGAAGCTGGCCGACTTCGTGCCCGAGGCCGCGCAGGTGCCTTTCCTGCAGGTCTTCGCGGCGACCTCGGTGCGCAGTTCTCCCGACGAGTTCCTGGTGACCGGCAAGGCGGGCGCCAAGGCCGTGACGGTGGACGACCACCTCTCCTCAAATATCTTCACCGTGACCGGCGCGGGCCTGACCCTGCAGGATTTCTTCCCGGCGGCCGCCGAGGTCCCGGCGCTGAACGCCTTCGCCTTCGAGCGCTTCACCCATACCGCCGACGCGGTGGCCGCCGCCGGCCGGGTGAACAACAAGGCCGTGAGCGTACAAAGCGGCCCCGGCACAGGCGAATTCACCGTGAAAGGCGACGCCCTGAAGCTCGCGGACTTCGTCCCGGCGGCCGCCAAAGTGCCTTACCTGGCCAATTACGCCTTCCTCTCGCTGACGCGCTCCGAAGCGCAGCTGCGCGTGGACGGCACCGTGAACGGCAAGAACGCCGCCGTCACGCTGGACAAGGCCGCCAAGACCTATACCGTCACCGGCTCGGCGCTGCAGCTGGCCGATTTCGTGCCCGACGCCGCCAAACTTCCCTACCTGGCCCGTTTCGATCTGACAAAGGTGCAGGAGCGCCCCGACGGGGTGCTGGTGATAGGCGACGTGGACGGCAAGGCCGTCTCGGTAGAATATTTCCGGGCTACGGCCTCCTTCAAAGTGACCGGCGACGGCCTGCAGCTCAAGGACTTCATCCCGCAGGCGGCCGGCGTGGCCTACCTGGACAATTTCAAATTCGACTCGCTCGCCTACGCGGCCTCCGTACTGACCGTGACCGGCCGCATCAACGACAAGGCCGTGACCGTCAAGAAGACCCTGGGCGCGCCGGACTTCTCCGTGACCGGCGACAGCCTGACGCTGGCGGACTTCATCCCCGGCGCCGACCAGGTGCCCTGCGTGAGCGCCTTCGCGCTGGACAATGTGCGCCGCTCCGACGCCGAGCTGGGCATAGCCGGCAAGGTGGGCGGCAAGCCGGTGTCCATCACCGACTATATCGCCGAGAACCGCGTGCAGATGACCGGCCCTGGCCTCAGCCTGCCCGCCTGCCTGCCGCTCTCTCTGAACATCCCTTTCCTCAAGCTCTTCAGCTTCGGCGCCCTTTTCAGCTGGCCCGACCGGCTGGAGGTGGACGGCACCGTGAACGGCAAGGACGTGAAGGTGGTGTGGGTGTTCGCGCCCGATACCGTGACCGTGACCGGCGACAGCATAAAGCTCGCCGATGTGCTGCCCTCCACGGCGCGCCTGCCTTTCCTGAACTCTTTCGCCTTCCTGGAACTGGATTACTCCAAGGCCGAGACCTCGGTGAGCGGCACCGTAACGGGCAAGAACGTGACCGTGACCAAGGACAATGCCTCCGAGTCGCTGAAGGTGACCGGCGACGACCTGAAACTCACCGACTTCGTGCCAGAGGCGGCCGGTCTGCCTTTCCTTAAAACTTTCGCCTTCGACGCCCTGCTTTACACTCCGACGGCGATCACCGTGAACGGCACCATAAATTTCAAGGCCGTGGCGGTGAACAAACCTTTCGGCCCCGGCGCGGGCTTTACCGCTACGGGCGAAGGCCTGACGCTCGCCGACATAGTGCCCGAGGCCGGCGGCCTCAAGGCCTTCGACAAGTTGGCCCTGGACCTGGTCTCGGTCTCACCCGCCGAAGTAAAAGTGGCCGGCAAGCTCGGCGGCAAAGCGGTAGCCTTCTCGCGCACCCGCGGCGACAAGCCGGTGTCCACCATCACGGCCGACGGCCTGACGCTGGGGGACATCTACGCCCCGCTGGCGGCCCTGCCCGCCGTGAACGCCGTGTCCATGGATAAGCTCAGCCTCGACGGCTCCTCCGTGGAGGCCGAGGCGCGCCTCAACGGCGTAAAGGTGGCCGTGGCCGCCCACGCCGACGCAGGCGACTCCGGCGCCTATACCGCCATCTTCTTCGACACGCTCTCGGCCGGCACCTTCATACCCGCCGCGCAGGGCCACGTGGTAAACGAGCTTGCGCTGGAAAAGGCCCTGTTCGTAGTACAGCCGGCTGGCTCGCAGCCGCGCACGCTGGCCGCGGCGGACCTGCCCGGCAGCCTGGCCAGATTGGCCGGCTGGGGCGGGGGAGACAGCCTGCCGCTCGCCGAAGGCGTTAATTTCGCCGCCTGGCTCAATGTAGGCAAGTCCGGCTCCCTAGGCGCCGCCTTCCGCACCGCCGGCCTGCCGCCGGCGAGCCTGCTGCTGAAAGGCACGCTCTCGCCGAACACCTTCAAGAACATGACCGGCAAGTCGCAGACGGCCGCAGCCTCCCTGCAGGAAGCCGACAAGCAGGCCCTGCTCGCCGGGCTGAACCTGTCCGTGCCCGTGCCCCTGCCTCCGCTGCCGGCGCTCGCCGGCATGGTGACCGTGCGCGGCCCCGCCATCCTCTCCATAGGCGGCGACGCCAGGAGCAAAAGTTCGCTCTGGGCCCGCGTGCCCGCGGCCATAGCCGCCTCCAAGCCGGCGGGGGACCTGGACGTTTCCCTGCAGTTCGGCCTCGACGTGACCGGCGCCGGCATTAACGAGAAGCTGGACGCGCTGGTAAGCCTCGACAAGGGCGCGCGCGCCGGCTACAGCCTGCTCGCCGTCTACGAAGGCGCCTGGAAGCAGCCTTTCGGCATACAGGGCCTGACCCTCGACAATGGCGGCTTCGAGTTCAGCCTGGAGAAAAGCGCCGACGCCTCTAAGAGCGGCCTGGGCTTCTTCGCCACCGCCCTGATAGGCCAGAAGAGCGTGGCCGTGACCGCCCAGCTCAAAAGGGAGAACGGCAAGCTCTCGCTCGAGTACTTCGAACTGGACGGCAAGTTCCGTCCCGGCGACTTCCCCGGCGGCAAGAACATCCCCTACGGCGACAAGTTCGAACTGGACCAGTTAAAGCTCTCCCCGCGCGGCATAGAGGCGAAGACCGTCATAGCCGGCAAGAAGGTGGACGCCTACCTGTTCGACGCCGGCGCCGCCGGCGCGCCCAACTGGATCTTCGCCGCGGCCCAGAAGAACTTCAGCGTGGCCGAGCTGCTGCCGGCCGCCAGGGCAATTAAGCCGCTGGCCGCCATGACCATACCCGACGCCGCGCTGATAGTCTCCGAGAAGGGCCTCAAGAACGCGGACCGCGCCTCGCTCGGCGTGATAGCCAAGGACCTGTTCGACCGCGTGCTCGGCAAGTCGGCCGTAAAGATCAATGTTCCCGACGGGATCAGCGTACTGGCCGGCTTCGACGCCGACGCCATGGGCCCCGTGGGCAAGGGCCTGCGCGGCATAGGCGTGCACGACGACGCCCTGGTGATGGGCGCCGTTACCGGCGTCTTCGCCGGCAATCCGGGCGTGATGCTCTCCATAACCATGGAGAGCGGCGGCGACCCCAAGGGCCTGCCGAAGAAAGTGGTCAGCTTCCGGCCCGGCGTGCCTCCCTCCTACTTCATCCAGTGGTCCGGCACCGAGCTGGACGCCGGCCTGAAAGCGCCGCTGGTGGTCAGGGCCGGCAAGGAAACGCTGAACATGGACGCCGACCTGGAGCTCAAGTTCGCCGACAGCGGCGTGGGCGTGAAGGTGCTGGCCGCCATGGACGGCACCTGGCGCCAGCCTTTCGGCATCAAGGGGCTGATCCTCAAGAACGTGAAACTGGACCTGGCCGTGAACGAGACCGGCGAGGTGCAGCTGGGCTTCGCCGGCGACCAGCTGTTCGGCCGCTGCTCCAATCCCAAGTCGCAGGACTGTCTGGACCTGGACATGGCCATGAGCGTGAAGATCCCGCTGGAAGACGGCCTGCCCGACGGCGTGGCTTTCGCCGGCAAGACGCCGCGGCTGGGCCTGGCCCAGCTCCTGGACATCACCGAGGGTCTTACCGGCGCGCCGGCCGGCAGCCTGCTGGCGCAGCCCGCGCCTTTCTTCGAAATAAAGGACGCGCAGCTGGCCTTCGCCACCCCCGGCGCTTCGGACCCGCAACTGGGCCTGGTGGGCGAGGGATTCGCTTTCGCCGGCACTTTCGTGTTCATGAACCGCGAGTTGGGCCGTGTAAAAGGTTCGGGCGGCCCTTCCGGCACCGCCGTGAAAGGGACAATAGGCGACATAGACCTGGAGATCATCAAGTTCACCGGCAACAGCATAGATTTCGCGCTGGGCGCCAAACCGCGCTACGCCATAGATTCCAGCGTGAACCTGCTGGGCGCGCCCCAGAAAGTAAAACTGGACATAGAGCCGCCCTACTTCGAGTTCGACCTGACAGAAAAGCTGGGCGCTTTCGGGAACGCGCTGCTGACCGTACGCATGGACGGCTTCGACCTCAAGAAGGGCACCTTCGACAAGAACGCCGGCATCAGCGTGACCGGGGTGTTCAAGTCCACGTTGATCCCGTGGATGAAAGACGAGGTAAAGAAAGGCGTAGAGGAACTGCGCGACTCCGCCAGGGCCAAGTTCGACGAGGACACCAAGGCCCTGGAAGAGGCAAAAGCCAAAGTGAACGAAATCAACGATAAGATAGAGAAGATAAAGAAAGAGGACCAGAAGGCCAAGGACCGCGCCGAGGAGGCGCTGGAGTCCGCCCGCCGCCGGGTCAATTCCCTGCAGGACAAATACGACCACGAGGAGCACCAGGCGCATCACTGCGGTTCCCGGTGGACCCACTGGGCCTGCTCGCCGGGCTGGCGCGTGGCCGCGGCCGCCACCTGGGTGGTGAAGGAAGTGGCCGACGAGGCCCTGCGCGCCGCCGAGAAGGCCGTGGCGGCCGCCTCCAACCTGGACCCGCGCATAGCCGTGCTGATAGCCCAGCGCGACATAGAGCGGGCCGCCCTGTCCGTGGCCGAGTCAGTGGTAAAGGTCACGGAGGACATAGAGGACTTCGTGCTGAAAGAACTGGAAACGGTGCTGGAGCGCGCGGTATCGAACATGCCGCTGGAAATAGACGAAGCCGTGATAGTGGGAGACCTGCGCGACATGGTGACGCACAACGAACCCATGGTGCTGGACCTGAAGTTCAAGCTCGCCGGCGCCCCCATGCACGAGTTCTTCGCCGTGAAAGTGCCCGACAGCCCCGAGAACGCGGAGTTCGACTCCACCTCCTTCGCGCTGCTGCCGGCCCTGGCGCTGGACACGCTTACCGAGGAGGCCCTCAAGAAGCTCTCGGCCGACGCCGCCCGCTGGGTGCATTCCCACATAGCCGTAAGCCTGGCCGCCGCCAACGAGAAGGTGCGCGCCCAGGTAGAAGCCGAAGAGGAGAAATACGCCCAGGTGCTGGCCTCGTTCGACAACGGCACGGCCAAATACCGCAAGGCCTTCGAAGAGCAGACCGACGAGCACCTGTCGCTGGTACAGGCCTACCAGGTCAGCGACACCATGCCCGACAGCCTGGAGTATTCCAACATCTACCTGGCCATAGGCCACAGCGACCATTGCCTGGGCGTCTCCAAGGACGGCCTGAGCGTGGTACAGATGGTCTGCAAGGACGCTGACACGGAGATGTGGAGCACCGTGCGGCTGGACACCGATACGGCCAAAGGCTACGTGCAGCTCAAGAACAAGGGGCTCTGCCTGAAAGCCCGCAACGGCGACAAGGCGGACAACTTCGAACCGCTGACCCTGGCCACCTGCGACGGCACGGACCGCCATGAGCAGTGGAAGATCCATTCCTCCGACGGTTTCTACGACGAGATAGTGAACCGCTTCGCCCAGAAGTGCCTGCACTTCAACAAAGAGGACGCCAATCCCGAAACGGCTTACGCGGTGTGGGCCGGGTGCTACGGCGCCGACAGCCAGACCTTCCGCGACATTACCGACGCGGAAAAGCCCACCTGGCATAAGGTCAACTCCCTGGTTGAAGCCGGCAACGGCCTCTGCCTGGACGTGGCCGAGGACGCGGAGAACGCGGCGGCCGTGACGCCCGACAAGAAGGAGCTGAAACTGCTGGCCCATAAATGCGGCGACGGCAGCGAGCGTTTCAACTTCATAGAGGAAGTGAACGGCGACATCCGCCTGGTGCACGTTGAGACCGGGCTGTGCGTGTACCCGCAGGAGAACGCCCAGACGCTGGCGCTGCGCGCCTGCGACCGCGGCGCGGACATGTTCTGGCGCCTCAACGACGTGGCGGGAGCGGCGGACCAGTTCTTTAACCCGGCCCGCAATTCTTGTATGATACTACCGGCGCCCCCGAAGGGCGTTACCCAGGACGCGCAAGCGGGCCTGGCGGACTGCAAAGCGGTCCCCAATGACGCTACGCTGATGGACTTCGTAAAATGAAAAAAATAAACACCCTCCTTCTGACCCTGGCGCTGCTGGCGCCTTCCTTCTCCGGCTGCGCTTCTTCCGGCTCGGCCCGCAGGCCGCGGCTGGACCCGGCCGTGGACCGTATGCTCGCCGAGGCCTCCAAAAAGCCTTCCGGCAAGACCGCGGCGGACGCGGCGGCCGGCATCAAGGCCCTGCGCAAGGGGCGTTACCCCGAAGCGCAGAAACACTTCGAGGCGGGGCTGCGGCTGGACCCGGAGAACGGCAGCCTGCATTTCCTCAACGGCCTGTCCTACCACCTGCGCTCGCTGGGGGGGGACCAGGCCATGCTGCAGCTGGCCGAATCCGGCTACGCGCTGGCCCTGCGTTTCGACCAGGACAATTACTGGGCGTCCTATTTCCTGGGCCACGTCTACTTCGCCCAGAAGCGCTACAAGGACGCGCAGAACCAGTTCTCCTACGCGCTGCTCTACGCGCCCGAGGACGCCGACTTCCTGCGCGGCCTCGCCGTGGCTTCCTATTACGCCCAGGACCTGGGGGCGGGCGGCTGGGCCGCGGAGAAAGCGCTGAAGCTGGAACCCTCCAAGCCCTCGGGCTGGCGCGCCGCCGCGCTGCTCAGGGCCGCCCAGGGCGACGCTAAAGGCGCCGACGAGGCCCTGGCGCGCTTCAAAGAACTTTCCGCCAAGGCGCCCGGCGCCTCAGGCGAGTGGACCGCGGAACGCCTGGCGGCCAGGGTGGCCGACTGGAAGGCTTTCCACGAGCGCAACCCGGAACCGGGCAAAACCGCCGGCAGCGTTTTCGGCGCCGGCGCGCAGGCCGAAGGCAAACCGGTGGACCTGGGCGACGGCGGCGAGAATTACGACGGCGACGCGGCCGCCGCCGCGGCCCTGGTAGCCCCGGCCGACGTCAAACCAGCCAACCCCAACGCACCCAAGATGGCCCTGGTGGACGTGGTGATACTCAGCACCGAGGAGACCCGCAGCCAGTCCAAGGGCGTAAACCTGCTGGCCGGCCTCAAGGCCACGCTGGGCGGCACCCTCTACGGCTACAAGTGGACCTCCGCGCGCGGCAGCGGCGGAACCTCCGGCAGGGCCACCACCGTGTCGCCCACTTTCACCCTGGAAGGCCTGAGTTACAACCTCAACATCTGGAACGACGGCGTGAACAAGGCCGAAGTGCTGGCGCGCCCGTCGCTGCTGGCGGTGGAGAACCAGACCTCGCAGTTCTACTCCGGCGCCATCCTGCACGTGCAACTCAACAGCAACAATTCAGACGGCTCCCTGGTGGACGTGCCGGTGGGCATCAACCTGTCGGTCACGCCGAGCTTCCTGGACGACGAGACCGTGCGCGTGAAAGTGCACGCCGACCGCAGCTTCATCGAGTCGCGCAGCGACAAGCTGGGGTTCTCGGCCTTCTCGCAGACCTCCAAGACCTCGGTGGACGCCACCGCGGTAATGCGCTTCGGCGAGACCCTCATTCTCAGCGGCCTCACCGAGAACGAGACCTCCAAGAGCAAGAGCGGCGTGCCCATACTGCAGAGCATACCGATTATCCAGTGGTTCTTCTCCAACAAGAACGAGGCCGAGACCAAGAAGTCGGTGATGATACTGCTGTCGCCGCAAAAGGCGCGGCGCGCCAGCGAGCACATGACCCCGGCCGAGATCAAAGAACTCAAAAAAGCCTCCAAGCAGGGCTCCCAGGCCGTGGACCATCTTAAGTCCCTTAAGAAGAAAGAAGGCCTGGCCGGTAAGGACAACCTGGACGCCGTCTTCGAACAACTGGCCGGCACCAAGTTCTACAGGGAATTCCAGACCGGAGACCTGCGCCTTGACGAGTGGCACAACTCCGACAGCCTGGCCGGCTCGCTCAAACGGGTACTGGGCTTCTTCTGGTACTGATGCCGCGCCTGCTGCCGCTGCTGCTGCTCGTCGCGGGCCCCGCTTACGGCGGGGCCTTCGACCTGCGCGACGCGGTAGCGGCCGCCGCGGAAACCGCCTCGCCCGCCGTGGTCACCGTGACCGCGGGCCCCGCCCTGCCGGCCGACGATCCTTACGCCGCGCTCTTCGAGGACAACGACCTGCCCTCCGAGACCGGGTCCGGAGTAGTCGTAGACCCCGCCGGCCTGGTGCTCACCAACGCGCACGTGGTGGGGGAAGCGGCCGAAGCATGGCTCATCCTCTCCAACGGGAAAAAACTCAAGGGCAGGGTAACGGCCCGCGACGCCGCCGCCGATCTGGCCCTCATAAAAGTCTCCACTTCCGCGGCCCTGAGCGCCCTGCGCCTGGCCGAGACCGCCCCGCGCGCCGGCGACTGGGCCGTGGCCATAGGCCGCCCTCACGGCGCCGGCCTGGTGGTAACGGCCGGCGTGGTATCCTCGCCCCGCCGCCGCGTCCCCTACGGCGGCGCCTTCCGCACGGCCCTGCAGACCGACGCCGCCATAAACCCCGGCAATTCCGGCGGCGCCCTGGTGAACCTCGACGGCGAACTCATAGGCGTTCCCGCCGCCGGCTACTCGGCCGCCGGCCCCTACGCCGGCCTCGGCTTCGCCGTCCCCGCCTCCGCCGCCCGCGCATTCCTCGAGAAACACCGCAAGTAAAGCTCATCCGACCCTAAAAAGCACACAGAATACTCACGCCGGAGCAGCCTGATTGACAATACTCTGAATATCTACTACGATATTCTACATATGAACGATCCTCTTGTTTTCAGGGAAGTGACGCTCGCCTTCTGGAAAGTGCATATCCTCCACCACGCCGCCAAAGAACCCGTCTACGGCCAGTGGATAACGAACGAACTCCGCCGCCACGGTTACGACATAAACACCGGCACGCTCTACCCGCTTCTGCGCCGCATGGAAAAGAACGGCTGGCTGGCCGCCGAGAAAGACCCTGACCGCGCGCCGCGCGGCCGCATCAATTACCGGCTTACCAGAACCGGGCGCGAGGTTTTGTTTTATCTGCGCAAGAAGGTGCGGGAACTTTACAATGAAGTTGCTTAGATTTCCCGGAGAATAAGCTCATGAGCTCACTATGGGAAACATTTTCAACGTCACTGCGTCTTGGCCTTACGTCTTTCGGCGGCCCCATCGCCCATCTTGGTTACTTTGAACGGACCTATGTAGAGGAGAAGCGCTGGCTGACCCATGAAGAATACTCCCACCTGGTAGCGCTTTGCCAGCTCATCCCCGGGCCGGCCAGCAGCCAGATAAACTTTCTCGTAGGTATGCGGCGCTCAGGCTGGGCGGGGGCGATTTCTTCCTGGGCCGGTTTCGCGCTGCCCTCGGCGCTGTTGCTCTACGCTTTCGCCGTACTGGCCCCTAAAACACAGGGGCCGCTGCTGGCTGCCGCGCTGCACGGCTTAAAACTGGTAGCCGTGGCCATAGTGGCGCAGGCGGTATGGGGCATGGCCAACCGGCTTTGCCCGGACCGCGCCAGAACCGGTATCGCCGTGGCCGGGATGGCCCTGCTGCTCCTCTTCGGCGGAGCCTTCGCCCAGATCGCAGTTATAATTGTGGGGGCTGCCGCCGGGGTATGGCTGTGCCGCGGCGTCACCACAGCTTCCGGCAGCCAATCATCTTCTATCAGCGCCAAGACCGCGTGGATAGCTTTCTCGGTTTTTGTCGCCCTCTTAGCGGGACTTCCCGTCCTGGCGGCCTTAGCGCCCGGAGGGCTGCCCTCCATGGCGGACATCGCCTACCGCGCCGGCGCGCTGGTTTTCGGCGGGGGGCATGTTGTGCTGCCCCTGCTGCGCGACGCCCTGGTGCCTTCCGGAATGATGACAGACGACATTTTTCTTGCCGGTTATGGCATGGCCCAGGCTGTGCCCGGCCCGCTGTTCACCCTTGCGGCTTACCTGGGCGCGGCGGCGACGCCGTCAGGCGCTTCGCCGTTGGTCTGGGGCGCGGCGGCACTGGTATTCATCTTTCTTCCCGGCATGCTTGCCGCCGTGGCCGGCGTCCCGGTGTGGCGCTGGCTGGTCTCCCATCCCGCCGCGCAAGGGGCCCTGGCCGGGATAAACGCCTCCGTAGTGGGGATCCTGGGGGCGGCGCTTTACGACCCGGTGTGGAGCACGGCGGTTCTGGGCAAGACCGACGTGGTAGTAGCTGTTACAGGGTTCCTCCTTCTCGAGAAGTGGAAAGTGCCGCCTTTGCTGATAGTTGTTTTCTGCGTAGCGGCTTCGCTCGCCTCAAAACTGTTGTAGTCAAAGTTCAGCCCTCAGTCGCCCGCCTGCACGGCCGCCGAAGGACCGAATAAGGATAATCTGCAATATTATGCATTTTAACCTTTACATATTGATTTTGCATAGATTGTCTGCTATCCTATTACAATGAAACGCTACATACACCGCGCCATAGAAAAAGAGCTAAAGGCTGCCGCGTCCGAATTCTCCGTAGTGGTCCTTACCGGACCGCGCCAAACCGGCAAGTCAACTCTTTTACGTAAAATCTTCCCCAAATACGATTACGCCACATTTGACGACCCTGTCACCCGGAAATTCGCGGCGGACGACCCCAAGGCTTTTCTCGACCGCGACAAGCGCATGATAATTGATGAAATCCAGTATCTGCCCGAAATCCTGCCGTATATAAAAATGGCAGCGGATGAAAACCGTTCCGCGAAAGGGCGGTTCCTGCTTACCGGGTCCCAGTATTTCCCGCTTATGGCCGGGTTGGGAGAATCCCTGGCCGGCCGCGCGGCGCTTTATGAACTACTGGGATTTTCAATGGAAGAGATCGCGGCAGGTGGAACAGGCAAATCGACCTCCGATCCGTTTAGCCTGATATTCCGCGGCTTTTACCCCGAGGTGGTCGCCGGCCGCGCGGACAGGAACCGCTTCTATTCTTCATACCTCCAGACATATCTGGAGCGGGATATAAGACAGATCGCTTCAGTACAGGACCTCAGGGTATTCCAGAATTTTCTGGAACTGCTGGCGGCGCGCGCCGGGTCTCTGCTTAACCTTAATGAGATATCCAGGGAGTGCGGAATAAGTTTTACCTCGGCCCGCCGCTGGCTGTCACTGCTTGAAACCACGCGCGTGGTCTACCTGTTGCGGCCTTACCACAGGAATATAACAAAGCGGGTCATTAAAAGCCCCAAACTGTATTTTACCGATACTGGCCTGCTGGCATACCTGCTGCGCTATCCCAGCGCGGCGGTAATGCGCAAAGGGCCGCAGGCCGGCGCCTTTTTTGAGAATTTCATAGTAACTGAGTTCCTGAAATACAAACTGAATCATAACCGTAATTTTGAACTTTACTTTTACCGCGACTCCAACCAGAACGAAATAGACCTCCTGCTTGATTTCGGAGTGTCGCTCAAACTGCTGGAGATAAAAGCCACCGCCACACCAAGGCCAGACCATTTCTCTACCATTAAAAGAATGATGATAGAGTTAAAAACGGGAAAAGGATATTTAATCGCCTTTACGGATAAAAAAGAAACTGTCGGGGAGAATCTTGAAATTTTGCCATGGACAAGCATCCCCGGAGTCGCGCAGGAATAGCCATTTTCCTGACCTCAGGAGAATGGTTCCAGGTCCTGCCACTCACCAACAAGGCATCATTTTGTTGACGTCAACAAAATGCTCCATGAGAACAAGTTCTTAAGGGAAAACGAATGCAGAAACCGGAAAAACCGCAAAACGGGGACCCACGGAGCCGCCCGAATAAGGCCGTATTCATTATTACTTTCGGATGAGTTGTGGATTCGCTTCAACCGTACTCTCCATAAGTTCCTAAAAACATTGTATGCCTGATCTTACCCGCGAGAAGCCGCTCGCCGGCCACTATGCGGCTCCCCTGCCGTCTTTGTAAGCGGTAAGCCGAGCTTATCCGCGAGATGTCGTCGCAGGCGTGGCCACGCAGCGCGGCCCCGCACTGCACTGCGGTGTCGCTACGCTCCACCCCCGCTTCCGCAACAGCGGCCCGTACATCCACGCATTTACTTTTTTCTTATTTTTAAATTATGGCCACCGGGGGAGGGGAATTTAAACGGGGGCACCTTGGTTTATTGAAAACCCGCCCAGGCCTGATCACTGAATTGTGTCGCTTCGCTCCACCCGCTGTTCGCTCGCCCTGGCGGGCTTTTCTCTTAATGTTATGTAGCCCCTTCGGAGAGAGGGGATAATAGTCGCTAACTATCCTTGGACAAGTTTTGCCCCCAGGCGCCGCGCCTTGGTCTTAAGGGAAGCGGGGATCTCCCGCGACTTCTTTGTTCCCGGCATAACTACTGTCCCCAGCACGCCATAGCCGCCGTAATTAAGCACCTCTTTAACGGCGTTTACGGCGCCACGGCTTTCGGCGAGAATGAAGTTGAAAGGCCACGGCGTGGTACAGGCCGTCACGATAACGGCGCGCTTGCCCTTCTGCCTGGGCTCCGGTATGCCGCGGGGGCTTTCGCCCATAAATACCGGCACATTGCGTTCGAAAAGCAGTTTCAGCGGCGCACACATATTGCCCCAATACGTAGGCGTTCCCACTATCAGGGCGTCGGCGTCCTGTATCTTGCGCCCCACCCTGTGCGCGTCGTCCTCCGGCAGGACACAGGCGCCCTTGTCGCGGCAGGCCATGCAGCCCGTGCAGTACTTTATGACAAGTTTATTGACGTCCACCCACTCCACTTCATGGCCGGACGGGACGCCTTCCGACACCGCCTTTAAAAGCGAAACCACGATCCCGTTATTGCGGGGGCTGCCGTTTAAAACGAGTATTTTCATGCGTACACCTCCAGTAATATTATAGCGGAACTCCCTATCTAAAAGCAGCGGATCATGTTCCCGATAGCAAGAAGCAATTGAATAACATAGAATAGGCTTGAGATGCTTGTTTTCTTGGACGAATCCGGAGATCCAGGCCTGAAGATAGTTCAGGGCTCGTCCAGCTATTTCGTTATCTCGCTGGTGGTCTTTCAGGACGAAGAAGAAACAAAAGCCATAGAGCAACGCCTGCAGTTGCTGCGCCGGGAACTGCACTTAAATCCGCATTTCAAGTTCAAATTCAACAAATGCAGCCGCGAGTTGCGACTTGCATTTTTAAACGCAGCAGCCCCGTACGATTTCTTCTATTACGGCATAGTCATCGATAAAGCCGGGCTATATGGCGAGGGCTTCAAGGTTAAGGAGTCTTTCTACAAGTACGCCACCCAACTGGTATTTTTAAATGCCAGGGAGCACCTGGAAAAAGCTTTTGTCCATATCGATGCCAGCGGCAACAGGGATTTCAGGCGGCAGATAACCAGCTACCTAAAGCGAAAGATAAATCACGAGAAGCAGCATATCTCAAGAATCACTTTTTTAAATTCCGCAAATAGCAATCTGATACAGCTTGCGGACATGGTTGCCGGGGCGATAAACAGAAGCCACGGGGACAAACCGGACGCGGGGGATTATGTTAGGGTTATCATGCACCGCAAGGCGCATGTGCAGGTGTGGCCGAACCTTGGAAAAGATGAAACCTGAATCCTAGCCCTCGCGGGCACGCGCACCTTACGGTGACAGTTCGGATACAGGTTTCACACATAGTATAGCAGATAGCCCTTATATTTTCCATAGGTAGATTTACAATGAGCAATTCTCCTAAGAATCAAAAACCAGCGTCGCCGCCCGCTGCGGGCCGGGCCGCCAGACGTGTACACATCATTACCTTCGGATGAACTTTTACTCCGCCTACATCGTACAGTTCATCCTATCCTGAAAACATTGTATTGCTGATCTTATCCGCGAGAAGCCGCTCGCGGGCAAGAAAGTGTCGCTTCGCTCCACGCGGCACTACGCGCCT
>MGTV01000049.1 GCA_001799635.1 Elusimicrobia bacterium GWA2_62_23
GGTAGGTTCTATCAACCCCCGCAGGGGACTTTCACCCCCAAGCGTGCGCGCATGCCGCGCGCACAATAAAAAAGCCGCGCGGGGAGCGCGGCTTTCGCTTCGGAACCGCCTTCCAAGCTCATGGCAACGGAGGCATCCTATACCCCTGCGCCGCAGGAAGCGCACTTATTTCAAAGATCTGCACCGAATTGCCGCCGGCCCCGTTTATCCCTTGTGACGTTACCCACAGGTACCGACCGTCAGGCGTTAGATCCATCCCCACCGGGAACGAATCGGCGCCCACGCGCGCCGTAACCAGCATCTTTTCAGTGTCCACCACCGCTACCTGGGAATCCGCATTAAGTGCCACGAATATCCATTTTCCGCCAGGTAACAGTCTCATTGAGCGCGGCGCTCCGCCAACGCTTACGGAGGAAACGGCCACCGAGGCCCCGTTGCCGGCGGCGGCCTTGCGTACCGCCTCTGCCTCCGTCTTTATCACCGCCCCGGCCGCGCCGGAAGCGGCATACAGCCAGCGGCCGTCTTCGGAAATGGCCAAGTCGCGGGGGTTTCCGCCGACCTTCACACGTCCGGAAAGCAACGGCGCGCCAGATCCGGGAACATCTATTACCGCCACACCTCCGGCCCCACCCATACAGCCCACAAAAAGCGTCCGGGAATCCACGCTCCAGGCCAACCCTCTCAGGCAAAGCCCGCACTCCCGGTCTCTGTCCATCCCCTCGCTTCCGCTGGGAGGCTGCGTGGAGCCAATGATAACAAGGCCCGCTGGGGCGAAAGCCGCGGGTTCGGAAGAAGATATATCTATGAACCCTACCGTGTTCCCTCCCCAGTGGGCTACGGCCATGTAGCGCCCGTCAGGGGACGCGGCCACGTTCTTGGCTATGGGGCCGGCCGGCAGGACCCGCAAGATCTTCCTGCTGCCTGTATCCATAACGGCCAGGGCGGATGGCTGGGTGCCGTCAAGGTCGAAATCCCGGCGGTAGTACGGGATCCACAGGTAGCGCCCCCCGTGACTGAGCTCTCCCTCCACGGGTTTGCCGCTGAAGACATTCGGCCCTTCCGGCGGCAAATCCGCCGAGAATTTATAGCCGAACCATGGTTCCCCTGCCGGGAACAGGTCCGCCTGGCCGGCGCTGAAATTGTGACGGACCGAAGCCAGTTTCCCCGGTAACCTGGCGTCGTAAATTACCGTACGCCTCCCCTCCAGGGAATTCACGAAGGCCGTAGCGCCATCCGTGGATATTACCACCGACTTCGGGGAGTCTATCTCCGTATCGTATACGTCGGCGGCATTGAGCGTGGAAGTGCTGTAGCGCTGGAAACGCGCCGCCAGCCGCAGCCGCAACGGCGCGTCTTCCGGAGTTGACAAAGTGCCGATAGGGAACCGCGATGCGGCCTTGGCGCGGCGCCTGTTATGGGCGTCCCAGGACCGCCGTGCCGCGGCAAGGCGCTGGGCCAAAGGTTTATCCTCGGGAGACAGCGCAGCCAATTCTCCCCAAGCGGTCACGGCGTCTTCCCACTGCCGAAGGGCCGCGTGCGCGCGCCCCTTCCCGTCCAGGCAGGCCGTGTTACCCGGTTCTATCACCAGGCACCTGTGGAACTGACCTATGGCGGCGGCTGGCCGGCCCCGCCGCAGCGCAAGCCGTCCCGCCTCGATAAATCCGGGGACCCGGACGTCCTTCCGAAGCGGCGCCGCCGCCACCGGCGCCGCGATTGGAGCCACCGGCGCGGACCTGCGCCCATGACAGCCGGCCACAAGGAAAAGCGCCAGGCAAAAACGCGCAGCAGCTGCGCCAAAAACTAGCGATAAATATTTCGCGCACCGCGACGTAATATCACGCCTCCTCAATCCGCCACCCGTATGGAGATATCGCGAAGATCGGAACGGCCGCGGTCGTCCACCGCTCGCACCACATACTCCCCCGCCTGCGGCGTTATGAAGAACGGCTCGCCACTTTTAGACCTGCCGACATAATTTTGATTCAGGAACCAGTATACGGATTTCGCGTCAGCGTCGGATACGGCCGTCAAAGGGATCCTGGAATCGTCCTTTTTTCTGGTGCGCAAATTATATACCACACCCGCCTGAGGGGACGTTATTATCGGGGGCGTCCCCTCATCCATTGCGTAGCCGGCCGGGCAGGCGGGATTTTCCGGCGGCGGTAGTTTTCTTGGGACCCCCCCGGTCTTGAACACCTTCAGGATATCTGACGGCCAATACTCGTGGACTTCCATCCTGGTGCGTTTCTTATCATAGGCACATGCCCGCATCCCGCTGGCCATGTCCACAAGCACTCCCCGATGTATCTCACATGTTCTTATAGGCGATGTTCCGGGAATGAAAGTCGTGACCGTTTTTTTCCGGCAATACGGCCCGGGGATCTGCCCGGACACGGCGCATACCTCGACCTCTGAAATCTTTAACGGCGGGGCCGGCCACGAGCCAAGGTCCTTTTGCCCCGCGCGCATTGCATCTATTATCCTCAACATCAGCGGCGCAGCGGCCTCCACGCCGACAAAGGCCGGATTAGCTTCTCTATTGAAATTGCCGACCCATACCAAAAGAGCGTATTTACCGAACAGACCTGCGGACCAAGCGTCCCTGAAGCCGTATGATGTTCCGGTCTTCCACGCCACCTTCAGAGGTTTACTGGTCCATTCCTGCCGGAAACCCTGACCCGGTCGCGGATTATCCTTAAGCATGTCTAAAACAATATAAGCCGCCTCCTGACTCAAGAGTCTCTGCCCAGCGCCGGGGGCCTCTTCTCTAAAATATCGCAGCGGCAGGAACTCGCCGCCATTAAGCAGCATGGAATAGAGTTCCCCCAATTTTCCCATGGATACTTCCAGCCCGCCAAGAGCCAACGCCAGGCCGTAATAGCTTTCCTCCCGCAACGGGGAAACGCCCGCCCGCTTCAGGAAACCGTAAAGTCCGGGCGCAGCCAAGCGCATAGCCAGATTTACGGCCGGGATATTGCGGCTTCGGATGAGCGCATCTTTTGCGTGAACCGGTCCGGAGAAATCTCTATCGAAATTTTCCGGATTGAACCCGCCATAGCTTACCGGCGTATCCTTAAGCATGCTCATCGGTTGCACCAGCCCCTGATCCAGGGCCAACGCGTAAATAAACGGCTTAAGCGTTGAGCCGGGCGACCGCTTCACCAAAGTACCATTGAGCTGTCCTTCTATTTTAACGTCGTGAAAGTCTGCCGAACCGACCATCGCCCGAACTTCCATCACGGAAGTATCTATCAACAACGCTGCGGCGTTCTGTATCCCGAAGTGCCGTTTCTGCCCCACATAATCGGCCAACTGTCTCTCAACCAGCTTCTGTAGCCCCAAATCAAGGGTGGTCTCAAGCCTATTGCCTAGCAGCTTCGCGCGCAGGACCGCGTCGGCGAAATGCGGCGCCAGAAAAGGGAGTGAAGCGGGAGAGCGTATTTCCGAGAAATCAGGGAACGAAGCCCGGTACCCGGCATCCTCAGGATGCTTTACCACCCACCTCTCGAACAGCCGCCGCCTGGCCTTATCGGCCTCAAGCGCGCCAGATGTGCCGCCGCGGGTCAATGAACGGCGGGCGGGGCTTTTAGGGATAACGCACAACGTCATGATCTCCGGCGGCGTCAACTTGGCGGTATCTTTCGCGAAGTATATCAGGCTGGCGGACGGAAAGCCCTCTATATTCCCGCCACACGGGACAAGGTTCAGATATGCCTCCAATATGTCGTTTTTGGAGTAGAGCAATTCCAACATTACGGCGGTCAGCGCCTGCCTGACTTTCCCGCTAATGGTCCTCGAATCTATGCCATACAGCATCCGCGCCAGCTGCATGGTTATAGTAGACCCACCCATGCGGAACTTTTTGTCCGAGGCATAGGTGTGCCAAAACGCTTTTGCCAGGGAAGCAGGGTTCACTCCGGGATGTCTGAAAAAGAGGCGATCCTCCTGCAGGAGGACCGCCTCTATCAGTTTGGGGGAAATCTCCTGTATGCGAACCCAGCGCCGGTATTTATCATCCGAAGTAAGGGTCAGCCGCAGAAGTTTCCCGTTACGGTCGTAAACCTCCCGTGAAAATGGAGGTGGCCCGCTGACAGGTCGCTTAGGAAAAATCTGCAACACTGCGACCGCGAGGCACAAAACGGCGACGCCTCTGACGGCCGGCCTACGCCAGGCGCCTCGCAACAGCATCACGGCCGCAGCCTGCGACGGCTTCATTATTCTACGGTCACGCTCCCGGCAAGACTTCTCGCCTGGACCGTACGGTCATACATCGATTCCGCAAAGACCGGGGGCACAGTGAAAGTCCCTGAATTAGTAGCGCGTATCTTGTAAACGAATTCCCGCGCGTCCGTTCCGGCGCCGCCGTAGATCACCATGCGGTCCTCGCGCACATCTACATAATCCGGCCGCCAGCCGCCAGGAAGAACGGTAGCGGAATACTCCTCCTCGTACTCTTCTCCCTCCTGCGCCTCACGGCGCACAGGGGCAGGAGGCGCCATGGTATCGCGAAGCGACTGATCCATGACCACCTCGAAACCTCCCGGGAGCATGTCCACTATGGCTACGTTGGATGTTTCCCACGAAAGCGCGCGAAACTTGACGTGCACTTCGAGATTACCACCTATCTTTACCTTATCCGTTACCTTCCCGTCCTCCCCTCTGTATTCGCGTTGCACTTCCAATTTATTCTTGAGCTCGGCCTGGGGCGGCTTAAGGTCGAAACCGGCCGCTGTCACCTGATAGAACAGGTTGTAATCGGAGGCGTTCTCCACACGTACTGTTTTGGCTTTGTCTGAAAAGGTCACCACAGGAAACATCCCACCAGGGGAACTCAATGACCTGATATTGCCGTCCCGGAGAACCTCCCTAACGGAGACTACAGCTGCTTTGGGTGCACCTACGGCCCCGGCATAAGCATCCAGCGCCAAAATGACATAAGCGGAAGACAGCGTGTTGTATTGGTTCGCGACCACCGGATCTACTATTTTGAGGAGATCGTCGCCACCAAGGTCCTGCAGTTTTTCCGGAAAATGCCGGGCCATAATGAACAACAACTGCGCGTCCCGCGACAGCCCATCATAGAAATATCCGTAATCAGAACGCTGCGGATCCCCAAGACGGCACTTTTTGAGCACCTTCTCCGCTTCCCTGTCCTGTTTCATTATTTTATATGCAGCAGCAACGTATACGGCGGTAAGATCCTTCTCCCACTGCCCCTCCAGCCTTGACTCGAGTTGCTGGCGCATCGCGCCTAACGCACCGCTTATGACTATGCCGTTGCGAGTAAGAACGTAGGCCGCGTAGGCCCTCGCCCGGGCATCGTTAAGTGTGGAAGCTTCGCTGCCGAGAAGACTTCCCAGATAAGAGAGCCCTCGGCTCATCATCTCAGTAGGGACTGGATAACCTTTCTCTTTCGCCTCCGTCAAAAAATGCATCGCATATACGGTTTGCAACTCGGAGTAGTGGGAATTCGCCGCCCAAAAACCGAAAGCCCCTTCTGCATTCTGCCTGGAACGGAGGACCTTCATGGTTCGCTCGAGACTGGCACGCACTTTGTCCGGTGAGTAACCGAATTCCGGCCGGTTAAGCAGCACCATCGCTGGAAAGGCCTGGCTGATCAATTGTTCCGTGCAACCGTATGGAAAGTTGTTCAAATAGTTAACCAGACCTCGGGCCAAGCCGAGAGGGACTGTAGAGTACGCCGCCTCCAGTATCCTGAAATCAGGATACAGCATGCGCTCTACTGCGACGTCTGCCTTGCTATCCTTCACATAACCGGCCACCACGCTGGTCACATACGGAGTGGCGGGTCTAACACTAAGATCCACGGCCGCCTTTGCCTCTTTGTCTTTGGAGGCCACGCGGAAATTCAAGGTGGCGGAGCCGGGCTTATCCAACACCTTTATCGAGAATTTCACGCTCCCCTCTTCCCCCTCGGGGATATCGGTCTCCGCCCGGGCCTGCCCCTGCACGGAAAGATGCTCCGAAACAGAAAGTTCCACCGACTGCCTCGCTTCTTTGCCGGATCCCTCCACATTATTCGCCACTCCGGCGCTTACTTCCAGGACGTCACCAGGTGACGCGGCCGAAGGCACGTTAGGCGTGATCACGAACGGACCCCTCACTATCGCTCTTTTTTCCGCCACCCCTATCGTATGCTGGGTCACGGCCACCGCCATGACCTTCAGCGAGCCGTTGAAATAGTCTGGGACATCGTAGGTCAGTTCACGCGGAGAAGCATCAGTATCCACTATCCCGGACCAGAACGCTACGGGCTTTTCACGCTTGCGCTTGAATGGATTAAGATTTTTACCTATGGCGTCGAAACCACCGTCGCCTCCGGGAGCCGACAACCGGCGGACCATTTCAAACTCTGGCAGCACAAGGTCCAATATCTGATAGGTCGCAACTTCCAACGCCCTTTTCTCGAAGAAGTACGATAGCGGATCCGGAACCTTATACCTGGCCACCTGCAAGATCCCTTCGTCCACGGCGAAGACCACGATCTTGCCGGCCCTGGCGGTGCTGTACTTTATCTTGAACGGTTTGCCTGGCAGAGCGATGTCTTGACACTCAAGATTGACCGGCTCGGTGAACCGCTTCCGGCTTATAGTGAACGGGACAACCCCATAGCTCAACGGACTCATGAATATCTCCGGGGAATCCGGCGCACGCAGGAAGGTAACGTTAACGTAGCCATTCCCCTGTAATCCCTGCGGCAGCTGTATACGCTGGGTTGAAGCGGTCGTGGAGGTCTTGAACCACTTATGTGCGTAAACCTTATCACGCTCTATGGTTATCAACCCGGCACCGGTGTAGGGAGCCTTGATCTGGATCTCAATGGTCTCGCCGTTCGCATAGTCCTCTTTGTCCAGCCGCACCTCCAGCTCTGCGTTTCTGTCCAAAGAGCGCTCAAGATTGCCGCTGCCGGCCACGTAGAACGGAACTCGACACAGTTCCAAATTCTCTGAATTGGCAAGCACCAGAGCGAATGAACCGCTCTGCCCTGTGGGCAATTTATAGTCCCCTCCCTTCTCGGGCACCTTAAAATCGCTCCGGCTGACCTGAACCTCTTTCTCCACTGATTGGTATTTGTATGTCCTGTCCGGCTGCTGTATGAGCGCGGAAACGTATTTCAATTCCACTATCTTGAGTTTCAGGCCAGTGACTTCCATCCTGTTAAGCTCAGGCCCCACGGCAATTAGACTCAGATACCTGTCACTGCCCTTGGAAAGAAATTTCAGGTCCCCGTCAGCCCTGTACCCCACTATGTACGGCATTGGAGATACCAAGACGGAACTTTCAGAAACCACTCCGCGGCCGCCTTCGGCCTCGAAACCTTCCGCGGCGAAATTCACGCGGTAAGTAGCCTTTTCGAACTTCTCAAGGTCCAGTTCCAGCTCAGCCTCGCCCTTATCATCAGTCCTGGTCTCTTCTAGCGCGTCACTGTAACTGTTCTTTGCTTTAAGAGGATCAGAGAAAATGTAATCCGGATACTCCTTGAACGCCGAAAAACTGGGGGAAAGCGTTATAGAAGCCTTGACCCTCCGATTCTGCGCGGGTGTGCCGAAGAGATTCTTCAATGACACCAGCCCTTTTAGTCCGGCCGGCTGCACCCAGCCCTTCTTCCTGCTTTCCGAAAACCTGGTGGTTATGGTCATCCGGTCCGGGAGGAACTCTTCTATCTTCACGGAAACTGCGCCCAGCAGCGCCGCGCGGCGATTATCCTTCACTATATAAAGCTGCGCCTGATAACTCCCCGTGGGCGAATTATCCTCGGTCCTATAGCGCAACTCCTTGAACCCGGATGAGGCCAAACTGAATTTCTCCTTCATTATCTCTAGTCCGCGGGAGTCCGTTATGACCGCCTCCAGCGGGATTCCCGACACGTCCTTCCCCCACTCGCCTGATTTCACAATGGCACCAATGTGGAACTCGTCTCCGGGCCGGTAAATGCCTCTGTCCGAGAACAGGTAGGCCTGCAAGCTATCCCCACCGGCCGGTATCCGCGCGCCGCCGATATCAAAACGGGAAAAGTCTATCTGCCTGCTGCTCCAATTGTACGGGAGGAAGGACAGGTCTCCGCCTTTCCTGACCACATAAACGGTAGGAGTCTTCTCCCCGTCGAAACCATTCAGGGGCTGGAATCTCGCGCGGCCGCTCTCATCCGAGGTCTGGTCCGCTACTGGGAGGCCGTTCCTGCCTATGACCTGCACCTGAGCGAACCCTTCCGGCTGACCACCATGGAGCGACTGCACAAAAACGTCTCTCCCCCCATCCTTGGAGTTCTTTACCACTATCCCCAGGTCCGTGATCAGGATGAGACGTTTATCCGCCACTCCCACTCCCGTTTTCCGTATCGGATCCCAACCTTCCGCGGAGAAAAAGAACAGGCCGCGCTTAAGACCGCCACCCTCACCGCCCAAATACCCAGACAGATCGAAGGAGGAATACTGCGTCTTTCCGTATTCCACCTTATTCAGCGGCCGTATCTCCGAGAACTTCTCTGTTATATTGTCCTCTCCGAAATTCCAGTTATTGAATTCCGGCAACTTCATATCTCCGCCGGATTGGCTCACCAGGTGGTTTATCTGGCTGGGGATCACCCGTCCTATCTGAAAACGGATAGCATCTATGTCCCTTGAGACAAGGGAAAGCTTTCGCTCACCGCTCATGCTGAGCACTGAGCCGTCCGCCATTATTTTAAGTTCCCTCGGGAACTCCGGGACCTGGCCCACATAATAAAAATCCTTGGCCAGCACAAAGTCCCCGTAACACTTGAGCCCTTTCCTTATCTTCAGGTACACGAACTTGCCTGGCCGGGACTGGTAGCGAAAACTGTGCAGCGTAGCGTATTCCCTATCCACGGGCAAAGCCTCAAGCTTAAGCCTGGACGCAAGGGAGAGAACTTCCGGACCTATCCTGGATGGGTCCCCCCAAGAATAGTTCTTTATAGCCGGCTCGCCGTTAAGAGCAGGATAGTCCGAGGGCAATTCATAGGCTTCGAGGGCGCTCTGAATATCGCTCTCGAGCACTCCGGCGCTGGCCTGCAGCACCAGCACCTGCTCCGGCTCATAACGTTCGTTGCGCACCAACGTGAGCTCCGAAGAGGAGATCCGAAAATAGGAATACATCCCTGGCACCAGCACTTTCGACTCGACCTGCCTTTTCGAAGGAGAAGCTTCCCTGGCCGGACGGACACCACTCTCGATCCCAACCGTCATGTAGGTATCATCCAAAGGTATACGTATGCTGTCGGAATGGATGTAGGCCTCGGTCTTGTACTTATTGTAAAAGATGACACGCGGATAATCCTTGTCGCCGCCAAACCCGAGAAATCCTGTTTTCTGTCCCTCCATGCGAAGATGGACGCGCTTCTCAAAATCGGCGGTGTCAACAGGGTGCGTGAAGGAAATCGTAGCGACGACCTTCTTAATATCGGGCTTTTGCGGATCTATATAGAATTCCGATTTCGCCATGGAATAATCAAAATTCGGGGTGGTGAAGCTGTAAGAGTATCGCTCCAAATTCACGTGCGATGGGAACATTTTTTTATTCAGTTCCACATTGTATTCCTGGCCTATAGCCCAATCTTCTGCGGGAGTGAATTTAAGCTGCCGGTCGGTAATCCATGTCCAGTCGCCCTTTATTTCGGGGACCATGGAGACAACGCTTGCCGCATTTTTACCGATTTGATCAAGCATGGCGGCAGACCCGCCGAAATTAATATAAATGGGATCCGGTACGATGATATCCCCTATCCGTGTAAGCCCAGGGGCCGTCCCATAAACCGAGATACGAGCCTGGACGGGCCGGCTGGCATACCAATATACCAAGAGACTAAAGGTCAGCCCGGAGAAAAATATCACCGCGGCAGTCTTCGCTGACTTTTTGGGATCCTGCTCCAATTTAGCACGGGCCGAGGATACGGCTGCGAGGAATTTTGCCGACCATTTTCCAATCAAGGCCCGCGCCCATTGCGGCGGTTCCCATCTGAAACTGCCAAGATACGTCTTTATCAGCTCTTTGTCAGCACCGTTCTGTTGTTCCATGAAGTCCCCATTGGGATCGCGCAGCCAGGCGCGCGGAATATCCCTGCATTCCCTAACCTTGTACCGGGACTACTATAATATCTGGACTGGAAAGGGTTGTCAAATTCGCGCGCGTCAGTTTTTTTATGATTTAACTTCGGGCGAGGACATGTTGGATCCATTTGGAAAGGCCCCGGCAGGTACGCCCCGGCCGCACAAAGAACCCAACCGCCCGATTTTTTAATAGAATACCCGGAGTATCGCAAACTCTCGTTCAGGGGGATATCTGGAAATGAAAAAGCATCTGATGGCGGTGGCGGTGATGGCGACGGCGGCCTGCGCTCTGTACGCGCAGACGCCGCAGGCGCAGCAGCCGGAGGCTCCGGGAATAACCGTGGAAAAGATAACGGCGGCGGCCTCCGTGGAGAACCGTGAGCCGGTGGGAGAGTCGGCGGTTTTCCCCAAGGGGACCGTACGCGTCTATGTCTGGACCAAGATAGCCGCGCTATCCGCTCCGGTGAAGATAAAACACGTCTACTATTACGAGGGCAGGAAAGCGGCCGAAGTGGAATTGGCCGTGAATTCCAGCCCTTACCGGGTATGGAGCAACAAGTCGGTAAGACCCGGCAACTGGAAAGTTGACGTTACCGACGAGGCCGGCACCGTGCTGGCCACGCTGGAGTTCTCGGTTACGTCGGAAGAGGCCGCCCAGCCCAACCCCTGACAGACCGGACCGCACATAAAAAGCCGCGCTTTAGCGCGGCTTTTTTGTTTTGTGGCCGCGCGGCAAATAAAAAAGCCGCGCGGGGGGCGCGGCTTTCCGGGGCGGCCGGGATTCAGTTGAGGCTGCCTTCTCCGCGCCAGCTCTTGCCGGAGCGGCGGCGGGGGCCCATCACCCACATGTAGGCGCCGCCCTTGGGCTTAAGGCCGGGGGTGTCGGTACCGACGGAATGGCCGGGCGGGATGCGGACTATCAGCTTCTCGCCTTTCTTCAGCTCTTCGCGGTCGTCTTTTTCGAAATTACAGGTCATCATAACTTTCCTCTCAATAACGAACCAGTTCCCCCTATACCCATATACTATGAAATACCACCTCCGCCAGATAGGTCCAAAGGGCCCAGCCGGCCGGAGTTTTTGGGCCTATGCCGGCCTCGCTATTCCCCCTCCACCTGGCGCGCTATCTCGTCCAGGGCCTTGCCCATGTCCTCGTCCAGCGCGCGGGTAAAGCCGGCTATATAGCCGGCCGCCATCACCAGCACCAGCGCCGCGAAGGCCAGGAGCGGGCCGCGTTCTTTCAGGTACGCTTTCAGGGCGCCGCGGTTAAGGAACAGGTGGCAGAGCCCGGCCGCTACCAGCACCACCGCGAAGACCTTGTGCACCGGGTGCACCCGGAACTGGAAAGCCATGGACTCGTTGAGCAGCATGAGCAGCCCGGAACTGGCCATGGCCATGAAGGCCGCGGCCATGGTGACGCCGATAATTTTCCTGAACATTTTTCCTCCTGCTCCGCGCGGAGCGCCGCTTATTTGACCTTTTCCAGCTGTTCGCGCAGGCGGGCTATGGCCAGCTCTTTGGCTTTAGCCTCCACCTCTATGGTGATATCCAGGCCGCGCCAGCACTTGGGAAAATCTTTCATGTCTATGTAGTCGTGGTGCGGGCGCGGGTCTGAGTTCCCCCACCCGTCCCTCGGGCTGGAGAGGTGGAACAGCGGTTCCCGGTCCCAGGTCTTCAGGGCCCGGCGCGTGACCGCTTCAGGCGTCAGCGCGTCGGGCAGGCAGCGGTGGTGATGGACGTCGTACACGAAAGGCAGCTTATGCTCCTCGCAGAAAGGCAGCAGGTCGGCGGGGGCATAAATGCGGTCGTCGTTCTCGAAGGCGAGCCGCGAGCGCACGGCGGGGCTGAGCAGCTTCAGCGCCGCGCCGGCCCGGGCCAGGGCGGATTTCTTGTCGCCGTAGGCCCCGCCGCCGTGGATGTTTATCACGTCGGCGCCTATCCAGCCGGCCACTTCGGCCTGGTATTCCAGTTCCTTTACCGACGACTCCGTGATCGCCGGCTTCTCGGCGCTGAGCAGGATGAACTGGTCGGGATGGAAGGTAAGGCGCATTTTCAGCCGCCGGGCCAGGGCGCCGCACTTTTCAAAATCCTTAATTATGCCCGGGCCGCCCGGCAGCTCCGCCAGCTCATAACCGGCCTTCGGGTGGGTCTTGAGCGGCAGGATCTGGCTGTTCACCCGGAAGCTGCCTATGCCGTTGGCCGCGCAGTATTGCAGTGCCCGCTCCAGGGCCGCCGCGTTCGCCCGGCAGAGTCCGGCCAGCCTGGCGCGGCGCTGCGCCGGCTTGAGCTTGAGGGCGTAGAGCGCGGTGGTGACCGGGAACTTTATGGGTTCGGCGGCGAATTTACAGCAGAGGCCCAACCGTATCATCAGTCCAGGTAGTTCACCAGGTCCTTCTTCCTGGGCAGCGCGCGGCTGGGCCGCTGGGCCTTGTAGCCGAGCGTCACGGCGTAGAAAGGCTCGTACCCGTCGGGGATACCCAGCAGAGGCCGTTCCGCCTCCAGCGAAAAATAGTAGCGGGCCAGGCCTATCCAGCAGGAGCCTATGTCCAGGCTTTCGGCGGCCAGCAGCATGTTCTGTATGGCGGCCGCGCAATCCACCTTAGGCGACATGGCCCCCAGGCGGGTGGACACCACCACCACGGTGGGCGCCTTATAGAAGATGTGCAGGTCGGGATTCTGTCCCATCTTCTTTATCCAATCGGTGTCCTGGGCTGCCATCAGTTCCTTGCTCTTGTCACTGATGCGGTCCAGCAGCTCCCGGTTGCGGATCACGGTGAAGTGCCAGGGCTGCTCGTTGTGGGCGCTCGGCGCGTAGGCGCCGGCCTCCAGGATGGCGGCCAGTTCGGCGTCCTTTATCTGGTCGGGCAGGTACCTTCTTATGCTGCGGCGGCTTTTTATGACTTCCAGGACCGGGTTTTTCATGGGTCACCTTCCTGAGGCTGTATTCCTACTTTCTACCAAATGGAGGAGGCCTTGGCAACCGGCACTGCCCCTCCGGCCCTTGACATCTCTCAACCTTGCCTTATACTATTAATACTATGAAAAAGATCTCCTATCTTTTAACGCTTTCCATATTTTCGGTCGCGCTGGCCGCGCCCGCCCTGGCGGAGCTGACGGGAGAAGATGTCACCAAAGTCAATGTCTGCAAACAGAACATAGAGGAAGGCGTCCTTTCCCCCAAAGAAGCGGAAAAATGCGTTAAGACCTATTTCTACCCCGACTCCGATCTCTACAGGGAAATGAAGACGGAAGACCAGGACTCCCTTAACTATATACTGAAGTACAACGGCGTGATCACGGAACTGGGTGAATTCTTCAGGGAGAAGCCGGAGGAATGCCATATCCGCCAACGCTTCGTAGACATCCTGGACTACTCCCGCTACGAGAAGGGCTGCCTGCTCTGCGACCTGCAGATGGCCCCCCAGCCGGAAAAGATGTTCCCCTGGATCGGGAAATACTACAACGGGTCCCTGCAGGGCGCCCAGAAGATGTCCCTTACCTGGGCCAACGCCGGCGCCCCGCGCGCCGCCATGCTGAACAATTTTTCAGTGAACCAGGCCCGCTGGCAGCAGATGACCATTTCCGAGCGCACGGCCGTGATCATGGCCGAGACCGCTTTCTCCGGGCGAAAAAACTACCCGCCGGAGCTGACCAGCTGCTGGATAGTGGACGAAGACCCCGTCTCCTACATGCGCCACAATATCCCCCAGGACGTCCTTAACGCTATAGAGGCTTATAAAGCCAGGCTGATGCCCGCCGCCGCCGGAGCGGCCGGTGGCAAGGCGGGCGGCACCGGCCCCGACAGTTCCCGGTTCGCGGCCGCCAACGCCAAGATAAAGGCCGCTACCGGCAAGGACGGCGACACCCTGGCCCTGCTGGGCGAGATGTTCGACAAGAACACCATCCCGGCCCGCAACGTAGAGCCCTTTGCCAAGCCCAAGCCCGCCCCGGCCAAACCCCCGGCGGCCAAGCCCGGCGCGGCCGCGGCCAAATACGAGCTGCCGGTGGACAAACTCCCCATGGTAGCCACGGAACTCAAAACCCGGATGCTGGGCGGCAAGAGCGCCATGGATGGCAAGCCGCGCAAGGCCGCCTTCGAAGGTACGCCCTGGGAGGACGAGGCTTTAAAGTTCTACACCGCCAAGGGCAAGGACGGTAAGCCCCTGCATGACCTGAACTTCCAGGTGTTGCCCATGGCCAAGAGCACCAACGGCGGCTACTGCCCGCAGCACGCGAAAAACGGCTGCGGCAAGGATTTCCCCGCCGGCAGCATAGCGGTCAACAAAACCCTGATAGAGGCCTGGATGAAGAAGAACAAGGTCACGGCCGAGCGGCTCGCCAAAGACCCCAAGCTTATGGACCGCCTGGGCCGCCACCTGTACATGGTGATGGTGCATGAAGGCCCCGTACACGAAGTGCGCCAGGACCAGTTCTACATCGCCAATGGCGTGGACAATAAGAAGATCCTGGACAAGGAAGCCATGGCCTTCGGGCTCTCCGGTCTGTCCCTGATGAATAAGTTCAACGGCCCCGAGGGGGCGCTGTACCGCCGCGAAGCCTCTGAGTTCGACCTAAAAACGGTTAAGGCCGTGAAGGACGGCGGCTTCCGCGGAATAAAGGGATTCGTCCGCTACTACGATCTGGAAGGCGTGCAGGGCGTCGGCGCCAAGACCATAAAGCAGCTGGAGTACGGCCTTAAAGACATGGAACTGCGCAAGACCGACGCGGCCTACGGCTCCGCCCCCAGGGACCCCGACAACTGCTCCTGGTACGTGGTCCGCAACTGCACCGATGCGCAGCTGCTCAGCATGACGCAGAAGGCCTATCCCTGGTACGAGACCGCCATTACGCGGCAGAAGTCAGAGACGGCCATGCTCAACGCCGTACTGGAGCAGCAGATAAACCGGAGTTCCCTGTCCAAGCGGCTCAAGGCCAAGAAGATCAAGGAACTCAGGGAACTGAACGGAGAGGGACTGTGACTTTACAGCTTTTACGGAGAATTAAAATGATAAAAATACTCGCGCTGCTCGTGACCCTGGCCCCGGCCGTCTGCGCCGGCGAGGCCGCGCCCCCCGCTATGGAAAAATTCGTCTGCGACGGGAACGTCTTCACCGCCATGGTACCTTCGGATTGGGAGAAGGAAGAAGAGATCATCGCCGGCCGGCAGGAAAAACAATACGGCGTGGACCTCTACTCCCCCGGAGAAAAGCCCGCCGGCGCGGTCTCGCTCATCTACTTCGGGCCGGACCACCCGCGCTTCAAGACCTGGGAGAAATACCTGGCCACGCTCAGGGACACCAAGGACGGCATCCAGGGCGAAGTGGTGGGCAAGCTGACCGACACCGTGGTGAACAACCGCTACGCCAAGACCTTCGACAAGAAGACCTTCGCCTTCATACCGCCCTACGCCCCGGAACCGGAAAAGATAGAGATGCTGGAGCGGTACGTGATAATACCGGCCAAGAAGGGCTTCTACGCGCTGAGTTTCAAGTCGCCCAAGGGCGAGGCCAAGAGGCACCTGGCGGTTTTCGAGAAGATACTGAAGAGTTTCAAGCCGGCCCGCTGACGCGGGGCAGCTTCAGCAAAGAGTAAGGCTTAGGGCGCCGCTTCACCAGCGGCGCCTTATTTTCCCCCACCAGCTCGGCCTCCACCAGCAGGGAATCGGCCCTGGCGAGCCGGCGCTCCTGGCCGTGGGCGAGGATATTGTAGTGGCGCGCGGCGTCCAGCCTGCGCCCGACGTAAAATACGTCCTTCGGGGAATCCAGCCAGCCGGGCTTGAGCGCCGAAACCGGCAGCGGCGCGGAATATTCCCGCAAGGTCTTCTCCCCCCGCCCGTTGTAATAGAATTCGAAATAACTGCGCGCCAGTTCGCCGTAAGTGCGGTACACGGGCTCGCGGTAGCGCAGGCCGCAGAAATGCGACTGCGCCACGGCGCCCCAGCGCCCGTTCTCGGTGAACGGGGCTATCACGTGGTCGTCGTCCCTGGGATTGGCCCGCAGGTCCAGCAGCAGGGCGCGGCGGCCGTGCAGCAGGAAAGCCGCGGCGGCCAGCATGGCGCCCTCTATGCAGTGCGCCCGGCCCCGCTTCAGCACTTCAAGCGGGGACAGGCAGGTGTTCTTAGGGGAATCGTTGTAGGCCAGGCCGCAGTCCAGGAACGCCTGCACCTTTTGGGGCGTATCCAGCCGCCGCAGTACAGCCAGCAGCCGGGACGGGAAGTTCCTGAAAGCGGAAAGGGTCACTCTTTTTTCTTCTTCACTTTCCACGGCCGCGCGGAAGGCTTGCCGCCCGCGCTATCCGCGGCCTCCACGGCGCCCAGCACTATCTCGCGCAGGCGGGCCAGGTCGAAAGGCTTGGTCACGTAGCCGCTGGCGCCTATGCTCAGGGTCTTCAGGGCGGTGTCCAGGTCCTCGTCACCGGTCAGCATCCAGACCAGCGGCGGCACGGACATGTTCCCTATGGCTTCCAGCACCTCCATGCCGGACTTGCCCGGCATCTTGATGTCCAGGAAGACCAGCAGGGGTTTTTCCCGTTTGATTATCTCCAGCGCCACGTCGCCGTCCGGGGCCGTAAAGACCTCGTAATGCTGTTCGAAAGCGGTTTTGGTGACGAAAAGGATGTTCTCCTCGTCGTCCACTATCAGTATCTTGTGTTTCATAATTGATTCTCCCAAAGATCGGACGCGGCTACTCCGCCGGCCGCAGCAGCGCCGGCAGCTCGAAGAAGAAGCGGGAGCCTTTGCCTTTTTCGCTCGAGATCTCCAGGCGGCTGCCGTGGAGTTCCAGCAGGTCGTTGCAGATCTTGAGTCCCATGCCGAACCCGGCGGCCTGCATCTGTCCTTCTTCCGTCCTGTAGAAACCGGCCGTGATCTTTTTCATGTCGTCCAGCGAGATCCCTATGCCCGAATCCTCCACGGAAAAAATAACTTTACCGCCGGAGGCCGCGGGGGCTTCTATGCTCACAGTTATGCTCCCGTCCCGCCGGGTGTATTTAACGGCGTTGCCGATAAGGTTGCTGATCACCAGCGCCAGCGCCTCCCGGTCCCCGCTGACCATGACCGGGGTCTGCGGCATGCTGGTTTCCAGCTCTATGCCTTTCTGGTCCAGCAACTCCCGCATCGGTTCGACGGCGGCCGCCGCCAGTTCCCGCAGCGCCACCGGGTGTCTCTCTATCTTGAAGCGGCCTTCTTCCATCCGGGCCTCGTTCAGGATGCTCTTAACGTAGATCGTAAGGTTATGCAGGGACGACTCCATAGACGAATAGATCCGGCCCTTGGCCGCAGCCCCGCCCTCGGGATCCATCTCCTTAAGGAGGAAGAGTCCGGCGGAAAGCCCGGTAAGCGAATTATTGAACTCATGGCTGACGGTGTGGATCATGGCGGATTTCAATTTGGAGACGGCCCGCTCCCGGGTGATTATCACCTTGAGTTCGTTGAGCAGCAGCACCAGCAGCGAAAAGAAGGACAGCCGGACCACGGCGTTCCAGAGCACGACGTTGAACTGGTCCTGGAAGCCCGGCAGGAAGAGGCGCTCGTCGGTGATCCAGACCAGCACTCCAGCCGCCGCCGCGGCCAGCCCCCAGCCGCGGCTGCCCCGCCAGGTCAGCACGAAGATCGGCAGGAAGTAAAAAATATCCACGGAGATCTCGTTGCGCAGGTAATAGTCAGCGCCGGATACCGCGCTGAACAGCAGGGCCCCGGTAACCAGGGCCCGCGCCCTGGTACCGAGCAGCATTTCGTATATCTTCTTGGCCATAGGAACCCACCACCGCCCCGGCCCTCACCCTCGGCGCCTTACAGCAGCGGGTTGGACACCACGCCGTCGGCCAGCTTGGGCTCGAACCAGGTGGACTTGGGGGGCATCACCTGGTTGTCGTCAGCCACGGAAATAAGTTCGTCGAGGGAAGTGGCGTGCAGGGCGAAGGCCGCGGCCATCTCCCCGGAATTCACGCGCTTCTCCAGCTCGCCCAGGCCGCGTATGCCGCCCACAAAATCCACGCGGTCGCTCTTGCGCAGGTCCTTTATCCCCAGGACCTTATCCAGCACCAGGTCGCTGAGCACGCTGACGTCCAGCGCCTTCACCGGGTCTTCCTCTTTGGCCGGGGTCTTTACGGTCGGCTTCATGAGGTACCACTTGCCGCCCAGGTACAGGCCGAACTCGCGGCGCGCGGCCGGCTTGGCCTGCCCCTGCACCTCTTTCACGTCGAAACTCTTCTTCACTTCGGCCAGGAACTTCTCGGGCGTAAGGCCGTTGAGGTCCTTCACCACGCGGTTATAGTCCCAGATCTTCATTTCGTTCACCGGGAAGGCGGCGGCGAGGTAAACGTTATAGGGCTCGGTGCCGGTGTGCGCGTTGCCGCGGGTCTCCACCATGTACTTCTTCACGCGGCTGGCGGCCGCGGAGCGGTGGTGGCCGTCGGCTATGTAGACGGTCTTCTGTTTCTCCGACGCGTCGGAGATGGTCTTTATGTCGGCCGCGTCGTCTATCAGCCAGAGGGTATGGATCACGCCGCCGCTGCCGGTGGCGGAGAAGAGCGGTTCTTTCTTAACGTTCTTCTTGATGACGGCGTCTATCTCGGGCACCTGCTTGTAAGCGATGATGCCGGGGCCGGTCTGAGCCTTCACGTACTTTATCTGGTTCACACGGTCGTCCTCTTTCACGGGGCGGGTGAACTCGTGCTTGCGGATGCGACCGTTGTCGTAGTCGTCCACACAGGCGCCCACCATCAGGCCGGTCTGTATGTGCGTTCCCATCTGCAGGCGGTAGGCGTAGAAACAGGGTTTCGCTTCGCGGATCAGCAGGCCGCTCTTCAGCATTTTCTCAAAATTCTCGGCGGCCTTCAGGTAAACCTTCTCGTCGTGCACATCCGTGCCGGGCGGCAGGTCTATTTCCGCCTTGGACACGTGCAGGAAGCTGTTGGGCTTGCCCTTGGCCTGCTCGCGGGCCTCGTCGGAATCCATCACGTCGTAAGGCGGGGCGATAATTTCCTGCGCCTTGCCCGGCGCGGGGCGTATGCCGAAGATCGGGGAGAAAAGAGGGAGTTTTGCCATGTCAGCGTTCCTTGTTTGAAAATGAGCCCGGGCCCCCTCGCGGGGACCCGGGCGCGGGGCGGCAAGGTTATATCTTGTCGCCGTTCACCGCGTGGGTGCGCTTGCCTGTGAGCAGGAAGTCGGCTATCTGCTCGGCCGCCTGCCTGGCCACGGTCACCTGCGCGTCCTTGGTGGAGGCGGCGATATGCGGAGTGCAGATCACCTTGTCCATGCCGAAGAACATGTGCGCGGTGGCGGGCTCTTCCGCGTAAACGTCCACCGCGAAGCCGGCTATGTGGCCGCTTTCTATGGCGGCCTTGATATCAGCCTCCACCATGATGCCGCCGCGCGCGCAGTTGATGAGGCGCACGCCTTTCTTCATCTTGGCTATGGTGTCCTTGTTGATCATGCCCTTGGTGTTGGGGTTGATGGTCACATGGTAGGTTATGAAGTCGGCCTTGGCGTACAGCTCGTCCAGGGTCACCATCTTCACGCCCAGCTCGCGGGCGCGTTCCGTGGTCATCACCGGGTCGAATACCAGCACGTCCATGTGCAAGCCCTTGGCGCGGTCGGCCACCACGGCGCCGATATTGCCGCAGCCGACGACGCCCAGCGTCTTGCCGGTTATCTCCACGCCTTCGAACTTGCTCTTCTCCCACTTGCCCGCGTGGGTGGACGCGTTGGCCTGGGGGATCAGGCGGGCCATGGCGAACATCATGGCTATGGCGTGCTCGCCGGTGCTCACGGTGTTGCCGAAGGGCGTGTTCATCACCAGCACCTTGCGCTCGCTGGCGGCCACAACATCTATGTTGTCCACGCCGGCGCCGGCGCGGGCCACGGCCTTGAGGTTCTTGGCGGCCTCTATGATCTCGCGGGTGAGCTTGCTGGCGGAGCGCACTATGATGGCGTCGTACTCGTGCGCGCAGGCCTTCAGTTCTTCCGGCTTCATGCCGGTCTTCACTACGGCGGTGAGGCCGCGGTCCTTCAGGACCTTCTCGCAGAGGGGATCGGCCTTGTCGGCTATAAGAACTTTGCTCATTTCACTGCCTCCTTGGAGTATTCTTTGGCGGTCTGTTCGTAAGCCCAGTCGAGCCACGGGATCAGCGCTTCTATGTCGGAAGTCTCTACGGTGGCGCCGCACCACACGCGGATGCCGGCCGGGGCCTTACCGTAGGAGTTGATGTCCTTGGCCACGCCTTCCTTGTCGAGCATGGAGGTGAGCTTCTTGGCGGCCTTCACCTTGTCCTCGTCGGACAGTTTCTGGAACCACTCGGCCTTGATCTTGAAGCAGACCGAGGTGTTGGAGCGGGTTTCCTTGGACTCGGCCAGGAAATCTATCCAGCCGGACTTCTCCACCCAGCGCTCGAAGGCGGCCAGGTTGGCGGTGGAGCGCTTCACGAGCCCGGGCAGGCCGCCCACGGTCTCGGCCCACTTCAGGGCGTCTATGGCGTCCTCCACGCAGAGCATGGACGGGGTATTGATGGTGCTGTACTCCAGCTCTCCGGGCAGCAGCTTCTTCTCGTCCACCAGGCGGAAGATCTTGGGCACGGGCCAGGTGATCCTGGCGTTCTGCTCTTCCATGCGCTTGACGGCCTTGGGAGAGAGGATGATGACGCCGTGCGCGGCCTCGCCGCCCAGCACTTTCTGCCAGGAGAAGGTGATGACGTCGAGCTTGGTGAAGTCTATGTCCATGGCGAACACGCCGCTGGTGGCGTCGCAGATCACGAAGCCTTCCTGGTTCTTCGGGATCCAGTTGAGGTCGGGGACCTTCACGCCGGAGGTGGTGCCGTTCCAGGTGAAGATGATGTCGTTCTGCGCGTTGGCCTTGGAGAGGTCGGGCAGTTTGCCGAAGTCGGCCTTGTACTCGTTGACGTTCTTGAGCTTGAGGTATTTCACCGCGTCGGTGATCCAGCCCTTGCTGAAGGCTTCCCAGCCGAAGATGTCCACGGAGCGGGGCCCGAGCAGGGTCCACATGGCGAGTTCCACGGCGCCGGTGTCGGAGCCGGCCACTACGCCTATGCGGTAGTCGGCGGGCAGGTTCAGCACTTTCTTCATGCGGTCGGAGACTTCCTGCAGGCGGGCTTTGCCTTCTTTGGAGCGGTGGGAGCGGCCCACCAGCGCGTTCTTCAGCGCGTCAACGGTCCAGCCGGGGCGCTTGGCGCAGGGGCCGGAAGAGAAGTTTGGGCACTTGGGTTTCAGTGTAGGTTTTTCCATGGTTATGATTCTCCTGAATATATTTTAAAACGCTAATCATATATAAACAAAATAATCTCGGGTTGGCAACCACCCCCTCAAGGGGACGCTGCACAATAACTCAATAACCTTCCGCAAAGATGCCATCCCTGGAATCAGGATAGCTGTTCCCCATGGTTATTGAGTTATTGTGCAGCGTCCCCTAGCACTGCGCCGGACGGCTTTTTAGTAAAATAAACCCTATGCCGACATCAAAGAAACCGGGCGACTACGAGATAGAATTCGGCGGCTTCGAGAAGCTCACGCCGCACAGGATCAAGAACGTCCTGATGGTGGCCTCCCTTTACGACTCTTTCCTCCTGGCCGACGACGACCGCCTCAACGAGGCGCTGTTCGGCGAGCTGCCGGACTCGGGCCGGGGCACGCCCAAGATCACGCGGGTGGCCACGGCCGAGAAGGCCATAGAGAAACTCAAGCGCGGCAACTACGACCTGGTGATAGCCATGATCCAGGTGGGCGAGACAGACATGGCCGATTTTTTCCGCGGCCTGAAGGAAGGCCGGCCGGACCTGCCGGTAGTGCTGCTCTCCTTCAACGTCCAGGACATCAAGAACGTCCTGGACGAGGCCCGGGCGCTGGCCGACGGGATCTGCCTGTGGAGCGGCGACACGCGCATTTTCTCCGCCATCATCAACATCATCGAGGACGCCCGCAACTTCGACCACGATTCCAAGGTGGGCGTGCAGGCCGTGCTGCTGGTGGAGGATAATATCAAGTTCTATTCCTCCTACCTGCCCATCATCTACACCGAGCTGATGAAGCAGACGCAGATAGTGATGGCCGAGGAACTCAACCCGGCCAAGAAGAACCTGCGCCTGCGCGCGCGCCCCAAGATCCTTTTCTGCAGCACCTACGAAGAAGCCTGGGCCCTCTACGAAAAGTACAAGGGCAACCTGCTCGGCGTGATCAGCGACATTGAATACCCCAAGGGCGGGGCCTGCCACAGCGAGGCGGGGCTGGAACTGACCCGCAAGATAAAGGCGGAGAACCCGGACATGCCCGTGCTGCTGCAGTCCTCCAATGCGCGCATGGCCGGCGCCGCGGCCGGCCTGGGCGCCGCCTTCGTGCATAAGGCCGCCCCGGACCTGGCCAAACAGCTGCGCGCCTTCATCACCCGCTATTTCGGATTCGGCGATTTCGTGTTCACGGACCAGAACGGCGCGGAACTGGCGCGCGCGGCCGACCTCAACACCATGCTGAAGCTTTTGAAGGTGGTGCCCATCGAGTCGGTGCTCTACCACGCCGGGCGCAACCATTTCTCCAAGTGGCTGCTGGCGCGCACCGAGTTCGAAATGGCGTACCACATCCGGCCCAAAAAGATCTCCGAGTTCAACAACCCCGAGGAACTGCGCAAGTACCTCATCGAGACCATGCACCAGTTCATCTATAAGACCCAGCTGGGCACGGTGCTGAAGTTCGACCGCAAGCTGTTCGACGATTCCACGCCGTTCGCCAAGATCGGCTCCGGCTCCATAGGCGGCAAAGCCCGCGGCCTGGCTTTCGTGGACTTCCTGCTCAGCAAGAGCGACCTGGAGACCCGCTGGCCCGGCGTGACGGTAAGCGTGCCCAATACCGTGGTGGTGGCCACGGACGTGTTCGATTTCTTCATGGAGCAGAACGGCCTGGACTCGGTCATCAACGAGAACCACTCCACCGAGGAGACCGCCGCCCTGTTCGAGAAGGCCCGGCTTCCGGATTACGTGACGCGCGACCTGGCCGCGGTGCTCGACAAGATCCGCGGCCCGCTCGCGGTACGCTCCTCCTCGCTGCTGGAGGACTCCAAGACCCAGCCGTTCGCGGGCGTCTACAAGACCTACATGCTGCCCAACGACAGCCTGAATCCGGCGCAGCGCCTGGCCGAGCTGGAGCGGGCCATCAAGTTCATCTACGCCTCGGTTTTCTCCCGGGAGGCCCGCGCCTACCGCAAGCTGAACCCGCTGCTCATAGAAGAGGAGAAGATGGCCGTGGTGATACAGAAGGTGGTTGGACGGCCCTACGGGGACGGGCGCTTTTACCCGGCCTTCGCCGGCGTGATGCAGTCCTACAACTATTATCCCGTGCCGCCGCTGGAGGCCGAGGACCCGATAGCCCACATAGCCCTGGGCCTGGGCAAGACCATAGTGGAGGGGTACAACGCCCTGCGTTTCTCCCCCGCCCACCCGCAGAACCTGCACCAGTTCTCCACGCTCACCGACTTCCTGACGAATTCGCAGAAGAAATTCATAGCCCTCAGCGTGAAAGGCAACGAGCCAGGCCTGAAATACGACGAGGAACCCGCGCTGGTCTCGGCCGGCATAGAGGAAGCGGAGACCGACGGCTCGCTGGAGCTGGTGGGGTCTTCCTATTCCGCGGAGAACGATAGGGTTTACGACGGTATCTCAAACCCTGGCCGGCGGCTGATCACTTTCGCGCCTATCCTCAAGAACGAGGCCCTGCCGCTGGCGGACATCCTGGGCACGGTCTCGGACCTGGGCAAGGACGCCATGGGCTGCAACATCGAGATGGAGTTCGCCTGCGACTACGACCCGGCCTCCGGCGCCGCTTCGTTCAACATCCTGCAGATGCGGCCCATGGTGTCGCGCAGTCCCGTTAAAAAGGTGACCCTTAAGGACATGAGGCCCGATAGCCTGCTGTGCCTGAGCCCGCAGGCGCTCGGCAACGGCGCCCACCGCGACATAAGCGACCTGATCTACGTGATCCCGGAAAAGTTCGACCCGCTCAAGACCCGCGACATCGCCGCCGAGATAGGCGAACTGAACGCGCGCCTGCGCGCCGAAGGCCGCTCCTACATCATCATAGGCCCGGGCCGCTGGGGCTCGAGCGACCCGGCACTGGGCATCCCGGTGAAATGGAACCACATCTCCGGCTCCCGCATCATCATAGAGGCGGCGTACGGGGACTTCATAGTGGACCCTTCGTACGGCACCCACTTCTTCCACAACGTGACGTCGCTCGGCCTGGGCTACCTGACCGTGCACGAGACCGGGCCGGATTCCTTCATAAACTGGGACCGGATACGGGCCCAGGCGCCGGTAGGCGAAGGCGCGTACATACGCCACCTGCGCTTCCCGGCGCCGCTGGACATCCGCATAGACGGCTCGGAAGGCCGCGGGGCCGTGGCCGCCTGAGCTATTTGCTGATATACTCCAGGCCGTTCTTGGTCTCTTTCACTCCGGGCACGGGCACGGCCCAGATATCGAGGGAAAGCACGTCCTTCACAAAAGCTTTTCGGCCGGCATCGCCGGCCTTCTCCCATTCGGGCGAGACGCCCTTGAGGGAACTGCGCAGCAGGAAATCCTTAAGCCCGTCGTCGAAATTACGCTTCAGATCGTCCACCAGCGGGGAAATGGACAAGCGGACCTTCTTGCGGTAGACCGGCGCCGCCGGCTCCACTATGCCGCCGGTCTCGCCGGCCTCCGGAGGCGGGGCAGCCTGTTTTTTCTCCTTGGTTATGATCACCCGCCAGGGATTGGTGCGGAAACCGTAATAGTCCACCCGGGTGTTCTCCGTGATGTCCCAGGAAGTGATGGCCCTGACGCCGTCGGTGAACGTGCGCAGGCTCGGGCGGAAAGAGGCCAGGTCCGAGAAGTCCCAGCGCACCGAATAGTCCAGCCCCACGCGGGACCTGTAAGAATCCTTCGAGATATTGAGCATCAGCGGGCTCTGGCGCGGCGCCGCGGCCGGCGCGGCAACTGCCGGCGCGGTGGAAACCGCGGCCTCCTGCGCCCCGCAGGGCACGGCGCCCGGCGGCAGCAGCAGCAGCAGGAACAGGGCGGTCTTCAGCATCCTTTCGCCTTTCAAAACCCTTCCTTGGAATAGCGTTCGAGCAGCTCCCGGGCCAGGCGGCCTTCAGGGTTGAGCTTTACCGCCTCGTCGAGCGCGGTCTTGAACTCGCGCTCCAGCTTGGCCGTGTTGCGCAGGCGGCGGCCTTCCACGGCGCGCAGGGCGGCCAGGTCGGCGGCCTTGAGGGCGTAAAGCTCGCCCAGGAATCTCTCGGGCTTTATGAAGGGCAGCGGCTCGGCGCCCTTGAGCGTGAGGGCGATGGCCGCGTCGGCCTCGCCGTAGGCCTTGTACAGCAGCTGGGCGGAGGCTTTGGGGTCGCCGCCAGCGGCGGCCATGGCGGCGCCTTCCTGGAAGTCGGTTTCGGCCAGCTGGCGTCGGGCGTCCAGCAGGTCGGGGTTATGCTGCAGCGCGCCCTGGTAGTAGGCGCGGGCCTGGGAATATTCCTTTTTCACGAGCGCGGCGTTGCCCTGCACCGCCATTTCCACCGACTTTTTGAAAGCGGGGTCCGAGCCGGCGCGGCCGTTGAAGGCGGCGGCCCTGGCCACGGCCGCAGGCACGCGCAGCGCGTCGGCGGAGGAGACCTCCGCGGCGGAAACCAGGGCGGCGGGAGCGCCCTGCTTTACCGTCGGGTCGGAGGCGGCGAGCTTCTCGGCCTCGGCCTTCAGGGCGGCGACATCGGCGGCGGCGGCGGAGTACGCGCCGGCCTTTTCAAAAAAGAGTTCGGGGGCTTTGTTCATGGCCAGGTAGGCTTCCGACTCCAGCCAGGGCACGGCCGAAGCGCGGGCCGCCAGCGCGGCCAGCAGGGCGCAGTATTTAACGGCGCCCTCTTCGAGCTGGGCCAGGCCGCGGGCCTGGGCGGCGGCGGCTTCCAGGGCGGCGGTGTCGCCTCGGGCGGCGTAGAAGTTTATGAGGGCCTCGCGCGCGTGCCAGTTCAGCGGGGCCAGCTCCAGGGCGCGCCTGAGGGAGGCCGACTGCAGCTCCTGGCCGCGGGAGAAACCGGCCCGGCCTGCGGCGTCGCCCAGTTCTTCCAGCAGCGCCACGGCCTGCTCGGAACCGGGCGCGTAACCGAGCGCCTTGTCCACGGCGGCGAAGGCGGCTTCCAGGTCGGCCGGGGCCGGGTTCTGCGCGGCGGCGGCGGGGCGGGCCTTGCCGAGGTAGTGTTCGGCGGCTTTCTGTTTGGCGAGGCCGCAGCCGGACAGCAGCACGGCGGCCAGCAGGAGCGCGGGCAATGTGTTTTTCATCAGAATTTCTCCGCCTTGACTATCTTGCCGAAATAGACGGTGTGGATGTCGCCGCCGCCGGGGTAATAGCGGGAGACGGCCGGCTGGGCCGCGGTTTCCACGGCGAGGTCGGTGGTGCCGTAGAGTTCGCACTGGTAAACCAGTTCGCAGCCGTCTATGTACTTTACCTTGTGGCCGTAGCCTTCCTTCAGGGTGAAGCCGCAGACGCGCGCCTTGTCGTACTCTTTCCCGGATCTGGTGCCGCAGTAGGCGAGTTCTTTCTGCATGCCGCCCGGACGCGGCACGCAGACGGTGAAATGGGAGGCTTTGGAGAGGAGGTCGTGGGTGTGGCGCGAGGGGCGCACGAGCACGGTCATGATGGGCTGGCCCCAGACCACGCCTATCTGCGCCCAGCCGATGGTCATCACGTTGACGCGGCCTATCTTGTCCTCGACCACGAGGAAAGCCCCGGGCCCGTCCAGCGCCGCGCACAGCTTATCGAAATGTTCGGAATATTTCATATTTCCTTAAGCATCGCTATTGCCCAAAAGCACGGGCGGGGTGTTGCCCCGAGCGCCAGTTGGGGAGGGGAGGCTCCAACCGCAGGTTGGAGGGGAACCGCGCAACGGTTCCCTGCAGTCCTGGCGAGCGGGGTAACACCCCGCCCGGGCTGCCGCGACTAGATGTTCGTCCAGTCGAGGATGATCTTGCCGGACTTGCCGGAGCTCATGATCTCGAAGCCTTCCTTGAAGTCCTTGGCGGCGAAGCGGTGCGTGATGACCGGCTTGATGTCCAGGCCGCTGGTGAGCATGGCGCACATCTTGTACCAGGTCTCGAACATCTCGCGGCCGTAGATGCACTTCATGGTGAGCGCCTTGAAGATGACGGTGCTCCACGGGATGGTGGTGTTGGGCGGCAGGATGCCGAGCAGGGCCAGCTTGGCGCCCATCTTCACGTTGGAGATCATGTCGTTGAAGGCCTGCGCGTTGCCGCTCATCTCCAGGCCCACGTCGAAGCCCTCGGTCATGCCGAGCTGCTTCATGACCTCCGGGAGTTTCTCCTTGCGGGAATCCACCACGGTCTTTATGCCCAGCTTGCGGGCCAGGTCCATGCGGTAATCGTTCACGTCGGTGATCACGGTGTGGCGCGCGCCCACGTGGTTGGCTATGGCGCCCGCCATGATGCCTATGGGGCCGGCGCCGGTTATCAGCACGTCCTCGCCTATCAGGTCGAAGGAGAGCGCCGTGTGCACGGCGTTGCCGAGCGGGTCCAGGATGGCGGCCTCGTCGTCGGACACGCCCTCGGGCAGCGGGAACACGTTCTCGGCCGGGATAGCCAGGTACTCGGCGAAGCAGCCGGGGCGGTTCACGCCCACCCCCCTGGTATTGATGCAGAGGTGGCGGTGGCCGGCCTTGCAGTTGCGGCAATGGCCGCACACTATGTGGCCTTCGCCGGACACGCGCTCGCCTATGGTGTGGCCCTTCACGGCCTTGCCCAGCTCGGCGATCTCGCCCACGAACTCGTGGCCCACGTGCATGGGCACCGGGATGGTCTTCTGCGCCCAGTCGTCCCACTGGTAGATGTGGATGTCGGTGCCGCAGATGGCGGTCTTCTTTATCTTGATGAGGACCTCGTTGTCCCCTATCACGGGCTTGGGCACGTCCTGCAGCCAGAGGCCTTTTTCGGCTTTAGCTTTAACAAGTGCTTTCATAAGAGCTGTTCTCCTTAAGAAGATCGAAGGACCGGCGCTACGTGGATATTATAGAAATTGTGGAAGCCGTGAGCGCGACAAAAACAAGGGCGGTTCTTTTGGTATTATTGTAGGCAGACATGGTTACGGGCGCGATAAAGCATATAAAGATCCTGGCGGTGGAGGACAACCCCGCCATCCTGGACTTTTACCGGGAATTCTTCCTGGACATGGGCTTCGAGCTGAAGACCGCCGAGGACGCCGTGAGCGCCCTGGCGGTTTACCAGCAGTTCAAGCCGGACCTGGTGGTGCTGGACCTCGGCATCCCGGCCGGCGGCGGCATGATGGTCTTCGAGGCGCTGAGGCATGGCCTCAAGGACCCTGTCCCGATAATTTTCTCCACCGGCAAGCCGGAAATGCTGCCGCATAACGTCAGCAGCCTCCACCGGGTGGCCGTGGTGACCAAACCCACCCCGCCCGAAGCGCTGCTGGCGGAGGTCCGGCGGCTGCTGCCGCAGCACTTCGACCGCCCCCTGGACCCCAACCCGCCGCCGCCGCCCTCCGCCTCCATGCGGGCCAGGGCCTCGCGCCGCAAGGTGCTGGTGGTGGACGACGACCCGGCAGTAACCTCGCTTTATTCGGAGATCCTGACCAAGGCCGGCTTCGAAGTGCGGACGGCGGAGGACACCGTGGTGGCCGTTACCGTCTTCCAGGATTTCCGCCCGGAACTGGTGGTGCTGGACGTGGAAATGCCGGGCGGCGGCGGCCGGAAGGTCTTCGAACGCCTGCGCATCCAGCTGGCCTCGCCGGCCCCCATCCTGTTCGCCACCGCCTCGCCAGCCTCCGTGGCGGACCTGGAGAAGAACCTCAGCGTCCTGGTGCTCAAGAAGCCGCTCACCCCGGGGATCCTGGTAGGGGCCGTCCGCGACCTGCTCAAACTGGCCTGACCCGGCTCACGCCGGAGAAACTCCGTCCGGCCGCGGGAAAATGCTAATCTTGAAAACATGAAGCTCACCGTAACGCTCCTCGCCGCGGCGCTGGCCGCGGCCCTGCCGGCGGCCTCCCGGGCCCAGGCGGCCTCCGTCTACTATTTCGACCACGATTACCGCATCAGCTTCGACCTCTCCCAGGTCATTGAGGAGGTGACCAGCTCCACCTCCGGCATAAAGCTCTCCAGCGCGGCCACCTCCATAACCTACACCAACGGCGCCAAATTCGTGATAGACGGCCCGGAGGACCTCACCTCCGAGGAACTGGCCCGCACCACCAGCTACGCGCTCGAGGGCGAGGTGGAAGTGGTGGAAGGCGGCCACTCCCTGGTGCTGATGCCGCAGGACCTGCTCGACACGCTCGCCCCGGTGATAGAAGAGGCCATGAGCGCCTATTTCAGCGTGGAGCGCGTGCCCGCGCGGCTCCTGGCCGGGACCTCCCCTTCGGGCATAAATTTCCGCGCCCTGCACATTCCCTCCAAGACGGAAAAACGGCTGTGGGAACCCACCCTGGAAATGCGCCACTACGCCCGGTCCGGAGATAGGAACCTGCTGTTCACCGGCCTCTCGGTGCCGCTGGGGCTCAACGGCCTCAGCCGCAAACTCGTGGAAAGCGCCGCGGACAAACAGGCCGGGACGCTGCTGAGCCTGGGGCTCGGCGGGGTGATGACCGGCCAGGTGCTCATGGCCGGCATGGAGCGCACCCTGGGCTACCTGACCGGGGCCGGCACCGACATAGCCGCGCTGGACCCCAACGACCTGCATAATTTCTGGCAATGGAGCCGGGAAGGCGCGCTGAAACTTCCGGCCGGGTCTCCCGAGCTGATCTGCTCCAACGCGGTAGTGTCGGACCCGGAACTGGCGAAGCTCATAAAGCCGTACGCCCTGCGCCGCATAGGCGGCGCCACGGTGGCGTTCATCTCGCTGGTGCCCTCCAACGCTTCCGCCCTGGCGGACCTGGACGGCTCCGGCATAAGGGTGAACGACCCCAAGGACGAAAAAGCCCTTTACGCGCTGATCGACGACCTGCGCGGCCGCCTGAAAGCCAAGGCCGTGGTCGCCGTCTCCTTCCTGCGGCGCGACGAGCTGGGCTGGCTGCTGGGCGCCCGCGGCATAGACGTGCTGATAGGCCCCAAGACCTGGGACCTGGAGTCGGGCCGCAAAAGCCGGGTGGAGCTGATGAAGTGGGGCAAGGAGGCGCATACCGGGCCGGCCCTCACCGTGTTCCCCGATTCCCGAGGCTCCGGCGTGGTGCGCCTGGAATTCGGCGCCCGCTCGGCGCTGTCGGCCGTGGAATCACTGCCCCCTCCCGAAGACGGGCGCGAACCGCTCTACTACCGCGAACAGCTTTACATGAAGGAGCGCATAGTCCGCCATTTCCTGGGCTCGGGCGACACGCTGCTGCCGGACCGCCGCGGCCGCGCCGTCCAGGACGGGGGCCCCTCCTACGGCGTGCCCGATTTCTTCAACCTTTCCGCGAACCTCCTGCGCAAGGGCTTCAAGGCCGAGGTCTCGGTGCTGAAAGTGAAAGCCTTCTCCAGCTCCATGCTGGGCGACGTGCCCACCGCCATGACCAAGACCTGGCTGGGCCCCGACAAGCCGGTGAAGCTGGTGCTGGCGCCGGGCCGGTTCATAAACGAATTGCGCGGGCGCCGGGTACCGGACCGCGCCGCGGGGGCGTACTACACGCCGCAGACCTATACCGGCAAGGATTACTACGCCCTGTCCGGCATAGACGACGCCGGGCGCATAGGCGGCCTGCCCATAGACAACGGCGAACTGTACCTGACCGCCCTGCCGGCCGAGCTGGCGGAAGGCAAGCCTTTCCTGCGTCCGGCGGAAGCCCCCGCCGGGGCCCCCGCCACGCTGCACGCCGCCGTAACCGGTGAGCTGGCCCGCCTGCGCGCCGCCGCGCCGTCCAGGCAGGCCTGGGAGGACGCCATCGGGCTGGCCATCGAGAACAAGCCGGAACCCCGCGACCTCTGGCGCATCAACCTGCGCAGCCTCTCGCTGCGGACCGACAACACCGAGGTGCACGGGCGTTCCGATTACGCCTCGGCGGATTCGCGGCTGGGCGCCGTGAACCAGACCCGCATGGAAGGTTCCATGCGGCTGTTCTCGGAATACTATTCCGGCCGCTTCCGCTTCGATTCGGGCCTTTCGGCCGACTACGGCAAGACCGTGCTGCGCCCCCGCGGCCAGCCGCGCCTGACCACCGAAAGCGTGGACCAGCTTATACTGGAATCGCAGGTGGTCTACCGGATGAAGAGCTACAACGGCCTGCTGGGCCCGCTGGTCATCGGCCCCTACGGCTCGGCCGCCTATGACACCGAATTCTCCAGGACCGAGCCCCAGCCTCTGCGCAAGGTGCTGCGGGCCAGCGCCGGCATGAAGCTCTACGAAGGCGCGGCCCTGCAGGAACTCTACGCCGGCCTCACCACCGAGAACATCTACACCTATACCCCGGCCCGCACCAAGTACGCGGCCGAGGCCGGTTTCCGGGTATACACGCCTATCCCCCGCACCGCCCTGATACTGTCGGCCGACGGGAACTACCGCAATTTCGCCCGCAGCCGCTTCGACACGGTGTACGACCTCAAGGACCGCCTGGAGGTGAACGTAAAACTGAGCACACGCCTCTACAAGGACATCATGCTCAGCCCGTACCTCAACTATTTCCTGGCCACCGGCAAGAAACTGCCGGGGTCCGCCTCCAACCTCACCACCGGCCTCTCGCTGGAATACTCCCGCCTTTTCAAGATAAAGCGGTAATTTATATACTAGGGCCTCATGGAGATCCTTAACTTCGCCCTGATGAGCGCCGGCTCGCTGTTCGCCATCATCAACCCGCTGGCGGCGGTCCCCACTTTCTTCGCCATGACCCCGGAGAACACGGAGGCCGAGCGCTGCCGCATGGCGCGCACCGCGTGCCTCACCGCTACCGGCGTGCTGATAGTCTTCGCCGCCACCGGCAACGCCCTGTTCAAGGTCTTCGGCATCACCATAGCCGCCTTCCAGATGGCCGGCGGCCTGCTGCTGCTGCTGGTTTCGCTGGACAGCCTGCGCGCCAAGCGCTCCGCCGTACAGGAGACCGAAGAGGAAAAGGCCGAGGGCGCGGCCAAGGCCGACGTTTCCATAACCCCGCTGGCCATCCCCATGCTCTCCGGCCCCGGCGCCATCACCACCGCCATCCTGCTGGAATCCAAGGCGAAGAACCTGGTCTACGACGCGGTGCTCTTCGCCCTGTTCATCCTCATCGGCTTCGCCAGCTACCTGATCTTCCGTTTCGCCATAAAGCGGGCCCCGCACATCAACCCCATAGCCATGAACATCACCACCCGCCTTATGGGCCTCATCCTCGCCGCCACCGCCGTGCAGTTCATCATAGACGGGGTGAAGAAGGCCTTCTTCAACTGAACCGGAGCGCCAAAAGAAAAGGCCCCTTAACGGGGCCTTTTTTTTGTTCCGGGCGCGCGGCTAAACTATGGCGTCCAGGGCGCGGCGGAAATCCTCGGCGCTGTGGAAGCGCGACTCCGGGTCCGGGGACAGGCACTTGGCCACCAGAGCGTCCACGCCCTTGGGCAGGCCCGGCACCATCTCGGAAAGTTTCTGATAGGAAGGATGCGTCTTCTGGTGGTGGAAGTCCGGCCCCTGGAAAGGCAGCACCCCGCTCAGGGCTTCGTAGAAACAGACCCCGAGGGCGTAAATATCCGACTCCGGCGAGGAAACGCCCAGGTCCTGTTCCGGCGACATGTAAGCGGGCGAACCCACCACTTCCTTGCTGGAGGCCCGCGCCATGGATTCCTTGGCCCTCCGGGCCAGCCCGAAATCCATCACCTTCACCCAGCCCTCGGCGGAGAGCATCAGGTTGGAGAGCTTGAGGTCGCGGTGCACCACGTTCTTGGAATGCGCATAGGCCAGGGCGCCGGCCGTCTCGCCGAAGAGCTGCGCGGCCTGCTCGAAGGGCAGGCGGGCTTCCTTGTCTAGTACCTTATCCAGCGGCGTGCCGTCCACGTGCTCGAAGACCAGGTAGATGTTGTCGTCCTCTTCGAAAATGGTATAGATCTCCACTATGTTGGGGTGGTGCAGCAGGGCCACCGTGCGCGCCTCCTCCAGGAAGCGCTGCTTCTCGCGGTCGTTCACCTTTATTTCGTCGCCCATCTTCTTGATGGCCACCTTGCGGCCGAGCGACTGGTCGGTGGCTTCGTAGACCACGCCCATGGCGCCCTCGCCCAGCTTGCGCTCTATCTTGTACTTGCCGGTGGCCACGCCTTCGTAGAAGACGGACGGGGACAGCACGTCGGGGTGGGTGGAACGGGCGGCGGCGCCGGCGCGCGTCTCGCGCCCGGAGGTCACCACGTGGATGAGCCCCACGGCCACCAGGACCCCGCCGGTCAGAGTGAAGAAAAGGGTCAGCAGGAAACGGCGCATGGGGCTGCGCTTGCCTCCGCCGTGCCGTTCACCGCCGGCGGCCTTGGCGGCCAGGGCGGCGCCCTGCCCGGCGAAGCCCGGCACGCGCGGCCCGTACTGGGCCACGGCGTCCTGGTAACGGGCGGCGTACGCGCCGGAGAGCGAGGCGGCCTGCTTGAAGTCCTCGAGCATGCGGCGGTAATCGCCCTGCTTTTCATAAGCCAGCGCGCGGTTGAACCAGGCGTCGGCGAAACCGGGGTTGAGGCCTATGGCGCGGCTGGCGTCGGATTCGGCCTGGGCGGCCTGGCCTTTGCGGTTCAGGGCCCAGGCGCGCATGTTGAAGGCCTGCAGGTTGGACGGCTCCTTGCCTATTACGTGGGTGGCGTCGCGCACGGCGTCGTCGTAGCGGCCGAGGAAATTATAGGCGTTGGCCCGCTCCAGGTAGGCCTCGGTATTGGCCGGGTCCTTCTCTATGGCCATGCCGGCGTAGCGCACGGCCTGCTCGTAATCGCCCAGGCGCGTCTTGGACAGGGCCGTTTTAAGGTAAGCCTTGGACCTGGCGTAGTCGGGGGCCTGCGGCGGCAAAGCGGCCTGGCCGATACCCTCTTCGGCGGCGCCGGAGCCCTGCACGGCCTCCGGGGATTCGTCGTAGGCGCCCAGCGCCTTCTTTATCTCCTCCACCGAGGCCACGGACTTGAGGGTGGCCGCCGACTTGCGGCTTTCGAGCAGGGCGGACAGCACCCGCGCCGATTCGTCCTGCGGATCTATGGCCATGGCCTTCTTTATGTCCTCTATGGCCCCTTTGCGGTCCTCCAGCGAAGCGCGGGCCAGGGCCCTGGCCTTGTAGGCCGCGGGCGAATTTTCATCCAGCGCTATGGCATTGCTGGCGGTCTTTTCCGCCATGGCGTAATTTTTGGTCTCGTTGTAGTAGGAGGCGGCCGCGGCCTGGACCGAGGGATTGTCCGGGTAGGCCGTGCTGGCCGCGGCTATGGCGGCCTCGGTCTTCTGCGTGTCGCCCGAATTGGCGGCTATCCGCACGTCCACCAGGGCCGCCACCGGGTTATTGCGCTTATGGTGCGGCTGGGGGCCGTCCGGCGTCGCCTGGGTACGGCCCTGTATGGTAGGTATTTCGAAGAGGGAGAATCTGGAGGTGAATTCCTCGTAAGCCTCCCGGCTTACCCGGCCCGAAGCGGCCGCGCGCTCCAGCGAGTCCACGAGCTCGGCTATGACCCCGCAGTGCTTCTGCCTGAAAGCGTCCACCTCTTGCGGCTTCAGGCCGGCCAGCAGGCGCAGCAGGGCCTCGGCCGAGACCTGGGGCCGGTGGGCGGCGTTGCGGGTAAAGAGGGCCATGTCGTCGCGCCCCTGGGCGTGCTGGTCGGCGCCGGGAGGCGGGCCGTCCTGCTGGCCCGTGCCCGCCCCGCTTACGGCGGCGGCAGGCAGGTCCGCGGCCTCTTCCGCGCGCAACGGCCCCTGCATGGCACAGACGGCCAGGGAAAAGAAAAGCAGGGCAGAAAGTATCTTCCTCATAAGTTACTGTTAAGGATACACTTATCTTACAAGATAGGATAAGAGGGCGGCGGCCTTTTGTCAAGGGCCCCAGGGCCCACCGGCCTGGGTCCCTTGCCGGCCGTTTTTTGGGACTAAAGGCGCTTGAACCTTTCCGCGGTTCGGGTAGACTATATCAGCGGAGACTTTTATGAAACGCCTCATAGCCCTTCTCTCTATCCTCTTCCAGGCGCAGGCCGTATTCGCCCAGGAGTTCCGCCTGGCCGTTATCAGCGCCAGCGACCTGCGCGAACTGGCCCCGGCGCCCGTGGGTGAGGTCCAGGCCGTGGCCGAACTCTCCGGCATGGAAGAAAGAGAGGCGGCCGCCTACCTGGCCGACCGCGAGGACCAGTCCGGCGCGGATGAAAAATCGGTTCCCGGTGAACCCGCCGCGTCCGATCTTGGCGGCGACGGCTTCATCAAGCTTTACCATGAGTGGAACAAAGAGGTGCTGGCGGTGCGCTACCGAGGCGCCGACGGCCGCTACCTGCCGGAAGCCCTGGCCAAGGTCCGCCATTTCATGCGCTGCCGCCTGACCGGCAGGGAGGCCGACATCCCGGCCAGACTGCTGGAGATCATAGACGCCATCCAGGAGCGCCACGGCGACAAGACCGTCACCGTGATCTGCGGCTACCGCAGCCCCGAGCTCAACGGCGCCCTGGCCTCGGATTCCAGCGGCGTGGCTAAAAAGAGCCTGCACCTGAAAGGCTGGGCCGCCGACATCAAGATAGACGGCGTCCGCACCTCCGCCCTGCGCAATACCGCCCGCGCCCTCAGGGCCGGGGGCGTAGGCTACTACCCTTCCGACGGCTTCGTGCACGTGGACACCGGCCGCGTGCGCTACTGGTAGGACCTTAAGGCCCAGGCTCGGCTGGGTCTTTAACCCCTTGTGACCTTACCGGCCAGAGGGTAGACTATATCCAGGAGGAAATTATGAAAACCCTTAACTCAACCTTGGCTCTCGCGGCGCTCATCGCCATAGTTCCCCCCCTGTTCGCTCAGGACGGCAAGACCGTCGACAAGGACTATTTCACCGTGGCCGGAGAGCAGGTAACGCTCACCGCCGTGGACGAGGGCAAGAGCGCCGTTCCTCCTCTCATGCCCGAAAATCCCGCTTCTTTCAACAAAGGCGCCGCCGGCGGCGGCATAGTGAACGCCGGCATGGCCGCCTGGGGCGTCATCAATAGCGGCGCGCCCAGCGGCTCCTACACCTCGGCCTATGCCAGCGCCATCCCCGGCTTCTCCTTCAACTGGGGCAACATGACCGGCTGGAAAGGCCCCAAGGAAATGGTGTACCGCTACAAGGTCACCAACCTGATGGGCATAGACGTAATTGACGTCAAGTACAAGATCTCGTTCTTCTACGGCGGTACCGAGGATTACAGCGGCAAGTCCCGCGCCAGCGACTATATCTCCCAGGCCACCGGCGGCGCCGTCAACGACGAAGAGAAGGGCGACGGCAAAGTGCACGGCCGCTATATCACCAACTTCACCGTACAGCCCATCAGCGTGAACGTGAAGTGGGGCTGGAATTTCGACCTGGCCGTACGCATGTCCGACCCCATGAACATCGGCACCAAGATGAACCCTGTAGCGGCCCTCCACACCTCTCTGAACTGGATCCGCAAGACCCCCTTCGCCACCGACGGCGGCACCCTGAGCTACGCCGTGGACGGCCTGGGCAACTTCAAGGACCTCTCCGAGGATATGCGCGCCAACGGCGAAGTGGCCCCGGTCATGATCTCCGAGACCCCCACCGTTACCTGGAACTAAGTAAGGGGACGTTCATTCCTAATTCCCAAATTGCTCACTAACCTCAGTCAGAATCAGAAGCCCCGGGGAAACCCGGGGTTTTTGATTGAGGGGACGCTCATTCCTAATTCCTAATTACTACCGGCCAGCAGCGCGCGGCCTTTCGTTATTAGTTTAGATATCCCGCTTTGCTTAATTTCTAATTCATCCATTAGCTCCTGGCCGCTGGCCCCGGCCTGCTCACGGCACAAATAGCAGTAGATCGCCCGCGCCTTGGCCGCCGCCCTCATGTGGCTCGGGCGGAGGATATCCCCGCAGGCCACGCCTGTCAATCTGGCCGCCTCCGCAAGAAGTTCCGCCCGCGGCCGGAGAGGGCGCTCTTCAACCCTTTCAGCTTTTCTTAGAATATCCTCTATGAGATCTTTTGTCTCTCCAGTGAATTGAGGGTTATGCCTCCGGCCTTCCGCCCTTTCGCGCTCCAATTCCGCGGCCTTTACCTCCATAGCCGCGATGTAACGCGCCATGGCTGTCTCGCCGCCGCCGTAATGCTTCAATAAGCCAGACGCGCAAAGTATGCCGTCAGTATCGCCTGTGACCAGCGCCCTGTGGCCGCACCAAAGATAGTTCTCCAGGTCCCGCAGGTCCTTCACCAGCCCCGCTCTCAGCGGATTCAAGTGTATGTAGGGTGCTGCCTCCAGAAAATATTCCTCGGAGTTGCAGAGGATAGCTTTGTACCTGTTCTGGAACAGGTGCCCGCACCGGTTGCGGCGCAGGTTGTAGTTGACCGCGTAGCCGGTCATCACGTGATGCATGAGCTCGCTGAGCGGGCGCTCGCCGCGGAGCAGCAGGAAGTGGAAGTGGTTCGGCATCAGGCACCAGGCCAGGCACTTGGCGCCGCAGCGCTTCAGCCAAGCCTCGAACCGTTCAAGGAAATCCGCATAATCCTCGTCCTGCGTGAAGATCTCCCTGCGCTCTATCCCGCGAGAGATCACATGGTAATACTGACCCGGCACGTCTATCCTGGCTTGTCTTGGCATAATCCCCCCTAACCTATGCCAATATCCTAGCACGCCAACCCGACAAAGGTCTGTCGGCCAGAAAATAGCCATCGGGCTGTCCAGGCGGCTCAATTAGGAATTAGGAATGAGCGTCCCCTCCAAAAAAAGAACCGCCGGGTTGCCCCGGCGGCTCAATTAGGAATTAGGAATGAACGTCCCCTCTACTTTCCGCAGCACTTTTTGTGTTTTTTGCCGGAACCGCAGGGGCAGGGGTCGTTGCGGCCCACCTTGGGCTCTTCCCGGCGCACCGTCTCCACCTTCACGGTCTCGCCGCCCTGCAGCACCTCGGGGTGCTTCTTCATCCACTTCTTCACTTCCTTGTCGTCGTGGATGTTCACGTTGTCCAGGAGCATCTTGCGGTAGATGCCGATGATGAGCGCGCGCATCTGCGGGTCCTTGGCCTGCGCCAGGATCTCGGGGGACATCTTGTCCAGCTCGGCCGCCAGTTCGTCGTCGGTCTTCTCGGAGGCCGGCTTGTTCTTGGCGGGCGCGGCCGGCGCGGGGGCCGCCGTGGCTTTAGCGGCCGCGGGCGCCTGGGGCGCCGGGGCTGCGGGCTGCGGCTTGAAAGCCGGGGCCTCAGGAGAGGGCTGGTGCTTCTTCTCCTCTTCCTTACCTACCAGTTTCTTGATGAAATTCCAGGCCATTAGGTATTCTCCTTAAGCCAGCACGCCGGCTTTATCTTTAAGATAAGCGGCGAGGGCTATGGAATGCAGCTTGGTCATCGGGCTGTCCGTGCGGGACGGCAGGATGACGGGGATATTGGAGCCGGCCAGCAGCGTGGCGCTCTTCATGCCGGCGCCGAAGAAGGAAAGGCACTTGTACACCGGGTTGGCGGAATCCAGGTCGGGGAACAGCGCGATGTCGGTGTTGCCCGGCACCACGGCGCCCTTTATGCCCTTCTCGGCGGCGAGCTCCTTGGAGAAGGAGATGTAAACGTCGTAGGGGCCTTCCACCACGCAGTTCTTGATCTTACCTTCCTTGTTGCGTTTGGACAGTTCCTGCGCGTCCAGGGTGCTGGGGATCTTGTCGTTAACCTTCTCCACCGGGCAGACCACGGCCACGTTGGGCTTTTCCACGCCCAGCATGCGCATCATGTCCACGGCGTTATTGAGGATCATCTGCTTCTGGTCCAGGGTGGGGCTGATCATGATGGCCGCGTCGGTGACGGCGAAGAGCTTGTGGTAGTTGGCCTGCTCGAACAGCACGAAATGGCTGAGCACGGTGCCCTCGGCCACGGCGCCGATCTCCTTGCGCAGGATGGCCTTCATGTAGAACTTGGTATCTACCAGTCCCTTCACCAGGAAGTCGCCCTTGCCGGCCTTCACCAAGTCCACGGCCATATTGCACATCTCGGCGTAGTCGCTCTTATCTACCACTTCGAAGATGTCGAGCTTCAGGCCCACCTTTTTGGCCATCGCTTCCACGTCGGCCTTCGGGCCGATCAGAATGCCGCCCGAGATGATCTTATGGTCCACGCCCATCTTGCAGGCGGTCAGCACCTCGTCGTTGTTGGCGCCGGGCACCACTATGCGGTTGGTCTTGCCCCGCACCATGCCCAAAAGTTCGTCAAAGTTCTTGAATTTCATGTTTTCCTCCGGAGTAAGTTTAAGTTGAAACAAATCAGTACTTCTTTATCATGTTCGGGTGCCGCAGCGCCGTCTCGGCCGCCGTGCGCAGCGCCGTCATCTCGTCGCCGCCGGGATAGGTCAGGATCTGAGCTATCCAGCCGACGCGCCGCTTGATCTCGGGCACCAGCACCTTGTCGTAGGCGAGGCCGCCGGTAAGCACTATGGCGTCCACCCTGCCTTCCAGCACGCAGGCCATGGCGCCGATCTCCTTGCAGATCTGGTAGCCCATGGCGTGCACGGCCTCCCGGGCCTCCTCGCGGGTCATCTTGTCGGGGTCGATGCCGCTGCCGGGCTTGATCTCGCCGGTAAGTATGTATTTTTCGAGCGCGATGCAGTCGGAGGTGCCGGTATAGGCCACCAGGCCGCCGCGGCCCTTGAGCTTGAGCATCATGTCCTGCTGGGTGTACTTGCCGCTGAAGCACATTTTCACCAGGCCGCCGGCTGGCACGCCGCCGGAGCGCTGCGGGGTCATGGGGCCGTCGCCGTTCAAAGCGTTGTTCACGTCTATCACGCGCCCGCCCATATGCGCGCCCACGGAAACGCCGCCGCCGCCGTGCATGATGATCAGGCGGCATTCTTCGTAAGGTTTGCCGAGCTGGGCCGCCGCGTGCCGGCCCACGCGCTTCTGGTTGAGCGCGTGGAAAATGGAAATGCGGGGATTCTCCGGCATGCCGGAATAGCGCGCTATCGGCTGCATCTCGTCCACCACCACCGGGTCCGCGATGTAGGACGGGATGCCGAGCGGCGTGGCGATATCGTGGGCTATGATGCCGCCCAGGTTGGAAGAATGGTCGCCGAGCACGCCCTCGCGCAGGTCCGCCAGCAGCGTCTCGTCCACCGCGTAGACACCGCCTTCTATGGGCTTCACCAGGCCGCCGCGGCCGATGACCGCGTGCAGTTCCTTCGGGTCCACGCCGTGCTCTTTCAGCGCCTCCAGCGTCATACGCTTGCGCATGTCGAACTGGGCGGTGATCTTTTCGTGGTCGTAAGGCCGCATGTCCTCCGGGCTGTAGCGGACGGTCTTATGAAAGACCTCTTTTTCGCCGCGGTAATAACTCACTTCGTCGGAGGTGGAACCGGGATTTATGACCAGTATGTTGTAGTCCATGCTTTCCCCTATTTGAACCTTAACCGGTACAGGTAAGGCGCGTTCTTTCTTTCGACCGTCAGGTACACCACCCGCCCGCCTTCCGCGGCGAAAGCCGGCTGCTCCTTGGCCCCGTAGCAGTAGTCTTCCTTGGCGCAGGCCAGCAGCCGGGACGGCTCTCCCCAGGGACCCCACGGGTAACGGGCCTGGCGCGCGAACACCGTGCCCGACTCGTCGTCCATGTAAACGAGCAGGTAACCTTTCAGGAAATCGTTGTAGGAAACGGAAAAATCCTCCGGCACGCGCTCCAGCACCGTGCCGGCCTCGGCCAGGTCGGAGGTCCAGGTGGAGCTGGAGAGGTCACCGCCGTAGTAGGAATACTTCTCCCGCGCCGGCAGGTCTCCCGCCTTGACCCGCGCCAGGGCCGCCCCGTACTCTCCGGGCGCGGTCATGACCCTGCCATAGACGTACAGCCAGCCGTCGTTGTCCGCCAGCAGGGCCGTCCCGAAAGCCGGCTCTATGTCGTTCCAGAGCGAGTAGCGGCCGCCGCGCGCGGCCTTTACGTAAGCCCCCCCCGGGTTCGCCGAGGAAGCCGCGCCCTGCCCCACGCGGAAATACTCATAAGGGCCGGGGCCGTAGTTGTTCATGACGGAATAGAAGACGACGCAGCGCCCGGCGCCGCAGTAGCCGGAACGCGGCCAGAACTTGCGCACCTGGGTGTACTCGCCCAGGTCTCCCGACAGCAGCGGCAGAGGCAGCCCGTTCTCGTCGGAAACATAGCTGAGCGCGCCGGCCTGCGCTTCGGGGGCGGTGCTGGCCGACAGGGCGGCCGCCCCGTCGGTTATGTCCCATACCGCGCTCTGGCCGTCGGCCTTGCGCTCTCCGGTCATGACGTTATTGAGCAGCCAGAGCGTCCGGCCGTCCGGCAAAGCCACCGCGTAATTGCCGCCCTGCCCAACCACCACGCCGGTAGCGGCGGCCTGCGCGAACAACGGCGCGGCGCCGGAAAGTTCGAAGGCCGGCAGGGCCGGTTTCTGGTCCGAGGCGGAAGAGGAAGCCGAAAAGAGGAAGGAAAGCAGGGCCGCGGCGCGTAAAATTAGGGCGCCGTTTCTATTCCAAGGCGCTGTCTGAGTGGTACCGTTTTGCATTTTTAGTTCCGGTGCGGCCGTCTCGAGTTAATTTATAATATAATAGAAACCGCGCCCCGTGCAAACCACGCACAGGGAGGCGTTTCTTTCTGTAACATATTAGTCATTGATATTTAACGCGCGTTTATTAGACTATAACCATGCTCCGATGGGCCAGATCGTTGACAGCCGCCGCGGCCTGCCTGATGGCAGCCGCGGTTCCCGCTCACGCGGTCGCTCCCACACCCTCCGTAACCGGGACCACCTTTAACAGCGTAAGCGTGTCGTGGACCGGCGGAACCGCCCCTTTCATAGCCGCCATCTCCACCTCGCCCGCGTTCACCGTGACCACGGCCAGCGGTGTGGCCGCCTCCCCGCTCACTTATTCCCCGCTCGATCCCAACACCACCTACTACTTCAAGGTCCAGAGTTCCGGCGATACGTTCTACTCCGTCACGCGCACCACCTCCACCAGGGCGGCAACGCCCACCGCGCCCTACTTCATCTCCTCCTACTTCACGGCGGAATCCTCCTACACGGCCGGCGCGCAGGTAGGTTGGCTGGTGAATGGCAATCCGGAGTGGACCCGCTACGACATAGAATATGCCGATAATGCCGGCTTTACCGGCTCGGAGATCCTGCCCAAGAACTACCCGCCGGTCACCATGGGCGGCCTGAACGCCAACACCACCTATTACTTCCGGGTACGCGCGCGCGGCGTGGGCGGCACCGCCACGGCTTTTACCGCTGACATTTCCACCGCCACGCTGGCCCTGAAGCTGCCCGCCCTGGGGGAAACCGTCTACGAAAGCAGCGTCACCGTTCACTGGACCTCCGTGAACGACAGCTCTATACAAGCGCTCAAGTCGGAAGGCTACAGACTGCACCTCTCCACCACGGCCTCGGAGTTGATCACCCCGGCCAGCACCTATTTCAACACTGCCGACGCCGCCGCGGAGTCGGTGAACCTGGAGCCGCTGGATATCAACACCACCTACTACTACCGCGCCGGTACCCTGAACTGGAACGCCGCCTCCAACCTCTCCGACACCCGCAGATTCACCACGCTGGGGGCCAAGGTAACGGGTCTGGCTCTGGTCTCGGTCACCGAAGGCGCCTCCCTGCTGTCGTGGACGGCGCTCTCCGGCGGCGAAGCCATGGGCTACCGCCTGGAAGCCTCCAGTTCCGGCTTCTCTTCGCCCATGACAGAGCCGTCTTCCACCACTTACGCGCTGGCCAAGAACTCGCTGGCGGTCTCCGGGCTGAACGCCAACACCACTTATTATTTCCGGGCCTCTTCGCTCAACCAGGCTTTCACGCCCAACTACACCGCGGCCCTGTCCTCCATAACGCTGGCCAGCCCGCCATCGGCCAACCTTACCACCATAGTGCCGCAAACCGACGCGCTCACGGTCTTCCTCTCCCCCCTGCCGGCCGCGCCCCAGAACGCCACCTGCGAAGGCTACCGCCTGGAGGTCTCCTCCACGGCTTTCGGCGGCACCGGCGTGCTCCTCTCTTCGGTCACCTTTGATTCGCAGGCGGGCTTCCTGTCCATCGGCGGACTTAAGCCCAACACCCTCTACAACCTGCGGCTGGGCACCCTGAACTGGGCCGGCACCCCGAATTATTCTGCCCTGGACCAGACCCTCACCCTGCTGCCGCCGGCGCCGGCGGGGCCGGCCCTGGGCCAGGTCTGGCAGTCCAGCGCCACCGTTTACTTCAGCGCCGAGGGCGGCGGCGACAACTACCTGATAGAGGCTTCCACCTACCAGTTCTTCAACTACGTGCACCGCAGTTCCGCCACGCCCTCCGTTGGCGTGACCACGCTGACCGTCTCCGGTCTGGAAGGGAATACCCGCTACTATTTCAGGGCCGGGGCCCTCTACGGCGGGACCACGGTGTACGCCAACACGACGCCGGCTTACCGCTACACCCTGCCGCTGCCCCTGGTCCTGAACGCCGAGCCGTTCCCCGGGGTCTTCTACTCCAGCGCCACCATGGCCTGGACCCCGCTGGCCGCCGCGCCGCCGGAGGCCACGGCCGAATCCTACCTGCTGGAGGCCGCCACCACCCAGGCCTTCACCACGGTGCTCTTCTCCTCGCAGAGCGTCTCCGTGACGGCGGCGTCCCTGTCGCTGCAGGGACTCTCCCCCAACACCTCCTATTACTTCAGGGCAGGATCGCTCAACGCGCAAGGCACCGCCAATTACTCCGTGGCGCCCGCCACCGCCACGCTGGCCAACCCGCCGGTGCAGCAGGGCTTCTCGGTGGCCCCGTTCACCATGAGCCTGACCTGGCTGCCGAACTCCAACCCGGCCGACACGCTCTACCTGGTGCAGATCTCCTCCAATTCCGACTTCCGGCCGCCGGTGCATTCTTCGGGCACGTTCCTGTCTTCGGCCACTTTCTCAGGGCTGGTCCCCAACACCACTTACTACCCGGTGGTGACGGCCTACAACCGCTTCAACCGCGCCACCCCCACAGTGGTCTTCTCTTCCATGGCCACCGGCGCCTTCCACCCGGCCTACGCCCCCTTCTCCGACGTGGGAGTATCCTCCGTGACCGTGGACTGGCTGCCAGGTACCAACCCGGCGGACACCTGGTACCGCGCCCAGATCTCCTCCAATACCGATTTCTCCGGGACCGTGCACTCCTCCATAACGGCCAACCTCTACGCAGATTTCAACGGCCTGGTCTCCAACGCGAGTTATTACATGCGCGTTTCGGCGCTGAACCTGACCGGCGTCCCCACCGAACCTGCAGTGGACCTGGGTGCCGCGCTGACGCTGCCTGCCACGCCCTATATACTGGCGGAAGCCCAGACCTTCACCGGGCCGCTGACGGATGGGTTCACGGTCAACTGGACCGCCAACAACAATTCCTCCCACACCGTGTACAACGTGCAGGTCTCTACGAAGTCGGATTTCTCCGTGGTCAATTCCTCCCTGTCGGTGCAAGCACTGGCCTGTTCCTTCACGGACCTCCTGATAGACACCACCTACTTCGTCCGCCTCCAGGCCAGGGGGCAGACAGGCATACTCTCCCCATTCGAGACCGCGTGGTCCACCAAGACCGTGCTCTACTCGCAACTCAACGCGGTGGCGCTGCAGGACAGCGTGATCTCGCTGCAGACCTCCTACGGTCTCATCTCGGTCCACATACCGCGCGGCGCCATCGGCATCTCCACCCGCCTGCAGCTGCAGCCGGTTTCCGCTTTCCCCGCGCCGGTGTCGGCGGTTTCGGCGCTATCGCCCACGGGCATAGGCCTTTCCATAACCCACTTCCCCCCCACGCTGGTGCTGGACGCCATCACCATCACCCTGCCTTATAGGCCGAGCGACCTGCCGGGCGGCACCGACAGGTCCAAGCTGATCCTGGCCCTTTACGACGAGGGGCACGGCGTCTGGGTGCCGCTGCCCTCCAATTCCGACACGGCCAATGACCGGGTCATCGGCCAGACCTGGCACCTGTCCACGTTCCAGCTCATGCAGGCCACGAGCGAGACGGGCCTGGCCAACGTCAAGATCTATCCCAACCCGTACCGGCCCAACTCGGTCTCCGACGTGATGCACTTCACCAACCTGACCCCTTACGCCAGGGTGAAGATCTACACTTTCCTGGGCGAGCTGGTGCGCAGCATCCGCGCCGACGTCAACGGCATGGCGTACTGGGACGGCCTCAATGACGACGGCCGCAAGGCGGCCAGCGGCGTCTACATAGCTTTCATACAGACCAGCGACAAGAAAGGCAACAAGAGCTTCAAGGTGGCGGTGGAGAGGTAATGAGATGAGAACTGAGGCGACAGGGAGGGCTCTGCGCGCGGCTTTAGCGCCGGCGCTGCTCCTTTGCGCTCTGGCGGCCGCGGCCGGAGCTCAGGGCTTCGACGCCGGCTCCGCCGGCACCGCCTCCGCCCAGTTCCTCAAGATCGCCTCCGGCGCGCGCGGCGCGGCCCTGGGCGAGGCCTACTCCGCCCTGGCCGACGACGCCTTCGCGCTGGACTGGAACCCGGCCGGCCTCATCAACATCAAGAAGAACTCCATGGTCTTCATGCACGCGCCCTACCTGGCCGGCACCTACGCCGATTTCTTCGCCTACGCCGAGACCGCCGGCGAGGTGGGCTCCTGGGGCGTCTCGTTCAAGTACATGAACTACGGCAAGATCAGCCAGACCGACTCCAGCGGCTTCGAACTGGGGTCCTTCTCCCCCACGGACATGGCCGTGAACGTGGGCTTCGCCTGCTACGTGACGGGCTTCAACAAGGACCCGGAGGAGCGCTTCGTGCTGGGCGCCACCGGCAAGTTCGTGCGCTCCAAGATCATCTCGGCCGACAACACCGTGTCCGCCGACATCGGCCTCAACTTCCCCTACATGTTCGACAACCGCTTCCTCATGACCATGTCGGCCCAGAACATCATGGGCACCCTGCGCTACGACAAGGAAGAGGCGCCGCTGCCGCTCATCCTGCGCCTTGGCACCCTGACCAAGCTGGGCGACCACTTCAACCTGACCGCCGACATAGTGGCTGCGCGCGACAATATCCCGTTCCTGGCCATGGGCGGCGAGGCCCGCGTCCGGGTCTACAGCGAGATGGACGTTTTCCTGCGCGCCGGCTTCAACACCCGCGCGGTGAGCGACCTCAGCGGCGCCCGCAACATGGCGGTAGGCGGCGGCCTGCGCTACGGCTCCTATAACATAGACTACGCCTTCTCCCCCTTCGGCGACCTGGGCACCGTGCACCGCATCTCGGCGGCCCTGGTCTTCTAAACCTTTCCTCCGCAAATAAAAAAAGCCCGGTTGTCCGGGCTTTTTCTTTCCACGGCCGGCGGCTAGTTCGCGGGCTCCCTCCTGGCGGTCAGCGGGAAGGACATGGCCAGCCACGCGCCGGAGAAGACTATCCCCAGCGCCGGGTAGAAGGCCGGGGCGATGGTGCCCACGGTCTTCATCCCCGACACCCACACCGCCGTGACGCCCTTGGCGAACCGGTAGGTGAAGGCGTCGGCCACCTGCTTGGCGCGGTAGCGCGTGTCATAGGAGAACGGGATGTAGAGCGTCTCCTTGGAAGCGCGGAAGATGGAATAGTCCATGCCCTTGAACAACAGGAACGCCGCCGAGGCCAGCCCCAGCGTGGGGTAGAGCAGCAGGAGCGCGCAGGTGACTATGTGCACGGCCGGGATGGCCGTGAGGATGCCGCGGCGCGGGATATAGCGCAGCAGCAGCGGCGTGAGCAGGAACTGCATGGAGAACGAGAACACGTTCACGTACATCCAGAAATTGCCCAGGTACGCCGTGCGCTGGTCTTTTAGCGGCATGTAGTCCTGCACCAGCTGGGTGAACCTGAAGTCCAGCGCCGTGGCCACCACCTGCGCCGCGAAGATGATGAAGGCGATGAACAGCACCGTGCGGTTCTCTTTGAGGATGCTCAGGTGCAGGTGACCTTTTTTACCGCCAGCCTCTTCCGCCGTCGGCTTGGGCTCGCCCGCGGCGTTATAGCTCAGCCAGGACAGCACGGCCGCCGGCAGGATGATGAGCGCCGCGAACAGCACGAACTTGTCCGTGCCCAGGCCCATCACGTAGCGGCTCAGCAGCCAGCCGCCTATGAGCGAGCCCAGCGCGCCGAGGCCGGCCACCGGCCCGTTGAAGACCTTGCCCTCCTCGTCCTGCAGCACGCTGTTTATGAAAGACCAGTACTGCTCGGAAATTATCACCACGTAGGATTCTTTGAACACCAGCAGGAAGAAGGCGAACCAGCGCCCCGCGGAACCCAGCATGGCCCAGGCCAGCACGAAGAACGCCGCGCTGCCCAGCATGGAAACGACCATAGCCTTCTTGGCGCCGACGGCGGAGAGCATGCGCCCGTAGCCGTAGATCATGGCGGCCATCATGAAAGGCACGCAGGCTATGGCGTAGGGCTTGTACTCCGCGCCGAACTGGTCCATGAAGATGGATTCGGCGGGAGAGCGGATGAATTCGTAGCCGCAGAAAAGGAACATGGCGGACAGGCCCGCCAGGAAAACCGCCCCGGCCACGTGCCGGCCCCGTTCAGTCTTTAACGCCGCGAGAAGTGTGCTCATATTTCAATTATCGCAAAAAGGGGACGCTGATGACTATATGACTATTCGTCATCAGCGTCCCTCCTCCGACCATGCCGCTATTACGTGCCCGCCCGGTGGTCCGAAATAGTCACATAGTCATCAGCGTCCCCTGCTAATACTTGAACTGGCCTTTTTCGTAGATGGTGACTTTTTTGCCGTTCTTCAGCGTGGCGGTCACTTTCTTATCCTCGGTGTTGATCAGGTCCCAGTGCACCGCGGAGTCGTTGTAGCCCAGGCGCTTCTTGGCGGCCTCGTTGAGCTTGGAAACGTCGCCGGTATAAGTGTCGGTATAGGCGTTGCCTATGGCCACGTGGCAGTTGCCGTGCTTGCCCCCGTGGTTCTCGTCGAAGAGCGTATCCGCCATGAAGCGGTCTATCTTGGAGAAGCGGCGGTCGGTCAGCGAGTATTCGCCCAGCTGGCTCGCACCCTTGTCGGTGTTCATGATCTTCCTCACGTAATCTTCGCCTTTCGCCGCGGCGATCTTCACCGCGCGGCCGTCCTTGAACTCCAGCCGGATCTTCTCCACGTAGTTGCCGCCGCGGAAGGCCGGCAGGTTGGCGTAATAGGTGCCGCGGGTGCCGCGCCAGTCGGGCGAGGTGAAGATCTCGAAGCTCGGGATGTTGTGGCCGCTGATGCCCAGGAAGCGGCGCTTCTCGCCCAGCGTCACCTCGAAGTCCATGGAGGCGGACTCCGTGCGGATCACGTCCATGTTCAGGCCGAGCAGCCATTTCTTTATGGCCGTGACCTGCTTGTAGACCTGGTTCCATTTCCTGGTCGGGTCGGGCTCGTTCAAGTAGCAGGCCTTGGCTATCTGGGCCGCGTATTCCTTCACGGAGAGCCGGGCCTGTTTGGCGAGTTCGGGGGTGGGATAGGTGCAGAGGGTCCAGGCGAACTGCCCGTTCTCCTCGCGCTTATTGCGGATGGCGAACAGCGGCTTGCGGGCTATGGCCACCTGCGACTGGCGCTTGGTGTCTATGTCCTTCAAATGCGTGAGCGACGCCGGCGCGTGGATGAACACGTAGCCGTTGAGGTTGTTATACATTTCCTTGTCCCAGGGGGACAGGAAGGCGCGCTGCCTGTCGTCCGAGAACTGGTAGAAGTCCTTCTCTATGGCCGGGCTGGGCAGGAAGTTAACTACCACGTTGAAGCGGCGCTGCACCAGTTTGCGGTGCACCAGTTCGCCCAGCTCGCGGGCTTCCAGGTCGCAGCGCAGCAGTACGTTGTCGTATTTCTTAAAGGGCTTGGTGCGGGCGGTCATCAGCCCCCATACCAGGGTATCGGCGTATTTTTCCAGCTGGGTCTTAGAGAAGACGTTCATTTTGGCCTCCGGGGAAAGTCGCTACGGATAGATTATATTAATTTCGTTCCCAAAGGGCCTACCCGGGGCTGGGAAGAATGCCGCGCGAAACAGGGCCCTTGGCACCTGCGAGAACGCCTCCCGGGAACGTATGATATACCTATGATATTAAAAGCCCTCTCTTTCGCCCTGCTGTTCGCCCCCATGGCCGCCACGGCCCAGGACTTTTCGGAACTCGAAACCCTTAACGCCGCCCGCATAGCCGAGCTGCCCGCCCTGGAACTGCCGGCGGACAAGAGCTGGGGCGTGGCTTACTCCCTAAAAGGCGTCGTCACCAGCAACGAAGGCGGGGTGTTCATAAACACCGTGGACGGCCGCCTGTTCAGGCTGGACCTGTCCGAGGCCAAGGCGGCCAAGTTCGACGGCCGCACCGTAATTATAGAAGCCGAGGCCAAACAGGCCGACGACCTCGGCATCCTCAAGGTCAACAAGATCACCGCCTACTCGCCCAAGGCCGGGGAAGTGACCCCCGCCCCCTACCAGCCCCGCCGCCGCCAGGCCACGATACTCGAGAACAAGGCCGGCGAATTCGTGATGGGCAACGTACGCATGACCGAAGCGGAAGTCCCTCCCGCCGACGCCTATGACTGGACCACGATGCGCATAAAGCCGGAACTCATAAAGAACGTGTACTTCATCAAGAAGCCGTTCAAGCCGGAGGTCGTGGCCGCGCATTCCTTCCTGGTCTTCACTTTCGAAAAGGGCGGCCTGAAGGACGCCAAAGGGCGGGAACCCATGGCCCTGGCCCTGAGCATAGAGGGCAAGACCCGCACGGACCAGACCTTCTCCCCCCTCACCGGCCTCAAGAACTCCTTCGGCATCATCTGGTCGCTGTCCACCTGGGAAGAATACGCCGCCCGCACCATCTACCACGAGAAAGGCCACCTGGTGCCCTACCCGGTCAAGTTCACTCACGAACAGAAAGTAAAGCTGCTGCAGGAATCCCTGACGCTGGCCGCAGTAAACCGCGAAGGCGAGTTCTACCACACCATCACCAACAACTGCACCAACAACCTGCTCATCCTCTTCAACCGCGTGCTGCCGCAGGACAGGCAGATAAAGCTCTGGACAATCCCCTACATGGTCTACAACGTGAAGGCCACCATGCCCCTGATGGTGATCACCAACCTGCAGAAGCGCGGCATCCTCGGCGCGGAATTCACCGACATCAACGCGCAGACCCTGCACACCCGCATTCCCTAAAGCGGTCCCACTCGAAAAAACCGGGGGAGTTCCCCGGTTTTTTTGTTATGATTCTGTCGAGGACAATAATTCATGGCGGGCTTCTTCAACTTAAGGATATTTTTAAAACGCTTCCTGGCCGCGGCCGCCGCGATAGCGCTGGTATTCCTTGCCTGGCGCTACATACCGCGCGGCGAAGGGGCCGCGGCGAAACTGCCAGGCACGCTTACCGAGTCGGCCGTTTACGCGGATTCCGAAGGGGAATTCTCCGTGGAATTCCCCGCCCCCTACTTCCTGGCCAACCTGCCGGCTTCCGGCGGCCTGCCAGCCAGGCAGCAGGGGTCTTTCCGGGTAGGGAACGGCGTGATCCTTACGGCGGTCTCCCTGCCGCTGCCGCCGCAGATGAGCTTCGACTACGCGGCCGATTCCGAGACCATCTTCAAAGGCAAGGTGGAAGCCTGCGAGGACCCCGCCGAAGGGCCGGCCGTCTGCAACGGCGCTCTGGAGCCGGTGCCGAACCAGGAGGGCGTATTCGCGTTAAGGCGCCTCTTCTTCGGCAAAAAGGCGCTGCTCATGCTGACCGCGTCCGGCAAGGGCCTAAAAGCCGGGGACCCAGACCTCGAAAGGCTCGCTACCACTTTAAAGACTTCCTGGTCGGCGCTGCAGTCCGAAGGCGACTCTGGCGCTTTCAGGGTGGCGCCCCGGGCCCACGGCGTGGGCGTGGTCTTTCCCGGGAAGCCTGAATTGTCCGCGACGCTGAACGCCGGCTGGAAAACGGCCGTCTACCGCTACACCTCTCCGGAAGGCAGCGTCTATACCGCCACCTTCATGAGCCGGGGCGGCGCCCCCCTCTCCCCCGCCGAACTCAAGCGCGGCTGGGACTCCCAGTTGAAGGACAAGACCGTGGCCGAGCAGGCCTGCAGGGGCGGGACTTTCGCCATAGACTGCGCCGCGGAACTGCTCAACGACTCGGGCTCACCCGTGAAGCTGCGCTACGCCGGCGGCGGCAACGGCGTTACGGTGCTGGCCGGCGCCCCCTGCCCGCAGGAAGCCTGCCTCCGGAGCGTGACCGACTTCCTGCGCTCCGCCTACCGCCAGTAGCGAGTCGCCCTCCAGTAAATAAGAGAGCCGGGGAATTTCCCCGGCTCTCTTATTTTATGAACCCGCCCTTCTACGCCTTAACGCGTTTGTCCAGGACCCTGCGGATCTTGCCGGTGCGCTGGATGCGCTCTATGGTATTGGGCTTGAGCACTTCGATAACCGGCTTATCCAGCCACTTCATGCGCACGCTTTCGTGCAGGTCCTCGCAGTGGCTCTCTATCTGGCGCCACAGCAGGTCGGCCAGCTCCCCGGCGCGCGCGAGCGCCGCCGGGTCTTTCACTTCCACCCGGATGGTCAGGGTGTCCTTGTGGCCCTTCTTGCCTATCACCACCTGGAAATTGAAGGTCAGGTCCGGCACCTTGCCCAGGGCGTTCTGGATGTCGTTGACGAACAGGTGCGCGCCGCCCACGTGGATGCGGTCGTCGCAGCGGCCGAGGATCTCGAACATGGGCTCCTTGCGGCCGCAGGCGCAGGTCTTGCCGAGCCAGCGGCCCAGGTCGCCCACGCGGTAGCGGATTATGGGCATGTGCTTCTTGGACAGCCCCGTCACCACCAGCTCGCCCACCTCCCCCCGCTTTACCGGCTTAAGGGTGTCCTGGTCCACGAATTCTATGAACTGGCTGGAGGAGAACAGGTGGTGCTGCCCCTTCACGCAGCGCTGGCACTGGAAGCCTATCACGCCGGCGTCGGCGGTGGCGTAGCCGGCCGAGCGCACGTCCACGCCGGGAAACACGCCCTTGAAGAACTTCACCATTTCCTCGCCCACGTATTCGCCGCCGTAAAAGATCTTCTTCACGGCCAGCTTATGCCGACCCGGGTTTGCCTTCACATATTCCGCGAGCTTCACCAGGAAGGACGGCAGGCCGATGACCGCGGTGACCTGGAAGTCCTCCAGATACCCCACGATATTCTCCAGCGGCAGATTGCTGCCCACCGGCACCGAGATGGCCTTGGTGTAAGCTATGGCCTTCTCCACCGACAGCCAGCTGGACCACAGGTTGCCGGCTATGAAGAGGTTGGCTATCACGTCCTTCTCGCCCAAGCCGGCGGCCTCGTAGGTGAAGGCGAGCATGCGGCAGGTGTGGTCGTACTCGTGCTGGTCGTAGAAAACGTACTTGGGCTGGCCGGTGGAGCCGCCGCTGGCGAAGAAGATGCCGCGCTGCACCTTGCTGGTCAGCAGGTCGGAGCTGTCCGGCGGGGTGTTCTCCAGCACGTGGTGTTTCTCCAGGAACGGCACCTCCAGAAAATCCTCCAGCGCCGTTATCCGGGGCACGCCCTTGAAGTGGCGCTTGTAGAACGGGCTGCGCGCGCGGGCATAGTCCACCAGCTCGCTCAGGCGGTCCAGCTGCGAGGGCTTCTCCTCTATCGGCAGCCAGTTAACCAGCGACATCATGGGGAAGATCCCGTCGTGCGGGGAGCCGTTGGCTTCCTCCAGCATCTTGCCCAGCTTCACCACCCTGGCTATGCCGGCGGGAGCCAAAGTTTCCAGCACCTTCTTTCGCTCTATGGAGCCGCCCACGCCCACGGTCTGGATGTAGCCGCGCATGGGTGTCAGCAGGTCGCGGACCGCCTCTATGCTCTCCACGGCCTTCACGTAAAGCACCCGGTTGAGCGGCGACACGCGGTACACCGGGTCCTTTTCATAGATCACCGTCCAGTCCGTCCTGGGCGCCGAACTGATGAAAGAAGCATTGCCCAGCGCCGAGTCCACGCGAGCCAGCTCCCGGGCGCGGTTTATCTCCACCTGCTCGTCCGGCGAGAGTTTTCCGGGCGGCAGCTCTTTGGCCAGCCCCGCGAACTGCCCGCGGGCTTCTTTAAGGAACTCCGCGGCCAGCGCCTTATGGCGCGCGGCGGGAGCTATGAAATAAAGGGTATGCAGGGAGGAGCAGGCCGCCTGGTCCCACAGGGAGGCGTCCAGCGCCGCGCGGCGGGCCACTTCGGCCATGCCTTCGTTGTCCACGCAGCTGGCGAACACCACGCCCACGCTGGTCTTGGGGCCGAAGCCCTCCACGCGCACGTCTATGGGGGCGATCCGGCGGTAACTCTGCACCGCGTCGTAGCCGCCCCAGACAAAGACGGCGTTCACGTGCTTCAAAGCCGCCTCTTCCAGGGCCTGGCTGCCGCCCTTCCAGCTGACTATCGCGGCGCTCCCGGAAAGAATGCCTTTCTCGTCCACCTCTTTGAGCGCTTCCATGAACAGGTTGATGAAGTTGGAGCCCGAAGAGGAAAGCTTCACGATGTTGACGTTCTTGGTAAGGAACCCTATCACCATGGAATCCAGGATGCCCAGGAACACGTTGCCGGCGCCCACGTGCAGCACCACGCCTTTCGGCGCGGCCCGCACCAGGCCCTCGTAGCCGCGGCGCTCCACCGGGGCCTCGAGCGCGTAGGGCAGGAACAGCTCCATGTTCAGGCGCTTGTTCATGGCAACCTTGTTGAGCAGTTCGGGGATCACGTCCAGGCTCTTGTCTATCACCGGCGGGGAGAAAGTGATGTGTTCTTTCAGGTGGGCGAGGGCGGCCTTGCGGTACTTGCCGCCTTTTTCGAAGAGGGCCCCGGCCCTGGCCAGCGTGGAGATTATGTACTCGCGGGAGGCGCCGCGCATCAGCTCGCGGGCGGCCTGGGCCTTCAGGCCGACGGCCTCCAGTTCCTCCGGGGTCCAGGCGGCCTTATCGGAAGCCTTGCCGAATAAATAGGTGTTGTGTATTTTCATAACATCGTGGCGGCCGAGATGGCGCAGCCCTTGAGTTTCTTCACACCGGCGCGGCCCTTTATTTCCAGTACGGGCCCGGGCAGGCCGCAGGAGCATTTGGGCCGCAGCAGGCCGAAATCGGAAGAGAGCACGGACAGCGACGGGTAACTGGTCAGGTACGGGGTAATGAACTGCAGCAGGCCGGTCTTGCCGAAGCCCAGCGGCGCCAGCGTCCCGGGCTCGCGCACCACTATGCGGCCATAATTGGGCACGTGGAAATTGCCCAGCCGGCAGTCCACATAAGGCACGCCGTGCTCCACCATGCCGAACAGGTCGCGCACGTTGGCCACGGGGACGCCCAGGTTGTCGGCGAGGATCTTGCGGTACACTTTCTTATCTACCGCCTCGTCGGCCAGCGTCTTCCAGCCGCCGCCCGTCACCACGGAGGACTCCGGGTTCAACCTGGGGTAACGGCCGTAGCGCTTCTTGAATTCCTCGGTGAGCTTCAGCGCGAAGGCGGGGAACCCCACCAGCCGCACCAGGCTCCGCCGTTCCTCGAACTTCTTCATGGCGGAAACGGCGCCTTCGATATCGAAGTAAAAATCGTTCTTCGCGGCGCTCCAGCGGAAGGTGTAGAAGATCTCCCCCTTCCTGGTGAAGCCGCTGAGCAGTTTGTCGGTCCAGGCGGTGCCCAGGTCCTTGGCCACTTCCGGGTCGTAGGTGAAGCAGATATAGTCGTGGGGCCGCGCCAGGTCCGTCAGGCCCAGGCCCTCGAACACCCGCCAGGCCATGCGGCGCACGCGCATCAGCGAGCCGCGGTCCAGCTGCATGCGGGAACGCTGGCCCGAAGTGCCGCTGGACTTGAGTTCCAGCACTATTTTCGAATACGGCAGGGTGGTCAAGTCGCGTTCCTTGAGCGCGGCCACGAAGACCCAGGGGATGCGGGCGATGTCGCGCTCGGTCTTCACCGACGCCGGGGAAAAATTTTCCGCCTTGTAGAGGGCCCTGAGCACCGGGGCGCGGCGGCCCTGGAAGTCCAGCGCGGCGCGCATGGCGGCCAGGAAGGCGCGGGAGGTCTTGGGGGAATAGTCGAAAGCCGGCGTCTCGAACAGCGCGTCCACGGCGGCGCGGCCCTTGAGCGGTTTGTAGAACGGCGGCAGCTTGTCTTCGACGGAAAGGTCGGCCACGGTCCCCCCTATTTGGTCTCGGTCTTGAAGACCAGCTCTATGTAGTTCTCGCGCCAGAGCTTCAGGTACTCCTTCAGGAAGTTCTTATACAGCGAGATGATCTTGACGTTGCGGAAGTCCAGGATGTCGAAAGTGCGGGAAAAGACTATGCAGTCGTAGCGCTTGCCGCCCATGCGCTTGGCGCAGGGGAAATAGGCGCTCGGGATGAAGCGGGCGTCGAGCGCGTCGCGCTGGATGGCCGGAGAGTAGCCGTCGATTATTACCTCGACGTAGCCCATGTCCATCTGGCTCACCTTCTGGGCTATGCTCTCCAGCACCACGGCGAAGCTCTTCTGGTCGGTCACGCCGCCCACCACCACGCTGTACTTGTCCTTCATGTTCACGGTCAGGTAAACTTCGGTGCCCTGGTCCGGCGTGATAAGGATGAGGTTGGGTTCGTGGAACGGCATGAAGATATGGTCGAAGAAACTGTTGGGCCTGGTCTTGCGCCAGCGGTTCTTCACGAACTCGGGGGCGTTGATGGCCTCGAAATGCAGCAGCGGGATCTTCACCTTGTGGTCGCTGTACATCCCCTCCACCTTCTTGATCTGCGGCTTATCCAGGTTCACCTGGCGGCGGACGATATCGTAAAAAGGCTCCACTTCGGGGATGATGCGGGGGCGCTGGCGGCGGCGCTGCAGCGCGCGTTCCGTAAAATAGGCGGTAAGGCAGTGCGTCTCGTTGTATTGCAGGCGGTTGGAATTGGGGAAGATCCCGAGCTTGATGAAGCCGAGGCTTTCGGTCAGCTTCTGCGGGGCGTAATTGGCGGTGCGGGTGGTGGCGTAGACCAGGTCCACCAGGTCCTTGTTGTGGGTGATGTCGTCGAGGACCAGCTTCATCATGGTGTAGGCCAGGTCGAGCTTGCGGAACTCCTGGCTGACCACGGCACCGAAAGCTTTTGAATTGCGGTAATGCAGGTCCAGCGCGTAGACCAGGCTGCCCACCACCCGGCCCTGACACTCGGCCACCAGCCAGTAGTATTCGTTGTCCTCTATGGCCCGGCGCATCTTCTCCTTGTCCGTGACTATAGGGATGGAGTAAGAGCCGCCGTAGACCTCGGCGTAGAGCATCTGGATGCGGCGCATGTCCTGGACCTTGGCCAGGCGTATCACCACGTCGGACTTGCCTTCGGCCCGGATCACCCTCTCGATCTTTTTTTGCGCCATATGCTCCCCGTGAACGTATTGCAGGAAATGCTTCTATAATATAATATAGTAAAAATAGCGGGGCGTTTCATATGAGCAAAGTCAGCCCCGGCGGCTAGGACATACCTGATGAAGAACTTCTCTTTGGCGTTAGCGGCGGCGGCCCTGTGCGGCTGCGCCTCGTTCAATTCCGGCGACGTGAAGGTGCGGCGTGACACCGCCGCGGCCATGTTCGCCGACAAGGCCATTACCCCCTTCGCCGAACTCGAGGTGGTCTGGCAGGGCTTCCCCTACAAGGCCCCCACCGAGACCATCGGCGAAGGGTCCGCCTCCAAGAAAAAGATAGTGAGGCCGCAGCCCGTGGAACCCGGGGACGCCGGCGATTTCACCCAGGACGCGCGGGAGATCTTCACGGAGGCCGGCCTTTACGACCCTGACCGCGGCCGCGGCCGGCTGCGCCTGGAGCTCACCACCTTCGGCAGGTGGAACTACGGCGACCTCTTCCGCTCCTTCCTGGTGGATACCGGCTTCATCTTCATCATTCCCGCCTCCCTGCGGGTCAACTACTTCCTCCGGTCCGATTTCGCCGTGCCCGCCGGCCCGGTCAGGGTGGAGACCGAGGCGCGCAACAAAACCACTTTCCACCTGCTGATGGCCCCGCTGTATCCGTTCTTCCCGCCGGGCCGCAAAGAAGCGGGCCTCCTGCGCCAGATGCTGTGGCGCTCGGCCACCGATGTTTACTCGCGCCTGAAGGCCGGCGGCGGCGTGCCAGCGGACCTGCCTGCGGCCGCGGGCAAGAAGGCCGCCGGAGAGACCCTCTCCGGCCCGCCGGTCCCCCCGGACAGGACCTGGCTGCCCGGCGAGGAGCCGGCCGTGGAAACGGACACCCCCCCCATAAAGCCGGAAACGCCGGACAAGACCTGGGTGGTGCCGGAATCCTCCAAGCATGAAGCCCCGCCCCCGGCCGACCCCATAAAACCCGCTGCGGCGGACCGTTCCTGGGAGACCAAGACGGCCCCCGAAGAAACCCCGGACGACTAACCTCGGCCGGAACAATGAAAAAGCCCCGCGTTCGCGGGGCTTTTCATTGCCTGTCCCGGCCTTAGTTGCCGGTCTTGGGGGTTTCGGGGGCTTTTTCCGCCGCCGGTTTCGCCCCTTCGGCGGCCGGCGCGGCTTCGGGCGCCTTCGGCGCTTCAGGCTTGGCCTCGTCGGGCTTGGCCTCGTCGGAAGGCAGGCGCTCCAGGGCTTCCTTGGCTTCCTGCGCGTAAACGCTTTCGGGATTGTCCTTGAGGAACTTGGCGATGGCGGCCTTGCCCTCAGGCAGGCTGCCGTCCATGACCAGCTGCAGCGCGTCGGTCAGCTGCTTCTTCTCGGCGTCCAGTTTCTTGCTGGCCGCGTCGGAAACCCCGCCCTTCCAGTAGAGCGCCCGCGGGTCGCCGCCCTGCTTGGCGCCGCGCACGGCGGCCACCGCGCTCACGCGGTTCTTGGACTCCAGCTTTTTCTCCACCTTGGTCCGCAGGCCCTTGAGCATGTTGGAATACCAGTCCTTCCAGTCGCCCTTGTCGGCGGCGTGGACGGCGTTCACCGAGAATACCAGCGCCAGCGTTAAAAGTATCGTCTTCATATTTCCTCCCAGTATCCCTTTTACTTGAGCAGCTTGTCTCCCACGCTCTTCACCGCGGGGTCTATCTTGGCGGCCCGGTCGGCGAAGGTCTTCACGTCGTCCTTCTTGCCGAGCTTCTCCGAGACCCTGGCCAGGTTAAGCCAGATCTCGGCGTCGTACGGGTCGGCCTTGGCGGCGTCGTAGTAGGCCTTTTTGGCCGCGTCGTATTTCTTATCCATGAACGAGACGTTGCCCAGGTTGTTCAGGGCGGCGGCGTTGAACGGCTCCTTGGCCAGCACCTCGTTGAAGTATTTCACGGCCTCGGCGCCTTCGCCGTTGCGGGCGGTCAGCATGCCCAGGTTCAGGTTGGCGTCCACGTCGCCGGGATTCTCCGCCAGGATCTTGCCGAAGTACTCCTTGAAGTAGTCGTAGCGGGCCTTCAGCAGGTCGGCCGCGGCGGTTTTGACGCGGGCGGTGAATTTGGCCTTGTCGGGGTGCGACTCGTCGGCGCTCTCGGGCAGCGTGACCGGCTCGAACTCCGCCCAGGCGCCGCGCACGTCTATCACGCGCACTTCGTCCTTGGAGCGGCGGTAGAGGTCGGCCTCGTGCTTGACCGCGTCGTAGAAATCCTTGCCCACCATGGTGGTCTCGAGGCCCACCCACCAGGTGTTGTTGTACTTGATCAGGTATTCCTCCGGGATGCCGACTTCCAGGGCGTCGGAAGAGCCGGTGTCGAACATCAGCGCTATGTGCGCCGGGTAGTCCAGCAGAGCCGCCCGCACGCCGGAGGCCTCGAAGATGGAGGCAAAGAGGGCGGTCAGGTCGTCGCAGTCGCCGCTCTTGAGCTTGAGGGTGCTGCGCGGGAACTGCACGGTGTCCAGGACCACTTCCTTGGAGGACTTGAGCACGGCGTAGGGGCTCACCGGGTCGGCCAGGTAGCTGAGACCCTGCTCGCCCAGCGCTTCCCACACCATCAGCGCGGTCAGCGCGTTCTCGTTGAGGAAGGAGGTCTCCTCCTCGAACTTGCCCTTCTCGTTGAGGGCGAAACGGCTGAAGGCGAACACCGGGGTGTCCTTGGGGGTGATGAAGTTGGCCAGGCGCTGGGGCTTGTCCCAGACGATGGCGTTCTTGGACAGCACCTTCACCGGCTTGTTCAGGGTGGAGGTCTTTTCCGCGCCGTCCTGGTAGTAGGTCAGCGTCAGCTGGCACTGTATGGGGGTGTCCTCGGTGATATTGAGCACGCGGTTGTTGAGCGTGGCCACCAAATCCACGTCGGCCTGGGACTTCGCCTTCACGAGCGGCATCACGGTGTCGCTGGGGAAGTCCATGAAGTCCTTGAAGAAGAAGGAGAGCTTCACGTTGGTGAAGTCGCTGTCGGTGTTGTTCTTCACTGAGATGCGGCCCACCGGGTTCTTCTGGTAGAACTTGTAATTGGCGGAGAAGATGTAGCTGAGCTCGGGGGCCAGGATCTCCATCGGGGCCACGTTGCGGTTATCCGCCTCGGCGGCGGGGGCCGCGGCGGGCGCTTCGGGGCCCTTGTAATAGACCTCCGCGGGCGCGGAGAGGCCGCCCTGCACGCCGGTCACGCTCAGGCCGGCCGCGTAGTAGCGGTACTTGGAGTCGGGGGCCGCGGAGAGATCTTCGAAGGCCTTCTCCTTGACGGAACCGACCTCCTTGAGCTCGCCGTCGGCGCCGCGGCGGTAGACCTTGGCGCCGCCCGTCCAGGCGTTGGCCTTGGCCTTCCAGGAAAGCTTCACGCTCTTCTCGCCGGCCTCGGCCTTAAGGTCGAAAGGCTCCTCGGGCAGGTAGCTGATGTCGAAGCCCAGGATGCGCGCGTTCTCCAGGTCGGAGATGTAGATCTTGTCGTTGCGGAACGCCATGTACTGCGGCGCCCACAGCTCGCGTTCGCCGCGCCCCTTGGCGAAGAAAGACGCGGTGAAGGCGCCTTCCGCGTCGAAGATCTTCACGTTGAACGAGCCGCGGTCGAGGATGTAGAAAAAGCCCTTGTCGTCGTAGGTGAGGGAGGCGGGGTCCTGCAGGGCGCCGGAATCGTTCCAGATGCGCAGGAACTTGCCCATAGCGTCGGTCACCACCACCTTCTTCAGGGCGGCGTCGAGGATATAGACGTTCTTGTTCTCGTCGCAGCGCACGGCCACCGGGTTGGCCAGGATGAGGTTACCTATCTCCGGCCCCACCGCGAACAGGAACATCCCGTCCGGGCTGAAGGCCTTCACCTTGCGGTTGCGGGTATCGGCCACATAGATGTTGCCCTTGGAGTTGACGGCCACGGAGGCGGGCCCTTTGAACTGCCCGTCGGCCGAGCCGCTCTCGCCGAACATGTTGTTGAAGGTGCCGTCCGGGTTGAAGATCTGCACCCTGTCGTTGCCGGTGTCGGCCACGTAGATCAGGCCCTTGGAGTCTATGAAGATGCCCTTGGGCGCGCGCACCTGCCCCTGCAGCTTGCCTTCCTGCACCAGGGTCTTCTTGGTGCCGTTGTCTATCAGGACTATCTGTTTGGCCTCGGGCATGTAGGCCACTATCTTGTTGTCCGGGGTAACGGCGAACACGTCGGCCTTGAAGGCGGCCTTGACGGCCGGGCCCTTCACGGTAAAGCGGTCCAGCACCGCGGCCGCGGTCAGTTCCGGGCCCGTCTCGGCGCTCTCTATGTTGATCGCCACCACCTTCTTGTTCTCGTCGTCGCAGAGGTAGAGGGTGCCGGCGTCGTCCAGGGCCAGGTCGCGCAGGCCCTTGAACTCCATCTTGCCTTTGCCCTTGGTGCCGAAGGCCCCTATGGCCTCACCGGCGTCGGAGACCTCGCGCACCTTGCCTTCCTTGTAATTTATCACGTAGAGGGTGCCGCGCTTGTCGGCCACGGCGCCGTTATTGGCCATGGCGTATTCCTTCAGCAGCTTGCCGGTCCTGTCGTATTTCTGGAGCAGGGCTTTATCGGGGTCGGAAACGAAGATGTCGCCGGCGCGGTTGAGGGAAATCTTGACGGGGTTCAGCTTGGTGATACCGTCGGCCTTGGCGGCCGCGAAGCCGTAGAGGTAGATGCCGTCAGCGTTGAACACGTCCACCCGGGAATTGCCGGTATTGGAGACGTAAAGCCTGTTATCCGGGCCGTAGGCGATGCCCTTGGGGGAATCCAGCTGGCCGGGCGCCGAGCCGTCGCTGGCGAAAGCCCAGAGCAGCTTGCCGTCGCCGTCGAACACCACTATCCGGGAGTTGCCGGTGTCGGCCACGTAGATGCGGTTGCCGGCCACGGCCAGCGCCTCGGGCCCCTTGAGGGCGCCTTCTATCTTCTTGACCTGCTTGCCGGCGGCGTCGAAGACGAACACGGCGTTGGCCTTGGAGTCGGCCACGAAGGTCTTCCCCCCGGCTACGGCCACGGCGGCCGGCTTCAGGAAAGCCTGGCTCAGGAACTGGGTCTTAAATTCTATCTTTTCATACGCGGCGGCGCCGCCGGCCAGCAGGAAAAATACGGCCGTAAAAAGGAAATTGCGCTTCATGGTACTTCCTCCCCTTACTTGGACTGTTCGCTTTTATTCTATTAAATTTTAACCCCGCGGAGTATCCGGCGGGGTATTATATTATCTTATAACGGCTTAAGAAGATCGCCCTTGCCGCCAGGCCCGTTAATTATTTACGATACCTTCTGTTCCGGAGACCCGGGATCATTGCCGTATTGGAGCGAAACACGTTATGGATATAACCTTCTTAAAACGCTTTATAACCACCTCTATCGGGAGGAAGGCCGTAATGGCCGCCTCGGGCCTGCTGCTGGGCGGCTTCATGCTGGTCCACCTGGCCGAGAACCTGCTGCTTTTCAAAGGCGAGGCCGCCTATAACGGCTGGGTGGACCTGCTGCTGTCCAACCCCGCCACCCCCCTGCTCGAGATCGGGCTCCTTTTCGTCTTCGTCGCGCACATAATCACCGGAGTGTGGGTGCGCGTGGAGGACTTCCTTAACGCCCCCCGCGGCTACGAGGCCCGTAAATGGCAGGGCGGCCGTACGGTCGGTTCCGCCACCATGCTCTACACCGCCGCGGCCATCCTGGCCTACCTGGTGTACCACATGCTTACTTTCAGATTCGTAGACCACTCCATGGGTTTCTACCAGATGGTGACCTCCGCCTTCCGCAGTCCGGTCTTCACGGCGATCTACATCGCCGGCTCCGCGGCCCTGGCGCTGCACCTCAGCCACGGCATGCAGAGCGCCTTCCAGACGCTCGGGCTGAACCATCCCAAATACACCCCCCTGATAAAGGCCGGCGGCCTGCTGGTGGCGCTCGCGATGACCGGTTTCGCGCTGATCTCGCTCTACTACCTGGCCGGGCTGGACCTGAAGGCGGCCGAAGCCGGCGCGCAGATGGTGGTAATAAACTAATTCAAGGATCCTGGAGAAACTATGAAACTCGACGCCCAGATACCCGCCGGCCCCATAGAGAAGAAGTGGGACAGCCACAAGTTCAACCTCAAGCTGGTCAACCCCAATAACCGCCGCAAGTACGACATCCTGGTGATCGGCTCCGGCCTGGCCGGCGCCTCCGCCGCCGCCTCCCTCGGCGAACTCGGCTACAACGTGAAGGTCTTCACCATGCACGACTCCCCCCGCCGCGCGCATTCCATAGCGGCGCAGGGCGGCATCAACGCGGCCAAGAACTATCCCAACGACGGGGACTCGGTCTGGCGGCTGTTCCACGACACCGTGAAGGGCGGCGACTACCGCGCCCGAGAGGCGAACGTCTACCGCCTGGCCCAGATCTCCAACCAGATCATAGACCACTGCGCGGCCATCGGCGTGCCTTTCGCCCGCGAATACGGCGGCCTGCTCAGCAACCGCTCCTTCGGCGGGGCGCAGCTCAGCCGCACGTTCTACGCCCGCGGCCAGACGGGCCAGCAGCTGCTGCTGGGCGCCTACTCGGCCATGATGCGCCAGGTGGCCGCCGGCTCCGTTACGGTGTATCCCCGCCGCGAGATGGTGGACATAGTGGTGAAGAACGGCCGCGCGCGCGGCATTACCGCCCGCAACCTGGTCACCGGCGACCTGGAGGCCTACTCCGGCCACGCGGTGCTGCTGTGCACCGGCGGCTACGCCAACGTGTTCTACCTCTCCACCAACGCGGCCACCTGCAACGTGTCGGCCGCCTGGGCCGCCTACAAGCGCGGCGCCGGCTTCGCCAACCCCTGCTTCACGCAGATCCACCCCACCTGCATCCCGCGCTCGGGCGAGCACCAGAGCAAGCTCACGCTCATGAGCGAGAGCCTGCGCAACGACGGGCGCGTGTGGGTGCCTAAAGCCAGGGGCGACAAGCGCCCCCCCGCCGAGATCCCCGACGAGGAACGCGACTACTTCTTGGAGCGCCGCTACCCGGCTTTCGGCAACCTGGTGCCGCGCGACATAGCCAGCCGCGCCGCCAAGCTGGAAGTGGACGCCGGCAAGGGCGTGGGCCCCAACGGCCAGAGCGTCTACCTGGACTTCCGCGACTCCATCAAGCGCAAGGGCGCCGACAAGATCAAGGCGGAATACGGCAACCTCTTCGACATGTACTACCAGATCACCGATGAGAACGGCTATAAGGCCCCCATGCGCATCTACCCCGCGCCGCACTACACCATGGGCGGCCTCTGGGTGGATTACAACCTGATGACCACCGTGCCCGGCCTGTTCGCGCTGGGCGAGGCCAACTTCTCGGACCACGGGGCCAACCGGCTCGGCGCGTCCGCCCTGATGCAGGGCCTGGCCGACGGGTTCTTCATAGCGCCGTCCACGGTGGCCGGCTACCTGGGCGCCCACAAGTTCGACCCGGCCTCCACACTGGACAAGGAATTCGCCGATTCCGCCAGGCACATACAGGAGCGGATCAACCGCCTGCTGGCCGTGAAAGGCCAGAAGACGCCCTCCGAGCTGCACCGCCAGCTGGGCAACGTGATGTGGAACGACGTAGGCATGGCCCGCAACTCCGACACGCTCAAGAAGGCCCTCAAGAAGATCCCCGAGATCCGCGAGGAGTTCTGGAAGAACGTGGCGGTGGCCGGCGTGGACAAGGACATGAACCAGACGCTGGAAAAGGCCCTGAAGGTGGCCGACTTCCTGGAGTTCGCGGAGCTGTTCGTGCGCGACGCGCTGGAGCGCAAGGAATCCTGCGGCGGCCACTTCCGCGAGGAGTCCTGCACGCCCGAAGGCGAAGCCAGGCGCGACGACGCCAACTACTCGCACGCCGCGGTCTGGGAATACCAGGGCGACGGCAAGGAGGCCCTCCTCAACAAGGAGCCGCTCTCCTTCGAGAACATAAAGATGGCCGAAAGGAGCTACAAATAACATGACCAGCTCTAAGAACTTCTCCGTTACCGTGCGCGTCTGGCGGCAGGCCGGCCCGCAGGAACCCGGCAAGATGGTCTCCTACAGGGTGAAGGACGTGTCCCCGGACATGTCCTTCCTGGAGATGCTGGACATCCTTAACGACGAGCTGATCCGCAAGGGCGGCTCGCCCATAGCTTTCGAGAGCGACTGCCGCGAGGGCATCTGCGGCTGCTGCGGCCTGGTGGTGAACGGCGACGTGCACGGCCCGGACGAGCATTCCACGGTGTGCCAGCTGCACATGCGGCGCTTCCGCGACGGCGACGTGATCACGGTGGAGCCGTGGCGCGTGAAGGCTTTCCCGGTGCTCAAGGACCTGGTGGTGGACCGCTCTCCCCTGGACCGCATCATAGCCGCCGGCGGCTTCATTTCGGTGAACACCGGCGCGGCGCCCGACGCCAACGCCATCCCGGTGGATAAGGCCCGGGCCGAAGAGGCCATGGACGCGGCGGCCTGCATAGGCTGCGGGGCCTGCGTGGCCTCGTGTCCCAACGGGGCGGCCATGCTGTTCACGGGCGCGAAGATCTCGCAGCTGGCGCTGCTGCCGCAGGGCGCCCCGGAGCGGGCCGAGCGCGCGCTCAACATGGTGGCCGCGATGGACAAGCAGGGCTTCGGCAACTGCACCAACGAGTACGAGTGCGAGGCCGTGTGTCCCAAGGAAGTGAAGGTGGCCAACATCGCCCGCATGAACCGCGAGTTCCTGCTGGCCAATCTGTTCTCTAAGAAGTAAGTCTAGCTAAGGGACCGTCAAAGGGGGGCCGACGCGGGGGGGAGGCTTAGCAAAACCCCCTCGGAGACCGAGGCTTGCGCAAGCGCCGAGGCCGAGAGCGGGAAGCGCGCGCACGGTGTGCGCGACGCCGTTTTTGCGTGCCTCCCCCCCGTGGCGGCCCACACGCCCAAGGACTCCTCTATGCCAGAATTCAAGTATTCCGAACTGTTCCAGCTCGCCAAACGCGACACCAAGTTCCGCCTCGTCTCCAAAGAGGGCGTGGTGGTGCAGCGCGACGGCGGGCGCGAGATACTGGAAGTGGCCCCCGAAGCCCTGACGCGGCTCGCCCGCGAGGCCGTGCGCGACGTCTCCTTCCTGCTGCGCCGCGCCCACAACGAGCAGGTGGCCGCCGTCTTCGCCGACCCCGGGGCCTCCGAGAACGACAAGTTCGTGGCCTGGTGCATGCTGGAGAACGCCGCCATCTCGGCCAATTTCGAACTGCCGTTCTGTCAGGACACCGGCACCGCCACCATCGTCGCAAAAAAAGGCGAGCAGGTGTGGACCCGCGCCGACGACGAGGAACTGCTCTCCAAAGGCGTCTGGGAAGCCTATACCGGGGAGAACCTGCGCTACTCCCAGACGCTGCCGGTGGACATGTACCGGGAGAAGAACTCCGGCGACAACCTGCCCGCGCAGATAGATATTTACGCCCGGCCCGGCATGACCTACGAGTTCCTCTTCGTCACCAAAGGCGGCGGCTCGGCCAACAAGACCGCCCTCTTCCAGGAGACCAAGGCTACGCTGACTCCGGAGAAACTCAAGCCCTTCCTGGTGGAAAAGATGAAAGCCCTCGGCACGGCCGCCTGCCCGCCCTACCATATCGCCTTCGTCATAGGCGGCACCTCGGCGGAAATGTGCCTCAAGACCGTGAAGCTCGCGAGCACCGGCTACCTGGACGGCCTCCCGGACAGCCCCGGGGATACCGGCCGCGCCTTCCGCGACAAGGCGCTGGAGGCGGAACTGCTGGAGGCGTCCCGCCACATCGGTTTCGGCGCGCAGTTCGGCGGCAAGTATTTCGCCCACGACGTGCGCGTGGTGCGCCTGCCCCGCCACGGCGCCTCGGCGCCCATCGGCCTGGGCGTCTCCTGCTCGGCGGACCGCAACGTGCTGGCCCGCATAGACCGCGACGGCCTCTGGCTGGAAGAGCTGGACCGGGCCCCGGGGAACCTGATCCCCAAAGAGATCCGCGCCAAATTCGCCTCCTGCTCCAGCTGCGTTTCGGTGGACCTCAATAAGCCCATGAAGGAGATCCTCGCGCAGCTTTCCAAACACCCCATAGGCACGCGCCTTTCCCTGAGCGGCCGCATAGTGGTGGCCCGCGACCTGGCCCACGCCAAATTCAAGGAACTGCTGGACGCCGGCAAGGAACTGCCCGGGTACCTTAAGAACCACCCGGTTTATTACGCCGGGCCGGCCAAGACCCCCAAGGGCAAGCCATCGGGCTCCTTCGGCCCCACTACCGCAGGCCGCATGGATTCCTACGTGGACCTGCTGCAGTCGCGCGGGGCGTCGCTGGTGATGATAGCCAAGGGCAACCGCTCGCAGGCCGTGACCGACGCCTGCGGCAAATACGGCGGTTTCTACCTGGGCTCGCCCGGCGGCCCTGCCGCCCTGCTGGCCGAGCGAAATATCCGCAAAGTGGAGACCCTGGATTACCCCGAACTCGGCATGGAAGCCGTCTGGGCCATAGAGGTGGAGGATTTCCCGGCCTTCATCCTGGTGGACAACAAAGGCGGAGATTTCTTCCAGCCAGGGGGACGCTGCACAATAACTCAATAACTGCCCCTTTCAAGCAGTAACTTCGCCGCTCAATGGGTTATTGAGTTATTGTGCAGCGTCCCCCTTCAAAATAGGGCTTGTGCGGGGCGGGGTTTATTTATATATTCTCATTGTACGTTACACATGATACGCGGCATACGTTCCTATTCCCTTCTTGCCCTGGCGCTGGCGGCCCTGCTGGCCGCCGGTTGCGACATCCCCATAGGCCCGCCTAAAGACCGCATGTTCAAGGCGGCCAAGAACGGGTACACGCGCAACGTGCGCAAGCTGCTCGATTCCGGCATAGACCCCAACATAACCGACCAGGCCGGCTGGACCCCGCTCATGTGGGCCTCCGCCAAGGACAATACGGATATCCTACAGATTCTCCTCGCGCGCGGCGCGCAGATAGACGCCCGCAACAAGAAGGGCGAGACCGCGCTGCACATGGCCGCCCGCTGGAGCCGCCTGGACACGGTGCGCTTCCTGGTAGCCAACGGCGCCAGGACCGAGGCGCTGGACCGGCTGGGCTGGCCGCCCCTGATGTGGGCGGCGATGCAGGGCCGCACCGAAATTGTCCGGGCCCTCACCGAAGGCGGCGCCAACCTGGAGTTCCGAGATTCGAACGGCAACAACGCCCTGATGATGGCCGCTAACCGCGGCAGGATGGAAACCATAAAGGTAATGCTGGAACTGGGCGCGAATCCCTTTAAGGCCAACAAGGACGGCCAGACCGCCGCCGACATAGCCCAGGCCAGCGGGTACGGGGAAGTCTCCGCCCTGCTGCGCGGCGAACAGCCGCAGAAGCCCGCCGGGCGCAGAGGAAGGAAGCGATGAACTACGCCAGGCGCGGTTTTACCCTGCTGGAATTGATGATAATAGTGGCCATTATCGGCATACTGGCGGGTATCGCGGTTACCCGTTTCGGCGGCGTTATAGACAAAAGCAAGGAGGGCGCCACCCGCGGCGGCCTGACCTCGCTGCGTTCCGCCCTGCAGATCTACTACGGGGATAACACCATTTTCCCCTCCGACGATCTCTCCTCGCTGACCGAGAACAAAAAATACATAGACAACCTGCCGCTGGTAAAGCTGCCCGGCACGAGCCACCCGGAGAACCGCCACGTGAGCGTGGGCGCCAGCACCGCGGCGGCCCTGACCGACACCGGCGGCTGGGCCTATGTGAACGACCCCTCTTCCCCCATGTTCGGAACGCTCCTGATAAACTGCTCCCACCCCGACTCGAAGAACAAGGTCTGGGCCGAGCAGTAACGCCCATTTTCAATAACCTAAGTGGCGAGGGGTGTTGCCCCTCGAAACCGTTGGGGAAGGGAGGCTCAATCGCGCTAGCGATTGAGGGGAACCGCGCAACGGTTCCCTGCAGTCCGGTTGAGAGGGGTAATACCCCTCGCCATGGTAAGTCCTGAAGCAATGCCGATACTCTCACAACATATACGCCGCCTGGACCAGAACCGGCTGGAAGTGCTTCCCTCCTACAAGCAGGGCATGACGGGGCCAGCCGTGATCTACGTGGACGCCGTCCTGGAAAAGTTCCTGGAAGCGGGCGCCGTAGATCAGGCCGCCAACGCAGCCGCCCTGCCGGGCCTGGCCGGCAGCGTCATGGCCATGCCCGACGTGCACACCGGCTACGGCTTCCCCATAGGCGGCGTGGCGCCTTTCGACGCGGAGCGCGGCGTGATCTCTCCCGGCGGTGTGGGCTACGACATTAACTGCGGCGTGCGCCTGCTGGCGAGTTCCCTGGAAGCGGCGGGGCTGGCCGGCAGCCTGGAAAAACTGGCGGCCGCGCTGCACGCGCGCGTACCGGCCGGGGTCGGGGCCGGCGGCGGCCTGCGCCTGGACAAGCGCGCCGGGGAAGCGCCGCTCATCAAAGGCGCGGCCTGGGCGGTAGAGCAGGGCCTGGGCAGGCCGGAAGACCTGGAGCGCTCCGAATCCGGAGGCGCCATGGGCGGCGCCGACCCGCACGCGCTGAGCCGCCGCGCGCTGGAGCGCGGCCGCGACCAGCTGGGCACGCTGGGCTCCGGCAACCATTTCCTGGAAGTGCAGGAAGTCACCGATATTTACGACGGAGCAGCCGCCGGGGCTTTCGGCCTGTTCAAGGGCCAGCTTACCGTGATGCTGCACACCGGCTCACGGGGCCTGGGCCACCAGGTCTGCACGGATTTTCTGGAGGTCATGCGCGCCGCCGCCCGCCGCTACAACATAGCGCTGCCGGACGCGGAGCTGGCCGCGGCCCCCTTCCGCAGCACCGAGGGGCAGGAGTATTTCGGCGCCATGCAGGCCGCCGCCAATTACGCCTGGGCCAACCGCCAGGCCCTCACCGGCCTGGTGCGCGAGACTTTCTGCGAAACGCTTGGCATGGGTGAAAAGGCGCTGGGCCTGGACCTGGTTTACGACGTGGCACACAACATAGCCAAACTGGAAGACCACCTGGTCGCCGGAAAAACGACAAAGGTGCTGGTGCACCGCAAAGGCGCCACCCGCGCCTTCGGCCCGGGCCACCCGGAGCTGCCGGCCGCCTACGCCGCGGCCGGCCAGCCGGTCATCATCCCCGGCGACATGGGCCGTGCCTCGTACGTGCTGGCCGGCACGGCGAAGGCCATGACGGAAACTTTCGGCTCGGCCTGCCACGGGGCGGGCCGGGTACTCTCGCGCCACGAAGCCGTGCGCCGCGCGCGCGGCAGGAACATAACCCGGGAGCTGCTGGAGGCCGGGGTGCGGGTAGCGGCCTCGGGCCGCGACACGCTGGCCGAGGAAATGCCCGAAGCCTACAAGGACGTGGACGCCGTGGTGGGCGTGGTGGAAAGGGCGGGCCTGGCCCGCCGGGTGGCGCGCCTGCGCCCTCTGGTAGTGATAAAAGGTTAGCCGCTACTCAGCGGCGGCGGACTGCCCTGCCAGGTAGCCGGTGGAGAAAGCCTCCTGCAGATTGTAGCCGCCGGTAACGCCGTCGAGGTCCAGCACTTCCCCGCAGAAATACAGGCCCGACACCAGGCGCGAGCCCATGGTCTGCGGGTTTATTTCCTTTAAAGCCACGCCCCCGCGCGTCACGGTAGCTTCCCGCAAGGGCCGCGGCCGGGTGAGCCGCAGCCGGAAATCCGAGAATAGCCCCGCTATTTTTTTGCGCTCGGCGCCGGTGATGGAAGCGCATTGCCGTTCCCGGTCTATGCCGCAGCGGCGCTCGAAGACGGGGGCCAGCGACCCCGGCAGCGAGGCCTTGACGTAAGTGGCGAACATCCTGGCCCCGTTGGCGGAAAAATAACCCTGTATCTCCGCGTTCAGCGCTTCTTCGCCGAGTTCCGGTTTCAGGTTCACCGAGAGCTCCACTTTGCGCCCCGGCTCCTGCAGGGCGTCGGAAGCGGTGCCGCTCAGGACCAGCAGCCTGGGGCCGGAAACGCCGAAGTGCGTGAACAGCAGTTCCCCCCGCCCGGACGCCGCCTTGCGGCCGTCTATGAGGATGGAAAGCTCCACGTTCTGCAGCGTCAGGCCCTGCAGGTCCTTTATGAACGGCTCGTCGGATTCCAGCGCGGTAAGCCCGGGCCGCAGCGGCACTATGGTATGGCCCGCCTGCCGGGCGAAAGCGTAGCCGTCGCCGGTGGAGCCGGTGCCGGGGTAGGACATGCCGCCGGTGGCGACTATTACCTTTTTGGCGCGCAGCACCTTGCCGTCCCAGAGCTTGACTCCGGCCGCCGCCCCGTCACCGCCGGTCAGCAGCCCGGAAACACCGGCGCCGCGGTCCACCGTAACTTTGCCGCGGCTGAGGTAGCACTCCAGCGCGTCCAGGACGCTCTGGGCCTTGTCGTCGGCGGGGAAGACCTTGCCGTCGGGATCGGTGCGGGTGGGTACGCCGAAAGACTTCAGGAAACCGGTCAGGTTCTCCGCCGAGAATACGCTGAACGCCCTGTACAGGAATTTTCCGTTCTCGCCGAAAGCGTTTATAAAATCCTTCGTTCCGGCGCTGTTGGTGACGTTGCAGCGCCCGCCGCCGGTGATCAGCAGCTTCCGGCCCAGGCGCTGGTTCTTTTCCACCAGCACGGTTCTGGCGCCCAGTTCCCCGGCGCGGCCGGCGGCCATCAGCCCGGCCGGCCCCCCGCCTACTACCACAACGTCGGCGTCGTCCTGCCCGGTCCGGGATGTGTTTGAATTCATAATGTGTCCGCGTTAAGCGGCGGCCCCGGCGTCCTGGCGCTTCACCAGCCGGGTCACCCAGTACGCCCCCGCCAGGGCGAGGCAGAGGCCCACCACCTGGTAGGCCTGTATTTTTTCTATGCCGAAGAGGTGCGAGAGGATGGCCGTGAGCACCGGGTAACACAGCACTATGGCCGTGGCCTTGCTCAGGTCCATGTTGAGAATGGCCTTGTACCACAGGATATTGTTCACAGCGGTCAGCACCACGCCCCAGGCCAGCATTATCCCCAGCACCCGCAGGGTGGGTTCGAAGTGCGCCACCGGCGTGAAGAAACCCAGCAGAAAGACCGGCAGGATGCCCAGCGTGGCGAACAAGGTGCGCGCCGAGGCCACGAACACATGGTCCAGGTCTTTCGGCAATTTCTTACTGAACAGGTGGGACACCTGGTACATCAGCGGCACCGCGAGCACTATCAAGTCGCCGGTCCAGCGCATGGTGAAGCGCTCTTTGAAGGCGATGAGCATGGTGCCGGCCAGCACCAGGGCCGTGCCAAGCAGCTGCCGGGCGCAGATCTTCTCGCGCAGGAAGATGGTGGACAGGATCACCGTATAGACCGCCTCTACCTGGCCGAGTATGGCCGCGTTGGCCGGCGTGGTGTAGTTCAGGGCCAGCACCAGCGCGGCTATGGGCAGGGCGCTGCCGAAAAAGCCGATGGCCAGCAGCCGGGGCCACAGATCGCCGCGGAAATAAAGTTTAAAGGCCCCGTTCTTCAGCGCCCAGGGCAGGAAGCACGCGAAACCTATGCCGGAACCGGCCAGGGCGAACAGCGGCGGCGAGATCCGGCCGGCGGCCAGGTAACCGAGTATGGGAATGAAAGAATTGATGCAGACGGTAAGCCAGATGGCCCCCAACGGAGTAATGTTCATCGGCTTAATTATATAATTACCAGGCACACCATGAAACACAGCCACTTTTTCCCCGTCTTCCTGGCCCTCGTTATCTTCTACGTGGGGCTGCACTTCTACGCCGCCCGCTGGCTCACGCGGTCCTTCGGCCTGTCGCACGCCGCGGCCGCCGCCCTGAGGATAGCCCTGCTCTGCGCGGCCTTCCTCTCGCCCTTCACCATGTTCCTCAAGCGCCAGTACCATACCCCGGTACTGGAGGCCTTCTACGCGGTGGGCTACGCCTGGATGGGCGTGATACTGGTGGCCGCCCTGGTTTTCGCGCTTTCGGACCTGGCCGCCCTGGGCCTGCGCCGCTGGGCCCCGGCTTTCACGCACCTGCCGCGCCTGACGCTGACCGCGCTGGGGCTTATCCTGGCCTGGTCTGTTTACGGCGGCCTCAGAAACCCGCAGCTCAAGGAACTGGAACTGAAGATACCAGGCCTGCCGCCGTCCCTGGAAGGCTTCCGGATAGCACAGATCTCGGACATGCACGTGGACTCGGGCTGGAAGCTGCGCCAGTTCGACGCCATAGTTAAAAAGATAAACGGCGCCCAGCCGGACCTGATCCTGATAACCGGCGACCTCATAGACCCGGGCCTCACCTGCCGCGAGGACCTGCGCGAATCCATTTCGCATTTTAAAAGCCGCCTCGGCATCTACGGCTCGCTGGGCAACCACGAGTATTATTACGGCCTGGACAAGGCCATGGGCTGCTACGAGGCCTTCGGCATAAAGTTGCTCAAGAACGAGGCCGCCGACCTGGGCGACCTGAAGCTCATAGGCCTGGGGGACGTGCATACCGAACGCCTTTCGGCCGGGGACGTTACGGCCATCCTGGACAAGGCCGGCAACGGCAAGTTCCGGGTGCTCCTGCACCACCAGCCTGTTTACTACCCGGAAATAGCCGCCGCGGGCGCCGGCCTGACCCTGTCCGGGCATACCCACCGGGGCCAGATCTTCCCCTTCCACGTCTTTACCCGGGCCGCCTATAAGTATTTCTACGGGAAATACCGCATAAATAACAGTTTTTTTTACGTAACTTCAGGCGCCGGCACCTGGGGCCCCCCCCTGCGCTGGCTAGCGCCGGCCGAAATCCCCGTCCTTACGCTGCGCAAAGAATAAGACCCAAAGGGCCCATAAAGGCCTAGTCTATTTACCACCGGGCCTATGGGCCCGTGGAACCTTGCTGTTTTCGGCCCCTCTGATAAACTATAGGTGTAGGAACCAAGGAGGCAGTTAATGAACAGCACCTTCAAAAACCTTACTCTCATAGCCGCTCTCGTCTGTTTCTCGGCCCAGGCCTATGCGACCAGCCTCGGGACCGACTCCCAGCCACAGACCGAAATCCAGGCCATAATGCGGACGGCTCAGGACAAGAGCATAGGCGACGATTCACGCGACGCCGCGGTGCAGGCGCTTGTGGAGAATGTTGAAGCCTACCTGGCCTCCGCCTCCAATAAAGGCCCTTACGAGGACGCCCTCAAAGCCAAGCTCAAGGCCATCGACTCCATCTGGGCCCTGGGCGAAATAGGCGACCCCCGCCTGATGTCCAAACTCACCAAGTTCTATACCGAGTCCGATGACGTGCTGAAACTGAACCTCATCATCAGCATGGGCAAGCTCAAGAGCAACGCCAAGGCCGGCCCCTACCTGTTCGGCATAGCCGCCAACCCGCAGGAGACCGAGGTGGTGCGCGCCGCGGCCTTCGAACTGCTCGAGCATATCAAATACCCTTCCACCGTGCTCAACCTGACCCGCTCCAAGGAGATCGGCATAGAGAAGGCCGACCTGATCTACACCGGCGGCATCACCGGCACCATCAGCGGCTGGTTCAGCCCCGACCTGCCCATAGGCCACGCCGGCCTGTTCGTTGGCACCGAAGTGAAGGACGGCAAGATCAAGGTGGTCATAGCGGACTGCGTGCCGGATAATTTCAAACCCGGCGGCGTGCGCAACATAGATTCCTGGTACAACTTCACCCACCACTTCATGTACCCCTACTACGGCAACCGCACCACCCCGGTGAAGCCTACCGCCGCCCAGCGCGAGCGCATAGCCAAACTGGCCGTGGCCATGGGCAAGAAAGGCCTCACCTACAGCGACACGCACGGCTCCCAGAAGGGCCCCGTGAAGTTCGACTGCGTGGGCTATACCGAATACCTCTACGAGGCCATCGGCCTGAACCCCACCCCCAACGGCTACGAGACCGGCGCCGGCTGGCCGCTGACCCCCTGGGAGCAGTTCATAGCCGTGAAACCCGCCGTGGCCAAACCCGCGAGCCCCATCTACGTACCGAACCAGAACATAGTGATGCCCGGCCAGAGCATCATAACCAACGCCTTCGGCGCCCTGGGCGGCGCCTTCGGGATAGGCGGAGTGCGCGCTCCCGAAGTGAACACCGACATCCGGCCCGAGCTTATAGACTAAGCCTCCCTCAGGTAAAACAGAACGCCCCGGCAGCGGGGCGTTCTCTTTTGCACATTTTATCCTAGGCGCTTTATCCTATAATATCCGCAGAGTTGACCACGGACGGGGAAAACAGCACAAATGAATACAACCAAGCCAAGACTTCTAGCCATAGACGACGGCGAAGAACCCCTCGAGCAATTACAGACCGCGGTAGGGCATCTCTTCCCCGGCGCGGAGTTCTTCTCGGCCAGGAACGGGTCCGACGGTATAGCCCTGGCCCTGGCCAAAAAGCCGGACATGATCCTCCTGGACATAGTAATGCCCGGCATGGACGGCTTCGAGACCTGCCGGCGTATCAAAGAGGACATACGTTTAAAAAACATCCCTGTGGCGTTCCTTACGGCCGTGAAGCCGGACGGTGAGATCTGTGAAAAGGCCATTGAAGCGGGGGCGGAAGCTTTTATCGCCAAACCCTTCGAACTTTGGGAACTGCTGGTACAGGTACGGGCGATGCTGAAGATCAAGGCGGCCAACATCTCCCAGCAGGCGGAACGCGCCAAACTCCAGCAGATGGTGGAACTTCGCACGCGGGAGCTGGCGGAGCAGCTGACATTGCGGGAAAAAGCCCTGGAGTCGCTGAAAGAAAGCGAAGCCCTGTTCAAGGCGGCCTTCACCGAATCTCCTATGGGGATATGCCTGGTGGACTCCGATTCGGGACGGTTCCTGCGGGCGAACCCGATGCTGGCCAAAATAACGGGCCGTTCCCAGGAAGAGCTGGGCCGGACGGACTGGATGAGCATAACCCACCCGGAAGATATCAGCGCGCAGCTCCACGGTTTAATAGGGATGAGCACCGGGAAGACGGACGTGTTCCGCCTGGAAAAACGCTATCTCAAGCCGGACGGGAGTTCGGTCTGGGTGAAACTTACGGCAACTCCCCTGCCCGCGTTCGACAAATCCCACCCACGGTACCTTGGCATGGTGGAGGACATAAGCGCCGCTAAAGCCGCCGAACAGGAAAGAACTCACCTGGAGGAGCAACTGCGGCAATCCCAGAAAATGGAGACCGCCGGCAGCCTGGCCGGCGGCATAGCCCACGATTTCAATAATATGCTCTGCGCCATCCTGACCTACAGCGACCTGCTGCTCAACGCCATGGACAAGAGTGACCCCAAGCGCGAGGACGTAGAAGAAATTAAAAAAACAGGCCTGCGCGCCGCCGCGCTGACACGCCAACTCCTGGCCTTCAGCCGCAAACAGGTACTTCAGCCAAGGATACTGGACGTCAACACGGTCATCTCCGGCATGAAGACCATGCTGCACCGCCTTATCGGGGAGAACATTAAACTTTCCACGCTCACCCCCGACGCTCCCATCCTGATAAAAGCGGACCCGGGCTACCTGGAGCAGGTCCTTCTCAATCTCTGCGTTAACGCCCGCGACGCCATGCCCAAGGGAGGAGACCTCACCCTCGAAGCCTGCACGGTACGCATTGACACGGAATACATCAACCGCCACGGGACCCTGCTGCCCGGCGAATATGCCATGCTTTCGGTCAGCGACACCGGCTGCGGCATGAGCGCCGAAACCAAGGCGCATATCTTCGAACCGTTCTTCACTACGAAACCCCGCGACAAAGGCACCGGTCTCGGGCTCTCCACCGTACACGGCATAGTCAAGCAGAGCGGCGGCACCATAGTGGTGTACAGCGAGGAGGGACGCGGGACCGTCTTTAAATTATATTTCCCCCTGGCCTCGGGAGAAGCTTCGCCGGCCGGACAGCCCTCACAAAAAAGGTTCTCCGCGGCAAGAGGGACGGTCCTGGTAGTGGACGACGATCCGCAAATAAAGGCCATAGCGCGGCGCACGCTCGCGGGGGATGGCCTTTCCGTACTTGAAGCGTCCAGCGCCGAGGAAGCATTGGCCATCTGCGGGCGGATAAAGAACCGCATAGACCTGCTGCTGACGGACATGGTCCTGCCGAAGATGACCGGGGTGGAGCTGGCGGAACGGATGAAATCGGACTACCCGGGGATAAAGATAATCTACATGTCCGGATATACGGACCACTCGGTCCTTACGGGAGGCATGCTGGCGCCGGATAAAACTTTCATCCAAAAACCGTTCACCCTGGACCTGCTCACACAAAAAGTACGAGAATCCCTGGCGCCACCGAAGTGAACACCGACATCCGGCCCGAGCTCATAGACCAAGCCTCCCTCAAGCAAAACAAGAACGCCCCGGCAGCGGGGCGTTCTTTTTTTGTCTCCGGGAGGCCGGCGGCTAGCGGTATTTTACCTTGAAGACGTCGAAGGTGACGCCGCCTATGGTCACGTGCTTGGCGTAGTCGGTGCGAAATTCCTTCTTTATCAGCTCATTGACCTGGCCGGAGACCAGCAGCTCGTCCTTGGCGGCCACGTCCTCGCCCAGCTTAAAGGCCACGTTCACCGCGGGGCCGTAGGCGTCGTCGGTGAAGCGCAGCAGGGGGCCGTGGTGTATGCCCACGCAGATGTTATAGCGCTTGTGCGCGGGCAGGCCCTTGTTGCGTCGCTTGAGCCAGCGGTGCATCTCAATGGAACATTTCACGGCCGGCGCGGGCGCGTCGAAGACCAGCATGAGGTTGTCGGCCTTATTGGACAGGGTTACGCCGCCGTGCCTGGCCACTACCTTCTCCAGGCCGTCGTGGCATTTCACCATATTGTCCATGAACTCTATGATGCCGTGCTCGTGGGTTTTCCTGGAGAAGCCGGAGGAATCGCAGGAGACCACGGTAAGTTCGGCCCCGCAGCTTTCATTTATCAGCGCGTCCACGCGCCCGGCGTTGCGCGAGCTGCGGCCGCGCACCAGGCCGAAGAACTCTTTGGAGCTTAAAACCTTTTTCTTTTTCCCCATGACAAAAGTATAACAAAAAGAAAGCCCGGGAGTTCCCGGGCTGAAAAAGAAAAAAGCGGTGTTACTTGACGGCGCGTTTCACGTCGGCGATATGGGTTATGTAGCGGTCTATGGGGCCTACGGCTATGGCCGCCACTATGGCCAGCGCCCAGGCTTCCCCGGCCAGCGCGGCCTGCGCCACCTTGACCATGGGGATAGGGGCGAAAGCGAGTATGAAGATGCCGGAATGGAAGGCGAATTTCCCGACCTCGGCGGCCACTACCTTGCCGCCGGCGTCGTTCTTTATGGCCCAGCGCATGCGGGCCGCTGCTATTTCGACGTTGGAAAGGTTGCTGTAGAACAGCAGGCCGCCGAAACCGGCAGCGGCGGCGGCTTTGGCGTAAGCTTTGGCCTTGGCGGCGCCTTCCAGGTCGCCTCTCTTTATGGCGGACCAGTTCTCCTTGCGCATGGCTGACCAGTAATCCACGGCGGTATTCACCATGCCGTCCCGGCCCAGGCCCTCGGGCACTACAGAGGCCTTCTTTTCGGGGGCTGCGGCGCGCAGTTCGGGAACCCTGGCGGAAAGGGCTTTGGCCTTGGCGGCAGGCGCGGTATAGGCCGCGGCGGGCGCGTTCCGGCCGGCCGACGCCACAACAGGGCTACTGGCCGAACCGCCGTTAAGGGAACCGTCGAAGAAGCGGGCGGAGCCTTCGGCCGTGGCCAGCGCGCCTGAGGCGGACAGGGCGGAAACGGCTTCCAGGGAAGCGGAGGCGGGAGAGGGCTTATACGCGCCCTCCCCGGCCTTCAGCGAGGCGCAGCCGCCATTCGCGTAATATTTAATCTCGGCCTGGAAGTCTTTGGAAAGATACTTGCCGGCGGTCTTCTGGTCTTCCGGCTTGAGGGCGCAGGTTGAATAACGCTTGAGCAGTTCGGAAACGCCTTTCTGCTTGGCCGCAAGCTGCGCCGCGGCGGCAGGGCCGTGGGCAGGTTCGAAAGCTTTGATGACCTCGGGGGTGAGGGCGGGCGCCAGCCGCAGGGCCTGCTGCAGGTTCCAGGGGGCGATTGCTTCCTGGTAGGCCACCGGCGCGGCAAAAGCGGAAGACGCCGCCGTAAAGGCCAGCGCCGCGACCGCCAATATGTTCCGGTAATGCTTCATCTATATATAGTTTAAGACAATAACGGGGCCGCCGGGAGCGGCCAAGTGCCCAGAGGGCCATGAAAAAAGGGCCTATCCCGGGATAGGCCCTTTTCCAGGGGGACGTTGTTGACTATTTGACTATTTCAAACCAGTAGCCGCGAATTTATCCAGAATCAACTAAATAGTCAAATAGTCAACAACGTCCCCACCGATTACAGCTGGTTGAACATCAGTTTGCGAACCAGGCCCTTCACGGGGCTCTTGGGAATGTTCAGGTCCTTGACCTTCTCGGCCTTCTTGGCTGCGGCGATATCTTTAGCGAAAGCGGCGTCCAGGGTGGAGACCGCGCCGTGGTCGGTGAAGTTCACGGCTATTTCGCGCACGTAGCGGATGGAGCGCGGCTGCAGGTTGAAGGAACCTATGGTGCCGTAGGCGCCGTCCACGGTCATGAACTTGGAGTGCAGCCGGTTGGGCAGGCCGCCTTCTTTCAGGTACACGGTAACTCCGGCCTTCATGAGCTTTGGGAAGCCGCCCAGGATCATGGCGCTCATTATGGGGTCGCCTATGGTCTCGAGCGAATTGGAGAGGATGTTAACTTCCACGCCGCGGGCGCGGGCGTCCAGCAGGGCCTGCTCCATGGCCGGCATCATCACGAAGATGGCGTTCTCTATGTTCACGCGGGTCTTGGCGCCGTAGACGGCCTTGAGCATGGAGAGGAAGATGTAGGGTTCCTGCCCGGGGTTGTTCCAGACTATGGAGGCCGCGGCCGGGCCGGCCGGGGCGTCGTCGTAATCGTTGGCGGAAGCGCGCAGCGCCAGGCCGTCCTGGGCCGCCTGCTCGTTCCAGGCCTCGGCGAAGAACTTCATGGCGTCCTTCAGGGCCGGGCCCTGCACCAGCACGTCGGTGTCGCGCCAGGTCTCGTGGCCGGCCATGTGGGAGTATTCGTTGCCTATGTTCATGCCGCCAAGTATTGCGTACTTGCCGTCCACTATGAGGATCTTGGAATGGAATTCGTAATAGTTCTTCGCCTTGGGCTGGTAGCGCAGCACCGGGATGCCGGCGGCGGCTATCTCGGCCAGGATGCCCTTATCGTAAAGGCCGGCGGTGTCCTTGTCTATCATCAGGCGCACGTCCAGGCCGCGCTTCTTGGCGGCCTTCAGCAGGTCCGCGGTATGGTGGCCGGTCTCGTCGTCATAGAAAGCCCAGGTGGTAAGGTACACGCTCTTCTTGGCGTTCTTTATAAGCTCCGCGCGCTTGGGGAAGGACTGCGCGCCGTTGATGAGCGGCCGCACCAGATTGCCGTAAGAGAAAGGGGTGTTCTGTATGGCGCCCAGTTCGGCCAGGAAGCCGGAGGAACCCACCCGCGCGGAGCCGGCCTTGGCCAGCGCCAGGTGGCGCAGGGTCATGGCATCCCACTGCTCTACCGGGGCCACGCCTTCCACGTTGCCGCTGGACTCCAGCTCGGCGCCCACGTACATGGAGAAAACGCGGGCCGCTTCGGCGGGCGACATCTTGGCGCCGGGCGGCATCAGCCGCTCCAGACGAGGATCGCTCAGCACGGCCACTATCACGGGCTCCAGCACGCCGGCCTTGTAGGCGCGGCCCAGCTCGTCCACAATGGCGTCGTCAACTTTGGAAGGGTGTTTCCAATTGCCGGTTATCTGCTTAACCAGGCTGTTCTTGAAATCGGCTACCAACTTTGTCTGGTCCGCTTTGGTCGCGGCGGCGGGGGCGGGAACTTCAGCTGCGCGGTCCGGCAGGGCTGAAACATCAAAAGCCCCCGAAGCCCGGAGCTGGCCCAGCAGGCTTTCGCTGTCGAAGCTCTGCCCGTAGGTCAGGTCGGTAATGCAGGCGAGGAAAATGGCGAAGCAGAAAAGGAAGACGGTCTTGAAGATGGTAAGTTCCTGGGCGTAGTGTTTGCGTACCATGTAGGCTCCTTTTGCGATACTATAGTCTAGCTCGCGCCAGGCCGCCCCATAAGGGCCGTTGGTACCCTAAAATCCCATAAAAGGACCTACCCGTAAGGACGAAAGACCTAGTGGGGTAGCCTGCGTATTCCCTTCCTTCGCTGAGCGGGCGCGGCAGAAGAGGGCCTGCATGCCTACGCCGGCGTCGAACTCGGCTCGCACGCAGTGCTCGCCTCAGACAGCGCCGCCGCGGCCTTAATGATAGGCCGTCCGCTACGGCATGCGGCCCTGCGCCCTAACGCTCACTCAGGGAACACGCAGGCTACCTTTTAGTTATTTTTCCGGGTGGAGGAGGAGTTTGGCGAGGCCGGCCACGGTCTTGAACGAGGCGCCCAGGGCGCCGCGGGCCGTATAGCGGGGCCGGACGTCCTCTATCTTCTCTATCACCGTCAACCCTTCGCCTATGCCGTCCAGCCGCACCGGCTCTATGGCGTCGCCGAACACCGCGTCCCAGTTGGGCAGGCAGACCTTCTCGGCCGCCTCCTTGTTGGCGTCGTCCATAACTATGTAGCCGCCCGGCATCACCGCGTTGAAAGCGTCGTAGAAGATGGCCTCGCGGCCGAAATCGTGGTGCGGCGTGTCTATCAGCACCAGGTCGAACGGCCCCATGGCCTCCAGCAGCCCCTTGGGCAGACTATAGGACAAGAGCAGCCGCGGCCCGTAGAACCGCGGGCGCAGCGGGGCCACCCGGAACTCCACCTTGGCCTGGCAGCCGGAGGTCTCATAGGCCTCCCTGGCGGCGTTGGAATAGCGGGCAGAGTCGTCTATGGACAGCAGGTAGCTTTCCTCGGCCGGCAGTTCCCGCGCCATCATCAGCGTGGAAAAACCAGAGCCGAACTCCAGCACCTTCTTCGCGCCCAGCGCGCGGGTGAAAGCCGCCATGAACTTGCAGGCGGCGGGGTGCATGGCGAGTTCCTCGCCGGGGTGCTCCAGGTTGGAGAGCGGGACTTTGTCCATGGCCTGTACGGCGGCGGCTATATATGGGTTCATAAGAATTCGGCGGACCTCGGGCCGCAGTTAAGGAGCAGGTCCAGCGCCGACATGTCCGGCTCGAAGCCGGGGAAGGCCTGCGGGTAGGGCCTCGGGCTGAATCCCTGCCAGGAAAGCTTTATGCCGGCGAAGCTGAACACGCCGGGGTCCAGGTAGGCCTTGGCCCCCGCGCCGGACAGGTACCCGGCCGCCCCGGCCGCCGCACAAAGTTTAGCCAGGCGCGCGCTGGAGACCTCGTCTATCTTGAACTCGGAAGAAAATTTAACCGGCGTCTTTATGCCGAAAGCGTCCTTGAGCAGGTCCATGGTGGCTATGGCCAGGTCGGCCAGCAGCCGGTAGTCGCGCGAATAAAGTTCTTCGATGGCCGGCAGATATTGTTTAAAGAACGGCGCGCGCGCGTAGTTCTGCTTCACGGCCTGCAGGTGGTCTTTCAGCCAGCCGCCCGGGTTGTCCAGCTCCACCTCGTTGATCTTCTGCGAGAAGCGGCCCTTGGACACCACCGGGGCCGTCAGGTACTGCCAGCCGCGCGGCGTGCGGATGCGGTTGCGGTTCTGGAACTCGCGCTTTTCGAACTGTACGTCGTCGAGATAGATGAACAGGTCCGCGGCGCGCATCTTGGCGAAGAACCGGAGTCCCGGCCAGTACTGGAGTTGGTGTATGGCTGCTATCATGGTTTGCGGGCGGTCACTATCAGCGAAGAACCGGCGAAGGCCGTGCCGAAACTCGCGTACCACAGCGCCTGCGCCAGGGTATAGTATAGAACTTTCGCCAGCCGCGTGAATAATCCGCCCAGCAGGCCGCCGGTGCGGTAAGCGTCGCCAGACGTGAGTTTGGAATTGAGTACCCGCACGTCCGTGAACCCGGCCGCCTCCAGCATGGCCTTCAAGGTGCGCGGCCTGAAGTTGAAATTGTGTATGACCGCCGGCTTCAACCCGAGCGGAGCGAACACCCCTGCCGCCTCCAGCCGCGCCAGCGGCAGGTGGAAGACCGCGTTGAATTCCCTCACATAGAGCATCCCGCCCGGCCGCAGGATCTTGAACAGCTCCGCGGCGGCGGCCGCGGGTTTATCCATCAGGCAGAACACTTCGAAAACGGTAACGACGTCGTAAGCGTCCTTGTCCAGCATGGCCTGTTCCACCGGCAGCGGGGTTACCGTGAACCCGGCGGCCTCCGCCTTGAGCGCCAGCGCCGGATTCAACTCCACGCCTTCCGCCCGCCAGCCGCGCGCGGCAGCCGCCTTCAGAAATTCGCCCGTAGCGCAGCCCACGTCCAGCAGCCGCCCCTTGCCGGGAACGGCCAGCGCCAGTTGGTCCAGCGCCCGCGCGAACAACCCGGCCTTGGCCGCGCCGTAGATCCCGTCCTCCAGCCCTTCCTCGTAAACCGGATCGCCGAAATACCTCTCGGTCTTGAAGGCCAGTCCGCAATACCCGCACGCCTCCAGGCCCGGCAGGCCCGCCTTGTCTCCCGCCTCTCCGCAGACAGGACAAGCGCTCATGCCAGCAGCTCCTCCACGGCGGCAAAAACCGTTTCGGGTTTAATGGCCGAAAGACAGGCGGGATTGGAACAGTCGTATTTAAAGCATACAGGCGGGCAACCCGCTATCTCTGAACGGAGCACGCGGCGGCGCGCCTCCGGGACGGAGGGCGCAAAGCGCAAATGGTCGGCGTGCCCGAAAATGCAAACGGTCTTAGCGCCGGCTGCGGCTGCCAGGTGCATGGGCCCGGTATCATTGGTGATAAATACGTCCACCATGGAGTAGAGTGCCGCATGCTCGCGCGTGGAATAGCGGCCAGCCGTGGGAAAGACCCGTTCGGATATCTTCAGGGACTCCGCCAGGCCGGCTTCGGAATCTCCACCAGTGACCAATATCAACGCGCCTGGATGTTTTACGAGAATGAGATTTATCAGTTCTTTCCAGTGCTCCGCGGGCCAGCGGTGCGATGGCCGAAAGGCTCCGGGGTTCAACCCTATGACCGGCCTCCCTGAAAGGCCGCTCCGCGCCAGGTCAGAGGAGACCTTCACTTTCTCCGCAACGCTAGGGGTGTATTTAATTTCAGCGTCCCGCAGTTCTATCCCCAGCGGCTGCAGCAGCCGAGAGGTCAGTTCAACCTCGCTGGCCTGTTCAATTTCAGCCTCGAAGAAAGTGCGGTCCCCGGCCACCCCCAGCCCCCTCAACACCCGGCAGGCCGAGAACTCCGGCTTTACCAACAGGTTGATGAATCGCGCCTTCAACAGGCCGCCGAATGAAGAGACGAGGCTGAAATTTAACAGCGCACTGAAACCTTCACGCCGCAGTTCCAGAAGGGTCTTTATGAGCCAGAACAGCCCCTTCGGGCCAGGAAACCTGCCTGACATCGGGACCGCACGGACCTTATCCAGGCCGCCTATCCCCGCCGCCAGGTCCTCAGCGCGGGAAAGGCAGAAAGCCTCAATCCACGCGTCCGGGTAAGCCGCCCGCAGGGCCCTCACAGCAGGGGTCATCATCACCATGTCGCCTAGACCGGCCATATTCACCAGCAGGATCTTCCTGCACCCCTGCACGTTCCACGGGGCGGTCATGACCGCCGGCGGGTTATGCCGGGCCTGCTCATGCCAGAGATGGAACACCGACGCGGCGTAGATGAGGTCGTAACGGTTCCTGCGCCCGGAGGCGTGCTCGGCCAGCAGCCGCTCCACTCCGCCGCGGGACAGCACGCCCGCGCCGGCTATATTGCCGGGCGAGAGCGCTTCCGCGGTAAAAGCCTTCAGTTGTTTCTCCTGCCAGCGCGCCAACGGCACCTGGAAACCGCGCTTTGGGGCGTTCAGAATTTCCGGAGGTAACTTTTGCGCCATGGCCTTCTTCAGCAGGTACTTCAGTTTAAAGCCTTTGGTCTTCAGGGCGAGCGGGGCCCCGGCCATGAATTCCGCCAGCCGGATGTCCGTGAATGGAACGCGCAGCTCCAGAGAATTGGCCATGGAGGCCCTGTCCGCCAGGCAGAGCAGGTCGTCCGGCAGGTAGCTGCCCAGTTCGAACCTGAAAACATCATCCGGGCCCGACGGCAGGCCGGGCAGCCCGGCTGAAGCGTCGGCGCGCGAGATCTGCATGGAACCGGAATAGAAATATTTCTTTTCTTCCGGCCCCAGGTAGGAGGTCCAGGAATTATAAGCTCCGCCGAAATCCGAAGAAGCTCCGCCCAGGAATCTTTTTACCCGGCCCGGCAGGTTGAAAGAGGAACTGCTCTCCGGCAGCAGGGCCGCGGCGCGGCCGGCCAGGCCACGCAGCCCGGAGGGCACTTTCAGGTAGGCGGGCAGCAGGCGGGCTCCGAGGTGGCGCGGGTAACCGGCGAAAAGTTCGTCCCCCCCTACCCCGGCCAGCGCCACGGTCACGTGCTTGCGGGCTTCTTTGGTCACCAGGTAGTTGGCCAGCGCCGAGGAATCCGCGAAAGGCTCGTCGAACTGCCCGGCCAGTTCCCTTATGACCGCGCCGATATCGGCCCGCACGGGTATCTCTATATGTTCCGCTCCGAAATGCCTGGCGGCGGCGCGCGCAGCCGGCAGTTCATCAAAGCTCTCCTCGCCGAAACCGGCAGTAAAGGCCTTTACCCCGGCGCCGGCGTGCTCCGCCATGAAGGCCAGTATGGAAACCGAGTCCATCCCGCCGGAAAGCAGCAGCCCCAAGGGCACGTCGCTGACCAGCTGCTCTTTGACGCTCTTCGAGAGCAGGTCCCTGATCCCTTCCAGGTAATATTCCTCGGGCCGTTCACTGCCGGCAATGGTATCCAGGGTCCAGTACTTCGCGGTCCGCACGGCCCCGCCACTGAAGACCAGCGTGGAAGCCGGCTCCAATTTTTTTACGCCCTTGTAGATAGTGAGCGGCGCCGGGACATAGAGGTAAGTGAAATAGTAGTCCACGGCCAGCGGGTCCACCTCGCCGCAGACCCCGGCGGCCAGGCGCAGGGCCTTCAGCTCGGAAGCGAAGTAAAGCCGGTTGCCCGAGAGCGCGTAGTAAAGCGGTTTTATTCCGAACTGGTCGCGTGCGAGCATGAGCTTGCGCTCTTTAGAATCCCACAGCGCGAAAGCGAACATCCCCCGCAGCAGCTTGGGGAAAGCCTCGCCTTTTTCCTCATAGAGATGCACCAGCACCTCGGTGTCGGTATTGGTGCGGAAGCGGTGCCCCCTGGCCTCAAGGTCCGCGCGCAGTTCCTTGAAATTATAGATCTCCCCGTTGAAGACCACGGTAACGGTATTATCCTCGTTGGAGATCGGCTGGGAACCCGTGGCGAGGTCTATGATCTTAAGGCGGCGCATGCCGAGGGAAACATTCCCCCCGTCGCCGAAGAAGCCGTCCTCGTCGGGCCCGCGGTGCGCCAGCGACGCGGCCATGCCTTTGAGCAGGGGCTCATTAGGGGGACCGGTAAAGCCGCAAATGCCGCACATTAAAATCTCCAGCGCCTGAGCACTTTAAATCCTCTCAGCATGTCAATATTAAACAAAATAAATAAGTTCAGAAATGCCCACTTAAAAAATGGTTTAGCACCCTTAAAGCCGCGGACTTCTTATCCATGTTTAACGGCGATGCCGATGAGGACGTCGCTGAACAGGCCGGGCCAGGATCGGGCAAGAGTTCGAAACCTTACCCCATGGCCCAGAATTCGTTCCACTTTAAATCCGGCGCCACAAATGACTCCGCTCAATAACCCAGGGGTAAAGACATGCAGATGTCGCGGGTCAGATACCGGGGATGGAACTACGCCCAGCAACAATTGCAGCCGATAGCGCCAGAAAAGCATGTTCGGGACGGTGACCACAAGTTTTCCGCCTGGAGCTAGACAGCGGCATATTTCAGCCAACGCGTGCCCCGGATCGTAAAGGTGCTCCAGCACCTCCGTGCAAACAGCAGTATCGTAGGCGGCCGACTCGGCGGGCAGGGGAGCGACGTCCAGGTTCACCTGCCATACCCGCATAAAATGTTTCTCCGCACGCTTTAGCGCGACCTCGGAAATATCGGCCCCGTCCATGCTGACGCCGGGACAGCCGGCTTTTACCAGCGAAGCCAGGTAACCGGACCCGCACCCTACATCAAGCAACCGTTTCGGGGCCAGCGCTGTTATAACTCCCGCGATATCCGGGTAACGCGGCGAATCAGCATAAAAAGAATCTGAAGCCTTAGTCCTAGTCCAGTCCTCTTCATGCAGGGTTTTCGGGTCTGTCATAGATCTCCTCCCAGCGCCTTGCTGTATATGTGAGCCGCGCCCGAGGCCAAGGCCTGGAGAGAATGGTTCTTGGTATAGAACTCACGGGCCCGAGCTGAAAGGTATACCAGTTCCTTGGGATTCCCGACCACGGAAAGTAACGCGTCTGACAGCGCGCAGGCGTCCCCTGCTTTTACCAGCAGCCCGGCCTGGCCCCAGCCCAACGCTTCGGGGTTGCCGCCGGTGTCGGCGGAAATTATGGCCAGGCCGCCCCGCATGGCTTCTATGACCCCCTGGTCGGACATGGTCTTGAGCGCTGGCGCCGCGAAGATCTCGGCATCGGCCATGAGCTCTCCCGCATCCAGGCGGAAGCCTAAAAGCTTTACCCGGTCCTCGAGGCCAAGTTCCGCCACGCGGGAGCGGAGCGCCCCCTCTTCCGGCCCGGCGCCGGCGATAGCGCAGTAGAGTCCTTCCGGTTTTTTCTTGAGCGCCAGGCGCATGGCGTCCACCAGCGACTTGAATCCGCCCTCGCGGCTCAAGCGCCCCATAGCGCAGACCAGGATATCGGTATCTTTCAATCCGAGCTCGGCCCGTATACGGCCTTTCCGGAGGTACTTAAAATCCTCTATGCCCCTGGGCAGGGTATGGCACTTGCGCTTGAAACCGAATTCATCCGTGATAGCGGCGCAGGCCCAGGCCCCGGGCAGCACCAGCGCGTCCACCGCGTCCAGGACCAGCCGGCGCTGCGTATCCAGCCAGTGAGGCCTGGGAGAACAGAAACCGGCCTCCGGGGTGAAGAGCAGCGGTTTCCTGATGAGCCACCCTTCCGATATTTTTTTAAAGGCCACCACCGCCGGCGTGTCCCAGGCGTGTACCAGGTCGGCCTGCTCCAGCTCGGGGCCGTACTCTTCCAGTTTGGCGGCGTAGGCGCGCACTATACCGGCAAAGTCGAGCCGGGCTTTAAAATCCTTCAGGCCCCGGAAGAAATTTTGCGTCGGGGCCAGCTCCGGGTCCGGCATGGCCTCCCTTTCGGGGGTGAAGATGCGCGGCTTCTCGTAGCGCGCCACGGCGGCGGCCCGCCAGCCCAGGGTCTCCGCACCGGCGTTCATGGCCGTTACAAGGCGCAGGATATCCGCCCCGGCTTCCATGCCGGAGCGCGCGTAAGCCTTTCCAAGGGCAGTAAGATAAATTGCTTTTTTCATTTTAACGCAGCGGAGCTATTTTATCAGTTCAGCATCCACTGTAAGTGCGGGGAAGACCCTTAAAGGGCTCTGCTCGTAAACGTTAGGCATCAGGTTAAAAAGAGGTTCAAGGAGAATATTCCAAACTGACAGCCGCTTGCCGAAAACCAGCCTGGTCCGGCAGGACGAAAATTTAAAATCGAAGTAGCCGCAATCACGGGCATAATAAGAAAAGGTGTTGTAACCGTAAAAATGCCTATGCGTCGGGTCCTGGAAAGCGAACTGCCAGGTAAAATGCGGCACGGATATCCTGGCCACACCACCCGGCTTAAGGACCCGGTGAACTTCCCTCATGGCGCGGTTATGATCTTCCAGGTGCTCAAGACACTGGTCCATGAACACTTCGTCCGCGGAGGAATCCTCGAACGGCCACGGGTAAGTATCCAGGTCCCAGATCTTATCGACTTGGGGTGACGAAGGATTCCTGTCCACGTTCACGTAACCGACAAGCGGCTTTCCACCAGATCCAAGGTTGAGTTTCATCGGCATAATAGCTCCGGAAGCAGGGTGGTCTTAAACACGTTCTATCACGCGGACTATTTCCGCCGCAGTTCTCTCCGGCTTGTAGCCGGCGGCCCTGTCATAGCCTTTTCTTATCAACTCCGCCCGCAAACTGGCATCGCTCAGCACATGTTGCATTTTGTCGCGGATGTCCAGGATGTTATCCGGATCAAAATAAAGGCATGCGTCTGCAAGCACCTCCGGCATACAGGAAGCCCTGGAACTGACAACCGGACATCCGCAGGCCATCGCCTCTAAAGGCGGCAGCCCAAAACCCTCATAGAACGAGGGGAACACCAGCAACTCCGCTCCGCTGTATAATTCCGCCATATCCGCATCCGGCACATATCCTATCCGAACGCAGGAACCGCTGGAAAACTGCTCAAGCGCTATCTCGGAATCACCAACCCCGCACAGGACTAGCCGGTATCGTCCCTTAAATTCTGGCGACAATAAGTTATATGCAGCTATAAGCCCATTGACATTTTTGTGGGGATTTCCATTCCCCATATACAGCAAATAGGGGACGTCAAGTCCATATTTGGACCTAAAAACTGCCGTTTGCCGCTTTCTGTAAAAAACTCCCGGGTCCACTCCCGGGTAGATCACGGAAAGCTTCTCTTCCGGAACGCCCAACAAGCGCATTATGTCCACCTTTGAATTATCCGATATGGTAAGTATCGCGGAAGCTTTAGCGGCATAAATCCCGAATAGCTGCCGGTAGAAAGCAGAACTCCGAGCGTAGCCGGGATATATCAAATTGATCAGGTCGCAAATGGTAACGACCGCCGGCACTCCGGAAAGCAGCGGGGTTTTATAGTAGGGAGAGAGGAATACGTCGGCTTTTTCGCCGCGAATGAACCACGGGATCTGCACCTGGTCGGCAAAAGTCGTAAAGACTTCCGTGAATCTCAATTTCTTAAGGTTCGGGAAGTCGGGAACGAATTCGGAGTGTTGGTTAAGGATAAGAACGAACTGCCAGTCCCTTTTCATGACCGCAAGCTCGCAAAGCCCGTCACTCAGGAACCTGCCTATCCCGGTAGCGCGTCCGCGCACGAACTCCCGGCCATCCACCATCACTTTCATTCGCGTCCTCCCCGGCCAAAGAGTTCCGCGTATAGCTCGTGGACAGAGGAAATTACCGAGGGTAAAGAGTGATTGGCCTCGACATACGCTCTGGCGCCGCGGCCCAGGCGCCCAGACAGGTCCCCGTTTTCCAACAGCGCAAGGATCTTGGCGGCAAGCTCTTCGTGATCCCCGATAGCGGACAGAAGACCGGTCTCTCCGTCCTTGATGAGTTCGGCGTTCTGCGGCAAAGAGGAAGCCACTATCGGCTTGCCCATGGCCATTGACTCCAGTATGCTCCGCGAAAGCCCCTCTCCGCTCAAAGAAGGCGCGGCGACGATATCCGCTTCTCCCATAAGAGGCCTCACATCGGATACTTCACCGCAAAATCTCACTGCGCCGCTTATTTCCAGTTGAACCGCCAAACCGCGCAGTTTCCTGATATACTCCGGGTCTCCTCCGCCCGCCAGCAGCAACCCGGCTCCGGAGATCTTTTTAGGGACAAGCGCAAAGGCCCTGAGCAGGACCTCCACGCCCTTATGCGGCAGCAGGCCGCCAAAATAACCTACCAGGCGCTCTCCTTTCTTTTTTATGGAAGGCGGTCCGGTCAATGGAGAAAATTCCGACGCGTCAACGCCGTTGCGGATCACTACCAGGGACTTGCGAAAGCCAGCCGGGAAGCTGGCCGCAACCGCCCTGGAAACGCAAACGACCTTATTCGAAACCAGGACCCCTATCGCCTTCTGTACCGGCATATCCCACAGGACTCTCACGTGCCATATAACCTTGAATCCCGCCAGGCGCAGCGGACTTAAAAAAAGCGCAACTTTAAGTTCCTCGGAATGAACGGCCCTGGCACCGTACTTCCTGGCAATGGCCCATAGCCGGCGCGCGAACGCCAAAACGGCCGGGACGGAGGAAAGCCTTAAAAGAGGCACCGAGAGCAGTTCGAACGGCACGCCCAACTCCGCGGAGGCCCGGCGCGTCAGCTCCCCTTCCTCCTGGCAGATGAGTACCGGGCGGTAAAGCCGCTTGTCCAGGTCGCGCAGAATATACCAGAGGCTCCTTTGTCCGCCCCTGGTCAAGCTGGCATACGAGCTAAAAAAAAGGATGGTGGTCATTTAAAGGCCCTCATCGCCCTTGCCTGAAACGTCCGCCACACCGCGGCGGCGAACCCCAACAGAAAGAAAGGATGCCCGGTCAAAGTTTTGTATATAACGAACAGCGGAAGCGTTGCCATACAGGCCGGGAAAATCCCCAGTGCCGCGGCATGTTTGAAGATGAGAAGAAAATAATTCCTTTTGTGTATCAGGTTCCACCTGAAATGAGTGTATTCCGTTTTAACGGTGCTTCCCGCATGCCGATGATACACCTTGGCACCGGGGAAATAAAGGATACGCCAGCCGGCCATTTTCGCCCTGAGAGAAAGGTCCATGTCTTCAAAGTAGAACGGGGAGAACCTTTCGTCGAAAAGTCCGAGCTGCAGCAGTTTCTCCCTTGAAACCAGGCAGGCCCCGGCCGAGCAGAAATCCATCTCCACGGATTGCTGGCCGGTAAGCACTATTTCCCTGTACCGGTAGTAAAAGAACCCGTGCCGCGTGCTGACCTCGCCAACAACTTCGCGCGTTTCGTCCTCCCGCACGGAAACCATTTTGGGCTGGACCGCAAAAACGTCTTTGCAGGAGAAGGGCTCCGCAAGCCCGCGAAACACTTCGTGCGTAACCTCGACGTCGTTATTGAGCAGGAAGACCAGCGGATGCGAGGCCTTGCGCACGCCCAGATTGACGGTCTTGGCAAAACCTTCGTTCTGTTCCTTCCTGACGAACGTGACCTTCGGATAGAGCCCGGACAGGGAAGACGTGTCGTCCCCCCCCCCGTCGTCCACAACTATAATCTCTGTTTCGCCCTGATACGCGCCACACGCATCCAGCAGGAACGGCAAATTGCGCTCGAGCAGTTTCCTGCCGTTATAAGTAGGGATAATTATGGAAATTCCCGTCATAGTTCCGGATACTATCTTATGACCCGATACTTCTCGTTCTTGCCAAGAGAACCGCGGAACCCGTCCTTCAGACCGTCGAGACACGCGAAAATGGCGGCAGGCCTCAGGAAGAGGGCGATCTTTAGAAAATACGACAATACCTTCATCTGCCTTCCGAGATCGTGAAGACGACTCACATATATCTCGTTGCGGAAAGCGTAATAAAACCGGAAGACGTCCTTGTATACGCTGGCGGACCTGAAAGCGAACCCCACGGTTCTTTTATGACCCTCGAACCGGGTCAGATACTCCGCACCGGGAACCACATAGATGGGGAAACCGGCCTTCCTCATACGCGAGAAATACTCGACATCCTCGGAATAAAGGAACAGTTCCCTGAGCGGCAGTCCTATCTTGCCTACGACTTCGCTCTTTATCAGCGTTCCTGACCACGCAGCATCCACCACCATCTCCGGTTTCTCGCCTCTAAAAGTGTCCCAGGCACATCTCACAGCGCCGGCCGGAGAGGAAGCGGAAAGTTCCCGTAAAGCGCTTTCCAATTTCTCCAAGGCGTCAGGCTTAAACGTAGCATCGTCGTCCGAAAGGAACAATAAGTCGGCTTTTGCGGCCGCGGACCTTATCCCTTCGTAGTACCCTCCGGCGCTGCCGAAGTTTTCCGGAAGACGGACGTACTCAACTCCCGGAAAACCGCGCACTACGGCCCCGGTGTCGTCGGCACTGGCATTATCCACCACAATCACTCCGTCAGGTCTCCGTGTTTGCCCGTAAAGACTCTTCAGCAACGCGGCCAGGCCGGCGCTGTTATTCAACGTAGGGATCACGCAGTACAATTTCATAACTATCAGGTCACAAAGGAACGTTTATCGCCTTAACGCTTCACGCACAAGTCCGACATCATCTTCGTCCAGTATCCCGCCCCATAGCACAAGCAGCAGATATACCATGGCTCCCGCCGCCACCCGCAGAAAAACGTTGCCTCCCGGGACCAGGCTCAACGCCGCCAGCATGACTGAAGAAAATGCGAGAAGGCGGACCAGGAGCCCCCATGGCAGGAAGTGGTACTCCGTGCGGCGCAGATAAATGACCGCGAGCGTAAAATATACGGTTTCGGAAACCGCCGTGGCCGCCGCCGCTCCGATATAGCCGTATGCCGGAATAAGGAACAAATTCAGAACGACGTTGAGCAGACATGCGGCGCAAAACATGAAGAATGAATCTTTGACGCGTCCGGCCGCGGCGAAGAAGTGTCCCAGGAAAGCGTTGAGATAAAAGAATACCGTTACCGAGGAAAGTACTGCAAAAGGCGCGGCGGAAGCGGCGAAAGAGGCGCCGTACAGCGCCGTCATTATACCAGGAGCCAGCATGACGGCGCCGAATGAAACCGGAACGGAGATGATAAGAAGGAATTTGAATGATTTCGTATAGGCTTTCTTTATCCCCTCGGGAGAGTTTTTAAACAGTCTGGAAAGCACGGGGAAAGCCGCACCCATATAAACCGACGCAACTATCCCTAACGCCAGATAGAGATTATACGCCACGCTGTATATGCCGACTTCCCCTGCACCCTTGAAATAAGACAGCATCAAAATGTCCGCGTTGTAATAGACCACAAGCGCCGCCGCGCTCAGTCCATAAGGGGCGCTTTCGCGCAACATCCGCAAGTACTCGCTGAGTCGGTAAGACAGCCGCGGCCATATCATCCTTAAAGCCAGCCACAACACGACCGCCAGATACAGCACGGAAGCTCCAAGGTAAGCGGCCGCGAACGCCGAGATATCCAGACGAAAGAATACACAGGCGCCGCAGAACAGCAGTTGGGCCGCCCGGTAGATGGTCTCTGTGGCGAACAGCAGTGACATTTTTTCATGGGCGCGGAAAATGGCGCTGGCAAAACCTCCGGTCTGGTGCAGCAGATAGGACATCGCAAGCAACACAACGCAGTACAACAGAGGCTGTTCCAATCCCGCAGCCATTCCCGCCGCTGTCACGGCGGCAAGTATCAGTACGGACATAACCGCGTTCAGCAGGAGGCCCTTTCCCAGACATCCAGGGCCGGTCTCCTTATCCGCGGAGACCTCCCGTATTGCGTAAGTGCTAAGTCCGAAATCCCCAAGGATGGTAAAAAACCCGGAGAAAGCCATGGCAAAAGCAAGTTTCCCATAGCCGGCCGCCCCGAGATATCTCACAATGAGAACGTTCAAGGCGAACGAAAGCAGCCGGCCCCCGACTCCCTGGAGGGCCAGCCAGCCTGTGTTCTCCGCGAGTTTTTGTACCGTGGTCCGTTCTTTCATAGTTGCCGTGGGACCTCGAAACCGAGCCGGAACAGCATTTCCCGCATTCGCACGGAATAAGTATGGTCCTTATATGCCCGGGCCTGTCCGGCCGCGGCGATCTTTTCCCTTTCGGCGCCTCGCTCCAGATAACTTTTCGCTTTAGCCTTCAAGTCTCCGCCTTCGTTAAAGCAGACGATCTCGGACCCCAGAGAAAAAAGATCTTTCAGGACCCGGCGTTCCTCGGTCAGGAGAAAGGCCCCGCAGGCGGCGGCTTCGAACACTCTCATGTTCGGATCGCTCTTGCCGTGCGCGTGGATATTGAGCACTATTTTCGATGCGCTGTAGATCTTTATCAATTCCTCATCCCAAGCCTCGCGCCCAACTATGCATCCGCGTATCGGAGAATCCTGCGGCACGGGTCTGCTCAGCACCTTTCCGGTCTCCGGTGAATACTCATGAAAAAAAGGCCGGCTCCAGATCTTTAGATCAAAGCCCCTCAGCGATTCCAGGAGCGCCACCCTACGCGGTGTCAGCAAACCGACAAAAACAAGGTCGCTGCCGTAATTGATCCGATCATCCCCGGTCAACTCAAGCCGGCGATGAACCGCCGGATCGCAGGCGAAAGTGAGGAATTCCGTCCGTCGGCAGCCGGCACGTTCATGGATAGCAACGGAGTCCGGATCATTGGTAAAGAAGACGTCATACGCGGGGGAAAGCTTGGATGAAATATTTATGAGCCCCGGGTCGTCCAACCACCAGTTCACCACCGGGACCCGGCAGGCTTTGCGCAACTCGGCCACCGTAGCAGGCAAGAGATCATCCCCCTTCACCACCAGCACAAGGTCCGCAGCGCTCTGTGGAACTCCCGCCAGGAGCGCCCTTTCGGCTACCCGGTATTCCACCGGCCCGAGCAGCTTACGGCTTATGCGCCCCGAATAGCGGTAAGGCTGAAAAAAAAAGGCAGAGGACTCCACTCCCAGGCGTCCGAACCCTGCCGCGCAAAAGCCCGCGACCTGCGACGAGGTCCTGGAATACGGATATATGATCGCGATTTTTTTTATAGTCACTATCGGGAACTCCCCCTGGTCAAATTCGCAGGATCTTTGCAGCCACGAATTTCCCGGCGGCGTAAACGGAATCTCTTATCCTCTGGTAACGGTTCATCCGCCGATAAAAACCCTTAAGCACAGCGTCATTCACTTCCAGGATGCGCTTTTGCTCGATGATAGAATAAAGTCCGTATCCCGACAGGTCCTTTTCCCGGAAACCCGCCGGCTTGACGGCCTTCAGGAAAACTCCGGCTTCGGGGCTGTCCCTTTCCAGTTTCTTGATCTCGCAGTCAGAAAAGATAAATTCCATGTCTCCCGGGTCGTAGCGCCAGAAATCCGACGGGTAGGAGTGATACTCGGCACCGACAGACCGGGTCGTCAACAGTATTATCCCTCCCGGGCGGCACAGCCGCTTTACATTGGAAATGACCCTGCGCCAATCCCGCACGTGCTCCAGCATCTCCGTGGAGATCACCACGTCGAAACTCTCCGCTCCCAATTTTGCGGCCGCCTCTTCGGCACCGCAAACCATATCCACCCCGGGACCGGCTTCCATATCCAAACCCACATATTCGGACGGTTTCAGAAGCTCTACGACCCTTCTGAGGCTGCCGTTGACGTCCCGGGAGCCCAATTCCACCACTTTTTTCCCACGCACCTCGGCTTCACTCAGGTTCGTCGCACCGAATATTATACAGTTCGCATTGCACATGGTCGTCTAGCCCCCCGGGCCGATATTTCAAAGTCCTTTTACGTTCCGCATCACCATCGTCATGGTGCTTCCGATATGCAGGGCGTCGGCCACGCAGCCGATGCCCTTAAATAGTCCTCTTTCGAAAAAATGGAGAACACCCCGCCAGTCGGAGCTCGCCGGGACCGGGGGAGCGGTTGGCGCATTCACGGGCGGCGCCGGGGGATACAAACCGATGTCCCGCAGACAATAACGCAGGCTTTCGGAATAATACATCGTGCTTTTCGCTTCGTAGGACCGGTATGCCACCGAACAGAAAGCGAATCCAGCGTCCTCAAGCATCCGCCTCAGCGTCGCGCTGGTGTACTGAAAGAGATGCTGCGGCAGCTTGAGTCCCACCCATCCGCTGCCGAACAGTTTTCTGTCCACGCTGTCAAAATTTGGCACGGAGACCACCAGGTACCCCCCGGCCTTCAGCAGCTTCCGGACCTCTCTAAGCGTGGCCTTAGGTTCCCGCAAGTGTTCAAAGACATGGTGGAAACTGACGACATCGAACGAGGCCTCTTCATACCGCGTGGTCAGCAGTGTGCCAGTGCGGACGTCCAATCCGAGGGTCTCCCTGGCGTAGGCCGCCGCCGTTTCCCCAGGCTCCACTCCGTGGCAATCCCAGCCGAGACGGGAAAGATAAAGCAGGAAAAAACCGTCACCGCAGCCGACGTCCAGGATGCTCCCTTTTCCCGCCAACGGAAGTATCACAGCGGCGCGTTCCGCGGAAGATACCGACCAATGAGCGCCATTAATGACGGCATCCTGCTCCGCCGTTCCATTCTTGGCCCTACCCCAGTTTTCCGGTGGGTAATACTTCCCCATTTCCGTCTCGGCGGGACGTGGGTTAACGTACACAAGTCCGCACCTGGAACATTTTACCAGTGAAAAAGTATCTCCGCTGCCCCAGTCCCTGTCCTTAGCGGTAAGGACGGGGAAATTGACTTCGGAACCGCATTGTTCGCATCTGGCGTTTTCCATAAGCGGCTGTTCCCTACTCCCCGGCTTTGGGCGCGGCGGCCGCGCTTTCCGGAGGCGCCTTCTCCCTGTCCGCAATCCGGCAGAGCACCATTATCATGGCCGACAGGAACCAGAGCGGTTCCATGATACGGACGATAATGAATGTGTTCACTCCGACAGCCTGAAAAAGAAGCCCGGGAACAGCTACCATCACCCCCAGGGCCAGCGCCTTTATCCATTTCTCCTCGAATGCGGAGTAAACTCTCCGCGAGGATGAAAATATTCGGTAAAGCATCCAAAAAAACACGAACGTCCCGGCAACACCCAGTTCTCCTATCAGCAACGTGTACTGCGTGTCCCCCATGCCGGCTCCGGTCACGCCCCACCCCATGATCGGGTGCTTCGGAAGCTTGTCGAATAGGGCGCCCCTAATGGAAGCTATGCGCAACCAGGCGGACTCCTCCAGCTTAACGGTGCCAAACCCGGTCTGAACGTCTTTGACTGCGTAAGCGCCCTGATACGTCATGGAGACGCGCTCTCTGACCGGCCCGGAAAGACCCGGCATGAACATGCCGAAAGCGAATAATCCTGCCATAAAGAACCCGAGCAGCGTTTTGCGCCGCTCGGACAGCAGCAGCAGTGCAGCGAACAGAGCAGCAAGACCGATGTATGACGCCCGGGAAAATGTCAACAGGAAAGCGGGGAACATGAAAGCCAGCGCAGCCAAGGTCCACATCATGATCTTTCCCGAATACTCGGTCAATAATCCCAGCAATATCCCGAAAACCAACAGGTAATACCCTCCGAGAGAGGCCGGTTCCGAGTCCTGCGGCCGGCCTATGGGAGCCTCAAAAGGCGCCGTAGCGCGGGCCCCGGCTCCGGAGCTGTAATAGTAGTAATACGCGTAGATCGTAACTATCACTGCGATAACCAAGCCATAAGCCAGATATTTCTTCACCTCCTCCTTCGAATCAGCTATGTTCACCGCCATGAAATAAAGCAGGAAGTATTCAACGTACTTGAGCACGTAGAAAAACGCCACGTTGAACCGCACGTCCCCGCGCATTATGCCCAGAGATGTAGACACCACGCAAAGCGCCGTGTAGATCAGCACCGGAGTCTGCACCGGGCTTTGGGTTATAAAGGCCCTCCCCTTCATGATGGCCGTCCTGGCGAACCAGGACAGGAAAATTATCATCAGAACGATGTCGTCGTAGCGCAGGATGACCGAGCGCGTGGCAGTGATGTCCCCGAAGCCGATTTCGGGGGAAAGCAACATGGAGAAAAGCAGTATTACGAGGCTGGCCCGTGGAGACAGGAAAGCGAAAACAGCCAGCACCGCGCTACCGGCCAGGATGAGCACGTAACTATGGGAAACCGCGGTGGCCAAGGAACCCAGCAGCACCGCGGCTATAAGCGCCGTTAGTATGACGATTATCGGCATTCTTGCAAGTCGATCAGGCCACTCCTCCGGGGAACTGGCGCGGCCTAGCGCCGCGCGTACTTCTTGTAGTCGTAGTAGTAGTAGCCGTACTGCGGGCCCATTTCGGAGGCGCGCACGCCGTTGAGCACCACGCCCAGCATCTTGGCGGCGCCGCCTACCTGGTCCTTGGCGCGCTTCAGGGCGCCGCGGGCTATCTTGCCGGCCTTGTAGACCAGCACCACGCCGTCGGAGGCGTGCTTGGCTATCATCACCGCGTCCACGAAAAGCAGCACCGGGGGCGCGTCGAAGATTATCATGTCGAACTCGCTCTTGAGTTCGCCCATGATCTCCTTCCAGTTGGCGGAGTCCAGGATGTCTATCACGTTGCCGGGCTGGGTGCCGCAGTTGAGCACCTTCAGGTTCTCTATGCCCGGGAAGCGCATGAGCTGGTCGAAATCCAGGCCGCCCATAATGAAGTCCGCGCTTTCCAGCACGGCCTCGCGCCAGTCGGCCTTGCCGGCCAGCACATCGCTCAAGCCCGGCTCCTTGCGGGTGCCGAAGATCTGGTTGATGGCGGGGCGCCGGAGGTCGGCGTCTATGAGCAGGGTGCGCAGACCGGAGTGGGCGCTGGCCAGCGCGAAGTTCACGGCGGTCAGGGTCTTGCCCTCGGCGGCGCCGGCGGAGCTGATCACCAGCGAGGCGCTCTCGCCGCTCTTGAGGTGCGACATGATATTGGTGCGCAGGGTATGGTAGGACTCTATCACGCTGGAGGCGTACTTGCGGTTGACTATCAGCACGCTGCGGAAGGCGTCCACCGTGTAGCGTTCCTTCTTAAAAACGTTGGTGAGCCAGTTATCCAGCGGCTTTTCGCTCAGGATGTTGGGGATGATGCCCAGCACCGGCAGTTTTATGAAGTTCTCGATGTCCTCGATGGTGGAAATGGAGACGTCCAGGTTCTCCAGCAGGAACACCACCACCACGGCGAGGAAAAAGCCCAGCACCGCGCCCACCATGGAGTTAAGGCGGGCGTTAGGGGAAATAGGGCTGGTCTCGGGGATGGGGCGGTTGACCACGCTGACGAAAGAGACCATGGAGGAAACGCCCAGTTTGGCTTCCTCGTACTGTTTGTTCAGGGTGGTGTAGAGTTCTTCCTGCATGCGCACTTCGCGACTGATGCGGGCCAGGGCTATCTCCTGGGCGGGGATCTCCTCGAGCTTGGCCTGCACCACGTCGATGCGCTGGTTGATATTGAGCACGTCGGGATGGTTGGGGGTGTACTTCTCCAGCATCTCGCGCTTCTTGATCTCCAGGTCGGCCAGCTGGTTGGCCAGGGCCGAACCCAGGCCGGTCTTGGGATTGCGTTCCACGAAATTCTGCTTCTGCCGCTCCAGGGTGCGGAGGTTGTCCTCCACCTCGGTCTTGCGGGAAGAGATGTCCTCCAGGGTCTTGCGGGCCTGGCGGCTCTTCTGCTCCAGGTCGAAATCCCGGTAGGCGTCTATGACCGCGGAGGCTATGTCGGCGGCCTTGACCGGGTCGGAACTGTAGGAAGCGAGCGAAATGAGGTTTGATTCCTGCAGGCGCTCCACTTTATAGGAGCCGGCTATCTGCGCGGCGGACTTGGGGCCGGCGGGCAGGCCCAGCTTGGCGGCGGCCCTTTCGGCTATCTCGGAGGAGGTCATCACCTTCAGCTCGGTGGCCACCGCGCTCCACGGGTCGAAGTCGTTGATCTCGGAGCCGGGGATCCTGCTGTAGGAGGCCGGCGGCTTTATCTTGATGAGGGCCTGGCTGCGGTACACGGTGGGCTGCAGCCGCGTGTAGAACATGGTGGAGAAGACGGTGACGGCGAACACCAGCAGCGCTATCCACTTGCGGCGGTTGACTATGCGCCAGTAATCGTAAAGGGTAAGTTCGGCGTTCATATTTTATCAGCGGTTGTTTACCACTATGCCCGCGGTCACGGTGAACAGGAACAGCGTGGCCCAGGGCACTATGTTGTCGGTGATCCACTTGGCGGCGGAAGAATACTTCTTGCGGGGGATGTAAACTATGTCCCCGTTCATCATAAGGATGTTCTTTTCCATCTTGCCGTTGAACACCGCGGCGAGGTCGGCCGTGAGCACCTCCTCCTTGAACTTGCCGTCGGGCCCGGGGGTGCGGCGGTAGATGCGGATCTTGGCGGTGCGTGCGTAATCCTGCGGCCCCGAGGCCTGCGCTACGAGGTCCAGCAGACGCATGCCTTCACGGTACTCGTAGTAGCCGGGGGTGGTGATCTGCCCTATCACGGCCACCTTATTGGAGGAGAACTTGCGCACGTTTATAGTGACGTTGGGGTTGGCCACGTATTTGGAGAATTTGGCGGTGAGCGTCTTCTCCAGGTCTTCCGACTTCAGGCCGCGCGCTTTCACGGGGCCTATCAGCGGGATGTCCACGGTGCCGTCGGGCTGCACGGTGACTTCCTTGGAGAATTCCTCGGCGGGAAAAACGTTGACGTTTATGATGTCGCCCGACTCTATAAAGTATTCCTTCTCCGCGGCCGGCAGCGTAAGTTCCAAACTGTAAGCCGGCACCGTGCCCAAAAGGGTGAGAATTGACAGCGCAAGGGACATTGTCTTCATAGGGTTAATTATATATATATTTAAGCGGTTTTTACTTGCCGTTCTGCTGCTCCACGGCGCGGGACAGGGTCTTTACCAGCACGCGAAGTTCTTCCACCTTGTGCTCCAGTTCGCGCTCCCTCTCAGGGGAGGCGGCCTGGTAAGAACGGGCGCCGCCGGTGGCGGCCATGGAACTGAGCATTTCCACCTTGCGCGACAGCGCGTCCACCCGCTCGGCTAAGCCGTGGGAGTCCGGGGCGCGGCGGCGGAAATTCAGGTAATAGCCGAACAGGGAGAGCAGCAGCATGAACGAGAACAGCATGAAGACCACCCCGCCGATGAGTACCAGGTAGTCCAGGCCGGCGAGGACACCGCCCAGGGCGGCTATCAGGCCGGTCAGCATGCCAAAAAGCGTGGTCTCTTTGTTCTCGCTCCAGGCCAGGCTGGCCGGGCTTTGAACCGCGGGCAGGTCGCGCTGGGCCTCGGGCCGGTGCGGACGGGGCGCGAAATCACGGCGCACCGCGCTCTGGCGCGGCTCCTCCTCCCGGCTCTGCTGGTAGCGATCCTGGCGCGGAGGCCTTTCTTCGCGCCGGAAGCTGTCTTCGCGGGAAACGCGTTCCGGGGCCGGCGCGGCGGGGCGCGGCGCGGGTTCCGGCAGCGGGCCCACCTCGTCCTTCAGCCTGTCCAGCAGGTTCTTCAGGTCGTCTGAACCGCTCATATTTTCTCCTGCGGGCCTTTCTCGCGGGCCGCCAGCGCTTTTTCCCGGGCTTCGAGCTCGGCCCGGATCCTGTCGAAGGTCCTTATGAGTTCCGCCTTGCGGCCGTTAAAGTCCTCCACCAGCGCCTTCTCGCGCAGCCCGAGCTGCTTGGTCTTGGCCGCGACCTCGGTGTCGATGGACTGGATCTTGGTCTCCAGGGTCCTGTTCTTCTCCTCCCAGCGGGCCAGCATCTCCAGTTCCTTCTTGTTCACCTTGTCGTAAAGCTCCTGCATTTTGACGACGTAGCGGGAATTCAGTTCGCTGCCGTCCTCCATGGTCTTGGAGCGCAGCTCGGCCAGCTCGGAGTCGCGGGCCGCCAGCATGGTCTTGAGCTCCTCTATCTTTTTAAGGGAGTCGGCGTGCGTCTGCTGCAGCTTGGCCAGGCGTTCGGCCGCGGCGTCGGCCTCCGCTTTCAGGGACTCCTCGCGCCGGCCGTGGTCGCGGCACTTGATGGCCAGCCGGCCCTCGAAGTCGGTCTCGTATTCCTTGACGATGTGCCCCAGCGTCCGCACGTCGGAGTCGAACTCCTCCAGGATGGCGTTGAGCTGCACCGAGGCGGGATTCTTGTCCGCCCAGAGGCGCTCGCCCAGGGCCTTCAGCCGCTCCAGCAGTTCCACGGGTACGCATTGTATGGCGCGTTCTTTTTCCATAATTATTTCCTGCTCTTGTATTCCATTATCGCGTGGGCGAGTTCCGTCCGCATCTTCTCCAAGTCGGAGGCCTTGGCGGCGTAGTCCTTCTCCAGCTTCAGGCGGAAGTCGTTGAGTTCCTTCTCCTTGCCGCCCAGGGCCTGCTTCTGGGAGAACAGCTCCTCGTTGAACCGGCCGATGCTTTCATTGAGCTTGGCGTGCATGGCGTCCAGCTCCAGCTGCTTCTGGCGGTAGATGTTCTCGCCGTCGGCCAGCAGGCGCTCCTTGGCGGCCAGCAGGTCTTCCAGCTGCTTCACCCGAGCTTCGTAGCGGGCCTTTTCGCCGCTTATCACTTCACGGAAGCGCTTGTCGTGCTCGGAAACGTGCTTCATGAGGTCCACGGAGGAGTCCTGGCGCAGCGAGGCCATCTGGTGCTCCAGCTCCTGGATCTTGAGGTCGGCCGATTCCAGGTAGTTCTCGCGGCGCACTATCTCTTCGAGCATGCGGTCCTTCTCCTTGTTGAAGGCCTCGGTCAGCAGGTTCACCTCGTCGCGGTTCACTTCCTGGATGCGGACCAGCTCGGCCTCGGTGTGGCGCAGTTTCTGGGCGGTGGATTCCACCGCCTTGCGCACGGCGTCGGTCACGGCGGCGTTGAACTCGTCGGTGCGCAGCCTGTTGATCTCCAGTTTCTCTTCCTGCACGGCCTTGGTGGCCTTCAGCATGTCGTTGAAGGTGTCATCGGCGCGCTTGTTGGCGGAAAGCACTTCCTCGCGGGCCTGCTCCATGGCGGCGCGCAGGCCTTCGTTCTCGGACTCCATGATGCGCCGGAAGGAGGCCATCTCCTCTTCGAGCGCGGCGGATTTGGCCGCGTAATGGCGCTCCAGTTCCTCGCGGCGCTCTTTCAGCGCGCCCGAGCTGGCGTCCAGGATCTTGTTCTCGTAGATCCGGCGGGCCTCTTCGGTCTCGGACTTGAGCATGCGGATGGCGTCGTCCTTGGCTTCCAGGTGCTTATGCAGCTCTTCCTGTTTGGCCTTGGAGGCTTCCAGGGCTTCCACCAGGTGGGACGTCTGTATGGACACGGCGTCCTTAACGCGGTAGGACAGCTCTTTCTCGAAATTGGCCTTGGCCTCCATCAGTTCGCGGTTGAGCTCCGCCTCGCGCAGGGTGTTGGACTCCTCCGACTTGCGCAGGCTCTTGTTCAGCTCCTCCATATCTTTCTGCGCCGAGCGGAAATGCTCGGAAGTCTCCGCCAGCGCGCGTTCCAGGCGCACACGCTCAGAGTTCCAGTTGCGGCGCTCCACTTCCGCCTTGGCCTCCACCTCCGCGCGGACCATCTCCGTCCTGGCGGTCAGTTCCTCCGCCAGGCGGGCCTTGTAGGCGGCATAATCGGCTTCCAGCGCGGCGGCCCGCTTGGAGAGTTCGGCTTCCAGGTCGGCGCGCTTACGCTCGAATTCGGATTTGATCGCGGTTTCCGCTATAAACCTCTCCGAAGAAATATTCTCCACCAGCGTCTCTTTCTCCGAGAGGCTGCGCTGCAGGTCCGCTATTTTCTCGGAGGAGGAGGAATCCAGGGCTTCCAGCTTAGCCTCGTACTCCGCTTTTATCGCGGAGGCGCGGCCTTCGGCGCGGTCGTGCGCGGCAATGGCTGCCTTGGACAGTTCGTCCACAAGTTTCGCCTTCTCCAGGGACAGGAGGCGGTCGCGCTCGGCTATCTCGCCGCGCAGAACCTCCATGTCGGTACGCAGTTCGGCCTCGCGGGCCTTGGCGGCGTCCTCGGCGGCCTTGAGGGCCGTGTTCATCTCCAGCTCGTAGTCGCGCGAAAGTATCGATTTTTCCTCGGCCGCTTTCATCCGCAGTTCGGCCAGGGCGGCGTCCAGCCTGCGGGCTTCGGCAAAGGCGCCCTCCATCTGCTTCTCGCGCTCGGCCAGCGCTTCGTTCAGGCGGGCTTTTTCAGCCTCCACGGCCTTGAGCCTATCCCCGTAGCGGGCGGCAAAATCCTTTTCCAGGTCGGCCTTGCGGGCTTCGTAGTCGGCGCGCACCGCGGCGTTGCGCTCCTCGGCCTGAGCTTCGCCGATGGCGGCCAACTTGGCCAGTTCGCTCCGGAAATTTTCCTTCTCCAGTTCGGCGGCGCGCACCGCCTCGTTCACGGAAGCGCTGAGCCGGCCTATGGTCTCGTTGTAGGCGCGTTTCTCCTCTTCGAAGGCCTGCAGTTTGGCGCGGAAGGCGGCTTCACCCGCCTGCACGCGTTCCATCATCTCTTTGTGGTGCTGTTCGCGAGACTCGGCCAGTCTATTTTCCAGGGTTTTGACGCTTTCCTGGCTCTTCGCCTGAACACGCTCCAGCTCCTGCGTTTTCTCCGCATAAGCCAGTTCAATGCCTGAAACGCGGGCGTTCATGGTGGCCTCTATGGCGGCCAGGCGCTGACCGAACTCGGCCTCCAGGGCGGCGCGCTCCTGCGCCCAGCCTGCGGACTTAGCCTCTAACTTTACCAGAAGTTCTTTAACGGCGGCCTCTTTCAGGCCCTTCTCTTTCTCCAGCTCCGCGATCTGGGCGCGGAAAGCGGTCTCTTTTTCGCTTATTATCTTTATCAGTTCAGTATGGTGAACTTCCTGCTGGGAGGCCAGCTTATTCTCTATTTCCTTAATGCGCTCCTGCGCGGAGGTGAACTGCTCCTCGCGGATGCGCTGCTCGTCCAGCAGGCGGGCGCGTTCGGTCTGCCAGGAGGCTTCCAGGGAGCGCACCTGGGCGGCGTGGTCGGAATCCATGGCGCGCAGCTTTTCGTCCAGGCCGGCTTCCAGCGCGGTCTTGACCTTGCGGTAATTCTCCTCCAGGTCGCGCCTTTTGCCGGCGAACTCGGCCTCGAGCTCGCGGCGGCGTGCCTCCACCTTCTCTTCGGAAAGGCGCACATTGCCTTCCAGGGCCTCGATGCGCCCGGAAAGTTCTTTCTCGCGGGCCTTGAAAGTGCCCTGCAGGGAAGTCATGCGGCTCTGGTAATCGGTTTCGAGTTCAGTGCGCAGCGAATCGTATTTCTTCTGGGCCTCGGCCAGGCGGCCGGCGTACTGGCTTTCCACTTCCAGCAGGCGGCCGTTCCAGCGCTCTATCACGGAGCGCTGGTTGCGGTCCAGGTCCTCGAACTTGCTCTGGTACTCGTCTTCCAGGCTCTTGCGCAGGGAATCCAGCTTGGCCTCTTTCTTGAGCAGCTGCTGAATGTCGAGTTTCCCCTCGCCCAGCAGGGACATGGTGGCTTCCAGCTTGGTGTAGAAATCCTCTTTTTCCTCCAGCGTCTTGGTGCGGGAGGTGTAGGCATCCTGCAGGGAGGAGTCCTTGAGCTGCAGTTTCTTGGCGGCTTCTTCGGCTATGGCCAGGTTCTTCTTGAGGTCCGCCTTATCTTTTTCGATAGTGTTGAGCCGTTCGAGCGCCCAGCGCAGCGTCATGCGCGCCGTGTCGAGGCTGGTAACGTCGTTCACCATCTGTTCGAGTTCGCCGTATTCGTTTGCCATAGTTTTACCTTTGTCCGCTCTATAACAAGTCTAATATACGCCGGCCCTATAAGCAATAAAAGGAATGTTAAATGATTATTAACAGAATGTTTCGCCCTATGAGGCCGGGCGGACGGGCGCAAAAAAGCCGCGCAGGAACGCGGCTTTTCAGACCCTGAAGGCGGGAATCAGCGGTAAGTGTTGCGGACCCGGACGGAATTGGACAGGTAGCTGTGCCAGGCCAGGGAGTAGATGAGGAACCCCACGGAGGCCTCGATGACCTGCAGCAGGGCCACGTGCCCTATGCCGGAAAATACGGCGTAGTTGCCCATGTAGACCCCGGTCAGTACGGTCATCCCCATGGCCGCCTCGAAAAAAAGCTTGGCTTTCTTCACCGCCCCCGGCTTAAGATCCTTCAGGTCGCGGCCGGCGGTAAAGCTCAGGTATACCAGCCCCAGCATCAGCGCGTCGCCTAACAGCGCCAGCGGTTTGAGGCCTATCAGTTTTACCTGGATGAGCACGGCCCAGCCGAGCGCCGCAACGGTCACCACCGGGCCCACGCCCATCAGCAGGATGACCAGCAGCCGCAGCCATCCGCCCACTCCCACAGGCCCGTTCTCGGTCGAATTTTCGGTCATAGCTTTCTCCCCGTGCCGGCGATATTCCTTCCTGCCTGACCGGACTATTTTATAAAATTTAAGCCGATGCTAAGAAAACTGACCCTGCTGCTCCTGCTGGCCGCCGCCGTCTTCGCCGGCTGGAAATTCGGCTACCAGGCCGCGCTGCGCTACTTCTTCCGGGTCTCGGGCACCGTCAGCGTGCGCCCGGACCTGCTCAACGCCCTGCCCGGCGCCAACAGCATGCTGTTCGTGGTGGTCCGCAACAGCGGCGGCGTGCCCGTGGCGGTCAAGAAGATCATCAACCCGGCCTTCCCGGCCAGGTTCGAAATGGGGCCCTCAAACCTGATCATGCCCGACCTGCTCACGCGCCGCATCTACCTGGAGGCCGCGCTGAACACGCACGGCCAGCTGGGCGAAAACCGCCGGGGCGACCTGCGGGGCGAACTGAGCTCCGGGGCCGCCATCATCAGCAAGGGCCTTTCCGTCACCCTCGACACCCGGATAAAATAAAACCCGGGGCCGTTAAGCCCCGGGCTTCGCGCGGCCGCCGCGCCGCTAATCGTTCTTTGCCGGCGGACGCCCGCCGTTGGACATCGCGAAAAGCCACACCAGTTTGTCGGTAGACTTCACCAGGTTGTCCCAGTTCTTGGCCAGTTTGGGTTCTTTCTTTTCCCGCTTGGCCAGTTTAACGTCCTGTTCGTACTTCTTGCCTATTTCTTCCCAAGTCATAGTCCCCCCACCTTCCGGAATTACCGGCCCCCCCGGGCCGTTACTGCTTACGGATATTATACATCACCCCAAAAAAGAGCCAAGGGCCATTGGGCCTACCAGCCGCGAGCCCTTGAGACCCCCATATAGATCAGCACCCCGCCTATGAGCAGCAGCAGGAAGCCCCAGTTCTTGCGGTGCAGAGCCACGTAGGAGTCGTTAAGGAACGTCTCCTTTATCAGCCGGTTCACGCGCTCTATGGCCTCCGGCTTGTAGATATAGCCCAGGCCCAGCAGAATGAACACCAGGCCGAAGAACACCTTAAGGTACGGGTTTATCTCCGTCATTGTTATAGCGGTTCATAGCCGTGACCACTCCGCCCGTGAACGCCGTTTTCAGCGCGTCGCAGGCCCGGTCCAGGAATTCCGGCAACCGCACCCCCTCTTCTTTAGAGAACTTTGAAAGCACGAAATTCTTGCCCTCTATGTGGGCGGGCCTGGGGCCTATGCCCAGGCGCAGGCGCGGGCACGCGGGCCCCACGGCGGAGATCACGGAGGCCATGCCGTTATGCGACCCGGCCGACCCGTCGCGGCGCAGGCGCATTTTGCCGAAGGGCAGGGCCAGGTCGTCGTAGGCGGCCAGGATGGCGACGGGCGGCACCTTGTAGAAGCCGCCAAAGCTCTGCACGGCCTGGCCGGACAGGTTCATGTAGGTCTGGGGTTTCAGGAGGAAGCAGCGCCGGCCGGCCGTGGCGAACTCGACATACAGGCCCAGGCCCTTCCAGTCGCGCCAGCGCTCGCCGGGAGCCAGGCGCGACGCGGCCAGGTCGGCCAGCATGAAGCCGATGTTGTGGCGGGTCTTTTCGTATTCCGGCCCCGGGTTGCCCAGCAGGACCGCTAATTGTAACTGGTCGTTCACGCCCTAACCCTCTAAAAGGACGGGGAGCAGAAGCCGAACGTTAAAAGTCCAACCTCTGCTCCCCGTGTTAAGCGGCCTCCAATTACTTCTTGGGGGCGTCCGCTTTCTTGTCGCCCGCGGGAGCGCCCGCGGCGGGCTTGGCGCCGGCGGCAGGCTTCGCCCCGGCGGCAGGAGCGGCGCCCTCGGCGCCCTCTTTCTCCTTGCCCTTCGCTATCACTTCAGGTTCCGCACCGGCCGCGGCGGCGCCGGCGGCAGGGGTCTCAACCTTCTCTTCCTTCGGAGCGGTCACGCTGACCACGATCTGTTCAGGAGCGTCGAGCAGGTCGTACTTGCCCGGCTTTATGTCCTTCACGCGCAGCGAGTGGTTGATATGCAGGTCGGTAATGTCGATAATGACCTCGTGCGGGATCTCGGTGGGCAGGCAGGACACGTTGACTTCGCGCATGGTGTGTTCCACCAGGCCGCCCTGGGTCTTGGCGCCGTAGCACTCGCCGACGAGTTTCACGTGCACCTTCACCTTGATCTTCTCGGTGAGCGAGATGCGCTGGAAGTCGAAATGGCGGTACTTGTCGCTGACGGGGTGGCGCTGCATGGCCTTTATGATGACCACGTCTTCGCCGCCCTGGTAGGCGATGGTGATGATGGCGTTGGGGTTGGCCTTGATGATGGCCGTCATGGCCTTCTCGTCAACGGTCACGCTCACCGGCTTCTTGTCGAGGCCGTAGATGACCGCGGGAATGCGGCCGCCGGCCCTGTGGGCGCTCAGTATGCCGCGCTGGCCGGCCTTGTCCCGCATCTCGGCGGAAATTTTAGTCTGTTGCATAGTACTACTCCTCCTGCTGGATTACATCCTGCGCCGGATCACTTGAAAAGTTCGCTTATGGACTCGCCCATGTGATTGCGCTTAATGGCCTCCGCAAGGAGCGGCGCCACGGATACTATCTTTATTTTAGCACTTTTTGAGGCGTTTACGGGAATCGTATCGCTGAAAATGATCTCTTCTATGGGGGATTTGTCTATGCGCTCGATGGCGTCCCGGGAGAGCACCCCGTGGGTGGCGGCGGCCACTATCTTGGCCGCGCCCTGCTCCTTTATGCTCTGGGCCACCTGGCAAAGCGTGCCGGCCGTGTCCACCAGGTCGTCGAAAATGAAGCAGGTCTTGCCCTTCACGTCGCCGATGATATTGTAGACCATGGCCTCGTTGGGGCGCGGGCGGCGCTTGTCTATGATGACCAGGCCCATGTCCAGGCGCTTGGCGAAAGAGCGCGCGCGCTCCACGCTGCCCACGTCGGGCGAGACCACTACGGTGTTCTCGAAATTGCGGCCCTTTATATACTCGAGGATGGCCGGCCGGGAGTAAAGGTGGTCCAGCGGGATGTCGAAGAAGCCCTGGATCTGCGCGGCGTGCAGGTCCAGCGTGATCACGCGGTTCACGCCGGCCTCGGTAAGGAGGTTGGCCACCAGCTTGGCGGTAATGGCCACGCGGGGGGCCGGTTTGCGGTCGGCCCGGGCGTAGCCGTAATAGGGCATCACGGCCGTGATGCGGCCGGCCGAAGCGCGGCGCAGCGCGTCGGTCATTATGAGCAGTTCCATCAGATTGTCGTTGACCGGGGGGCAGGTGGGCTGCACCACGTAGCAGTCCTCGCCGCGCACGCTTTCCAGGATATGCGCGTCGGTCTCGCCGTCGGCGAAACGGCTGACCTTGGCCTCGCAGAGCGGCACGCCCATGATATCGCAGATCTTGCGGGCCAGCGCCGGGTTGGCGTTGCCGGTGAAGATCTTGAAGTTGCCCCTTTTGCGCATTTCGGGAGTCATTTGGTCCTCTTTTTGAGCCGCTTAACCACCTGCCGGGCGCGCGCTATCCCCAGCGTCCCGCCCGGGACGTTCTCCGTTATCGTCGAGCCGGCGGCCGTGTAGGCGCCTGGCCCGATGTTCACGGGGGCGACCAGGTTGGTGTTGGAGCCTATGAAAGCGCCGGCCCCTATCACGGTCCTGTTCTTGTTCACCCCGTCGTAATTGCAGGTTATGGTGCCGGCGCCGATGTTGACCTTCTCCCCCATCTCGGTGTCGCCGACGTAGCTGTGGTGGTGCATCTTTGAGCCGCGCCCGATGCGCGACTTCTTAACTTCCGCGAAATTGCCTATCTCCGCCGCCGGACCGATGTCGGACAGAGGGCGCAGGCGGGCGAAGGGCCCCACTATGGCGCCCTGGCGCACGCGGCTCTTCTCCAACGCGCAGGAATATTTCACTACCGCGCCATCGTCTATTACGCAGTCCTCTATGACGCCGCAGGGGCCTATCTTGCAGCCCTTGCCTATCACGGTGGCGCCCTTCAGGAAGATACCGGGATACACCACGGTGTCGGCGCCTATCTGCACGCCTTCCTCTATATAGGTGTTGGAGGGGTCCACCACGGTCACGCCGGCGGCCATCAGGTCGGCGGCCTTGCGGCGGTTGAGCATGGCGTAGGCGGCGGCCAGGTCGGCCCTGGAATTGATGCCGCTCATCTCCGTCGGGTCCGCGAGCTTGAAAGCCTCTACGCGGCCGCCGGCGGCTATGATGTTCTCGAGCGCGTCGGTCAGGTAATACTCGCCCTTGGAGCCCTTCTTTTTAAGGTTGCGCACCGCTTTGCCCAGGGCCGCGGCGTTGAAGAAATAGGTGCCGGAATTAACTTCCTTGATGGCGCGCTCCCACTCGTCGGCGTCGGCGGCCTCCACTATGGCGGCCACGTTGCCCGCGTGATCGCGGCGGATCCGCCCGTAGGAACCCGGTTCGTCCAGGTCGGCGGTCATCACCAGGCAGCCGGGACCGTTGCGGAAATAGAGGTCGCGCATCTTGCGGGTGGTGGAGGCGCGCATCAGCGGGGCGTCGCCGCACAGCACCATCACGTGCGCGTGGCGGCGGATCTCGCCCATGGCTTCCTGTACGGCGCGGCCGCTGCCTAAAAGCCGCTTCTGCCGCACGAAAACGAGTTTGTCGCCGAGGTGGGCCAGTTTCTTCTTCAGCTCGGCCTCCACCATTTCGGCCTTGTGGCCGGTGATCACTATGATCTTGGCGGGCTCGAGTTCCGCTATCTTGCGGATGGCCCGTTCGGCCAGGGACATGTCGCCGAGGTAATGGAGTACCTTCGGCAGGTCGGACTTCATCCTGGTGCCGAGGCCGGCCGCCAGTACCACCGCCGCGAAATTTTTATTCTTTGGCATAGTTACCGTAAAAAACCGAGAGTTAAGGATCGGAAGGACTACATATAAATTCTACTAAAAAAAGAAAGGGGACGCTGATGACTATATGACTATTTGGCCATCAGATAAAGCTTACCGTCGGCGAGCCGGTAGAACAGAGGAAGGACCTTGACCTTGGGATATTTATGGTTCAGGCGGCGGGCCTCGGCCAGCACGAATTCGGCCTCGTCGCCTATCTCGAAGAGCGGCGCGTAGGAGGCGAAATATTCCAAGGCCCTTTTCCTGGTCCAGCCGGCGTTCTTCACCATGCCCTTTATGAAGGCGCCGCGGCGGTCTATCAGGCTCGACATGCCGCAATTGTCATGGGCGATCATGGCCACGTGCCGCACGCCGCCTATGCCGATGGAATAGGACACCTTGAACTCGCTATGGCGGATATTGCCGCCGCCGGTGCGCAGTTTGTAGGCGAAGTTCTCCGGCATGCGCAGCTGCTTGCGGTTGTCCATGCACATGCAGACGGTTAGCCGGGCCTTGTCGTATTTCTTGAACGGCTCCCCCAGGTTATGGTACCGCAGCAGTTCGCCGAAAGGCGTGTTGCGCAGGTTCTTCGGGATATCAGAAAGGGAATTTACGGCCTTAAACTTCTTCTCGTTCATATCTGCCTCCTGCCGGCCGCCAGTTCGCACTTCTCCGCCCGGTCCAGTTTCTTTATGACCGCTTCCAGCTTGGAAGCCGCGGAGCGGTCCTTCTTTCTCTTCTTCCAGACCAGCTCCACCGGGCCGAAGGCCGCCGTATACTTGGCCCCCCGCCCCGCGTTATGGTCCGCGATCCGCCCCGCCAGGTCGTTGGTAATGCCGGTATACAAGGAGCCGTTCGCGCACCTCACGATATATACGGTCCAGGATCTGGTTTTCATGAAAGAGGGGCTCCCGGGCATGGATTTGAACCATGTCTAACCGAGTCAAAGTCGGTTGTGCTACCGTTACACCACCCGGGAATAAACCTTATACAACGCGAACGCCCGTCCCGCGAGTACGGGAAGGGTCACTGCTTTTCCGTCTCGGGGCTGTTAGAAGCCTTCGGTTTGGGTCGGCGCCGCCAGCGGCCCGGCCTTGGCCAGCTCAGCCTCATATTCCTTCAAGATGAGCTGTTCCAGCTTGCTGCGGAAGTCGTTGTGAATGGGATGGGCTATATCCTTATAGGTGCCATCCTTGATCTTCCTCGAGGGCATGCACACTATGAGGCCGTTGTTGCCGTTGACCACTTTCATGTTGTGCACCACGAAGGCGTTGTCGAACGTTACCGTCGCGAACGCCTTCAATCTGGCCTCGTTCCTGAGATGTATCCTCACTTCGGTGATTTCCATACTCCCCCCTGATTACCGCCCCCCCTACAGAACATCCTGACACCGCGTACTCCTGCAAGGCAGCGTTACGTTGCTACTCCCCAGATTCTACCAAAATTTAGTCAAAAAAACCCTGTAACCGCGTATACGCCCCGCTGCCCGGGCCAGCCTGGCGGCCGCGGCCCGCTCCCAGGCCAGGGCGAATACCGTGGCGCCCGAACCGGACATCATGACCGCGTCGGCGCCCAGCTTGACCAGGCGCGCTTTCGCCAGCCGCACCGCCTTATGGCGCGGCAGCACCGGGTCTTCGAGGCGGTTGAACAGCAGCCCGGCGTCCTTGGGGCCGAACCTGCCCGCCTTCAGCAGGCGGCAAAGCCGGCTAAAATCTTTTACCCGGCTTTTTATTTCGGCCGGGGTGCCTAGCTTCAGATTCCCGTAAACCTCCCGGGTAAGCACCGGCGCGCCGGGATAGACCAGCACCACGTAAGGCAGGCGCCCTTTCAGCCTGAAAGCTTTCAGCCGCTCCCCGCGGCCGCGGCCTTCCGCCGCCGTGGCCTCCAGCATGAAGAAAGGCACGTCGGAACCTACCGCGGCCGCTATCTTCATGAGCCTGGGCCGGCCGGCGGGACCCACCCGGTAAAGTTTCGCCAGCCCCAGCAGGGCGGTGGCCGCGTCGGAAGAACCGCCGCCCAGGCCCGCCCCCACCGGGATATTCTTTTCGAGCTTTATCTCTACGGCCGGAGCCAGGCCGAACGCCTCGAAGAATTTCACCGCGGCCTTGTGGATGATATTGTCCGCCTGCCGGCCCAGCTCTTTGGGCCCGCCTTTGACGGCCAGCTTTATGCCCGGCGTCCCCGTCCTGCGGAAGGAGAGCAGGTCGCAGACGCCGGTGCGAGCGAACAGGGTGGCCAGGTCGTGGTAGCCGTCCGGCCGCCGCCTGGTGGTTTCCAGGAAGAGGTTTATCTTGGCGGGGGCTTTCAGTTTCAGCATGGTCAGTCCGGAAGGGTCAGGAGGTTAACGCCGCTGAAATTCATCTGCGTGTGGTCCATGGTGACCCGCAGCGACACGTGCGGCAGCTTGAACTCCATGATATAAGGGAACAGGTACAGGTTGCGCAGGAAATAGTGGGAAGGCCGGAAGGCCAGCTTGCGCTCGGCGTCGGCGCGCAGCTCTTCCGGCGTCCCGTCGGAGTCCAGGCAGATCTCGCGCCCCCCGCCGGCGAAGCAGGAGGCGTTCCAGCCGCCGTCGTGGAAGCCGGCCGCCAGCGCCCGGCCGGAATACCAGTCCCGCAGCTGGGCCGCTATGAGCCCGGCCCAGTGGTTGAAGGCGGCAGGGTCTATCTCCTTGAGCTCCATGGGATCCATCTCCAGGGCGTCGCCGCTGAACTTCGCCCGCCAGAGCGGGGCCATCAGGGGCCCCATCACGGTCAGGCTGAAATCCGAAGGCGGGGAAAAGTGCAGGATAGCGTCGAACTTCACCGTGCGGCCGCGCAGCTTTGCCTCCACCTTGGCGAACGAGGAGAATTCCTGCCCGTACGGCAGGAAGGAGCGGAGGTAATCGTGCCGGAGGCCGGGCGCTTCGGCCTCGGGAATGCGCTTCTGCAGCGCCTTCAGCCGCGCGTCGGCGGCGGCCCGTTTGGCAGGCTTGTCCAGCAGGCGGGAGTTCTTCCAGGCCAGCCAGGCCGTGCGGTAGTCGCCGGCGGCCTCGTAGATGTCCCCGGCGTGGCCCCAGATCACCGGGTCGTCGTACACGGCCTTTACCGCGAGTTTAATGGCACCCTTGGCGGCCGGCAGGTCGCCGCGGCGGAACTTCACCCAGGCGAGCGAATCCAGGTAGGCGCCGTTGGCGGGCTCCAGCGCCACTGCGCTCGAGATAAGCACCTCGGCCTCGGCCAGTTTCAGGCCGCGGTCCGCCAGCGAGTAGCCCAGGTAGTTGAGCACATTGGCGTTGGCGGGGTTCTTGCCCAGCAGGTAGCGGAAATTCTCCTCGGCGGCCGGCATGTCGCCCTCGCGCTCGCTGATGACGGCGTACTGCATGCGGGCCTCGGCGTTGTCCGGGCTTTTGGCGAGCAGCTGGCGCAGCATGGCGCGCGCCTTCCCGGAGTCGCCGGTGTCGTCGTAGCCCAGCGCCAGGAAATAGGTGATCTCGCCGTTATCGGGCCATTTCTTGGCCGCTCCCTCCAGCAGCTTTATGGCCTTCTCGTAGCGGTCGCTCTGGGTGTAGTAATAAGCCAGGCGCAGCGCCAGCGTGGCGTCGTCCTTCAGCGCGGAGGACCCTTCCACGTAGGCGGCCGCGGCGGCGAAATCCCGCCGCTGCTCGCTTATCACCGACAGCCAGAAGCAGGCCACGGGGTCGGCCTTGTTCAGGGCCCAGGCCTTCAGGAAATATTTTTCCGCCTGCTCCAGGTCGGCCACGGCGGGGCTCGCGTACAGCTCTCCGACGTGGTTGAAAAGTTCGGAGTTATTGTTCTCCAGGGCCAGCAGTTCCCCGTATTCCCCGAGCGCGGCGGCGGTGTCGTTCTTCACCTCGTAATAATTGGCCAGCATGTAGCGAGGCTGGAGGTAGTAGGGGTCGGCCTCCTTGGACTTCACCAGGCTGCGCTTCATCTCCTCGTAGCGGCCCTTCATGTTGTGCAGCACGGCTATCTGGTAGTTCACCTCGGCGGCGTCCTCGGGCTTGAGCTCAAGGTACTTCTTAAGGTAGCCCACAGACCTGTCGGCGTCCCGCCCGCTCCAGAGACTGGCGAGCTGGTAAAGCGCCTCGTGGGCGGACTCGTCCATGGCGTAGGCTTTTTCGTAGGCGGAAGACGCGCCCGCCATGTCGCCGGAAGCCCAGCGGACATTGCCGTAGAGCACCCAGTTGTCGGCCGTGGCGGAATCGGCCTGCACCACGAAATCCGCCCAGCGGGCGGCCTCGTCCACCTTGCCTATGCGCAGCGCCAGGTTCAGCGCCTGCTTGTAAACGAAAACTGACTGCGGGTCCAGCAGCAGCGTCCGCTTGTACTCCTGCAGGGCCGAATCATAGTTGCCGTGCCGCTCCAGCACCATGCCGTTCATGAAGTGGAGGTAGGCCTCCTTGTCCGCGGCCGCGGCCAGCGCGGCGGGGAACAGGCAGAGGGCAAGCAGCGGCAATAGGGTCTTTTTCATGGTCATTCCTTGGCCGGCAGAACCTTGCGCATGAGCAGGGCGGCGTCGGCGTTGTCGTAAAATTTGGGCCTTCGGCCCACCTGTTCGAAACCGAGGGCCGCGTACAGGGCTATGGCGGCCGCGTTGCGTTCGTTCACCTCGAGATCTATCTCCCGGCAGAGACTCTTGGCGGCGTATTCGGCCATCTTGCCCATCAGGGCCTTCGCCACCCCGCGGCGCAGAAAGCGTTTCTCCACCGCCAGCGTGTTGAACTGCACCTGCGGGCGCAGCACCCAGAAATTTATAAAGCCCGCCACCGCCCCGTCCAGCTCGGCGGCCAGGGTCACGGAATTGCGGTTGCGCTCCTCGCCCTCGAAGCCGGCTATCCCCCAGGCCGGGAAGCCGGGGTGCTGGCTTTCTATCCCGGCGAAAGCCGCGTAATCCTCTTTTTTCGCCCGGCGTATCAGCATGCTCTATTTCTTCGGCCCGTAGCTCACGTTATTCTCCAGCTCGTACTTGGCCGGCTTAAGGTAAAGCGGTTTCAGGCTCCTGTTGCCCCGGGCCAGCGCGGCCCGGATGACGTAAGCCGGTATTATTTTCGAGACCGCGGCTGGCGCGGCCGCGGCGCCGGCTGGCAGCAGGCCGTAGATCTCCGGCGCCTCCTCGGCGTCGCCCACGGCGTAAAGCGTACCGGCGCCGGCCAGCAGCGCCTTAAGTTCCTCGGCCTTCAGCCAGACCGGCTCGCCGTCAGGACTTCCCCGGAGCGTGAAGAACTGGCAGAAATATTCGTCCTTGAAGGCGTGCAGCAGCGCGGCTATCCGCCCGCCCTTGTTCGCGGCGGCCCAAAGTTTAAAATGCCGCGCCTGGCGCGCCTGGAGGACCAGCACCTCGAAGAGGGTGGCCGTGCGCACCTCCGCCCCGCCCAGCGCTTTCAGCGCGCCGGCCAGCGTGAGCGAGATGCGTATGCCCGTGAACCGGCCGGGGCCGCGTACCGCGCAGACCGTGCCCACGGAGCGCAGGTTCGCCCCGGCGCGGGCCAGCAGCCGGCGGGCCATAGGGAACAGCGCTAGTTCCTGGTTGAAAACTTTTTTCTGGGCCTGGAAGACGCGGCCGCCGGCCAGCACGGCTAGCTTCAGCCGCGAGCCGGAAGTGCAGATGCCCAGCGTCACTTTTTCAGCCATTGCTTCCTTATCTCCGCCAGCAGGCCGGCGAGTTCGCCTTCGGCCCCGGCCTTTATGGTGCGCCGGTCGCCGCCGGCCAGCAAAAATTCCAGGCGCAGCGGCCGCGCGGCCGCGTAGAGTTCGCCGCCCTCCCCGGGCCATTCCACCGCCGTTATCCCGTCGGGCCGCCCCAGGTATTCGTCCAGGCCTATGTTCTCCATGTCGGCCTCGCCGGCGCGGAACAGGTCGAAGTGGTAGAGCTTGAGCCGCCCGCCGTAGGCGCGCATCAGGTTGAAGCTGGCGCTGACCGGCAGCTTTTTGGCCCCGAGCGCGGCGGCCAGCTCCCGCACGAAGAAGGTCTTGCCGGCGCCGATGGGCCCTTCCAGGAACAGGGCGCAGCCGCCCGGCAGGCGACCGGCGAAAAGCCGGGCGAGCCTCGCGGTGTCCTCCGGGGAGGAGCTTTTAAAAGTGCTCGAAACTTTTGACCTTGCCATTAAAATTCTCTATCGCCGCACCGCGGCCTTTTTCCACCCGGCCCACCACCAGCGCGGCCGGCAGCAGACGCTTGATGTCGCCCAGTTTGCGCGCCGGGGCCGTGAACACCAGGCCGTAATCCTCGCCGCCGCCTATGGCGTAGTAGCGCCACGGCCGGCCCGCCGCCGCGCAGTAAGCCCGCAGCTCGCGGGCGCAGGCGCCTTCGCCGGGGCTGACTATCACCCGGCAGCGGGAAAGTTCGGCCAGGATGGCGGCGCTGCGGGCCAGGCCGTCGGAATTGTCCAGCATGGCCGAGGCCAGTTCTTTCCGGCCCAGCAGGGCGCCGGCCGCCAGCTGCGGTTCGGGCCGCCAGAAGGCCTTCACCAGGCCCGGGAATTTTTTGCAAAGCGCCGCCTTGCCGCCCATCAGGATCTCGAGCCCGGCCGCGGCCAGGCCCAGGGGCCCGACGTTGAACAGCAGGTCGCCGGGCTTAGCGCCGTAGCGCGTCACCGGCTGCGTGCCGCCCGTCTCCCCCCAGACCGTCATGTAAAAATGGTTCTCCCGCGCGCCGGCCAGGTTGCCGCCGGCCACGGAAATGCCGAAGCGCAGCGCCTCTTTCTTGAGCTCGCGCATGAACCGGCGGGTGAAATCCGGCGGCGTGTCCTTTTTCAGCCCGGAGCCCACCACGCAGGAAACCGGCCGCACGTCGCCCATGGAGGCGAGGTCGCTCAGGTTTATGCGCGTCAGCTTGCGGGCGAGGTCCTCCGGGGTGGCGAAGCGGGCCAGGTAATGGGTGCCTTCCACTATCTCATCGGTGGTGATCACCAGGTCGCGGCCGGCGCCGTGCCGGAGCACCGCGCAGTCGTCGCCGGGCCCCAGCAGCAGCCGTCTGTCGCCGGGGAACCGGAAGGTCTTTTCTATATGCTCTATCAGCCTGGCCTCGGCGCCTTTTTTCGCTTTCATCGTTCCAGGCTCCTTATCGCCGGCGGCAGAAAATCCAGGAGTTCGCCGGCCAGCACGCAGCGGCCGGTGAGTTCTTCGGCGGCGAGCTCTCCGCAGAGGCCGTGCAGGTAGACCGCCAGCGCCGCGCTGCCGAAAGCGGTCCCGGAGGAAAAGCCGCGGGCCAGGCCGTTCTGGGCCAGGAAACCGGCGCAGAGCCCGGCCAGCACGTCGCCGGACCCGCCTTTGGCCAGCTCGGGGCCGCCGGTGGAGTTCTTCAAAATTTTTCTTCCGGAGCAGAGCAGCGTGCCCTGCCCCTTGAGCACTGCCACGCCCCCGGTCAGCGCGGCCAGCGCCGCGGCCGCCGCGGGGCGGTCCGTGACTTTCCTTCCGAGCAGCCGCGCGGCCTCGCCGGGGTGGGGCGTAAAGACGGCCGCGGGAGATTTGACCTTGAAAGGCCGGGGACCGGCGGCCAGCGCGTTGAGCGCGTCGGCGTCTATCACCGCCGGAATATCCAGGGCGGCCAGCAGCTTAAGGGCGAAGGCGCGCGCGCCGGGCTTATCGCCGAGGCCGGGGCCTATCAGCAGCACGTCAATTTTTTTCTTCTTCGCGAAAGCGGCGACTTCGGCGGCGGCAGCGGCGGTGAAAGCCCCGCCCGAACAGGAGGCGCCGAAGGTCATGGCTTCGGGAACCGCGCAGGCGATAATTTTCCGTTCGCTCTCCGGGCAGGCCACGGTGACCAGCCCGGCGCCGGCCTTCAGGGCCGCGCGGGCGGCCAGTATTGCGGCGCCGGCCAGGCCGCGCGAACCGACCGCTACCAGCACGCGGCCGTAATCCCCCTTGTGGGAGGCGCGGGGGCGCGGCGGCAGGAGAGGTTTAACGTAGGCTTTTGTAATGCCCGGGATTTTCATGGCTTGGCTCAGGCGAAAGCTATTACGGCGGCCACGGTATAGTCGGCGGTATGCGAGATAGAGACCAGCAGCCGCGCGCGCGGCCGCCCCTTTACCCGCACCTGCGGCCGGCCGCTGTCCGTGTTCTCCACCTCTATACTGTTGAGCGGCAGGCTTTTGGCGTCCAGCGCCTTGATGACCGCCTCTTTTACGGCGAAGCGGGCGGCCAGGCGTTCGAACCTGTTGGCGCTCTTGCCGGCGTAGGCCAGTTCCACCGGCGTAAAAACTTTTTTCAGGAAGCGCGGGTTCGCCGCCAGGCGGCGGACCCTGGCCACCTCGGCCAGGTCCACGCCCAGCCCGGTCACCGCACCCGGAGGAACTTTTGCGGGCATAAGCTCAGCGCACCGTCACGCTCTTGGCGAGGTTGCGCGGCTTGTCTATGTCGCACTTCTTGGCCAGGGCCACGTAGTAGGCGAAGATCTGCAGCGGGATCACGGTGAGCATGGGCGTGAACAGCTCCCCGGCCTGCGGCAGCGTGATGTAGCGGGAAGCCTTCACGGTCTTGCGGGAGACGGCGTCCACTATGGCCACCACGTCGGCGCCGCGCGCCTTGGCCTCTTCTATGTTGCCGGCCATCAGCTCCAGCGCCCGGCCCGAGGGGGCCACCGCCAGCAGCGGCATGCCCTTGTAGATGATGGCAATGGGGCCGTGCTTCATCTCGCCGGCGGCGTAGCCCTCGGCGTGCACGTAGGAGATCTCCTTGATCTTCAGGGCGCCTTCCAGCGCTATCGGGAAATTGATGTGCCTGGAGATGAAGAGGAAATGCTCGCTGTGGGAGAAGGCCTCGGCCACTTTGGCTATGTCCTTCTCCAGCTCCAGCGTCTCCTCTATCAGGCGCGGCATTTTCAGCAGGTCCTCGGCGTAGCGGCGGGCGTCCGTGGCGGACAGGACGCCGCGCGCGGCCGCGAAATGGCCGGCCACCAGGTAAATGGCGGCGAGCTGGCCGAGGAAAGCCTTGGTGGAGGCCACGCCTATCTCGGGGCCGCAATGGGTCTGCAGCACGTAATCGGCCTCGCGGGTGAGCGTGGAGCCCACGGTATTGGTGATGGCCAGCACCTTGGCGCCGGCGGAGCGCGCTTCGCGCACGGCGAAGAGGGTGTCGGCGGTCTCGCCGGACTGTGAAATGGCTATCACCAGGGTGTCTTTCGCCATCAGCTTGGCGCGGTCGGTGAACTCGCTGGCGATATCGGCGGAGGCGCGCAGGCCGAAGTTCTCGAACAGCCCCCGGCCCACCAGCCCGGCGTGGTAAGCGGTGCCGCAGGCTATGAACTGGATGTTGGAGAAACCTTTCATGGCGGCGGCCGCAAGGCCGGTCTCGGCCTTGAGCACGTCGCCGCCCAGCGGCAGCAGCCGGCCGCGCAGGGTGTTCTCCACGGCCTCGGACTGCTCGTGGATCTCCTTGAGCATGAAATGCTTGTAGCCGCCCTTCTCGGCCATGGTGGAGTCCCACTGTATGGTCACGGCTTCCTTGGAGACCTTCTTGCCCTGGAAGGTGTAGAAATCTATGCCGTCCTTCTTCACGGCCGCCATCTCCCCGTCGTTGAGGAAGATCACGCGCTTGGTGTACTTGAGAAAGGCGGACACGTCGGAAGCTATGAAGTTCTCCCCCTTGCCCAGGCCCACCACGAGCGGGCTGTGCATGCGGGCGGTCAGCACCATGGCGGGACAGCTCGCCCACACCATGGACAGGGCGAAAGACCCTTTCAGGTCCCCCACGGTCTTGCGGAAAGCCTCGAAGAACACCGGCTCCAGCATGTCGGCGCGCATGGCCTTCTCCTGCACGTGCAGGGCCTTGAGCTTCTCCTCCATCAGGTGGGCGATGACCTCGGTGTCGGTCTCGGACTTGAACTTATGGCCGGAGGCGAGCAGCTTTTCCTTGAGGTCCAGGTAATTCTCGATGATGCCGTTGTGCACCACCACCACGCGGCCGGAGCAGTCGGTGTGGGGATGGGCGTTGTCTTCGGAAGGGGCCCCGTGGGTGGCCCAGCGGGTGTGGCCCACGCCCACGTTGGCACCCTTGGCGGGGTCCTGCGCCACCAGTTCGTCCAGGGCGTCCACGCGGCCGCTCACGCGGCGCAGGTAAAGTTCGTTCTTCGCGTCCACCACGGCTACGCCGCAGGAGTCGTACCCGCGGTATTCCAGGCGGCGCAGGCCGTCTATCAGCACGTCGGTGGTCTTATGGTCCCCGATATAACCGGTTATTCCGCACATATTGTTCCTCGTGTCCTTTTATGCCGCGGACGGCCTTCCGGCGGTATTTAAGCCGCCTTCACGCCGCCCGCGCCCCGTCGGAAAAATTACTGTATCAGCCGCTTCATCTCGGCCACGGCCGTCTTGAGCCCCACGAACATGGCGCGCGAAACTATGGAGAAGCCGATGTTAAGGCAGTCCATGCCCTCTATACGGGCCACCGGCGCTACGTTGTAGTAGTCCAGGCCGTGCCCGGCGTGCAGCTCCATCTTGAGCTCCTTAACCAGGAAGCCGGCCAGCTGCAGTTTCTCCAGTTCCTTCACCTGCAGCTTCTTGCCCCAGGCCGCGGCGTACTCTTTGGTACAGAGTTCAATGGCGTCGGCGCCCATGTTGTGGGCGGCGCGGATGGCGCCCGGTTCGGGGTCGGCGAACACGCTGACCTCTATGCCGGAGCCGGACAGGTTCTTTATGATCTTCTCGAGCCCGGAGTTCTTGCCCTCGAGCTTCATGCCGCCCTGCGTGGTCAGCTCGCGGGGCCCCTCGGGCACCAGGCAGACCGAGTCGGGGCGCAGCTTCAGCGCCAGCTTCTCCATCTCGGCGGTGGCGGCCATTTCCAGGTGGATCAGGCCCTTCACTTCGTGGCGCACCCGCTCTATGTCGGAATCCTGGATGTGGCGCCGGTCCTGGCGCAGGTGCATCACCACCATGTCGCCGCCGGAGCTGTAAACCACCCGCGCGGCCTCGACGGTGTCGGGGTTCTTCTCGCCGCGCGCCTGGCGCAGCGTGGCTACGTGGTCTATGTTAACGCCGAGTTTAACGTGTCTCATAAGCAAATGCCTCCCTGAAGATAAAACCTGAAATTATTTGGCGGCCAGCGCGCCGGAGTGCCGGCGGTAATGCTCCAGCAGGTCGTCGGCGATGGCCTTTATTTTAGCCTTGCTCTCGCCTTCCACCAGCAGGCGCAGCAGCGGCTCGGTGCCGGAGTAGCGGATGAAGATGCGGCCGTTGCCCTTCAGGCCGCTCTCGAGCCTGGAAAGTTTGTCGGCGAAGCCGGGCACCGCCTTGAAGGCCGGCTTGCTGGTCACCTTCACCTTCTCCACCACCTGCGGGTAGCGGCTCCAGTGCCGGCGGAACCAGCTGAAAGGCCGGCCCATGTCGCGCACCGCGGCCAGCGTCTGCAGGGCGGTGAGGATGCCGTCGCCCGTGGGGGCGAACTCGCGGAAAATGATATGGCCGCTGGTCTCGCCGCCGAGCTTCAGGTCGCCTTTCTCCATGGCGTCGGTGACGTTCTTGTCCCCCACCGGCACCTGGGCCACGCTGATCCCCTGCCCCCTGAGATACTTCAGCAGGCCGTAATTGGACATGAAGGTGAGCGACACGCCGCTGTTGGTGAGGCGGCCGCGGGCTTTCATGTACGGGGCGGCCATGGCTATCACGTCGTCGCCGTCCAGCTGGAAACCCTTCTCGTCGGCGAACATGCAGCGGTCGGCGTCCCCGTCGAAGCTGATGCCGCAGAAAGCGCCCCATTTAGCGGCGGCCGCGGCCATCTTCTCAGTGTGGAGGGCGCCGCAGCCCATATTGATGTTCTTGCCGTTGGGTTTGTCACCTATGACCTTCACCTTGGCGCCCAGGTCGCGGAAGATGCGCGGCGCTATCTTGTAGGCGGCGCCGTTGGCGCAGTCCAGCAGGATCTTCAGGCCCTTCAGGTTGAAGCCGGGCGGCAGGGTGCATTTGAGGAAGTCCTCATAGTCGCGCGTAAAATCTTTCTTATGCAGGCCGGGGTGGGTGGGGCGGAACTTCAGCGGCTTTTTGCCCAGCAGCAGCGCCTCTATCTTGTTCTCTATAGCGTCGTTGAGTTTGAGGCCTTCGCTCGAGAAGAACTTTATACCGTTGAACTCCGGCGGGTTGTGGCTGGCGGAAATGACTATGCCGAAGTCCGCGTTCTCGCGCTTGACCAGGTAGGACACGGCCGGCGTGGGGATGATGCCGAGGTCCACCACCTTGAACTTGCTGGCCCCCAGGCCTTCCACCAGGTATTTCTTTATCAAGCGGCCGGAGGCGCGCGAATCCATGCCTATGAGCACTACCGGCTTGCCGGTGTGGCCCTTCTTCTTATACCTGGGCAGCACCAGCGAGGCCGCGTAGCCTATCCGGCGGATGAAATCGGGGGTAAAAGGGTAATCCCAGGTGATGCCGCGTATGCCGTCTGTTCCGAACAATTTTCCCATTAATCGTTGTCCTGCTTTGAAAGCGGATAATATAATTTTATATTATATCATTCTGTTCATGGCGCTGTAAGGCCCGGCAGGGAAGGATGGCCGAGCGGTTTAAGGCGCCGGTCTTGAAAACCGGTGTGCGGTTAATCCGCACCGTGGGTTCGAATCCCACTCCTTCCGAACTTTTTTGCTTTTTAAAAAATCGGAATTAAAATTTAAAATTTCTGCGCGCGCAGAATTAAAATTA
>MGTV01000050.1:0-74209 GCA_001799635.1 Elusimicrobia bacterium GWA2_62_23
GAACGGCATGAAGAGCAAGTTCATGTCCATGGCCTCGCACGACCTGTCCAATTCCCTGATGACGCTGCAGATCAGCTTCGAGATGCTGGCCGCCACCATAAAGCCCAACGACGACCAGAAGAAGAAGATGGATTTCATCACCGCGAGCATCACCCAGATCTCGCGCCTGATAGGCGACCTGGTGGACTGGGCCTCCATCGAGCAGGGCAAGTTCCGCCTGGAGAAGAACTATTTCGAGATGGACAAGATGGTGGAGGAGATGATAGTCGGGCCCAAGGCCCGCGCGATGCAGAAGAACATCGACATCACCGCCCAGGTCTCGCCCGGCCTCAAGATGGTCTGCGCCGACCGGCGCCGCATCGGCCAGGTGCTGCTGAACCTCCTCGAGAACGCCATCCGCCATACCCAGCGCGGCGGCAAGATCATAGTTTACGTGAGCCCCCTGGAAGAGAACGTCTGCGTGTCCGTCACGGACAACGGCGAGGGCATAGACCCCGAGGTGCTCCCGAAGCTCGGCCAGAGCTTCTACCAGCCCGCCGGCGGCAAGTCCCCTCACGGCCGCCTGGGCCTGGGCCTTTCGATCTCTAAAGAGATAGTGCAGAGCCACGACGGCAAGATCATCGTGGAGAGCGAGGGCGTGGGCAAGGGCTCCGCTTTCAAGTTCGTAATACCCTTCGCCAAGGAGCCGCCTCCGGCGCAAGCGTCCCAGGACGCGCCTCCCCAGAGCGAAGGTCATCACTAAACTAAAAGCAGCAGACAAGGAGTAAAACTATGGCCGTTCCCAAGAAAAACGTCTCAGTCCTGATAGCCGACGACCAGACCCTGTTCCGCGAGGGCATCAAAGACCTGCTCGAGGACGAAAAGGGCATCACGGTGGTAGGCGAAGCCTCCAACGGCCCGGAGGCCGTGGCCATGGCCAAGAAGCTCAAGCCCGACGTCATCCTGATGGACATCAAGCTGCCCCAGATGGACGGCGTGAGCGCTACGCGCATCATCCGCAAGGAATGCCCGCAGACCAACGTGCTCATCCTCTCCTCCTACGAGGACGAGGCGCACGTGACCGAGGCCATCCAGGCCGGCGCCAACGGCTACCTCTCCAAGATGCTGCCCGCCAGCGAACTGGTGCACGCCCTCAAGACCTTCACCAGCGAAGGCGTGATGATCCCGCAGCCGATCATGGGCAAGCTCATCCAGGGCCTGCGCCAGATGGGCTCTTCCGGCTACGACAGCGCCCCCGACAGCCTGACCGCCACCGAGATAAAGGTGATGGCGCTGCTCGGCAAAGGCCAGTCGAACAAGGAAATAGCCGCCGCCCTGGACTGCTCCGTTAAGACGGTGAAGAACCACCTTAACAGCATCTTCCAGAAGCTGGGCGTCAACAACCGCACCGAAGCCGTGGTGAAGGCCATAGAGAAAGGCCTCATCTCCCCGGAAGACGGGCGCTAAGGCCGCAGGGCCCGCGAAGGCGGTTAGTCTCCCTGAGGGGGGCTAGCCGCCTTTTTATTGCGCGAAGATATACTATATCTTGAAAAACCGGTTTTTTGGTGGTATAACATTGGGTAGCGGCCAACAGGGCCGCGCGCGGAGGACGATGGCCGGGAAAATGGCTGCAAACGGGCTGAAGACGCTGCTGCGGGGGCTTTGCCTCCGTGGCGAACTGCTCTTTTATTCCCTGCCGTCCCCGCACGCGCTCACGGCCGCCCGCAGGCCGGGCCAGACCACCGTTGAATACCTGCTGCTGCTGGCCGTGGTGGCCGGCATGGCCGCCATGATGGCGGTGCTGTTCCATAAACGCATCCTCGGCGGCCTGTTCACGATAGTCGGCATGGTCATAGGCGCGGGGCAGCCCAAGTAGGCGCTATATGAGAACCGCCCATTCCAACCAATTTTTCTGGCGCCCCGCGAAGCGGGCCGGGCAGATACTTATCCCGTCGCTTTTCGTCATTCCCTCGCTGCTGCTCTTCGTCTACCTGCTGTTCGAGACCACCAAGGTCTCGCGCGAGAAGATCCGCCAGCAGTTCGCGGTGGATTCGGCCGCCTTCATCCAGATGGGCGACTATACCAACCTGCTTAACCGCACCGCCTACGTGAACGGCGCTTTCCCTTACCGCATTTTTAAGGAGGCTTACGAGTGCCCGCCCGAGAAGCCCATGAAGAAGACCAACTCGGATTCCGAGGTTTGCGCCTATGACATGTTATATGAGGCCGGGGCTTTCCCGAAGTATAAGAATGACGTGAAGGGCGCCGAGCCCAAGCGCCTGGACCCCGAGGCCAAATGGGAGATAGAGTTCAACCCGGTACGCAGTGAGTTCGCCACCAATCCCACTTCCCAGCAGAACAAACCCGTGTTAGACCTGATCACCTGGGACCAGGGTATGTATATCTATATCGAGTGGGGGCAGGCCATCGGCTACTATAAATTCTATTCGCAGGTGTACACGCTGCTGGGCTCGGTGGAGGAATCGCAGTGGACCGTCTTCGAACGCCTGACCGAGAATTTCAACTTCTTCAGGAAATCATATTACCTCAACGCCAATACGCAGGACTGCGTGGACCATCCGCAGACCTGCGGCAACGACGGCCTCAACAGCACCGGCGGTTTCTTCGCCAACAAGCTCTCCCGCAACAAGAACTTCTTCATGCACTACGTACTGAAGATGATGTTCTACGCTAAAGTGTATGTGGGGGGATTGCAGTTGTATCAGCTTTCCAAGCCGAACGCCCCGCTGGACATGACCACCATGAGCCCCAACGGCCTCTTTCAGCTGGCCACGGTTTCCGACTCCGTCCTGGACAAGCTGGGCACCGGCCTGGAAGTTTACCAGGGCTGGGACCCGGCCCCCAATTATTTCAACGTGCCGCTGGGCCTGCTGGGGAAGTGCAAGGAAACCAGCGGCCGCCCCTGCGTGCATGCCCGTATAGCTACGCAGTGCCCGCAGCTGAAGTCCGGCAATAACTGCGTGTGGCCGGCGCCCACCCCCAAATACCAGACGAGGCTCTACCCGTGACCGCCCTGAAGACCGTCCGCGCCCGCCTGGGCCGCTGCGGCCGCGCCCTGCGCGCCGGCCGGCCCGGCCAGGCCATGACCGAGGTCGTGCTGCTGTTCCCGCTTTTCCTGCTCATCGTTTTCATCACGGCCAAGATCTTCGCGCTGCTGGTGCTGGTGCAGAAGCTGGAGATAGCCTCCTACTACGCGGCCCGCCGCTGGCAGCTGGAATCCCACCTGAACGCCGACCACGTGGGCTGGGACGACGGTACGCTGAAGAAGGACATAGAGAAGAACGTGCGCGGCTACATCGGTTTCGACACGCCCTCCGTGTCCAAGTTCCTCAATCTGAAGGACCTGAAGATAGATGTGACGCGCACCCAGGTGTGGAACGTGGTGACGCTCACGGTGATCACCACCCCCGCGGGCATCAAGCTGCTCTGCAAGTACCCCAAGCAGGCCGTCTGCACCTACCCGTACGGCGCGGCCTGCCTCAACGGCCACGACTACCTCTGCGCCGGCGGCAAGCAGCTGGAAGTAATAAAGTACGTGCCCAACCGCGACAGGCCCATACAGTTCGTGCTGCCCGGCCTCAAGTAATCCCCTCAGGAGACCTCATGCTCTGGTTCAAGATAAGGATGTTCTTTCAGCGGCACTGGCTCGGCCTTACCGTGGCGGCCGTCTGCGTGGTGGCGGTGCTCTTCCCGCTCTGGTACCTGGCCGGCATAGAAGAGAACACCCGCCGCTACATCATCAGCATGAACGTGGCCAGCATGCCGTGGATGGTGCTCAATACCGTCATCTTCGTCGGTTTTTTATACCTGATGCAGAGCGGCGGCTTCAGCGCGCTCAAAAAGACGCGCGTGGACGCCGGGGACGTGAATATAAGGTTTTCCGACATCGTGGGGCTGGAGGAGGCCAAGCGGGAAGCCTGGGAACTGGTGCAGCTGATAAAGGACCGCACCAAGGTGAAGGCCATAGGCGGCAAGATCCTCAAGGGCGCGCTGCTGGTGGGCCCGCCCGGCTGCGGCAAGACGCTGCTGGCCAAGGCCGTGGCCACCGAGGCCGGCGTGCCCTTCCTTAACGTAGCCGGCTCGGAGTTCGTGGAAGTGTTCGTGGGAGTGGGCGCCAGCCGCGTGCGCAAGCTCTTCAAACAGGCCAGGCAGTATGCCCAGGCTTACGGGGCCTGCATCGTTTTTATAGACGAGGTTGAGGTTATAGGCCGCCGCCGCATCCTTTATGACGCTTTCGGCGGCGGCAGCGAGACCAACAGCACCCAGAACCAGCTGCTGGTGGAGATGGACGGCCTGGATTCCGCGGCCAACGTGATAGTGTTCGGCGCCACCAACGCGGTGGAGAACGTCCTGGACGAGGCGCTGCTGCGCCCCGGCCGCTTCGACCGCAAGATCTTCGTGGACAAGCCCAACCTGGCCGAGCGGGAGAAGCTGTTCGGCCATTACCTGGCCAAGGTCAGCTACGACAAGGCCATGGACCTGGGGCGCCTGGCCCGCAAGGCCGTGGGCAGTTCCCCGGCCGACATCGAGAACGTGGTGAAGGAAGCCGCGCTGATAGCCGTGCGCCGCGACGCTGACAAGCTCTCCTACAAGGACATCAGCGCCGCCATAGAGCGCATAGAGCTGGGCGTGGCCCACCGCCTCTCCATGACCCCGCGCGAGCGCGAGCGCATCGCCTGCCATGAGGCCGGCCACCTGGTGACCATCTACCTGTCCCACCCCACTGACGACGTGTTCAAGGCCTCCATCCTGCACCGCGGCGGGGCGTTGGGCGTGGTGCACCACATGCCCACCGAGGAACTGCACGTGCCGGACCGCGACAGCTACATAGGCTGGCTGCGCGCCTCCCTGGGCGGCTACGCGGCCGAAAAGATAAAGTACGGCGTCACCTCTTCCGGGGTAGGTTCCGATTTCGCTTCGGCGGCCCGTACGGCCCACCGCATGGTCTGGGGCATGGGCATGGGCAAGAGCGGTTTTGTGGGCGATTATTCCTCTATTTACGAGGCGGAGCGTTCGGCCGCCATAACCGACCAGCTGGAGAGGGAAACGCAGGACCTGCTGCGCGAGCAGCTGGCCGAGACGGAAAAGCTGCTGCGCGAGAACTGGAAGATAGTGGAGCGCTTCGGCGACGAACTGCTCAGGCGCGAAGAACTGGACTACGACGAGATCGCCGCCGTTTTTGAGGAGTTCGGCAAGCCCTCCAGGATGCTCAAGAAATAGGGGGCAGGTCCAAGACCTGGCCCCCCTTGAAAAATGAGGTTTCCTCTGCTATAACATTAGGGTGAAATGAAGGTCGTGGCGATGGACTCCATCCAGTCACCAGACCTTTCTGTTTTTTGATTTCCCGGAGGCTATATGAGGCCCGAAGACGAACTGGAAGAAACCGAGAAAAAAACGGCCGAAGAAGCCGCTTCAAAAGCCGCGGAAGAGACCGCGGAGGAAGCCGCCGAAGAAGTTGACGAAGAAGCCGGGGAAGAGGCCCAGGAAGAGTCCGGGGCAGGCGGCAAGAAGAATTACTGGTGGCTCGCCCTGAGCTTCCTTTTCCTGTTCCTGGCCGGCGGAGGCTATTACGCGCTCACCTCCATGGGCAAGGAAGCCCAGAAGCTGGCCGGCGGCGACAGCTACACCCAGCTCTCCGCCAACAGCGCCGCCTACAGCCGCGGCTCTCTCGAGAAAGCCGACAACTATTTCTCCTCCGACGAGGAAGACCCTCTCTCCGCCCGGGCGGAAGTGGCCGCTTCGGCCTCCGCGGCGGATAAGCGCCGGGCCCTGGCTGACCGCGCCCTGGCCGCCTCCGGCGGCGGCGCGGGTGCCGGTTCCTCAAGCGTGGCCGGCGGGGGGGAGGAGGGCGGCGATGAGGACGCCCCGCAGGCCTCCGCGGCGCGCCGCGGCGCCTTCGAGGGCAAGCTGGAGGCCCGGATCTCCGGGCTGGGCGGCCAGCGCGGCGGCGGCGCGGCCAGAAGTTCCTCCGGTTTCAACCCCGGCGGCGAACAGAGCGCCGGCGGCGCCGGCGTGACGGCCGGCCGGCCTTCCGTGCAGCGCGAGACCGGGGCCGGGGCCCCCAGGAAAGCGGCGCCCGGCGGCGTGCTGAATGCGCTGAAAGGCGCTTTCCGCGCTTCACTTTACGGCGCGCGCATAGCCTCCAAGGATTCCGCCCGCCATTGGATGGCCCGCACCTTCGACGCCGCCGGCGACGTCAACACCTCCCTGGAATACGACGAAAAGGTGAAGGCCAGCCTCGACAGGATAGACCCCAATTCCATTCCCAAGTTCCTGCGCGACCAGGACATTACCGCCTCCGACGCCAAGAGCCTCGGAGTGGCCGAGGTGGGTAAGCCCAAAATGGACGTCGAAGGCACCAAGGAGGCGCTTAAGAACGACAAGGATTATCAATCCAGGAAAATGATGCAGGATATGGCTTCGGCCGCCATGAACCCGCTCGGGAACTTTGTCGGGGCCAATACTGGCCGTGCGACGACCCCCTCGCAAGAGGAAGCTTCCGAAGAGGACAGGAATGTGACCGGGTTCTCCAGCCCCGAGGATGAGGCGGCCTTCAGGGAGCTCAGCCTCCAGGAATACATGGACACCTCGGATAACTGGTGTTGCCCCGATGCGCAGTGTTGCTGCCTGCCGCAGAATACCGTGGCCCCCACCAATACCGGTCTGAACTGCTCCGTATACGGGCCTTTTCAGCCTGACGACCCGTGCGCGGCCGGTTTCTACAATAGCAGTCTTGTGGGAGACTTTCCTCCGCCCAATATGTCGCAGATGCCGGCTTAATTTGGGATAATAGAAGCATGAACAAACTGCGTCTGCCCCTGCTCCTGCTGCTGGCCTTCGCGGCCTGTTCTGAGAAGAAGCTCTATCCTGACGCCGCCAAGGCGTTCGAGAGGCACAGTTACCGGGAATATCCCGCCGGCGAGGTCATGAAAACTCTGGCGAACAAGGGTTTTGACGGCCTGGCCGCCTTGGACAGGCACGCCCTTCTTCTCAAGGGCCGCAGAAAGGTGGTGGAGGCGCCAGCCAGCCGGGAGCCCGTTTCGGGCCTGCTGTTCGATTACCGCGGCGGAGTCATCCACGTGGCCAAGGTCTTTCAAAATTCTCCCGCGGCCCTGGCCGGTATCAAGGACGGGGACCGGGTCCTGGAAATAGACGGGTTCAAAGCTTCCCCTCAAACGGTGACGGAGCGCAGCGACGACAGTTTCGGCTTTACCCTGAAAACGGAGAGGCTCGGCCCCAAAGGGCCGGCCCTCGCCGTGGCCCAGGTGGAAAGAGAAAGGATGGCGCTGCCGTTGATCTTCGGCTTTTATGAGCCGGCTTCCGCCATTGGCTACGTACGCGTAGGGATGTTCGTGCAGGGCTCCGGGGCCACGGTCCTGTCCGGGGTGGAGGCGCTCTCCTCGCTGGGCGCTAAAAAAATAATTTTCGACCTTCGCGGCAACGGCGGCGGCGTGCCGGAGGAAGCCGCGACCCTGCTGTCCGCTTTTGCCCCCAAGGCCGGGCCGTTGCTGGAACTGAAGTCCAGGCATAAGGGCTACCGCAAAACTTTAGAGGCGACCTCGCGCGGCAAGTACTCCTATCTCCGGACAGCGGTGCTGACCGACGGCAGGACCTCCATGGCGGCCGAGGTCTTCGCCCAGGCGCTCAAGGAAGTGGCCGGCGCCAAACTGGTAGGCGGGACCACCGCCGGCCGGGTCTCCCTGACGCGCGCTTTCCGGCTGGGCAAGACCCGCAAGGGTCTGGAGCTGACCGTGGCGCGGCTGTTCCCGCCCTCGGGCCTGGAACTGGAAGAGAAGGGCGCCGTGCCGGACATAGACGCCGGGCTGAACCGCGACCAGGAGGCCGCCCTGGCCGAGGCCTGGAACGCCCCGCTGGAAACGGTGCTGCTCAGCGACAGGGCCTACGCGCGGGCCATGGAAATTTTAAGCAAGTAATTCGGAGGGGAGAGTGTTATGAAAAAAATACTTATCGTTCCGGCCTTTATCGCCGCTTTCGCCGTGCCCTGCGCCGCCGAGCTCAAGGACGCCGGCGCCGCCCTGGAGGCGCTGCGCAGTGACTCCGCAAAGGAACGCCTGGAAGCCATCTATTACCTGGGCGCCCTGCGCAACGCCGCGGCTTACGAAGCTCTGGCCGGCCAGTTCAAGGCTGAAAAAGACGCTTACCTGCGCACGCAGATAGTGGAGGCGCTGGACGTAAAAGGTTCCTCCTGGGCTTTCTCCTGCGCGATCGCCGCGGCCGACGACTCCAACAAGGCCGTAAGGCAGGCTGCTTCCTCCTCCCTGGCCCGCCGGGCCGGCGACCCGGCCGCCGACGCCAGGCTCAAGACTTTGGCCGGCGATCCCGCTGAAGAAGTGCGTCTCGCCGTGGTTAGTTCCCTGGCCGTGGAGCCCAGCACCACTTCGGTCTCTATCATCGGCGCGGTACTGGCCGACCGTAAAGGCACCCTGAAGTCCCGCCAGGCCGCGGCCGAAGCCCTGGCCGGCATGAAGACCCCCGCCGGCGACACCGAACTCCTCAAGCACGTCTCCGACGCCGACCCCAAAATAAAGGCCGCCGCGCAGTCCCGCCGGCCTTCAAAGGCGAAGAAAGCCGTCAAGAAGAAATGATCTCCGTGGAGGCGGCGAGGCTCCTCGACCGCTACGTTGGTCTGCTGGCCTGCGGCCTGCTGTCCCTTCCGGGCCGGAGGCGCCGCCAGCTGCCGGCGGCCCCGCGCAAAATACTCGTCCTCAAATTCTGGGAAGGCGGCCTGATAGTCATGGGGGCGCCCTGGTACCGCGCCCTGCGCCGACGCTATCCTTCGGCGGAAATACATTTCCTCACCCTGGACGTGAACGCCCAGCTGGCCGATATGCTGGGTTGCGCCGACAGCGTGATCCCGCTGCGCGTGAGCGGCGGGCTGGGGCGCTTCTTCCTGGACCTGTTCGCCGTCCTGCCCGGCCTGCGCGCCCGGAACTACGACCTGCTGCTGGACCTGGAATTCCTGAGCCGTTTTTCCGCGGTGCTCACCGCCCTGGTCCGGCCCGGCTGCGCGGCTGGTTTTTCCGGTGGGAGCTGGCGCGGGTCTTTTCACGACCTCCTCGTGCCCCTGGAGACCGGCCGGCATATGACGGAGAACTACGCGGCTTTCTTCGCCGCCGCCGGCGTCTTTGCCGGGGCGGAGGACTCCCGGCCGCTGGAGGCGGCGCCAGATTTCCCCGGTTCGGAGAGCCTGCCGCAGCCTTTCGTGGTGCTGAATTTCGACCGCAAGGACATCATGCCGGAGCGGGCCTGGCCCAGGGAAAATTACGAGGCCGTGCTGGGGCGGCTGCTGGCCGCCGGCCGCCGGGTGGCGGTAATAAGCCAGCGGCCGGTAGAACTGCCGGACCGCGCCGGGCTGGCCAACTTGTCCGGCCGGCTGGATTACCGCCAGCTCGCCGCCCTGTTCGCGCGGGCGGCCTTGTTCATAACGCATGACAGCGGCCCGCTGCATATCGCCGCCGCCATGGGCTGCCCCACCGTTTCCATCTTCGGGCCGGAAACCCCCGCCGGCTACGCCCCGCTGGGGCCCAAGCACCGCGCTCTTTACCTGGGCCTGCCGTGCAGCCCCTGCGTGGACGCCCTGAGGGGGAAGGAACTGGTCTGCGTGCGCCGCTCCAACGAGTGCGTCACCGGCATCACGCCTGAAATGGTCATGCGGGCGGCGGAAGAACTGCTGAAATGAAACTGGCCCTGGTCTTTAATCCCTTTTCCTATAAAACTCACGAGGAGAACCTCCGGGTGGTGCAGCGCTATTTCGGGCTGTTCCCGCCGCTGTCCATGAGCTGGGTGGCCGCCATAGCGCGGGCCGCGGGCCACGAGGTCATCCTGATAGACGCCCGCACCCTGCGCCTGACCATGCCCGAGGTGGCGGCGGCTCTTAAAAAATTCAAGCCCGACGTGATAGGCGCCATGATGAGCACCTACATGTTCCCGGAAACGCTCGCCTGGCTGCGTTACCTGCGCGGCGAACTGCACGCTTCGGGGATAAAGTGCAGGGTGCTGGTGGGCGGGTATAACCTGCGCGTCTATCCGAAGGAATCCATCAGCCACCAGGAAATAGATTTCGGCTGCGTGGAGCAGGCCTACTATACCGTGCCGGCCCTGCTCAAAGCGCTGGAAGAGGGGGCCGCCGACTTCTCGCATGTGCCCGGCCTCGCCTGGAAGCGCGGGAGCGAGGTGGTGGTGAACCCGCACCCGCAGAAGATAAATTTCGACCTGTTCCCCAACCCCGCGCGCGACCTGCTCCCGAACGACCTCTACGCCGAATTCCCCACGCGCCGCAAGAACTTCACGGTGATGGTCACCTCGCTCGGCTGCCCGTTCAAGTGCTCCTTCTGCGAGGCCGGCGCCACCGAGTACAACCCGCGTTCCCCGGCCACCGTGGTGGCCGAGATGAAAGAATGCGCGGAAAAGCACGGCGTGCGCGAGATAGATATCTTCGACTACGAGTTCACCGGCGCGCGCCAGCGCGTGCTGGACATCTGCGCCGGCATAAAGAAAGAAAAGCTGGATATACACTGGGCCTGCCGCTCGCGCGTGGACACGGCGGACCCCGAGCTGATGAAGGAAATGTATTCCGCCGGCTGCCGGCGCATTTACTGGGGCATAGAGAGCGGCTCGCAGGCCGTGCTGGACTCGCTCAACAAGGGCATAAAGCTCGAACAGATCATGGAGACCATGAAGGCCTCCCGCCGGGCCGGCCTGGAGAACCTGGGTTTCTTCCTGGTGGGCGTGCCCGGCGAGACTCGCGAGACCGTGCGGCAGACCGTGGCTTTCGCCAAAAAACTGGACCTGGATTATGTGCAATTCTCCAAGCTCCTCGCCAAGCCGCTCACGCCGCTCTGGCGCGAGCTGGTAGCGGCCACCGGCAAGGATTATTGGCGCGACTGGGTGCTGGGCAAGGAGACCGACCATGACCTGCCGCGTCCCTGGCTCAAAACGCTGACCAACGCCGAGGTGGACGAGCTCGCGCGCTGGGCCTATATCAGCTATCACTCGCGGCCGCTGTTCCTGCTGCGCCATGTGCTGCGGGTGCGTTCGCTGCCGGAACTTTTCCGCAAGGCCGGCGCTTTCCTCGCCATGCGCTTCTCCGGAGGCGGCGGCCGTTTCCTGGCCTACCCGGAGAACATCTTTAAGGTCCTCCTGCGGCGGCTGAAGTGGAAGGCGGGGCATGAATAGGCTGGTTTTCCTCTACAAGGGCCGCTACTGGGTGCGCGAGGCGCGTACGCTGGAGACTCTTTCCGCCATGGCGAAGGCCGCCGGCCATAGGACCTCGCTCGCCTACGACCGGGACCTTTTCGGCGTGAGCGACAATGTGCTGAGCCTGCCCTGGCTCAACCGGCTGCTGTTCGACGGGAAGGCCGCCGCTAAAAAGGCGGCCGCCGGCAACCCGGCCTGGATAGTGCTGCTGGAGAACCTCACTAACCGGGGCTGGATAGAGGAGACCATAGCCGCGCTGGCCGCCGCCGGGTATAAAGGGCGCACGGCGGTGCTGGCCTGTTCCGGCGCTTTCGGAGCCGGAGTAAATCTTTACGGCGAGCCGGAAAAAGTTTTCGCGGAGTTCCTGAAAGCGCTGCCCAACCCCCCGGCAGCCATAAAGACCGAAGGCCTGACCGGTCTGGACCTGCTGCCCCTGCCGGACCTGGACCTGTTCTCACGCTGGGAGGACCTTTCCGCCAGCTACATGGCCTACGCCGGCAAAGGCTGCTCGGGCGCCTGCTCCTATTGCGAGGAACCCTTCTACCGGGCGGCCTACGGCCCCGGTTACGCCAGGCTGCGCAGTCCCGCCCGGGTGATGGAAGAACTGCTGGCCGCCCGGGAGCGCTTCGGCACGCGGGAAATAACTTTCAAGGACTCGGTCTTTACCGCCGACAAGGCCTGGCTGGCAGAATTCCTCTGGCTTTACCGCGAGAAACTGGGGCTTCCTTTCAAGTGCTTCGGCCGCGCCGACGCCTTCAACCTCGCCGCCGCCGTGCTGCTGCGCGACGCCGGCTGCTATTGTGTGGAATTCGGCTTGCAGACCTTCAATGAAAAACTGCGCGGCGCCGTGCTGCGGCGGCCCGAAAACCTCGCGGCCGCGCGGGAGGCCTTCGCCGCCTGCGATGCCGCCGGCCTACCCTACGACGTGGACTATATCTTCGGTCTGCCCGGAGAGTCACTTGCCGACCACCTGGCGGCGGCAGAGGAATTTTCGCGTTTGAAGCTCCTGAACCGGATAAAATGCCATAACCTGGTCTATTACAGGGGCCTCGGGATCGCCGATCACGCGCTAAAGGAAGGCTGGGTGAGCGAAGCGGAACTGGGCCGCGGCGATTTCTTCAGCGGCGACAGGTCCGCCCCCGCCCTGCGCGGCGTGACCTCGGCCTTCCGCACGCTCTTCAAGCTTTACGGCCTGCTCGGCGGCGCCGGCCTGGCCTTCGCCGCCCGTTCCGGCCTCTGGCGCCTGTTCCGCTTCCTGCCCGGCTTCGTGGTAAAACCGCTGGAACTCCTCTCCGGCCTGCTGCACGGAGACCTGCGCTTCTACGCCTACCTGCGCAGCTACCCGCGCCGCCTGCTGGGGGCCATGCGGGCCAGCTGAGCGAGCCTCATGCCCGGATATCATATGATCTCAGCGTTCCTTTACATCGCAGCGGATAACTTTCCTGCGCAGCGGAGAAAGAGCGGTATTTCCACGCGGCATGACGTCAAAATAAAGTGGTTTCCTGTATGAGTAAAGTCATCGCGCGGCATTTTCACGGGATCATTGCGGCGATGCTGCTGCTGGCTGCGGTATCGCCGCTTTTGCTGTCGCTCGAAAAAATAAGCTACAACGATGACTTCCTTCAGCTTTCTACCAGGCATTTCCTGTTGAGGAAGGCCGTTCTCGGAGGGGAGTTCCCTCTATGGACGCCATATCTCAACGGTGGGTTCCCCTCCATCGCGGATCCGGAGGACCCGGCCTTAAGCCCGTTCTCGCTGCTGACCGTAATCTTTGGGGAGATCGCGGGACTCAAACTTATAGCGCTGCTGGTCTTTGTCGCGGGGTGCGCGGCGATGTTCAGATTTTTGCGTGAGGTAGCGGGGGTGACTCCCCCCGGAGCGGCCGTAGGGACGGTTGTTTTTGGACTTTCGGGCTGGTTCGTAACGCGGTTGTACAGCGGGAACGTTAATGAACTGTATTATTTCCTGGTCCCGCTCGTCCTCCTGTGCCTTGAGCAGTTCTGGAGTTCGGGAGAGAGGCGGCGTGGCTTTTACGCCGCAGCGTTGCTGGCGCTTATAGCGATGGACGGAAAAGCCACGTTCATGGTCGTCGTGTTGTTCTTGGCCGCCTATTCCGTCGGCAGGGCGGCGATACTGAGGCGGGGTAAAGTGGGCTTGGACACGGCCCTGCTGTTTAAATTCGTGGCCGTGGCTGTCGCGGCCCTGGCTTTCTCCATGGTAAAGATCGTTCCCGTCCTTGAGCTGTTCGCCGCGAAGGGCTCAATTGTTAACCCGGTCATAGACACCCATACTGGGGCATACAAGGATGTTCTGGCTTTCACGTACGCAGATCTGGCCCGCGGGCTTGTCCGGCCTGATACTCCGAACAGGGCCGTTTCTTTATATCTGGGGATGATGCCTTTGCTGCTGTTGGCCGCTGGATTGCTTTTCAGGTTCGGACAGACCGCGCTCTGGGCGTTGTTGGGGGCGTTGTTTTCCGTTCTGTGGGCGGGGCCAAATTCTCCGGTGGACATATTTCGCCTCCTGCGCTATTTGCCGTTCTTCGGTACCATAAGCCAACCCCATAAATACTTCGACTTTTTTATCGTCTTCGCGATCTGCGTCTCCTTTCCATTGGGGTTTGACGCCGTCGTCAAGGCCCTGGACGGCCGTCCGCGGATCTCCATGGCCGCGAGGCTGGTACTTGGGGCGGCGGCGATAATCCCGCTTCTGGCCTTCACTTTCCCGAAGTATCGCGGGCTTTACACTTCACGGCCGCCGGAGTTGTTCGCCCGGGAATTTTTTCAGGTAAAGCTTCCGGCCGGGGAGCGGAGCGGGGAGCAGATGTACTTTAATGCCGTTCAAAATGTCGGGACCATAAATTGGTATGGAGCCATCTTGCTCCCTTCTGCGGCGGAGCCCAGATATCTCGTCGACCCGGCTTTTGGAGCCAGGGCGAACCCCGCGTATAAAGGGGAGTCCTTTTGTCTGAAGAGCGGCAGCCTCTGCCAGCCGGTATATTTCGGGGCGAACAGGCTCAAGGCGCTGATAAGTACCGGTGGTCCGGACAGGGTGGTGTTCAATCAGAACTATGACGCCAGGTGGAGAAGCACTTTCGGCGAGGTGGAGAACTACGGCGGGCTTTTATCCGTCGCCATTACAGCGGCGCTTTCGCGCCAGGTGCTGGTTCTGGAATACTCGTCCGGTGCGTTCTACGCGGGCGCGCTTTTCAGCGTGCTCTCGTTCTTTGCGGCCATTTGCCTATGCTTCCCTGTAACGCGATTTTTTATGCCATCACGACGCTATAAGGACGTGTCGGAGGGGCCGCCTGGCCGTGCCGGGTGTTTTCGGCGGCCTGAGCGTCTTTAGAAATTTGTATACTTTGAAAATGAGGATGAACGGCAGGGACAAGGACGGCATTCTCCGTGGGGTGTGCCTTTTTCTGGCCATGGCCTGGCCGGTGGGCTACGCGAGCGCGCAGGAGATCTCCAAACCGCTTCAGACGAAGGGTGCTTACAATCTGAGCATAAACTACCCGGGGGCTGCGTTGCGCTATTTCGTTGCCGACGGCAAAGGCCTGGAACTGCTCGCGCAAAGCCAGAGCGGAGTGCTGGTCGGCGGCCTGCGCTATTACCGGTACCCGGCGCGGCTGAGGGGCGTCTCCCTTAATCCTTATTGGGCGGTGGAGGGCGACTACCTGAGTTTCAAAGGGGACGTTTCCAAGGGAAAAGGCTGGGGCTGCGGTCTCTACGCCGGGGCGGAGTACCGCCTGGGGCGGCGCCTGGCCGTCCAGACCGAGTTCGGCGCCATGCACGTTTCCTTGACGGACAAAAGCACCGACCTGTCAGAAAGCGGCCTGGAATTCCTCATCAACCTGGGCATCAATTTTTATTTCGGGGGCAGGCCATGAGAACGCGTGTGCTCGCCATCCTCTTGCTCTGCTTCTGCGCCGCTTCCCTGTCGGCAGGCTTCAGCCTTGGCCGCCCGGCGGCCGTTAAAAAGCGCGTGAACAAGCTCGATAACGCCGTGAGGGCGGAGCAGGCCGCATCCTTGGCCGCTCCCGCGGGGCCTAACCAGGCCCCCTCGGTCACGGGCGTCACCGCGATCTCCACCATGGTGGCGGCCGGCGGATTGGCCGTCGTTTCCGTTTCTGCCTCGGACCCGGACGGGGACCCGCTGACCTACGTCTGGACCTCTACCGTGGGCGCCATAGGCGGCTCGGGGAGCAGCGTTAACTGGCTTGCGCCTTCTACTCCCGGCGTTTACGCCATCAGTTGCGTGGTTTCGGACGGTGAAGATACTTCCCCGGGCAGCGTTACGGTGGCGGCAGTCCACCCGGGCACGTTAAAGTGGGTGTTCACCCCTTCCGCCGACGTGAACCTGCCGGCCGTGGCCGGAACTGACGGGGTGCTGTACGCGGCGGCTTCCGACAACAAACTTTACGCCATAAACCCCGACGGCACCCAGAAATGGGTGTTCTCCACGGAAAACACGGACCCGTTCTCTTTCGGCCCGGTCCTGGGGCCGGACGGAACGGTTTACGTGGTGGCCGACTCTACCAAAACCTACGCCGTTACTCCTGCCGGCGCCCTGAAATGGGGCGGGCCCTCTTCGCTCTTCCCCACTAATATCTCCGAGCGGCCAGTGGTGGGCGGCGACGGGACCGTGTATCTTTACAACGGCGACATCGGGCAGTTGTACGCCCTTGACCCGCTCACGGGGGCGGGCGTGTCCACCTTTACGGCCCTGAATAACGTGGCGGTACCCCCGGTCATAGGCGAGGACGACGCCGTCTGCCTGGTGGACGGCGATGACTTTCTCAGGATGGTGCCGCCCGCGGGTCTGGCCGGCGCCGTTTCCTATGACGCCACCGGGGTGTCCGGGCCTTTGGGCGCAGGACCGGCCGGCATGGTCTACATGGTCAAGAATAATTCCGACCTGTACGCCGTCAAGCCCGACGGCACCGACAAGTGGGGCGCTCCCTATTCCGCCGCCGGGATAATAACGGAGGCGCCGGTAAAGGGCGCCGACGGCACGGCTTACATAGTGGACGACGTGCCGGCGGTTTACAGCGTAAGTTCCACCACCGGGGCGGGCTTTGTCTTCGGCAGTCTGGCCAATCTCTCCCATACGCCCGTTCCGGCGCCGGACAGCAGCATGTACCTGGTGGACGCCGGTACGGACCTGTACGATCTGAACACGGACGGCTCCGTGAAATGGGGCCCCCTGGCCCCGCCGGCCGCCGCCTCCATCACCGCGGACCCTAACGTGGGCGCCGACGGCACCGTATATTTCTCCGCAGACGACGGCAACGTTTACGCGGTGCACGGCGCCTCCGCGCTGCCCTGATACGTCTATCCCGAGGTGAAATGACCAAAGGACCTTCCAGTCCCGACCCGCGGAACCGGACAGTTCCCGCCGGCCGCCGGCTTTTGGCCGCCAAGGGAGCTTACCTGCTGTTGAGCCTGGGCGCGGCTTTCGTCGTGCTGGAGGCGGGCCTGCGCCTGGCCGGGCCAGGGGTGGGCCCGCTTAACAGCAGCGCCCTTTATTACGACAATCCCAGGGGTTACTACGAACTCGTGGCTATGGACGGCGCCAGGCCGGTGTACGGCCTCCGGTATAACTCCGACCGGAGGGGTTTCAGGCTGCCGGACGGGCCGGTCGGGGGCGGGGGGGCGGGGGAGGCCGGGAGGGTCGGAATCGTCATGTTGGGGGATTCTTTTACCTTCGGCCGCGGCGTGCGCTACGCGGACACCTGCGCCGCCCGCCTGGAGAAACTTCTGGCCGCGGAAGGCGGCGGTTTGACTGTTTTCAACGCGGGGGTGGTCGGGGTCGGGGCGGAGGAAGTGGAGCGTGTATATCTGGAAGCGGGCCGCGCAAAAAAACCGCGGCTCGCGGTCTACGGTTTCGTGCTGAACGACTTCGGGCTGGACCTGCCCGGAGGTCGGCCGGCGTCCGACCTTATAGACGGCAACAACGCTCCGCCCTCGGCCGGGCTGAGGAAATATTCCGCGGTAGTAGACCGCTTCGCCGGGGCGCTGGAACGGAGGGGCGGGACGCGGGCTACCGTGAAAGCTTACCGGGAGGCCTTCTCCGGGGCGGAGGCCGGCAAAAAGTTCGCCGTGCTCAGGCGGCTGAACGCGGAAGTCAAGGCCGACGGCGGGCGCCTCGTGATCATGCTCTATCCGCTGCTCTATAGTCTGCGCGACTACCCTTTCAGGGAGGCCCATGCCGCTCTCCGTGAGTTTTGCGCGGCGGAAGGGATCCCTTTTCTCGATCTCCTGCCGGCTTTCGCGGTTCACGGGGAAAGAAAACTCTGGGCCGCGTCCTCGGACCAGCATCCCAATGAACTCGCCCAGGAGATAGCCGCAGGGGCGCTGGCCGCTTTCCTGAAAGAGCGTGGACTTATCCCGGGGGCGGGCAAAAAGGCGGGCGGATGAAGAGGTTCAGGGAGTTCTTCCGGGACAACCCTATGCTGGCTTTGGCCCTGCTGGCTTTCTTCGCCGTTTACTCGGCCTCGCTCAATAACGGCTTTCACCGGGACGATCACCCGCACATAGCCGGCAACGCCGCCATCAGGGACCTCTCGAATTTCCCCAAACTTTTTTCCAGGGACTATTTCGTCCTGAGCGGTTCCGTGGCCTACCGGCCCATGGTGACCGCTTTCCGCTTCGCGCAGTACAGGGTGTTCGGGACCGACGCCAGGCTATGGCGCCTGTTCAACCTGCTGGTTCACGCGCTTAACGCCGTGCTGCTCTGCCTGGTGGTGATCCGGGTTTCAGGCTCCAGGCCCGCTGCTGCGGCCGCCGCCGCCTTATTTTTACTGCACCCTGCGCATACGGAGGCCCTGAACTACATTTCCAACGGCCAGCCGGATATGCTCTGCCTGCTTTTTCTTTGCGCGGCTTCGCTGGCCTACCTCTCGGGGCGCCTGGCGTGGACCGCCGCCTGGTTCCTGCTAGCTCTGTTTTCCAAGGAAATGGCCCTGGCCTTCCCGGTCCTGCTGCTTATCTACGAGTATTCCAGGGGCGGGCTGCGCCGCGCCTGGCGCCTGCCGGCGCTCCTGGCGGCCGCGGCACTGCTCTTCGCGGTTTGGCGCCTGGCCTGGTTCAGGGCGGGGCCTGTCTTTCTGGATAATGCCCAAGCTGACGCGGCCTTCGGTTTTTCCGCGCAAGGTTCCTTTACCGCCCTCCTGCAGTTCCCCGCCTTGGCTGGCTACTATTTAAAACTGCTGGTCTGGCCGGCCGCCTTGAGCGTGGAGATAGACCGCCTGCTTCCCGAAACCGGCTTCTTTTCTCTCTTCAACGCGCTCCTGGCCTGGCTGGCGCTGCTGGCTTTGGCGGCCTGGGGCATAATGTCCCGGCTGGTCCGGCCCTGGGCCCTTTTCGCCTTCGCTTTTTTCGCCGCCCTGCTGCCTGTTTCCGGCCTGGTACCCCTTACCAGCCGCGTCCAGGAACACTTCGTCTACGTTCCCTCGGCCCTTTTCTGCGCCCTGGCGGGGATCCTGTTCGCCCGCGGTTCGGCGGCGGGCGGCAAAGCCCGCGCCGCTGCCCTGGCGGCCGTTATGGTGGCCCTCGGAGCTTCGGCCGTCCGCGTGTACGCGCGCAACGCCGATTGGCGGTCGCCGGCGGCGCTGGCGGAGGCGGACCTGAAGGCTTTCCCCGGTTCCCTGGTGGCCATGGTGAACCTGGCGGTTCAGAAGAAGGCTTCGGGCGACCGGGCCGGGGCGCTGGCCCTGTGCCAGGCCGCCCTGGAGGGCGGTTTTGCCGGGGGGGAAGTTCATTTCCTGCTGGCCGACCTGTACCTTGTGGACGGGCTGCGGGAAAAGGCCGCCGCGGCCGCGCGGGCAGGCCTTGAAAAAGAGCCGGGCAGCCCCGATTCCTGGGTTAACGCGGCCCGCGTCCTGGCCCGCGCCGGCCTGCTTGACGAGGCGGAGACGGCCGCCAGGGAGGCTACGGCGCGGTTCGGTTATTTCCCGCCAGCCTTCTCCACTTTGGGCGAGATCCTGCGCCTGCGGGGGAGACCCGGTGAGGCGGCCGGAATGTTCTCCGAGGCCGCCAGGCTCGGCGGCCGGACCCGGGCGCGGTAATATTTAATACAATAGCAACGGATAAAAATGAAGAACCGTTACGTCCTGATAGCCGCGTTGTCCGTCCTGGTCTACCTGCCCTCCGTTTTCGGGGGGTTCATGTGGGACGACGAGGATATCATTACCGGCGACAGCGTGGTGCACAGCCTGGCCAACGCCGGGAAGGTCTTTTCGACCGGGTACTGGAAGCGGGATTTCCCCGGCGCCGAAAGCCGTTACCGGCCCATGCGTTCGCTCCTGCTGATGGCGGAATGGAAGGTTTTTGGCCGCGGGCCGGCGGGTTATCACGCCGTGAACGTGCTGCTTAACGCCGCCGCGGCCTGCCTGGCCCTGTGGCTGGCCTGGCTGCTGTTCCGGGACCCGGACAAGGCTTTCGCCGCCGCGTTGGTCTTCGCCCTGCACCCGGTGCACGTGGAATCCGTGGCCTGGCTTAAGAACGTCACCGACATCCTGATGTTCATCTTTGCGGCGCTGTCAGCGGGCCTGGCTATTAAGTCCTTTGAAAATGAAGGGAGACGGCCGGTTTTGGGGGCGGCCTCGGCGGTATTTTTCCTGCTGGCGCTGTTCTCAAAAGAGAGCGCCGTCATGCTGCCGGCGCTGCTGGCTGCCTGGCTCTGGCTTGCCCGCGGGGAGCGGCCGCGGGAGGCCCTGGGCAAAACCCTGCCGCTGTGGGTAATGAGCGCCGTTTTCCTGCTGTTCGCCGTCTACGCCCTGCGCAGGACCCCTGGCATGGCCGCTTTCCACTTTAAAGAGGCGCTGCTAGGCTTCGCCCAGTATTCACGGTTGGTCTTCCTGCCGCTGGGGCTTAATGCCGACCGGGGAGTAGTGACCCTCCTGGACGCGGCCGGGCCGCTGCTTCTTGCCGGCCTGGTCTTCTACGGGGTCCGCGCCGGCAACAGGGTCTTGCTTTATTCGGCTGCCTGGATAGTGCTGTGCCTGGTGCCTTTCCTGGACACGCGGTTCACCACGGGCCGGCCCATAGCCGAACAGCGGCTCTACATGGCCGTGCTGGGCCTGGGCCTGGCCTGCGGCGCGGCCTACAGGCCGGTAAAAGCCTGGCGTTACTCCCTCCTGGCGCTGTGCCTGCTCTTCGGCGGCGCGGCCGCGGCCCGTAATTTCGACTGGATAGATCCCGTGCGGCTGTGGGAAAAGACGGTGGCGGCCTCGCCCGCCTCGCCCCGCGCCCGCAACAACCTGGGAGTTTCTTACGAGCGCGCCGGCCGCTTCAACGACGCCGCCAGGGAATATGAATTCTCCATGGCCATGGCCCCTGGCGAGCTCTCCCCGCGCCTCAACATCGCCGACCTGCTCTACAGGCTGGGCAACAGGCAGAAGGCCGAACAGGTCTATTCCGAGGCGCTCTCGCGGTTCCCCTTGGCCGCCAGGGCCAGGCTGGGCCTGCTCAGGCTCAAGCTCGAGGCCGGCAAGTCGCAGGAAGCCCTGATCCTCGGGCAGGAACTGCTGAAAGAGCGTCCGGACCACCCTGAGGCCTTGAACGCCGTGGGTGTGGTCTACATGGCCCTGCGGCGCGACGAGGAAGCCCGCTCCGCTTTTTCCCGGGCGGCGGCGCTGTCGCCGGAATATGCCGACGCTTTCTATAACCTCGCCTCCCTGCACAGGAACCGAGGCGAATTCGGCCCTGCCGCTGAGGCTTACGAGGCCCTGCTGCGGATAGCTCCGGCTCACGCCGACGCCCTCAATAACCTGGCCATACTCAGCGACATGGCCGGGAACGAGGCCAGGGCGGTGGAATTTTTCAAGCGGGCGCAGGCGGCCGCCCCGGGCTTTTACCAGGCCTCGTACAATCTGGGCGGGATCTATTACAGGAAAAAGATGTATCTCGAGGCGCTTTCGGAGTACTCGCGCGTGCTGGCCTCGGCGCCGGGGCATGAAGGCGCTGAAAGAAAGGCGGCCGAGATCAGGAAACTGCTGAATGAAGATCGCCGAAAATAAAACCCTCTGCGCGGTGATAGTTTTCTTCGCCGCCTTCCTCGGCTACGCCAATTCCGTCACCTCCACCTTTCACTGGGAGGACGAATATCTGGTGAGGGACAACGTGCATATCAGGCGGTTGTCCAATATCCCGGATTTTTTCCGGCCCGGCTACGTGAACGTGTACGAAGCCGGCGCCGGCAGCCGCTACCGGCCGCTGCGTACGGTAACCCTTGCCCTGGATTACGCCTTGTGGAAGGAGGACCCACGCGGCTACCACCTTACCAACGTGCTCCTGAACGCCGCCGCGGCCGCGGCTTTCTGGTTTTTCTGCCTCTCCCTGACCGGCAGCGGGACCTTTTCGCTGCTGGCGGGCCTGCTTTTCGCCCTGCATCCGGCTCACGCGGAGTCCGTGGCCTGGGTCAAGAACCGCTCCGACATACTTTGCGCCCTTTTCTGTTTCGCTTCGGCCGGACTTTTCGTCCTGTACCGGCGGAATTCCAGGGTCCTTTTTCTGTGGCTTTCGGCCGCGGCCGCGGTGCCGGCTTTTATGGCCAAGGAAATGGCCCTGACCCTGCCGTTCATGCTGGCCCTGGCGCTCGTTTACGGCAATCTGGAGTCGGGGCGGGACTGGGAGGACGGCTGGCCGGGCCTGCTGCCCGCTTTTAGCCTGCTGGCGGCCTATTTCATTTTCAGGCAACTGGTGATGGCGGGGGGGGCTTTCGGCGGCTCGGCCTCCGGGCCCAGCCTTCCGCTCATGGCCGCGGCCGCCGGGGAATATCTTAAAACTCTGCTTTGGCCGGTCTTTCTTTCCATCGACCGCCCGCTGCCGGCGGCCGGTGCCGCCTGGCCGCAGTACGCTTTTGCCGCTGTTTTCCTGGCCGGCGCGCCGGCCCTCTGGTTCTCCGGGCGGCGGCGCGGCGCCCTGTGGCTGCTGTTGTTCTGGGTCCTGTACGTGCCCGTTTCCAACCTGGTCCCCATAGAAGGGAGGCCTTTCGCCGAGCAGCGCCTGTACCTGCCCTCGGCCGCTTTCTGCGCTTTCATAGCCTGGGGGCTGACAGAGCTGCCTCCCGCGGGCCGCCTGGCCCGGCTGGCGCCGGCCCTGGCCCTGCTGCTGGCCGGCCTTTGGGGCGTCCGCGGTTTTTACCGGAACCTGGACTGGCACAGCGAGTCCGGGCTGTGGCAGGAGACCGTTAGGGTTTCCCCTTCCGCCAGGGCCTACAATAACCTGGGCGTGACCCTGCTGCGGGAAAAACGCTACCAGGAGGCCATCGCCAGCGCGCAGGAATCCCTCAGGCTCGATCCCGCCTACGTAGACGCCTACAATACGCTGGGCGCCGGCTACTATGACCTCGGCCTTTATGACCGGAGCCTGGCCGCTTTCGAAAAAGCCGTCTATTTCTCCGACGGCCGCGCCTACAAGTCGCTCATGAACCTGGCGACGATCTATAGCCTCAAGGGCAGGGAGAAGGATGCGGTGGGGTTGTATGCCGCGGTGATCAGGACCGCTCCCTGGATGGACGCGGCCTACTACAATATGGGCATGGCGCTGAACCGGCTGGGGCGCAAGGAGGAGGCGTTGCGCGCCTTCGGAGAGGCGGTGGCCCTGAATCCGTACAATGCCAGGGCCTACCAGATGCTGGGAGGGCTTTTCGCGGAAAGAAAAGACTATAAGTCCGCCGAGCTGGCCTACCGGGACCTGTTGAAGGTGGAGCCCGCTAACCCTTTCGCGGCCAAGTTCCTGCTGCTTAATACAGGGCAGAGTATTGACAAGTCAACGGGTAGGCCTTGACAAGGCGGGATTATCTGCTATAATATGATTGCAGCGCGGTGTTGGTTGCGGTGCCCCGCCCTTTTGGCTTGGCAGCAGCGGTGTGCGGTCGTGCGGTTGCGGTCTCGGTCGCAGACAGACGCGGTACGTGCGGTGCGGTGCAGTAGCGTGCGGTGAGTGTCCCAAAAGGGCGGGGCGTTTATTTGAAGTATCCGACAATAGCAAAGCCGGCCAAAGCCGGCGGCGCAAAGCCGAGGGCCCGTAGGGGTTGCCTGGCTGCCGAAGATGACTATGAAAGAGCGGTTGTATACCCTCTGTTATATGTTTTTAGGAGCCGGTGCGGCTTTTGCCGTAGCGGCTATTTTATTGTCCGGACAGGAAACGCGGAATTTCGCGTTCTGTAACATTTGCGTAACAATAATTATTTATTATAATGGAATGGCACTGAACGACCCGACAAAGGACCGCAACATCCTTGGCCGGGCCGTTCCTTGTCGTTTATAAAAATGGCGCCTAAAGGACAGAACATAATCATCGCGCGCGCGACCCGGCTGCTCCGGGCCGCGGCGCTGCCGCTGCTGGCCCTGGCCGGCGTCCTGCTCCCCGTCTCCGAACTGCGCGCCGCGGACTACGAGTGGGGCGTGAACTACGCCATGTACGAACTGCACGGCCGCCACTGGGGTTCCACCGCCGCCCGCACCACCATAGCCTTCCGGTTCACCGCGCAGTACGACGGCGTCATAGACCAGATCTCCATGGCCATAGGCCGCTCGCCTACCGCCAACCAGGCCATGACCATGGGCATAGCCACGGCGCTTGGCGCCACTGCCAGCGCCCAGACCTACCTGGCTTACGCCAACGTGAACCAGGGCGGCGCTAACTCCGGGTGGGCTTACTGGCAGGTGCAGGCTACCAGCGCTACCCCGGTGGAAGCCGGGCTGGACTACTACATCCTCATGCGCCCCTCGGCCATGACCAGCAACTTCACCAACAGGGCCGGCACGATTTTCGGCTACTCCAACGCGAGCACCGTGGATGGCGGCGGGAACCTCGTTTATCCGTCGGGCGTGGTGGACAATAACCTGCAGGTCTATTACTCCCGCAGCAACATCGAGCCTTACACCCTGATCTCCAACGCCATGCCTTCCTTTGTGCTGCGCTATGATTCCGGCGCTTATTACCAGGGCCAGCCATACGCCGCGTTCACCGCTAGCAGCAATGAAGGCCTGCTGGTCAGCGAAGGCGGGATAGTAACCACCACCCCTAATTCCCTGGAGAATATTTTGGACCAAGGTAATATCTACGGGACCAGGGGCGTGGGCTACTACTTCACCGCCGACGCCAATACCCGTAATGTGGTCAGCGCCAAGATCTTCCTGCAGAAAGTGGGAACCCCCGCGGACCGCCTGAACCTGCGCGTGGTCAAGGCCGCTTCTCCCTATACCGTGGTGGTGGACACCACTGTTTACGCGGCGGCCGGGGATATCAGTACCACCTGGGGCTGGCAGCCTTCCGCCGGCAAGCCCTTCCCCGGGGGCAGCTTTACCGCGGGCGAGAGCTATTACGTGTATTTCTTCTCCACCGGCAGCGCCAACGGCAATCATTACCGCCTTTCCCTGATGGACACCAAGGACTACGGCAACGCCACCGTGGCCGGAGCCAACAATCTTACCGTCAACGGCACCGCCGACTATTATGTTTATGCCGCCGACGTCCGGAACCTGGGCGGCTTCTCCAGGCCGTACGCCAACACTTACGGCGACATCCCGATCTGGCTGGCCTGCGATAACGACAGGCCCGAGGTGTACGTTACCCAGCCGGTGAATAACACCTCCCGCAAGAGCATGGCCGCCGTGGAGGGTACCGCGGTCGACAACTATTTCCTCCGCGCCGGCGGCGTGGAGCTCACCATCCGCAACATTACCAGCGGTAAGGTGTGGACCGGCTCGGCCTGGACCGACTGGGGCGGCAGCCCTATCTGGGTAACGGCGGGCCCCGCGTCCGATTCGAAGGGCGCGCAGATAAGCTGGACCTACGCCATGACCTGGGCGCACAACAACCGCTACGAGATCTATGCCCGCGCCAAGGACAGCGTGGGTAACTACACCCTTGGCTGGTCCACCACCACGTTCTACTACGACGAGTACCAGCCGGCCCCGGCCGAGGTCCCGGATTCCACCATGACCTTCCCCACGGAAGGGATGTTCGTGAGCGGGCTGGAGACCATCAGCGGTACGGCGCTGGACAACTCCCCTAACGGCAAGATCTCCCTGGTGAAGTGGATGCTGTGGCGCACGGGTTTTTACTGGGACGGTTCCCTGTGGCAGGCCGGCGCCCCGCCGCAGGACGTGGACAACCTCTGGCTGAACTCCGACGACGGCAACGGCTCCTACCTGGTGGATTGGCACGAGTATTTTATCAACGGCCAGATCCCGGCCCCGGCTCAGATGACCACCGGCTCCACCTATTACATCTCCGCCAGGGCGCAGGACAGCGTGGTGAACAGCCTGAACGCAGCCGACCCCAATAAGGAAATAACCCGCTCCACCTTCACTTTCTACTGGGACGCGGTGCGGCCCACCTCGGGTATTACCTACCCCATAGATGGCGGCGTGGCCGGCACCCTGCCCGTCTTCTACGGTACCTATTACGACCAGCACTCCGGTATTGGTCCGACAATTGGCGGCGCGGTGAAGGTCTATCTCTTTGACAAGGTTAACAAACTCTGGTATTACAACGGCGACTGGCGCAACACCGCGCCCGCCCTGGCCGAGATGCCCGATGCGGATATCTGGACTTCGTCCTGGACCTATACGGCCCCGCCGCTGGCCGGCGGCAACCAGTACCTGCTGGTGGTCACCGCCATGGACAGCGCCAAGAACAGCTCGCTGGTGGGCAACTACCAGAACACCTGGACGATCGGCACTTCCTCCAACAGTTTCGTCTGCGATAACCAGAACCCCTCTACCTACATAGGTACGCCGGACACGGCTTTCCGCAACCAGCTGGTCTCCATCACTGGTACCGCGCAGGACCTGCCGCAGGCTTCCCAGATAAAGCAGGTGGAAATAGAGATAGTTTACCCGGCCGACACCCCTGCCTTTGCCTGGACAGGTTCCGCCTGGGTGGCCTCCATAGGCGACTTCAGCACCTATACCTATGTGAGCGGCGGCTATCCGTCCTGGAGCTATACGCCCCCGGGCATAAACTGGACCGAGAGCCGCGAGTACCGCATAAGGGCGCGCGCGCGGGACAATATAGGAAACCTGGATCCTTCTTTCACTCTGGGTGTGAACGAAAGGCAGTTCCGTTACGACGTCAACTTTCCTACTTCGGCCGTCAGTAAGCTGGTGGAGAACGGGGTGGAGCGGGCCACCCAGACGGTCAATAACCTGCACGACCTGACCAATATAAAGGGCGGCGTGCAGGATTATCCTAACCCGCCCGACGGCAGCGTGGGCGGCGTTTATGTTTACATAGAGAAGATAGACAATATACCTTCAGGCACGCCCTACTGTTGGGACGGCTCGGGCGGCATCTGGCGCAACGACATCTGCCCCGTGCGCAACTCCGCCAGCATCGGCGCGGGCTGGGAATACTCGGTGGCCGGCGTTCCCTGGTCCGCCGGCGGCGGCCTGTGGTCCAACGGCGGCGTGTTCCGCATCCGTACCGAGGCCCGCGATACGGCCGCCCCTGGTAACGCCCCGCCCCCGGCCGGCAACCGTGAGCAGGGCGGCGTTTACGCCAACCTGCCCTATGTGGATTTTACATACGACCCGCGCCGCCCGTCGTCAAAGTTGACCAACATCCCGGCCAACGGTTACGCCAACACCCTGCCGGTGATACAGGGCACGGCGAGCGACTATGACGACAGCGTCAACTATGTTCCCCGGATAAGCTCAGTTAAGCTGCATATCCGCGACATGAGTTCCAATAAGGTGTTCAATAAGAACACCCTGGACTGGGACGAAGACCTGCTGGATGACATGTTCGACGCGGATCACCAGGTGGACGCGACTTTTGTGGGGTATTCCTCCGGTACCTGGAGTTACAATATCACCGACGCCAAGTGGCAGCACGGCAACAACTACCGGATAATCCCCAAGACCTACGACCAGGCCAATAATTACGAGATAGGCCTGGATACCCGCACTTTCACGTACGACGTTTATCAGCCCATGCCCGACGAGGCCCCTAACAGCCTCATAGGTTTCCCCGCGGACGACGCTCACTTTAACACCCGCGCCACCCTGGCCCAGGTCACGGGTACCGCCAAAGACAACCCGCCCATAGGCAAGGTCAGCGGGCTCAAGATCATATTGAAGAAGATAGTGGGGGGGACCACTTCCTACTTCACCGGCGCCACCTGGGCGGCGGGCGACGTGCCGGCCAACGCCTCTTCCTGGCCGAACGGCACGCCGGTGGACGGCAACTACGACTCCTCCGCGGAGCCGTATACTTACAACATGCCGCCTATCGGCGACGACGACATGTGGACGCCGAACATCGTCTACTACCTCTACACCGAATGCCGCGACTGGGCCAGCAACTACGAGCACGTGCGCGCCACTCACACTTTCGTGTATGAAGTGCAGAGCCCCACTATCACCGTCACCTATCCCGTAACCAACGGCTATGTTTCCGCCGGCGGCAAGGTGGAGGGCACGGCCGCCGACCTCTGGCCCGGCCGGGTAAGCAACGTCTATGTGCGCATAAAGCGCAACTCCGACAGCTGGTACTGGGACAGTTCCATTTCCAACTGGACTAATACCGGCGCCCCGGAGGTCTGGAACGACGTGAACCTTTACGGCGCCCTGAGCCCCAACGGCACCTGGTGGCAGTTGAATTCCGCCAACTGGGAATCCAGCTATATCTACACCGTGGACGTGAAAGGCCGCGACAAGGCCGGCAACTGGGTGCTCTCGTATTCCACGGCCACCAACGTGGCCGCCGACTTCACGCTGCCCTCTTCCAGCGTGACCTATCCCAATAACGGCGACGACCTCACCACCGACCTCACCGTTGTTTCCGGTTCGGCGTCGGACCTGGCGCCGGGCCAGGTGGACAAGGTGCTGGTCTCCTACTACAAGGTCACCGTGCCGCCCGGCTACTGGGACAGGGCGGCCGGCAACTGGAATTCCGCCACCGAACTTTTTTACGAGGCCACCACGGTGGACACCGTCAATAAGAAGTGGCAGGCTACCGGCGCCTCCACGCCCACGTGGATAACCACGGACCTCGGCGTGGATTACCAGATCTTCGCCAAGGCCCTGGACAAAGCCGGCAACCAGGTGGTAAAGCCAGGTTCGCCATTCTATGATTCTGCTCTGGTGCAGTTCCGCCTGCGCACCCCTTTGCCGCTGAGCGAGGTGCTTACCCCCGACGTGACCATCCCGCACTGGAAACCCAACCCCAGCCAGTCCATAATAGGTACGGCGGTGTTCGCGAGTACCGTGCAGCTGCGCATCACCGACTACGGCGGCGACCTCACGGAAGGCAACGCGGACGACCTCGTTTACGACGGCGTGACCTGGCAGCTCGCATCGTCGGACCCCAACCTGTATACGGGCGTGCAGAGCTTCGACGGCACCAACTGGCAGTTCACCCTGCCGGTTTCCGCCTGGAACGGCAACCGTAAATACCGCGTGCGGTCCAAGGCCTGGCTGGGCATAGTGCCGGAAACCCCCACCGGCGGCCGCGAGTTCGTGATAGACTCCACCGCCCCGGCGGTGGCGATCAATACCCCGTCACAGGCGTATATGAGGGAGTTGGGCACCCTTGAAGGCGTCGCCTCCGACCTGACTCCCGGCGCGCTCAATAACACCTATTTCAGGGTCAAGCGCCAGGCTGCCGCCGAATACTGGAACTGGCAGGCTTCCACCTTTACCGCCCTGTCCGGCGGCTACACCGACCTGGCAGCCTATTTCGACGGCGGTCTGTATAAATACACCACGGACTACTTCACCAACTCCGGAGCGTGGGAGGATAACAAGTCCTACACCGTCCAGTTCTTCTCCGCTGACAAGGCCGGCAACCTTGGCACGGCCTCGGAGCAGACCTTCACCCTGGACCGCTCCTCGCCTGTGGCCAGGGTGCTGGTGCCTTTCGACGCCAACGGCAGCGGCATCCGCTCGCTGGTTTCCGTTTCCGGTACCGCCTACGACGGCCACCGCAACTCCGGGGTGCAGATAGCCATCCGCAAGTTCGCTCCCACGCAGACCTGGTTCGACGGCGCCGCGTTCTCCCAGACCGCCGAACCGCCGCAATGGATAGACGTGACCGACGGGGTGAACGGCTACCTGTCGCCCGACGCCACCAGTTGGGCCTACGCGCCCGCCGGCCTGGACACGGCCATGGCCGAGGACTACCGCTACCTGATACTGGTGCGCGCCGTGGACGTGGCGCTCAACACGCAGCAGTCCTATACCGTGGGCCAGTCATCCATGGTCATAAAGATAGACAAGTCCGCGCCGGCCGCGCTCATGGCCGTGCCGCTGGACGATTCCGACGGGGTCAGCGGCCGCTACCAGCCTGGCGTGATAGGCAAGATAGCCAACTCCACGCAGCTCAAGGGTACGGCCTACGACTCGCCGGCGGTGGTGCATTCCACCGTGGCCACGGTCAGCATCCGCCTGGGCTATCTGTCCGGCGTCACCACCTATTATTGGGACGGCGGCGCCTTCGTGGCGATCTCCTCGGAAACGGCCTGGAATAACACCTCCCTCTCCGGCTCCGGGCCCACCTGGAACTGGGACTACATGACGGACATCGCCTGGCCCGCCGGCGACAAGGAATACCTGCTGGAGATCAAGGCTATGGACGACTCCCGCCTCTCCAACGATTCCGGGACCGGTAACTGGAGCGCCTGGCCCTATTCTTCCCGCCGGTTCATCGTGGACGCCACCCCTCCCTCGGTGACCATAACCACGCCCACGGTGCTGGCCCTCAAGGCCTTCACCCGCGGCGACGGCAACGTGGACGCGCTGCTGGCCGGCCACAAGTGGACCGAGATGCGCATTTCCACCACCGGTGTGGACGGCAACCGGTACTGGGACAGGACCGCCGGCGAATGGAAGACCTCCGCCGAGACCTGGAACATAACCAATAAGCTGGGTTCCACTTCCTGGTACTGCCTGGCCGACGCCGGCATGCTCAAGGACGACGTTGTCTATACCCTGTCGGCCAGGGCCCTGGACTACGCCAACAATTATTCCACCGCTTACTCCACCTCCGTATTTACTTACGACATAACGCCGCCTGTGGTCGCCGTGGGTTTTCCGCTCAACGACGTGGCTTACTCGCAGATCAAGATCTCCACCCCGCTGGCTGGTACATCTTCCCAGCCGGGCCAGAACTCGGCTTACACCGGCGTGAGCACGGTGGCGGTGCAGGTGACCGACCTGGACGGCGGGCCAGCCTGTTTCACCGGTTCCGGCTGGGGCGGCTGTCCGCAGTGGCTGAAGACCGAAGGCGATCCCGCGACCTGGGGCTATGACCGCGCCGGCTTCTCCTTTGTCAACGACCACCGCTACCAGATAGAGGCCCGGGCCACGGACTTCGCCGGCAACGATTCCGCGGTTTCCAACCGCATCTTCCGCTACGACGTGGAGAAGCCCACCTCGGCGGTGACCTACCCGCTTCCCGGCCTTACCACCGGGTTCGCCTACATAGCCGGTACCGCCACCGACGAGCGCTACGGCGCGCGCCAGTGGGAAGCGAAGCTTTCCAGTTATACCGTTAAGGTCGCTGTAAAGAGTCTGACGACGGACGTCGGCTGGTGGGACGGCTCCGTGTTCACGGCCGGCAATCCCGTCTGGTACGAGGCCGTCAATTCCACCACGGTGGCGCCCAACCAGTTCCGCTACGATCTGCCCGGGGCCATGATCGCGAAGATGAATGAGTCTGCCAGCCAGGACCCGGCCCGCAGCTACCGCATAGTGACCTGGTCCTACGACCTGGCGCTTAACAGGGAATTCGGGCCCCAGGGCTCGGAACCGCTGGAGGCGGACATTCCGGCCGGGACCGGCAGAGTGGTCACTTTCGACAGCGAACGGCCGGTTACCGCCATTACCCTGCCCAATGTAGCCAACCATAACACCCTGGTCAACATCACCGGTACCGCTGACGACAATGTGGCCATAGATTCTGTGCGGTTCACGGTCTTCCTGCCGTCCCAGGGCCGCTACTACGACCCGTCGCTCAGCCCGCCCTGGTCCGACCCGGGCAAGACCGAGGACCAGGCGCCCTGGCTGCAGGCCCAGGCGACCCTGTACACCACTTCCGCGGCCTGGACCTACGCCATCCAGAATTCCACCTGGACCAGCGCTTTCACCTATCGCGTGCGGGCGCGCTCCCTGGACGTCTCCGGCAACTACGACAACGTCTATTCCACGGCCACGTTCCTCTTCGACAACGAGGCCCCGGTCTCCACCGTGACCGTGCCCGGCGCCTGGCAGCACCTCAACGCCCTGCCCATAGCGCTGGCCGGCACCAGCTACGACCCCGGCGCCTCGGGCGTTTCGCAGGTGCGCGTTTACCTGTCCCGCGCCGCCGACGGCTGGTACTGGAACGGCGGCTCCTGGAGCGTGAGCCCCACGGTGTTCCTCGCCGACCCGCCGCTGGCCAACTGGACTATGCCCATCTCCGACAACATGTTCAGCGGACCCGACAGCCAGGTATACCGGGTGGAGACCAACGCCTTCGACGCGGCCACCAACCAGGAAACTTACGCTATTAAGACCTCTTTTGTCTATGACGTCACCCGGCCTACCGCCGCTATCTTCTACCCGTACAACAACGGCTACATCAGCGCCACCGGTAAGATAACCGGCGGTTCCTATGATAAGCCTAACGGCATGGTGCAGGACGTCAACGTGCGCATCAAACAGCTGACCGGGCCCAACGCCGGCAAGTACTGGAGCATAATCGGGTCTTCCTGGGCCGTGGCCGCGGTCTCCAACAACGTGGTCTCCTACGGCTCCCTGAGCCCGTCGGCCACCTGGTGGCAGCTCAATACCGCGCCGTGGGCTACCGGCGAGACTTACGAGATGAACGCCTGGGCCTTCGACCGGGCGGGCAACTACCAGCTGGTCTACGCCACGGCCACCACCGTCAAGGCCGACTTCGTGAACCCGATTTCAACCATCACGTACCCGTCGCACGGCACCATTATCCAGGCGGAACTGAACAATATCTCCGGCAACGCGGAAGATTACGCGCCCGGCGTGCTGGACCGCGTGATGCTGTCCTACTTCAAGATGGATACGGCCCGCTACTGGAACTTCGCCACCCATGCCTGGGACTCCACCGAGGAGCTGTTCTACGACGCTACCATCGTGGGCAATAACTGGACCGCCACGGGGGTCTCCACGCCCACCTGGATAGCCCCGCTGTCGGGCATCAGCTACAAGGTCTTCGCCAAGGCCGTGGACCAGGCCGGCAACGAGGTCCCCAAGCCCGGCCTGACCGGCCCGCTGTCGCCCTACATAGAGTTCACCCTGAAGCCGCCGCCCCCGGTGTCCTCCATTACCACGCCGGACCCCAGCGTGCCGCATTATAAGCCGGCTCCCGCGCCTACCGTTATAGGTACCGCGGTTTACGCCACTACGGTGGCCGTGCGCGTTGTGGACTACGGCCCGGACCTCACCGAGGGCTCCGGCAACGACGACCTGGCGTGGAACGGCGTGGCCTGGCTCTCCACCACCGCCTTCACCGGCTTCGCCGGCGTGGATAACTACGTCAACCCGAACTGGCAGTGGACCATCCCCACCGACAGGTGGAACGTGAACCGCCGCTACCGCGTGGTCTCCCGCGCGCGGCACGAAGTGAACGGCACCATCGAATCCCCCGGAGTTGGCGTGGAGTTCATTGTGGACTCCACCGCGCCTTCGGCCGGCGTGACCATGCCGGATAAATCGTTCATGCATTCGCTCACTTCCCTGGCCGGCACGCTGTCCGACGTGGCTCCCGGCGACGTGGTCAGCGCCTATTTCCGCGTGAAGCGGCAGGAGGCCTCGCAGTACTGGAACTGGCAGGCCTCCACCTTTACGGCGGCGGGCGCTTATACCAATCTCGACGGCTCCATAGTCTGGAACGACACCCTGAAGACCGGGACCGTCGGCTACACCACCTCCTATTTCACGGCCGGCCTCGCTTTCGAGAAGGACCGTTCCTACGTGGTGGAGCTCTACGCCACCGACAAGGCCGGCAACCTCGGTTCGGCCACGGCCTTCACGTTCACCATAGACATTTCTTCTCCCGTGGCCCGCGTGACGGCGCCCTACGACGCCAACAAGAAGGGCATACGGCAGATAAACGCCGTCAGCGGTACGGCGTTGGACAACTTCACCAATTCGGACGTCTACCTGGCCATGCAGCAGCAGGGCAGTCCCCCGCTGTGGTTTAACGGCACCGACTTCCTGGAGCCCGGCGCCAGCCCCGTCTGGATCTCCATGAAGACCAACGGCACGCTGTCGCCCAACGCCACGAGCTGGGCCTATGCGCCGGCCAACCTGGACCTGCGTTTCGTGGCCGGCACTAACGGCATGAAATACCTGCTGCTTACCAAGGCGCTGGACGTGGCCGGAAACATGCAGGACATTTTCCAGACGGACATTTCCTCCGTGGTCATCAACATAGACAAGCTCGCTCCTTCCTCGGTCTTCACCTTCCCGCTGGACGACCACGACGGGTTCAGCGGCCGCTACAAGTCGGCTAACGTCGGCAAGGCCGCCACCAGTACCCGTCTCTACGGCGTCGCTTCTGACAGCGCCTACACCCAGAATAACGCCGGGGTCATAGACGGGACTATCCGCCTCAGTTATCTGTCCGGGGCCACCACCTTCTATTGGCAGCCGTCCGCCTTTACCAGCGCTATTTCTTCGGAAGCGGCCTGGCAGCCAGTTTCAGTTTCTTATGTGGGCCCGGACTGGAGCTGGGTGTACCTCAACGATATAACCTGGGCCGGGGACCGCGAGTACAAGATAGAGGTCAAGGCCATGGACGATGCCCGCCTCGCCGACGATTCCGGAGCCGGCAATTGGGAAGATCCTCAGACCCATGGTGTGAACGTCAACCATATCATCGTGGACGACACCCCTCCTACCGTCACCATAACCACCCCTACCACTACCGCCGTGCGCAGCCTGCCCGGTTTCGGCGGCAACGCCAACGCGGACGTGGCCGGCCTCGACCGGGTGGAGGTCATGATCTCCACCGGTACCGGCGGCTCCACCCGTTATTGGAACGGCACCGGCTGGCAGACCACTGCCTGGCCCGCGGTAAACTCCACTAAACTGGGGCCGACTTCCTGGTACTATACCCTCTCCCCGGCCGCTCTTAAGGACGACGTGGTCTATACCCTGGTGGCCAGGGCGGTGGACTACGCCGGCAACGTTTCCAGCGTATACTCCACTTATACTGTCACATATGACATAATGGGGCCGCTGGTCTCGTTGGGTTTCCCGCTCAACGGCGCCACCTATTCCCAGATCCTCCTTTCCACCCCGATGGCCGGTACCGCCACCAATAACCAGACCGCGGCCTATAGCGGCCCCAGCACGGTTTCCGTGGCCGTCAGCGACCTGGTGAACGGGACCTGCTTCGACGGCGTGACCTTCATAGGCTGCACCGAGAGCGTCTGGCTGGCCGCCCAGGGCACGGTGGCCAACTGGACTTATACCGACAGGGACATTTCCTTCGTCAGTGACCATAGTTACAAGTTCGAAGCGCGCTCGGCCGACGACGCCGGCAACTATTCGGGCATAGCCTCGGTCACCACCAAGTTCGACCTGGATATCCCTACCGCCACGGTCACCAGCCCCATGACGGAATACGTCAGGACCCTGCCGCTCATCCTCGGCACCGCCCAGGACGAGCGCAACGGCGTGCGCACCTACGAGGCCGGCCTGGGCACCTACACCGTCAAGATGGCCATCCGCCTGGTGGGCGGCAACTGGTGGAACGGCGCCGACGCCTTCAACAACGCCAACCCCGTGTGGTACGAGACCGCCGTCGACACCGCCGCCTACGGCGCCGGCCAGCCGGTGGTGGACTGGCAGTACACCGTGCCCGCCAATATCCAGAGCGTCATGGCCGGCCTGAGCGGCTCCGCCCCTTACCTGCGCAGCTACCTGCTGGTGCCGTGGGCCTATGACCTCGCCCAGAACCGCGAATTCGGCCCCGGCGGTTCCGACCCCGCCAACACCGACGTGCCGCTTGCCGTGGGCCGCGTCATAAAGTTCGACAACCTGTCGCCTGTTTCGGTCACTACCGCGCCGGCCAACGTCACTTACCAGAACTCTGTCCTTTCGCTCTACGGCGTAGCCACCGATACCGGCGTGGTCTCCGGTCTGCAGGTGCTCATCAAGGCGCGCGGCACTTTCAACGCCATGCTGAAGTATCCGCCTTACGCCAACACGGTGGACGACTGGACCGACTCCGGAGATAAGTACCTGTACTGGAGCACCGCCACTTACGCCAACGGCGCCTGGCGGTTGACGCTGCCCTCTCTGGACCCGGTCAACAACAACAAGATCTCCGTCTGGACACGCGCGCAGGACCTGGCCGGCAACTGGGAGGCCTCTCCTTCGCAGGCGCAGGTGGACGCCAATCTGAAAGCGGACGGCTCGGCCGCCTACTATTTCACATACGACAGCCTGCTCCCGCTGACCGGCATTACCGCGCCGGACAGGTACGCCCTCAGCGTCGCCACCGGGCTCATTACCGGTACGGCGTTCGACGCCGGCACCGAGCCTTCGCAGGTCAACGAGGTGCGCCTGCGCATCCGCCGTTCCGGCACGGTGAATAACTACTGGAGCTTTATCAACAACAACTGGACCACGGCGGCCCCCACCGACACCTTCGGCGTGAGCGGCACCAATAACTGGACCAAGGTCATAGACAAGGCCTCCCAGGAGGACGGCTACGAGTACTACATTTACCACTACGCCAAGGATAACGCTCTCAATAACAACTCCGGCGCCTACTTCTCCACTTTCACGTTCACGGTGGACCTTACCACGCCCACGTCCAAGATCACCTTCCCCGCCAACAACAGCTTCATCGGCTCCGTGCCGGCCATTACCGGCACCGCCGACGACTCGGTGGAGAACATCCACGGCTGGGCGTACCCGCAGAGTTACGAGGCCGGCATCAGCACCGATACCGGCGTGGACCTGGCCATACAGCGCCTCACCGACAATAAGTGGTGGGACGGTACCGGATTCAACGGCGCCGCGCGCTCCTGGCACCTGACGCTCTTCACCGGCGCTTCCTCGGGTACCTGGGTGTATAACCTGCCGGGCGGCGCCATAGCCGACGGCACCACCTACTACGCCATGACGCGGGCGCGCGACCTGGTCTATAACATCCAGACCATCTATACCACCAACTACTTCACCGGCGACACCACCAACCCCGATTCGCGTGTGACCTCGCCCACCGGCTCGCAGTCCTATATTTCCGGCGTCGCCGGCACCGCGCAGGATACCCTGCCCGGCGAGTTGCGCAACACCATGATGGTGAAGATTGCCCTGCGCAAGATCACGGCGCCCCAGGCCTGCTACAATAACGATCTCAACGCCTGGGAGAACTGCCCCGCGCTGGCCTACCCGAACGACCGCATCTGGTTCACCACCGGCACGGTCAACGACCCCCGCGGCCAGCCCGGTACCTGGACCTGGGATACCTCGGCCATCAGTTGGGCCAACGGTCATTCCTACGATATCCAATCGCTGGCCATAGACAAGGCCGGCAACGTGCGGCCCTATCCGGGCCAGAATTCCCCGGACCTGACCTTCAGCTTCGTGTCTCCGGCGGCGGATACTTTCATCAACACTCCCTCCAACGAGTGGGGGAATTATAAGGCCACGGACCTGCTGGCCATCATAGGCAACGGCACCAACCTGCGCCCCGTCAACAGCGTGCAGGTGCGCGTTAAAAAACTTAAAGAGCCCGTGCGCTGGTGGGAAGAGGCCACGCAGTCCTGGCTCGCCATAGATACCTATACCTACGTGACGGCCACCGCCGGCGCCTGGTCCATGAACGTCACCGGCGGCGTGGCCTTTACGGTGGACAACTCCACTTATATTTTCACGACCACCGGCTTCAACTCGGCCAACGAAGCGGAGGTGCCGCCCACCAACCGCACCGTTATCGTGGACAACACTACCCCGCTGGGGGCCGTGCTCTCGCCCAACAAACCGTACGTCAACGCCATGCCGGTGCTCAGCGGTACCGCCCTGGACCCGGGCCGTCTGGAACTGCCCGCCGCCTACCAGGAAGGCATGAACCGCGTGCTGGTCATGGTAAAGGATAATACTACCGGTGCTTACTGGAACGGCCTCACGTTCGATGTCTTCATGTCCTCGAGCAATATCCTGGCTGCCGGTACCCTGAACTGGAGCAGCGCCACGGCCGTGACCCCGGCCATGAAGGACGGACGCAGTTACTCCGTTTACGGCAAGCCCGAAGACAAGGCCGGCAACCGTGACGACAACGAACTGACCGCCCCGGCCTACACGGTCATCTACGATACCACCACGCCGAGTTCCTGGATCACCACCCCCGGCGCTTACGCCATCCTGCGCTCGCTGCCCTCCGTTACCGGCACCGCCGCCGACCCCAGCGGCGTCTATTCGCCTAACCTGAAGTCCGACCTGGACAAGGTGGAGCTGCAGATCTACGACGAGACCAGCGTGAAATGGTGGCACGCCGGCTCCAGCGCCTTCTCGGTGCTCAGTTCCAGCTTCAACGCCGTTAACGGCACCGCCAACTGGGATTACACCAATGCCGCTCTGGCCGCGGCCCTGCAGTCCGGTCGGTACTACATCCTGCAGGCCCGGGCCGTGGACCGCGCCACAAATAACCAGAACGGGTTCGTCGCCAACGTGTCTTCGCTCACTTTTGTCTGGGACATAACTCCGCCGCAGACTTTCCTGGGCCAGCCCGTGGACGGCGGCAGCTACCGGCCTTCCGACCTGACCGGCGTCAACCCCATCCGCGGTACCGCCACGGACGCGGTGCTGCCTTACTCCACCGACCACCTGAGCAAGGTGCAGATGAACCTGTCCTACCTCAGCGATAACGTTACCTACTACTGGAACGGCGTCTCCGCCTTCTCCAACGCCATCTCCTCGGACGCCGCGTGGACGGACGTGGCCGGTACCGATACCTGGCGGTACCCTTTCGACGGGGCCAACTGGGTTTCGGACAAGGACTATACGCTGTGGATGCGCGCCTTCGACACCGCCACCCCGCTGGGGCCCAACGGCGGCAACGAACAGAACCCGTGGACCATCGCCCATTTTGTGGTGGACAATACTCCGCCGGTCTCCCGGATCTCCACGCCCGCCGCGGGCAGCTTCATCCAGGGCAGCCTCGCCGAGATCTCCGGCACCAGCTACGGCGGCCGCTCGGGCCAGGTGGCCTTCCCTAACGGCCTGCGCCTGCGCATCTCCAACGTGATAGCCGGCGACACCTGGTACTGGCGCGGCACTACCGCTTTCGGCTGGAGCTCGGGCACCGTTATAGACCTGCCGGTGCAGTACACGGCGTCGCAGTCCACCATAACCTGGACGTACCCGCCGGCCACTTACGACCCGCCCACCATCCTGCTCAACAACCAGCTCTATACGCTGGAGATCTTCGGCACGGACAAGGCCGGCAACGTGGAAACGCCGTCGGTGATAACCGTGCGGTCGGACTTCGACTACCCGGTCATAACCATCTCCACGCCCATGGCGGCCTCTAACGCTTTCTACGGGCCGGCGCGGCCCACGGGGCAGCTGCTGGGCAACTCGGCCGACTCTCCGGCCGGCATCCTGCCGCCTATAAAGACGCAGCTCTCGAACATCTCCGAACTGGGCGCGGTGAAGCCCAAGTGGAACGGCGCTTCCTGGCCCGTGGTGACGTCCACCTGGCTGGCCGTGACGAATCTCAGCCCGTGGAACTACACCCCGCCGGCCTGGCCCGCCAATAAGCGTTTCAAGGCCGAGTTCTGGGCCGCGGACTACGCCGGCAACCAGGTGCCCGCCGGCACCTATGAGCGCGAGTTCGTCTACGACGCGAATAAGGCTTCCTCTACCATAGTGCAGCCCTCGGCCGCTTTCCATAACCTCTCGCAGATCGGCTCCTTCTCCGGCAGCGCGTCCGACTGGGTGAATTTCGCCTCCACCGAGGCCATGAGCGGCCTGGCGCCGGACGGCCTGGAGATCCAGATAGTGGACGCCTCCGGCAACACTTTCAACGGGGTGGGCTTCGCCGGCGGCTCCACCTGGCGCAAGACCGTGTTCAGCACGGTCACCCAGGTCACCGACGGCGTCTTCGGCATCAACATCGTTTCCGCGGCCAACTGGTCCTATCCACGCAGCCCGGACACCTGGCCGCCGGCCATGGTGGAAGGCAGCACCTATACGGTGCGCATGCGCGCCAACGACCGTTCCCTGAACGTGGAAGACTACGTGGAGCGGGCTTTCTGTTACGACAATTCCGCGCCTACCGCCACCATCACCATGCCCGGCAATTTCGCCTACGTGTCCATGCCGGTCATTTCCGGCACCCTGCTGGAGCAGTTCAGCTACCCCGACCCGGCGATCGGCGTGCAGCTGGTCATACAGCGCGTGTCCGACCTGAACTACTGGAACGGCGCCACTTGGGATACTACCTGGGCCTCGGCCTCGCATTGGCGCAACGCCACCACGATAGGCCCCAATTCCTGGAGCCTTTCTGACGCCAATCTTAACACGTATTTCAACAGCCTCAAAGCGTCCAACGCCTCGCTGCAGTTCCGCCTCTACCTCCGGGCCAGGGACGCGGCCGGCAACCAGTCCAGTCCCGGGACCCTGGCCCCCGTAAACCCCGACGTCACCTTCACCGTTGACCCGGTGGTGCCGTCGTCCAAGGTCACCTATCCTTCCAGCGGCGCCTACGTGAACGCGCCTGTTACGCATATAGACGGTACCGCCACGGATACCAGCCTGGGCGTGCCCTCGGGCCTCAATACCGTAAAACTGCGCTTCTCTAAACTTAACTCCGGCGGCACGCGTTACTATTACAACTGGCCGCTCAACAACTGGACCACCGACTCGGCGGAGTGGATCTTTACCCCTGTGGACGGCGCGCTGACGCCCTGGACCCGCGCCGTGCCGGCGACGGCCTATACCGGGTCCGGTACCGATAACGGCGACGGTTACCGCTTCGAGATCCAGAGCGAGGCCAAGGACACCACGCAGTCCGTCAACGGCGGGCCCAACACCGAGGTGGCTTACGCCACTTCTACGTTCCTGATGGACCTGAGCACGCCCACGGCAGTGATCCAGCAGCCGCTCCACAACAGCTACTTCCGGTCGCTGTCTTCCCTGTCCGGCACTTCGGCCGACCCCGTGGCGGGGGGGAACCTCCCTTCGGCCCTGCTCTCCATGGAGTACGTGCTGATAGACACCGACAAGAAGCCCAATCGCTACTGGAACTTCGCCACCGGCGCCTGGTCCGCCTCCTACGTTTCCAGCGTTACGGCGCCGGCCGCCAACTGGCTCAACTCCGCGCTGCCGGTGAACAGCCCTCCTTCCGCCGCCAATTCCTGGGCCGTAACGCGCTCCAGCGCCACCTTCCTGCTGAAGGTGAAGTTCACCGACAACGCGCTCAACGTGTCCAGTTTCACCGTGAACTATTCCACCTTCACGCTGGACCTGATCCTGCCCGACTCGGCCGTGACCTCGCCGCCGGTGGAGGACGGCTTCCAGATGCTGGTTTCCAGCATCACGGGCACCGCCGCGGACTTCGTGGCGGACGTGTCCACCGTGCAGATCCGCATCCAGCAGGATACCGTGCAGACCGACTGCGTGGACACCGGCTCCAACGGCCTCTACTGGAACGGCACCGGCTGGCAGGCCTCGGAAAAGTGGTTCGGGGTGAATTCCTACACGCCCGCTACCGACGAGTGGACCTTCGACGCCTCCAATATCGTCTGGAAGGCGCAGTGCTTCTATGTCATCAAGTCCAGCGCCGTGGACAACGTCAATAACGGCGAGCTGACCTGGGGCTCGCGGCGCTTCAAGTTCACCCCGCCGCCCGCCGCCACCAGGATCACGGTGCCGGACAACCTCAGGTACTACAAGGCCTCCTCCCAGGTCAGCGGCACGGCCAACGCCGACGCCAAGACGCTGGCGCTGGAGATCCGGCGCATGAGCGACAACTATTACTGGAACTTCGGCACCCAGGTCTGGCAGGTGGCCCTGACCTCCGCTTCCGGGATAGTTCCGGCCGGCGGCGCCTGGACCTACAGCGCCAACCTGCCTGCGCTGGTCAGCGGGTCCTCCTATACCTACCGCTCCATCGGCAAGAGCTATTCCGACGTGGACGAGTTCGCCCCCGCCACCAACCAGGTCTACTTCGACACGGCCAAGCCCGACGCTTTCGTGCAGCTGCCGGCGGCCGCCCAGCAGTACTACAACAGCCTGCCCAGACTGGGCGGCACCGCCACCGACCCGCCCGGCACTTCGCCGCCCGCGGCCGGCATCTACCGCGTCTGGGCCGAGGTGCGCGACGAGAACGGCCCCAGCCAGGGCAAGTACTGGGACAACGCCACCTCCACCTATACCGCCGTCTGGAACCAGGCCGGCAACCTCGGCGCTTACTTCATAGCGGCTTCCTCGTGGACTTACGAGGTGGCCTACCCGACCGCGGCCTTCGCCAACGGGGCCCAGTACCGCGTGCGGGCCAAGTCCCTGGACAATACGTACAGCAACAGCGTGCTTGAAGGCACCGAATCGGACTTCTCGGCCGGAAATCTCTTTAGTTTCGATATTACCGTGCCTACCGCGGTGGTGACCGCGGTGTATCCCGGCCAGAGCCGCTCCGGCGTGAGCGTGGCCAGCGGCACCATTTCCGAGGCGCTGGTTACGGTCAACATAGGCCAGCAGCCCGGCGTGCAGATCCAGGGCGTCAAACTCAGGATCAAGGACAACAAACTCGTCCAGTACTGGACCGGCTCCGGCTGGGACGGCAGTCCTGCTGTTTCCACCGGCGTCACCGTTTACCAGTCGTCCTGGTCCTACATCGTCATGCCGAACTGGGCCGATGACGGTTCTTACACCATGTGGGCGGAAGCTACCGACAAGGCCGGTAATGTGCAAGTGAATTTCGCCGGCAACGGCTCCTCGGTGACGTTCACCACCGATAAATCCGCTCCGACCCTCGCGGTGCTTAGCCCCGCCGCCAATACCAAGATCTCCTCGGTGCTGTCGGTTTCCGGCACCGCGAACGACCCCAACTACGAGACTAACTCCGGCATAGCCGGGCCCAACAACGTGCAGGTGCAGGTCTCCTACCTGTTCGGCGGCGACACCTACTATTACGATAACGCCGCCGATTACTCCTCGTCCACGCTGAACGACACCAACTCCTGGTGGCCGGCCAGTTTCTGGACCCCGCAGGGCCCGTCCTCCGGTACCTGGACCTACGACCCCGCCGGCCTTACGCCTTCGATGGTGCCGGACAGGGTGTACCGCTTCCGGGCGCGCGCCCAGGACAACGCCATCCCGGTGCCGAACCCGGCCTCGCTTATGACCAACGTGGTGGCCAACCTCAACGTGGTCTACGACGTGACGCCGCCCGTCTCCAGGATCACGGTCCCTGCCGACCTCGGGAAGGTGCGCACCCTGGTGAACATCACCGGCACCGCCCTGGACAACCTGGCCGGCATCTCCTCCATAGGCCAGATAGCCGTCAGCATAGCGGAAAAGGCGCCCGGCTCGGCCCACTGGAACGGCCTCTATCCCGGCACGTTCACGCTGACCTCGGAGACCTTCCAGCTGCTGAGCGCTCCGTCGCTGGCGGCCAATTACGACGGCCTCAACTGGACCTTCACCGCGCCGAACCTGCGCGACGGCTACACCTACGCCATCAAGGTGCGCGCTGCCGACGACGTCAGCCCGGCCAACATTGAAACGGACATCTCCTCGGTGACCTTCACCTACGATACTAACCCGCCAGAAGCGGCGATAACCTACCCGGTTTCGCGGCCAGATCCTCGCGGCAATTTAAACTCCTTGGTGACCGTTTCCGGCACGGCCTACGAACAGTTCGGCATCAAGTCCGCGTCGATCTCCGTGCAGGAGGCCGATACCTCGTTCTACTACGACACGCAGACCTCCTCGTTCACGTCCGCGGCGCAGAAGTGGATAACCGCGGCCATAGCCGGCAGCGTGCCTAACTATACCTGGACCGCGCCGGCGCCGCCGCTGGCCGACAACAAGGACTATAACCTCTACGTCACCGCTGACGATGCTGCAGGCAACACCCTGCCCCCGCCCGGCGCGACCGTGATCCGCTACGACATAACCAAGCCGTTGTCGCGGCCCACCCTGCCGGTCAACAATGGCTATATCAAATACCTGGCCTCGGTCAGCGGCACCGCGCTGGACGTGAACTCCAACCAGTCCGGCGTTTACGGCGCTCAGGCCAAGATCCAGCGCAATACGGACGGTCTCTACTGGAATGGTTCCATATGGGGCGTTACCGAGGTTTGGCTTGGAGCGGTGACCGGTTCGCCGTGGGTGAACCCATGGACCAAGGCTACCCAGCTGCCTCCGTCCGATAACTTCTCCGGCCTGCAGGACGGCGTGGCCTATACCGTGATGACCCGGGCTTACGACGTGGCCGCCAACACTCAGACCGTGATCCTGGCCGGCAACTCGTTCACCTTCGACATTTCGAGCCCGACGGCCTTCATAACGCTGCCGCTCAACGGCACGCGTCACAATTCCCTGCCCCAGGTCTCCGGCACCGCCGCCGACGCCTTTAACGTGAACTTCCCGCAGGTGCGCATCTACGACGTGCCGCTCAATAAGTTCTGGATGGACGGCACCGGCACCTGCGGCGGCACCCCGCTGCCCGGCTGGGTGGGCCCGGCCTGCGGCTCCTTCCCCGAGGTCTGGAACGTGGCCATAGACTCTTCCTCGGCCGCCGGGGACTTCACCTGGCATTACAATTCCGCCACGGCCGGCATGTGGCCCGACCGCGACAGCGAACTGCGCGTGGAAGCCAAGGTGGCCGACCAGGCCGGCAACTTCACGTTCGCGTCCTCCACGTTCAGCTACGACGCCACGCCGCCTATCTCCACCATCACCTACCCGTCGGCCAACGGCCTGCTGTTCTCTTCCATGACCGCCATCTCCGGCACCTCGCTGGACCTGACCTCGGCCATCAGCGACGTGCGCGTGAGGATCTGGTACCTGAGCGGGCCCAGCACCTATTACTGGCAGCCTACCACCCCGCACTGGTCAGCCTCGGACACCGGCTGGTGGTCCATAGGCGGCGCTCCCGGGCCCAAGGCCACCATGAACCCGTGGAGCTACACCAACTCCGACTTCTCCAATCCCGGCACGGTGAACTTCGCCTGGAAGGAAGGCACGCACGACGGCCAGAACGGCAAGGTGTTCTACGTGGTCACCAAGGCCGTGGACTCCACCGCGAACGAGCAGATAGTGCTGACCACGCGCTCGTTCCAGTTCGACAACGTGCCGCCGCTCTCCGCTCCGGTGCAGCCCGGTGTTGACACCGCCTACCGCAACCTGCCGGCCCTCTCCGGCACCTCGGTGGACGCCGTCACCACGGTGGCCTCGGCGAAGGTCTCCGTGCTCAGCCAGGACGAGCCCGGCGGCGCCAAGTATTTCGACGGGTCCAGCGGGTTCGTGAACGTGTCTGAAACCTGGCTCTCCGTTTCCAACCTGTACCCGTCGTCCTGGACCTACTCCAGCGGTATGCTCGTGTTCGCCGACAGGCGCCACTATATCGTTAAATCCTCGGCCACGGACTCCATAGGCAACGTGCAGAGCGCCGTGGGCCAGTCCAGGTTCCTCTTCGACACTACGCAGCCCCAGTCGGTGGTGGTGAGCCCGGTCAACGCTTCGGTTTACAACGACAATAAGGTGGTGCTGGGCAACTCCTCCGACCCGGGGTTCACCTCCGGCATAGACGGCACAGGTTCCGGCGTCTACCCGTCCCTGGGCTGGCACGCCGGCAAGGTGGAGGCCCTGGTCTTCCGCGACACCGCGCCGTTCCTGGCCTCTAATGGTCCCATCATTTACGGCGCCTGGGACGACTCCGGCTATTTCTGGAACGGCTCCACCTGGACCGCGGCGGCCGCCGGCCCCTCGTGGCAGGCCGGGCAGTTCACGGACGCGCTGGGCAACTGGCAGTATTCGGGCCTGGTCTGCCCCGACCCCAACCCGACGGGCAGCCCCTGCTGGGTGCGCGGCGACCCGTACGTTTCGTGGGTGCGCGTGACCGACAACGCCAATAACACCGAGAGTATCATAGACCAGGGCCCGAAGTTCTATATCGCCGCCCCGGCCCAAAGTTTCCTGCTGACCATAGCGGCCGACCCCGTCACGGCCGGCTCCGACGTTAACATCACGGTGGAGGCTAAGGACGGCGCAGGCGGCACCGGCAATACCGCGGCCGCCTACCAGGGTACCGTGAATTTCTACGTGGACGGCGTGCCAGGCGGCCCCGAGGTGATGGATAACGACGCCGTGATGGACGACTACCGCGGCCTGCCGCAGCAGTATACCTTCCTGCCCGGAGACTTCGGGCAGAAGACTTTCCAGGTGCGCCTGCGCAAGGCCGGCGGCCGCGTGCTCCGTTCCGAGGACAATGACAACCCCGCCATCTTCGGCACCCGGAACGTGACCGTGAACCCGACCAATCCCGACCGCGTGCAGGTCATAGCCGACTACGACCCCGCCGGCCAGCTGCCCATGCCCGGCCGCATGGATTCCGGAGTGGAAGGCAGCACCGGCACCCCGCGCACGAAGCCGGCCGGCTCCAGCATACCGTTCCTGGTGCAGGTGACGGACCGCTACTGGAACCTGGTGCTTTCGTCCGCGGCCAACGTCTACATTGCCGACACGGACGCAAATAACGATTCCATATCTTCCGACGGCTACACGGCCTTCGTGGGTTCCACCACGATCTTCCGCACCTTCGTGTCCGCCGACGCTTCCGGCTGGGGCGTGTCGGCCACCGGCCAGGGCCTCTATACCAATCCGCGCAACCCGTCCACCAACGTGCCCGTTATAGCGCAGGCCGCCGACCGCCTGCTGGCGGTGCTGCCTGGCGAAGAGCAGGTGCAGGGCAAGTTCGCCGTGCAGCCATACGGCAAGAAGGATCTGCCCGGCGACGCGGTGGCCGGCTCCACGCTGTCGGTGGTGGTTTACGGTGTTGACCCCTACTATAACAGGGACATTACGGCCTCGTTCCCGGTTTCGGCTTACGTCCATACCGACAAGTACGACGTGACCCCGGCCGCTCAGAACCTGGTGGCCGGCGCTACCACCTTCAATTTCGTCCCGGTGGTGGCCGCGACGCACACCATAAAGGCCGAAAGTTCCTCGCTGCCGCCGGCGACCTCCGTCTATTTTACGCCGAATCCCGTTAACGTATGGTGGAACCGGCCGGTAAAACTGCACCTGATCCCGGCCGGCATGTCGCTGGACCCGGGCAAGCCGCCTTACAGCTCCAACCCGTCCGGCGGCGGCAAGGCCGGCTCTCCCTCCACTCTGCAGGCCGGCAACACCACGCAGATGAGCGTGTACCTGACCGACGACTACTACAACGTGGTGCGCGGCACCACGCCGTTCCTGGCCGTGTCCTCCAACGCCCCGGTCATCCAGATAGACTTCCTGAACGACCCGAACATCCAGCTGCGCGGCATGCATCCTTCGCCGTACCAGAAGAGTTTGGTGGCCGGAACCACCAATTTCTTCGTGATCCCGGTCACGCGCAACCAGTCCACCGGCCTCTCGGTGCAGGTGACCGATACCGGCCTGTCGTACCCCGGCACCGTTTTCAGCACCGACACCGCCGGCGGCATCATGGTCAACCCGGCGCCCGCCGCCACGCTGCTGCTGCTCGTCCCCAACGAAACCGCCGCCGAAGGCGTGCCAGGCGGCAAGACCGGCACGGCCGGGCCGCTGACCGCCGGCACCACCTACACCATCCAGATCCGCGCCGTGGACTCCTACGGCAACCTGACCACGGACGGCCGCATGGTGAAAGTGATGTCCAATGACGTCTACGCCGTCCACCCGCCCGCCCAGCCTATGGCAGGCGGCGTGGCCATCATCAACGGCTTCGTGCCCAGCGCCGCCACCAATAACATGGTGATAGACGGCCTGGACGACGACACTGTCACTCCTAAACTTTCGACCAGCACCGACGCCGGCGTGGTAGTGGACCCGGGCACGGCCTCGCGCCTCATCGTGCTGCTGCCTACCCAGTACCTGGTGCCTGGCAAGGTCGTCTATCCCTACGGCGTGGCCGGGACCATCTCCACTCAGACGGCCGGCGTCTACTTCAACGCGCAGGTATACGCCGCTGACAACCGCTACAACCGCGTCTACGGCATCAACAAGAGCAACATACGCGGCAGCACGGACGACCCTAACGTGGGCGGCGGCAGCGGGGTGCTGGGCTTTTTCGACATGACCGACGGCAGCGCCACCATCGTCAACGTTAACCTGCGCAGCGCGGGCTTCAGGACCGTCACCGCCACCGACCTGAGCGGGACCAATCCCAATCTGGGCGCGACCCCCAGCGGCACCTTCCTGCTTAACCCGAACAATCCGACCAAGCTGCGCGCCATGGTGCCCAGCCAGACCCGCGTGCCCGGCTCCACCACCAACGGCCGCACCGGCGGCGTGGACGCCCAGCAGGCCGGTTTCCCCTTCACCGTGACGGTGGACATCACCGACGCTTTCTGGAACCTTACCCCCGGCGCCAGCCAGGAGATCCGCCTGGTTTGCAACGACCCCTTCTCGGTGGTCACGCCGTCCACCCAGGTGATAGTTGGCTCCGCCACGTTCACCGTGACGCCCAAGCGCGCCGGCGAGACTTACGTGCGCGCGGAACTGGTCAACGCCATTCCCCCGTGGGGCCCGTCGCTCCTGGTGGATACGGCTACCGTGGTCAACGTGGCCCCGGGCATACCGCGGCGCATGCTGCTGCTGATGCCCGGCGAGTCCTTCGACCAGGGTTCCGATTCGGGCAAGGTAGGCAATACCGGCGAGCAGAAGGCGGGCACCGACTTCGGTGTGCGGGTGGGCGTGGTGGACGATTTCTTCAACCTGGTGCCCGGCCGCCCCGCCGACGTGCGCGTTAACGCGCCTTCCGACCCGTACGCGCCCGCCGTGAGTACGGCGGCCGTCAACCCCGCCGTGGGTTACACCGACCTGATGTACGTGGAGATGCACAAGGCGGCCACCCATTACCTGACCGCCACCGACTACGGCTCGTCCGGCCTCTCCGACGACCCGCAATCCTCCACGTTCACCGTGCGCCCCGCGGACCCGGTGGGCCTGCAGCTGCTGGTGCCCGGAGAGACCGCCATGCCCGGCTCCGGCAACTACCCGCTGGGCGGCAAGACTTCGGTGATCTCCACGCAGACCGCCGGCGAGCAGTTCATGGTGACGGTCAACCTCGTGGACCCCTACATGAACCGCTTCCCGGACCTGTCCGTGGGCCCGACCATCTATATAATCACCGCGGAAGACCTGTATGACACGCCGGTGTCCAGTTCCGCGCTGAACTACGGCACCCTGCAGGTGCAGATGAACCTGGTCACCAAGAAGGCCGCCTCGTCCATAAAGGTTTACGGGGTGCTTGCGGACGACAACTATATCTGCTCCGGCAACTTCGGGGGCGTATGCCTCACCGACGACGCCGCCACCAAGACCTCGCTGAAGGTCTTCGCTTCCACCGCCTCCCGTCTGGAAGTGATACTCCCCGGCCAGGGCCTGGCGGAGGGCAAGTGCAATATCAGCCCGCCCTGCCGCGACCCGCTGATCTCCTGGCCCGGCCGCACCGGCCCGCCGCCCGCCTATACCATAGGCACCGGCGCGCTGTTCGCCACCGTGGTGCTGACCGACAGGTTCTATAACAAGGCCACCGAACTAATTACTTCGGCGCAGGACACCAATCCCATAGCCGTGATGCCTACGGTCGGCGTCTCCGTCCCCGGCGACTTTAAGACCACCCCGCCCGGCCCGCAGACCCTGTCCAACGGCAGCGCCGTGTTCTCCATAGACGCGCGCACCTCGTTCAGCACCTATACCGTGGTGGCGGCCACCACCGCCGCCTCCGCCGCGGATTACGTTACCGGCGTTTCTACGCTGGCCGTGAACCCGGGCCCTCCCACCCACATGCTTTACATACTGCCGTCCACCACCGTGGTGGCCGGGTTCCCGTTCTCGGCCACGCTGGTGGTCAAGGATATTTACGAGAACATCTGTTCCACCGGCAACAACGTCTATCTCGGCACCGCGGCTTTCGCCGTGCAGGACCAGGTGAACCCCAACCAGGACCCCAGCCTGTCCGCCCCGCAGGTGGCCTTCGCCCGCTCCGACCTGGGCGTGAAGGACCTGCCCAACTGGTTCACCTTCCGCAAGGCCGGCGTGAACACGCTGGGCGCCTACGACACGCTCAACCCGATCGTTAACGTGACGCCCCTGGTGGATATAAGCGTTACCCCCGGCCCGCCGAACATTTACCGCGTGGTCCCGAATGTGGAGACGGAGGTTACCGCCGGCTCCCTGCTGCTGCCCGGCCGCCAGACCCTGACCGCCCAGCTGTCTGACGCCTTCGACAACAACATCTCTTCCGCCGGCGTGCCCGCCTACGTGGAGATCTCCGAAGTCTACGGCTCCACCGGAACGCTTCAGTACGAGAAACTTTCCGCCTGGTACGATATGGGCGTGTCCACGATAGTTTACACCGACCCCACGGGCCAGATAGGTATTTCCACGCAGGTGGCCTACAGGGTGTCCAGTAAGTCGGGAGACTGGGCCCGCGTCTGGATAGGCACTACCAGTATAGTCGGCCCTTCCGCCTACGCTACCTACGTGGCCGCCAAACAGAACGTAAGCGGTCTGCTGACCACCACCGGCGGCGTGCCTTCCAAACTGCTCTATGTCTCCAGCCAGCCCGAGGCTTCGGCCGGCATCCAGGAAGTGGCCGGTTCCGGCGCCCTCTTTACGGTGGAACGCAGGGACGACTTCGACAACCTCACCAAGCAGGGCCAGACCGACGTTTACCTGGGGCTGCCCGCCGCCCAGGTGTCCGTGCATACGGCGCTGGGGCGCTACATGGGCACCTTCGGCACCTTCGGCGACTACGGCTTCCGCACGCCGCTCAATGACCAGTTCATCCCGGCGGCCAGTATCCTGCCGAACCAGACGCAGGTCTCGTTCCGTTACCATGACAGGACCGCCTCTTATTCAGGCCTCTCGCCGGCTCAGAACACTGGGGAGGGCGGCCGGCCGGGCTACTGGCAGCTGGAGGCCCGCTCCGGCTCCATGCAGGCGGCCATACACCAGCTGCGCGTCAACCCCATAGACATCGTCAAGGTGTCCTTCGGCAACCCGCAGCGCAGCCTTGTGGCCGGCAAGATCATCGACAGTTTCGGCGTCCAGCAGCATTTCGAGGCCGAACTGCGCGATATGTTCGACAACCCGTCGTTAGCCACCGCCGCGGTGCAGGTACAGCTCTCTACCTATACCCGCCAGCCTTCGCTGGCCTATGATGCTTTCTCGTTCTCGCTCTCTACCCAGGTCTCGGGCGCGTTCCCGCCGGTGTTCCTGACCACCGTGACCTACCTGACCATCCCGCTGGACTCCTACGCGGCCACTTTCTACTACCTCGACACCACGGCTTCCAGCGTCTACGGTTCCACCATCCCGCTGCGCCCGGTGATCCAGGTGGAAGCGCCGGAGCGTCCCGCCTGGGCGGCCTCCACGCAGGCGGTGCACGTGGTGCCGGATTATACCAAGCGCATCAATATCAGCCAGAACGCCGGCCAGACGCTGATGGCCGGTTCCACCTCGCAGGTGTTCATGATGTCCATAGAGGACATCTTCGGCAACCCGACGCCGGTGGCCAGCGGCCAGGAGGACAGCATCGGCGCGGGCGTTTCTTTCACGCTCGATTCCGATTCCGCCGGCCAGGTGATGTTCTCCGCGCCGGACGTCTCCAGTTGGACCGTGAAACCCGGCTACGCCAAGATGGCCCTGGGCGAATCCTCCACCAGCTTCTACCTGACCGATACGCTGCTCTCCAGCCCCGCTCATGAGCTAACGGTCAAGACGGTGAACCCGAAAGGCTGGGAGGACGCCGTTTCCTCCTACGTGGTGGTGGCCGCCCAGCCGCACCACGTGTTGTTCCATAATGCGCCGCGCCGTTTGATAGCCGGCAGCACCATACAGTACGCCGACTGGGTAAACCAGGTCACCACTCCCACCGTGGTCAGCGTGGTGTTGAAGGACCGCTTCGATAACACCACCACCACCTCCTCGGTGGCCACGGTGCGCTTCTCGGCCATCCGCAATACCACTTACGGCGGCATAGACCCGAACGAGGCCGTGCTCGCCTCCAACCCCGCCTGGAAGCTGCTTAAGACCAATCCCGTGGACCTGAGCATCTTCCCCGGCCAGAGCTACGCCAATATCTACGTCTGGGACACCGTGGTGGGCACGGCCGTCATCACGGCCGACGCCTCTATTTCCGCGGACGGCCTGGTGCTGCCGCAGATCGTCCAGGACCTCTATGTGACTCCCAGCACGGCGGCCTACTTCACGCTGCACCACAACTACAGCCTGAGCAACCCGCTGCGCGTGCAGACCCCCGGCAACGTCACGCTGCGCGCGAGGGACAAATTCGGCAACGTTGCCGCCGGCGACGCGGTTAACGGCCTCTACTACCAGGGCAAGATAAAGATGGCCACCAGTTCCAAGGGGTCGGCCGACCTGCGCGACTGGCTCAACAATACTACCGACTATGTCTTCGTGCCGTCCGACCAGGGCGAGCGCCAGCTGCTGCTGCAGGACACCTTTGTGGAGACGCTCAAGATCAACGTCACCGACTATCACAACACCACGGTTTATGGCTATACGGCCGATGGCGCGCGCGGTATGCCGGTGCAGTCGTCGCCGGACGTGATCCTGTCGGGCCTGGTGATAACGCCTACCGATATGGCTCCCGAGGACCCGCTGCCCGTGGCGAAGGTGTCCATAGGCATAAATAAATACGCTATCTACCAGGGCGACGGCGTTATCCCCGACATCCCGGCCCCCGTGCCTATGCTGCGCCTGACCATGCAGACCTCCCCGGCCGGAGCGCCTCCGGCGTATATGAATTCCGTGCAGGTCCGCAGTTCCGGCACCCTGTCGTGGTCCGACATCGTCGAGGTCGGCATGTACGCGGACAATCCGCTGTACGGCCAGATCGGCGCTTTCGACGGCGAAACTACCCTGGGCGGGGCGCCGATAGACATCCTGATGTCCACCGGCACCTATGACAGCGGCCTGCAGGCCTGGGGCTTCAACGACCTGGCAGCCAAGGTCTCCACGGCCGCGCTGGTCTCCAATACGCCGCGCAACTTCTTTTTCACGGTGCGCATGTCCACCATCGCCGCCACGCCGCGCAGTTTCGCGCTGGTGATAGACAACCCGTCGTTCGTGGTGCTCAACTCCACGTTCGTGGGCGTGGCCTACAACAACTTCCCCATCCAGACCGCCACCGCGCCGGTGCGCAACCAGCCCGCCACCGTGCAACTGCAGGGCAGCGATATCGCCGCCTGGTGGCAGCCTACCGTGGGCACCACCACCCTGACGCTCGGCAAGTACGCCTACGTGGAGCAGGGCCAGGGCCGTGTCGGCTTCCTCGAACTGAAGGCCTGGACCGAAAACTTCATAGGGACCATCAAGTCGTTCAAGATCATCAAGACCGGCACCGGTTCCGGCGCCGACCTGAAGAGCGTGCGCCTGTTCCTGGACTCCGCAGGCGGGGACCCCGAACTGGGCGACGGCATCTTCGCGCCCAGCATCGACAAGGAGGTCACCGACCCGCTGAATCCGCCGGCCTACGACATCCTGGACCCCGACACCTTCGTGCTGCCGCTCATCAATCCCGGCCTGGACGGCGCCGTCTCCGTCAGCACCCGCACCTATTACGTGGTCTATGAGTTCGGCCCCGACTCCATCCCGAACATGTCCCACGGCGCGCGCATAGAGAACTCCGGCCTGAACCTGATAGATGGCGTGGTGGGCGCGTTCCAGCCCATAGTTTCCTCCACCATCCCGCTGCTGGCCACGGCCGACATCGTTTACCTGACCGACGTGAACAAGTCCCAGCCTAACGACTTCGCCAAGCCCTCGTTCGTCACCCAGGGAGACAAGGACAAGGCGGTGGTGCGCCTGACCATGCAGATCAACGGGTCGCAGGGCTCGGCGGTCTGGAGCGGCGTGAAGCTGGACCGCTGGATCACGGCCCCGGAGAACGGCGATACCCCGGTCTGGAACAAGGTGACCGACGTCAAGAAGATCAACATCTGGAACGATTTTACCGGCGACGGTCTGCTGGAGACCACCGGCACGGTCAAGGACATGGAAGTGCTGCTGATCGGCCTGAAGGACCGCACCTTCCCGTACGACGCCCTGAAGGCCCCGCTGGTCTCCACGGATACGAACATACGGGTATACGATATCCAGAAATTCTTCCCGTCGGACAGCCCTTTCCCGATGGCCCCCGGCCGCCTGATCATGAATGACGGCCAGGCCGACCCGTCGCTCAAGGAAGTGATCTACTATTCCACCGTGGACGTGCTGGGCAACGCCTTCGCCGGCCTGACCCGCGGCGCGGAGGGCACCGTGGCGGTGGACTGGTCCACCGGCACTATAGTTTCCGGCCAGGCCATCCTGCCCATCATCGGCGAGGGCGGGGCGCTGGACGGCCAGGTCATCTATAATGTGGCCAAGGACTATTTCATAACCTATGACATAGACCCGCTGGCCAACGTGTCCAACTTCGCCTACCTGGGCCTGGCGATGCGCACCACCGACTATTTCAAGATCACCTCGCCCAAGTACATGAGCAGCGCCAATATCGGCGTTACGCCGCCCGGCAAGTCGGTTTCGCTGATCGGTAAGGTGCGTGAATATGCCGACGCCGTCATAGTCAAGGCCAGCGATACCCTGACCGGCCCCAGCCTGCAGCAGCAGGCCCTGAACCAGCCTGTGCTGGTATTCACGATGGAGACCAACGTGGCCGACGCCATGTGGCGCTGGCTGATGGTCTACGCCACCGGCACCGTGATCCTGGACGGCACCGCCCTCAACGACATCTCCGCGGTGAAGGTCTGGTACGACGCGAATAACAACGGCTTCCTGGGTACCGGCGACGTCATGATAGGCTCCGGCACTTTCGGAAACACCATGTACGGCCCGCTGACCTCCAGGGTGGACTTCGCGGCCGAGCAGCGAATCTTCACGCAGCTGGAGGCCCTGAATTCCAATCTCTCGCAGCGCTACTTCCTGACCTACGATATCCGGGATTCGGCCATGCCCAACGACGCGCTGGGCAATCCGCGCTACCTTGGCGCCTACCTGAAGCAGGACTCGCTGCCGCAGAACAGCCCGCTGGTGGACGATCCGCCGAAGAACGCCATTTCGCTGCCCAACGCCTTCTCAGCGGCCAACTCGAACCTGACCTTCGTGTCGGTAGTGCGCGAGATCATCTCGAGCCCGAGCACCGTTACGGTGCTGACCGAGCCGCTCTATTCGCCCGATCACTCCGGCTCCATCCCGTCGGTGCGCCTGGCGCAGGACGTCACCAGCCCCGGCCCCATGGACGCGGCCTGGCTGGTCACCTCCACCGCCGGCATCCCTGCCAGCGGCTACGCCGTGGTGGATAACGAGATAGTTCATTACGACAACACCGCGCTCGGCGCGCTGATGGTGGTGACCCGCGGCGCCTTCAACTCTCCGGTACTTAACCACTCCAGCGGCTCGGTGATAGGCGGCGAACTGTACCAGGGCGACCTCAATTACCCGCTCATGCAGATGGACCTGACCACGCCCGGCTACGGCGTGCGCTGGCAGGGCATAAAACTGTCCCGCAAGCAGCCGTCCAGCCTGAACGGCTACGACGAGGACGTCTCGGTGATCCGGGTCTGGAAGGACAACGGCAACGGCACGTTCGACCGCGACGCGGCCACCGGCCTGAACACCTCCGACACCATCATAGGCACCGGCCATTTCGGCCGCGACGGCGACCCTGTGGGCAAGGCCACCATAGCGGTGCGGGACCCCGCGCTGGTCAACCAGAGTTACGTGGTCATCCGCTCCACGCCCACCAGGATCTTCGTGTCGGTGGACATAGACAAGGCGTCCAACTTCTCCAACGTGCTGCTTAACCCGCAGAACGACGTGCTGGGGGTGGAAGTGCCGTTCGAGACCAACTTCACCTTCGGGCCGGAGAACTCCGGCCACGTAGCCCAATTCCTGAGCCCGACTGTAAGCCAGATCAACGCTATTCTGCCGACCATGAACGTCATTACCATGACGCCGGAGGATATCTCGCCGGTCACCGTGACGCAGAACGACAAGAACGTGGGTCTGCTGGCCATGCGCCTGGTGGTGGACAAGACCTCCGCCAAGATCGAGGCCATGAAACTCAACCGGCGCGGTTCCTCCAACGACTCGGATATAGACCTGATCAAGGTCTGGAAAGACTCCAATGACAACTGCCTGCTGGACTCCGTGGATACCTCCAGCGACTCCACCGGCAATTACCCGAACCTGGCCAGCTACGGCAACGAGTCCTATTCCTCCAGTACGGTCAATATCGTTCTGAAGAAACCCATAGTGGTCACCACCAACTCGGCCTGCGCCTTCATCAGCTACGACATGTCCCAGTTCGCCATCATAGGCAGCACGGCCGCGCTCTCCATCTCTTCGGCCGGGTACTTTACCATCGGCATCCCGAACCAGATCGTGTTCACCACCTGGCCCATCAATACCATGCCCATGGTGGTCAAGGAGATCCCGTCCAACGTCATCCTGGGCGCCAATGACGTGGCCAACGACCTGGTGCTGGCCGGCGGCGTCAACCAGGCCCAGCTGGACGCCCCCATGATACGTTTCAACCTGGCTACCGAGGCCGGCAACGCCCGCTGGCGCGCCATGAAGGTGCAGCGCACCGGCGCCTCCAACGACCCCAATGCGCCGTTCGGCAAGAACACGGACGTGAAGTTCATCACGATCTACCAGGACTCGAACCAGAACGATCAGCTGGACATCAACGACGTCAACATTTCGGAAGCCGAGACCATCTCGGTGGTGCCGTTCGTCTCCACCGATACGCTGCCGTTCAACCTGGTGCTGAATTCAACGGAAGGCTTCCCGGCCGAGGGCCGCATTTACATAGAGGAGGCGGAACTCGCCTCCTATTCCGGCGGCGGCATAGATCCCGCCACCGGCAAGCCCTACCTGACGGTCTTCTCCAGAGGGGAGAAGCTGGGCGACTTCTTCACCCCGGCGGTGGACCATAAGGCGCGCGTGCGGGTGCGCAAGGTGGACCTGTACGACCAGGAGAACCCGCTCAATACCCAGACCTATATCAACCTCTCGCAGACGCAGACCCTCAGCCCCCTGCCGCAGACCTACTTCGCGGTCTACGACCTGGGCGAAATGGCCATCAAGGCCAACAAGCTGGGCATGATGATAAGGGACAAGTCCTGGATCGTGGTCAATACCCCGCACGACGTGGCCTCCACCCTTTACGTGGGCGTCACCAAGGCCCTGCCCAAGGGCACTTATACGGACATCTACCCGTTCAGTTCCAGCCTGGTGCCCATCAAGGCCGTGAGCCTGAGGGTGGAGGGTGTGAACATAGCCCCCGGCTCGGCGGAGAAAGGTTCCAGGAACGTGCCGCTGATGACGTTCAACATGAGCACGCTTTCCGACTACGTGGTGCTGGGCCAGATGATCCTCCAGCAGACCGGCAGCATCAGCAGTTCGACCTTCAACTTCGGCGACGGCGACCTGTCTTCGGTCTCGCTCTGGAAGGACGACGGCGACGGCGCCTTCAGCCCGATAGGCGACGCCAGGCTGGGTACCGCGCTGCACTCCTCCACCATGCCCTTTGCGGACGGCATCACCGTCAGTATAACGGACGGCAACCTGCCTTACCTCGTCATCTCCACCTGGACGATGACGGTGCACCTGTCCTGCGATATCAGTTCCACCACGGACCTCACCGGCGCCGACCCGATGGGCCACCTGGCCGGCCTGACCCTGAGCGCCTTTACGGACCTGCGCGGCATGGGCGGTATGCCCATGGCCGCCGGCCAGTATTACGCCGACAAGTACCCGATGGAATCCAACCAGGTGCTCATCTCCCCGGCCATCATCCCGCTGACGCCGGTCTATAAGGAGATCATGCTGGCCTCCAACGGCTATCCGGCCTACGCCCTTACCGATTCCAGCGGCAACGTGGTGCTGGGCGCCGGCAATATTCCCATAGCCGACACCAGCCGGTGGATCTATAACTATCCCGGCATCTCCTGCGGCGCCAACGAACCGCTGATAGACATCAACGGCGACGGCAGGCCGGACAACTTCGACTTCTACGGCTCCGGCAAGTGCAACCATGTCAGCCTCAATAATTCAGGCCTGCCTTCGTTCGACGTGGACAGCGACCACCTGCTGGACTTCGAGAGCAACCTGGACTATGTGCCGGACCGCATAGTCAACGACGGCACCGGTAAGCCGCTGTACTTCATAGGCGACAACGTGCAGAACGTTAAGATGCTGCTGGCCGTTTCCGAACTCGGCGCCGTGCCTTCCGGCTGGTCCGCCAAGACCACGGAACTCAACGCTAACTGGAACCCCGCCTCCGGAGCGGTGGTGCAGTATGAGCTCTCGCTGGGCGGCAGCTTCTCCGACCCGACCGGAATAAAGAACGCCTGGCAGCCTACGGGCGGCGGCACCACCCTTTCCGGCAGGCTGACCAACGTGGCGCTGTCGCCCGGCCACTTCACGCGCCTGACCAGCCGCATAGACGTCAACAGTTCCTCCTTCACGGTGGTTTCCGCCGAAGGTTTCGCCACTGAGGGCGTGGTCTATGTGGGCAATGAGATGATGGTGGTGACGCGGCTGGATAATATTACTTTCAAGATCAACCTGCGCGGCGTGCAGGGCTCGTTCCGCGGCCCGCATACGGCCTGGGGCGAAACGGTTTCCGACCGCGGCTACGTGCTCTCGGTGCGCGGCCAGATGGCTGACGGCACCTACGTGCCCAGCGAGAACGGCGTGCCGGTGATGATCTACCGCATAGACACCACTTACCCGACCACGCCCGGCTCGCCCGAGCCCCAGGTGGCCAAGGGCGTGGCCTCAGGCCAGGCCTATACCCTCAAGTGGACCGCCGCGGACGACCCCGAGTCCAACGTGATGTCCTATGAGATCCAGGAGCGCGAAGGCACCAACCCGGTCTGGAAGACCGTGGCGGCCATTCCCGGCCTGAAGACCGGCGGCGCCGTGAACAATATCTATACCATAGGCGACCCGGTGAACCCCGGAGAGCTGCCGCGGCCGCTCGGCAAGTACTACACCTACCGCATCCGCAGCTGGAACTTCGCCGGCATGCCCTCCGACTGGTCGCCGGTGTCCACCCCTGCCGGTACCGAGATAGGCACGGAACTCCTCAGCAAGGTGTCCAATTACCCGAATCCCGTGGACCTGCGCAAGGGCGGCGTGGAGGGGCGTACTGTCCTTAACTATACCTTGAATGATAATGCCGAAGTGACCATTACCATCTACGACCTGCTGGGCTACGTGGTGAGGGAATTCACCTTCTCCAGCGGCGCGGACGGCGGCAAGATGGGCCCGAACTTTGTGATCTGGGACGGCCGCAACGGCCTGGGCGGGTTCGTGTCCAAGGGCGGCTACATAGTGCGCGTGAAGGCGGCCAGCCCCAAGGGCAGCAAAGTGATCATGCGCAAAGTGGGCGTGATCCACTAAGGTCCGGCCTGTCGGCAGACCGGAACGCAAAAACGGCGTCGCGCACACCGTGCGCGCGCCTCCCGCTCTCGGGCTCGGCGCTTGCGCAAGCCTCGCCCTCCGAGGGGTTTTTGCTAACCCGGTCCGCCGACAGGCTTGACAAATCCAGGGTGGGGTTGACATGTCAAGAGATTGCTCTTGACAAACCCTAATCATCTGCTATAATATTAATGCCGTAAATCTGTAACGGTTCTGTAACGCAGTCTTGTTACGATAATAGCAAAGCCGGCGAAAGCCGGCGGCGCAAAGCTAAGACCCGCTAAGTGAGCGGGGGTCAGGCTGCCGAAAACGATGAAACGCATTCTTGTTAATGCTTTTGCCCCCTTGGCTATTTGGGCTATTACGAAGCGTATAATACGCTTCAGCCCTGCCATGGGGCTTTTTATTGCGTTTTCGGCCGTGAACGCCCTGGCCCAGGGCGGCGGCCAGCCCGGCGCCTTCATGAGCTACGGCGCCGGCGCCCGCGGCCTGGGCATGGGCGGCGCTTTCTTCGCGGTGGCGGACGACGCCTCCGCCTCCTACTGGAACCCCGCGGCCCTGACCCTGCTGGAGCGCAAGGAATTCACCGCCATGCAGGCCACCCTGTTCGAGCAGACCACGCTGAACTTCTTCACCTACGCGCACCCCACCACCACCCGCGGCACCTGGGCCGTCAGCATGACCCAGCTGCAGTCCACCGGTTTCGAGAAGATAGAGATCACCGCCAACCCCGGCGGCGACGAGATCATAGACGTCAGGACCCTCGGCACCTTTGACAGCACCGAGCGCGCCCTCGCCTTCTCCTGGGGCCGCGACGTGTCCGACAAGCTGGCCTTCGGCGTGATGGCCAAGAACATCTCCCGCACCCTGGACACCTCCGCGGACTCCTTCAACGCCATCGACATCGCGATGCTCAACAAGTTCTCCAAGAGCTACCGCGCCGCGGTGGGCATCCAGAACGTCTTCTCCATGGCCTCGGGCGACACCGACGACAAGCTGCCCCTGACCCTCAAGTTCGGCCAGGCCCTCTCGCTCTTCAAGGGCGCCTTGGTGTTCGGTTTCGACATCGCCAAGCCCCAGAATTCCGGCACCCAGTGGCGCTTCGGCGGCGAGTACTGGCTGATGTACTGGAGCGCCCTGCGCTTCGGTGTGCAGGGCTCGCCCGCCATCCAGGAGGCCGATTTCGGCCTCGGCATCAAGTACAAGAACCTGGGCTTCGACATAGCCCAGGGCGTACACGCCCTCGGCACCACCACCCGCTTTTCCGTGACCCTGCGCATGGGCCACTCCAACAAGGCCAAGCACGAGCGCGAAGTGCGCGAGCTGGTCCGCCAGGCCCTGCAGTACTTCAAGTCCGGCTACTTCAGCCGCGCCATGGAGAAGTTCCGCGCGGCCATGGACGCCGACCCCGGCAACGCCGAGATCCGCCGCATGGTGACCCGCCTGCAGGGCGCCGTGGACTACGTACCCGACGCCACCGGCGGCGAGGAAGTGCCCACCCTGACCCGCCGCGGCATCATCGCCTACGTGGACGGCAAGGACATGCGCGCCTCCGTGAACGTGCTGCGCCACGCCTTCAACAAGGACCCGAAGAACGACCGCCTGCTCAGCCTCCTGAACATGGTGGAGAAAGAGGCCGGCGTGAGCGAGCTCACCCGCAAACCCGAGGGCCCCGAGATCTTCACCTACATAGACCAGCGCACCTACGATGCCCGCCAGTCCATCTACGACGGCAAGTACGACCTGGCCATGAAGCGCGCGCAGGACATCCTGGACCTGGAGCCCAACAACGAGACCGCCCTGGAGATCATGGGCAGCGCCTTCTACCTGATGGACCAGAAAGAGAAGGCCAAGGTGATCTGGGAGCGCGTCATAGAGATCAACCCGAACAATACCATGGTGAAGAACTTCCTCAAGCAGGTCCGCTAAATGGAACTAGAGTTTGCGGAGGCAGGGGTATGCCTTCGAAGGGGCCTCACGAACCACGAGCTTGCGTAAGCGCGAGTGGTGAGTGCGAGAGCGCGGCCACGGTGTGGCCGCGCGTACCCGGAGAAGGCGTACCCCTGCCTCCGCCTTATCGCAATAAATGAACTTTTTTGAAACGTTTCTGTAATAAGGTAAAGATAAAATAATTACTGTAATATGAAGACGCTACTGGCAGGCCTGCTGCTCCTGGGGAGCTTCGGGGCGCCGCGGATATACGCCGCGGACGCTCCGGTCAATCCATTGATGGAGACTTCCCTCATGGAGAAGCAGGATTCCCTGCGCCGCGAGACCGAGACCAAGGTCAAGAAGGAGATCCTCGACCCGATCCTCGGGGCCGACAAGTCCTTCGTGTTCGCGGACGTGGAGCTGGAGGTCATCTCCAAGAAGGCCGAGCAGAACAAGGAAGGCATCGGCATCATCCAGAAATACAAGGAGAAGGGCTCCGGCGCCGGCGGCGGCGCGGACACCGATTTCATCCTGCCCGGCATCCCCAAGCCCAAGAGCGTGCTGGGCGACGACAACAAGCGCCCCGAGGCGGCCCAGGGCCAGCAGGCCCAGCAGGCCAAGGGCGTGCAGGAGATCCGCTACGGCCTCGAGACCGAGATCACCCGCTTTCAGATCACCGTCATCCACGACGACCTGCTCTCCAAGGAGTCGCTGAAGATAGCCAGGGACCGCGTGGACGACTTCCTGCTGCCCTATAAGATCCGCAAGAAGGACGCCCCCACGGTGGTGTTTAAGCCCACCAAGTTCAAGGCCGCCAACCCCCTGGACGACCTGAAGCGCCCCTCCGTCTACCTGCCGTTGCTTTACGCCCTGCTTTTCCTTATACTTCTATTGTTCCTGTTCGGCCCGCTCTGGGGCTTCTTCCGCAAATATATCAAGGCGCTGCTGGCCAAGCCAGGCGCCGAGGTCAACATAGACCAGAAGATGGAGGAGGGCGGCGGAGGCGGCGGTGAGGAGGAGGGAAAACAGGAGACCGAAGGCCACCAGAGCATAGACATGAATTTCCTGCAGAAGGAAGCGGAGCCGAAGGAAGACGAGGACGAGAGTATGAAGAAATTTGAACCTTTTACGTACCTGAACGAGGAAAACCTCAAACGGCTCATCTACCTGTTCCTGCTGCGCAAAGAGGACCCGTGGGTGATAGCCGTGGTGCTGAGCTACATGAAGCCCGACCTCTCCAGGCAGGCCCTCTCCATGCTGCCCGTGGAGATGCAGAGCCGCGTGGCGCTGGAGGCCCTGACCGTGCGCCAGGCCACCCGCGAGCAGATAGACGCCATAGACAAGGATATCAAGGAGAACGTGGATTTCGTGATGGGCGGCATAGAGCGCCTGTCCAAGATGCTCGAGGACTCCGACCCGACCACCCGCAAGAACATCATAGAGTACCTCAAGACCCAGAAGCCCGACATCTACGCCAAGGTCAAGCGCATAGTGCTGATGTTCGAGGATATAGTGAACTTCCCGGACCGCGACATGCAGACCATCATCCGCTCGCTGTCCAACGAGGACATAGCGCGCGCCGTGGCCAAGGCGGACCCGGGCATAGTCAACAAGTTCTTCTCCAACATGTCGCAGGGCGCCGTCAACGCCATCAAGGAGATCATGGAGTACTCCGGCGAGATCACCGTGGCCCTGCAGGACGAGGCCCAGACCAAGATCCTGGACGCCGTGAAGACCCTGGAGTCGGAAGGCAAGATCAACGTGCGCCAGGGCAATACCCAGGAAGTCTATATCATAGACGGCGCGGAGATGTCCTCCGGGGACGAGCGCAAGCGCCGCTTCGAGAGCATGTCCGCCCCGAAGGAAGAGGCGCCCGCGGGCCCCACTCCCGAGCAGGCCGAGCAGGCCGCCCAGTACCTGGCCGCCGGCGTGGACATGTACAACCAGGGCAAGCTGCCCGAGGCCCTGCAGTACCTGGAATACGCCTCTTCGCAGAACCCCGGCGACGCTTCCGCCTGGCAGTACCTGGGCACGGTCTATTATTCGCTGCAGCGGGTGGACGAGGCCGTGGCGGCCTACGAGAAGTACGCGAACCTCTCCGGCGACCCGGCCGCGGCCGAATGGCTGACCGGCTTCAAGCAGCAGGTGGGGCGGTAGGGGGGGGACGTTGTTGACTATTTGACTATCTTTAGTCTGCACGATGGATTGAGAGAGGTCACTTAAATAGTCAAATAGGCAACAACGTCCCCAAAATTGTTAACAATCTTGTAACGAAATGGAAACCGAGTTTTTTTAGAATATAGGCAGGAAACTAAAACTTTACTTTAATCATATGGCAGACGAAAAGAAGATAAACAAACCTGGCATGCCCCCGCTTCCCCCGGGCATGTTCAAGCCCAACCTCCCGCCGATGGGGGGAAAACCTTCTTTGCCGCCCGCCGCTCCCGCTTTCGGCGGTATGCCCTCGCCCGGCATGCCGCAGGCGCCTTTCGCGCCCCAGTTCTCCCAGCCCCAGCAGCCGGCGGCCCCCGCCAGGGACGCGGCGGCCGAAGAGGCCGCGCGGATGCAGGAGGAGAAGGACAAGCTGGAGAAGAAGATCAACGACATGGAGAAGCTGCTCTCCCAGGAAAAGGAGAAGGCGCTGCTCGCCACGCTGAAGAACCAGCAGGACGAGGCGCTCTCCTCCCGGGTGGAGTCCTCCCTTAAGGACATACAGGAGAAGATGCGCCGCGACCGCCGCGACCACGAGGTCGAGGAGGAGCGCCTCGGCCTGAAGTCCAAGATCAAGGAACTCGAGACCCGCCTGGCCCAGGAGCGCGAGACCTGGATGCAGACGCTCAAGAACCAGATGTCCGAGCGCGAGATCCAGGGTAAGGACGTCGAAAGCCATTTTATCTACCGCCTGCAGGAGATGGAGCGCCGCTGGCTGGACGAAAAGGCCCAGTGGCAGAAGGAGATAGCCTCCCGCGAGGCCGCCATAGGCCAGCTCAAGTACGCCGACGTGAAGCTGCGCGAGACCGAGGACGAGTTCCGCAAGGTCTCCATGGAGAAATCCATGCTGGAGCGCGATATCTCCAAGATGAAGGACGAGGTGGCTCGCGCCGAGCGCGAGAAGGCCTCCATAGAGTCCTACATAAAGATCATCCCCGAGAAGGAGCGTGAACTGGCCGAACTCAAGAGCGAGAACATCCAGCTGCGCTCGCGCGAGGCCGCCGTGCTTGGCGAGGCGAAGCTCCGCGAGGAAAAGAATAATTTCGAGATAGAGAAGCTGCAGAAGGAGATGGGCCGCCTCCAGGCGGAGCTCGGCTCCATAGCCGACCGCAAGAACCTCGAGAAGAACGAGGAGATCAAGCAGGCGCAGGCCCGCTTTGAAATGCAGCTGCAGGAGAAGGAAAAGATCATCGCCGACGTTTCCGGCGAGAAGGTCCGCGCCGTCTCCGAACTCGTCAAGATCAAGGGGTTCATAGGCCGGGTGCAGGCCATCAACGCCGTCTTGGAGAAAGAGCGCGGCCAGCTGCGCCTCGAGAAGATGCAGCTCGCCCAGAACATGGCCGCCCAGATGGAGGAGATAAAGCGCCTCCAGGCCCAGGGCGACCTCATGAAATCAGCCCACCAGGCCGAACTGGAAGAGCAGGCCAAGCGCCTTACCGCCGAGATAGAGCGCGTCAAGAACGGCTACGCGGCGGAGCTGGCCCGCAAGCACGCGGAAGAGACCGCGGAGCTGGTGCGCTCCCACCAGGAAGAAATTTCCAAGATCGCCGCGGCCAGGCAGATAGAGCTTTCCAAGGCGGCCGCCGCCGCCCGCGACGCCGCCGACAAGACCGTCGCCGAGCGCCAGGCCGAGATGGACGCCCAGCTTTCCCAGCTGCGCACCAAATACGAAAACTCCGCCGAGGAAGCCAAGTCCGCCCTCAGGCGCCAGCTGGAGAACGAGTATTCCTCCCAGCTCAAGGAAACCCGCGACCAGCTCGCCGCCGCGCAGGAAGCCGCGCTGAAGCACGAACTGGAGAACCGCCGCCTCTCCACCATCTCCAGGGACTTCGAGGCCGCCGTGGCCGAGAAGCAGAAAGAATTCCAGGCCCGCCTGTCGCACGCCGAGTCGGAGGCCGCCAGGTTCGCCGCCGAGGCGAACGCGGCCGTGGCCCAGAAGGCCGAGGCCGAGAAGTACGCCCGCGCCATAGAGGCCGAGCGGCAGCGGATGGTAGCCGAGACGGCCGCCCTGCGCGAGCAGTATTCCGTTCTGGCCGCCCAGAAGAACGCCTCCGACGCCGAAACCGCCAGGGGCAGGGAAGCCCTGCAGGCCAAGGAAACGAGTTTGCGCATAGAGAGCGAGAACCGCGCCCGCTTCGAGGCGGAAATGCTGTCCCTCAAACAGAAGATACAGCAGATGGAAATGCAGGCGCAGGAGAACGCCGCGGCGTTCGAAGCCGAACGCTCCGTGTTCATGAGCCAGCAGGCTTCCGCGGAAGCCCAGCGCGACGCGTCCGCCGCCCAGGCGGCGGCGCTGACGGCCGAGATGGAGCGCTACAAGGAACTGGAGAAGTCGCTCGCCGACCGGCTCAAGTGGGCGTTCAAGGGAAAGAAAGCTTAAGGCGCCGCTGAAGCGGCCTGCGGGCGGGGCGGCGGGGGGGCGACCTTACCCGGCCCCGCGCTTTAATTTTAAGTATAATTAATCCGATGATAAAACTGGAAAAACTCAACGGCTCCATGGTGGTCGTGAACGCGGAACTTATAGAGAGCGTGGAAGCCGCGCCGGATACGGTCATCAACCTGGCCACAGGCAACCGCTTCATAGTGAAGGACCCCGTGGACGCGGTCATCGCCAAAGTGGTGGAGTACAAGAAGCAGGTTTACGCCGAGCGCAAGTGCGTCAATCCTCTGGACGCTTTCGAGCGCAAGTAAAGGTTCCCCCGGGAGATCTATGGATATAGCGACATTCAGCGGTATCGTGGTTTTCATGGGCTTCGTGCTGGGCTCGGTCTACCTGCAGGAAGGTATCGCCGGGTTCAAGCCTTTCATGAACATCGAGGCCTTCCTCATCGTCATGGGCGGCACGTTCTGCGCGCTGCTCGTGAACTTCCCGCTCTCCTCCGTGATAGGCTCCACCAAGGTGCTCAAGAAAGTGCTCTCCTCCAAGGGCGAGGACACCTCCAAGCTGGTGTCCACTTTCGTGTCCCTGTCCCAGAAAGCCAAGAAAGAGGGCTTCCTCGCCCTGGAACCCGACGTGAAAGTGATAGACAACGATTTTCTCAAGCGCGGCGTGCAGCTGGTCATAGACGGCGCCGATCACGAGTTCATCCGCAACATGCTCGAGACCGAGATCGACTTCATCCGCGAGCGCCACAAGGCCGGCCGCGAGATCTTCAACGCCCTGGGCACCTACGCCCCGGCGTTCGGCATCATCGGCACGGTGCTGGGCATGATCCTGATGCTTTCCTCCATCGACGACGTGGCCCAGGTGCCGCGCCGCATGGCCCTCGCCCTGGCGGCCGCTTTCTACGGCCTGGCGTCGGGCTACTGGCTCTTCATGCCCATGGGCGGCAAGCTCAAGAACCGCTCCGACGAGGAGCTGTTCGTCAAGGAGATCATCATCCGCGGCGTGCTGCTGCTGCAGAGCGGCGCCACCCCGAGCGTGGTGGAGGCCAACCTGAAGGCCTACCTGGAGCCGGCCAAGCGCAAGACGGTGGCCAAGGAAGCCGCCCCGGCCGCCTGACCTTTTCCCGCCCGGTCTGAACTATGGGTATAAAACTTAGGAACATGATCCCGGAGGACGACAGGCGCGTGGCGCCCGTCGGCGAGCCCGCGCCCCCGTGGATGGTCAATTACGCCGACCTGATGACCGAGCTGGTCTGCTTCTTCGTCATTCTTTACGCCCTCTCCGCCGCCCTCAATAAGGACATGCAGAAGGCCCAGCAGGACGTGCAGGAGATGATCAAAGAGGGCAAGATGGCCGGGCAGGTGCAGATAGACAAGGAAGGCATGCGCATCACGCTCGAAGAGCAGAGCCAGGTGGCCTTCTTCGAGAGCGGCAAGGCCGACCTGACGGACCAGATGAAGCTGCAGATGGACAAGCTGGCCCCGGTGCTCTACAAGCTCGCCGAAAAACACGATATCGTGGTGGAGGGCCACACCGACAACGTGCCCATCGCCACCAAGCAGTTCGCCTCCAACTGGGAACTTTCCACGGCCAGGGCCACCAGCGTGGTCAAGTTCCTGCTCGGTTCCAATTTCATGGCCAAGCGGCTTTCCGCCGTGGGCTACGGCGAGTTCCACCCGATAGTGCCCAACGATTCGGAAGTCAACCGCAAGAAGAACCGCCGGGTGGTGTTCTTCATAAAGACCAATCCCTACCCGGATTCGCCGGCCATGGCCCCGCCCAAGCCTGCCGCCGGCAAGGAACTGACGCCCCCCGCGCCGACGGCCGAGCCGCCGGCCCCGCTTGAGAACGCCCCGGCCCCCGAGGCCGAGGCCCAGCCTGCCGAAGAGGCGCCCGCCGAGGGCGGAGAGTGACCCGGACGGTGATCATCATGCATAAAACTAAATTCCTGTTCCTGCTGCTGCTCGCCCCGGCCCTGACCGGGTGCGGCGGTTTCAAAAAGCTCAAGGTCGTGGATTTCACCGACTCCCGGGTAGGCGACCTGTCGCTGACCAAGAAGGTCATGGGCAAGCGCGAACTGCTGTTCTTCTCGACCGCCAAGATGGGCATGTTCCTGGACGGCAATATCCAGGGCGTGGTGACCGATTACCAGGGCAACCCCATAGAGGGCGTGACCGTGAAGGTGCAGCCCGATACCAGCAAGTCCAAGACCGGCGCGGGCGAGGCGGTGGACGAATACGCCGGCCCCGAGGACAACGCCAACGCCGCCATCAACCTTTCCTTCGCGCCCGGCATCAGCGACACCATGGGGCTCTACAAAATCCACTTCTCCCTGCCGGTGGTGGACGGCGAGGTGGACGTGCGCGGCAAGCTCGTCTATAACCCCGGCTGGGACCAGCAGAAGGTCAACCTGGGCAAGGCCTATGAGCCGCAGATGAAGGAGTCCCCTTTCCGGATGTACTACAACATGGACACCGGCTTCCTGGCTTTCGCCGAAGGCGTGCGCAAGGTCATAGTGCAGCCCGTCGGCGAGGGCCGCGGCCGCCTGCAGGTGCTGCCCGGCTCGCGCGGGCCCGAACCCGCGCAGCCCGCCGGCCAGCAGGCTCCCGCCGGCCAGCAGGCCCCCGCGGACAATAAAGCCGAAGAGGACCTGTTCAAAGGCTTCGATTTCGGCCAGTAATACCGCGGAGGTCCAAAGAAAAGAGGGCTGAATGGCCCTCTTTTTTTGTTCGTCGGGCCGGCCGGGACATTGTTCCGCTCGCCATGACTGCAGGGAACCGTTGCGCGGTTCCCCTCAATCGCTGCGCGATTGAGCCTCCCCTCCCCAAATGGCGCTCGGAACAATGTCCCGGCCGTCCCTCCAGGCCCTAAAATAGATAAAATAACAGCATGAAGAAAGTCGTGGTGGCGATGTCGGGCGGCGTGGATTCGTCCGTGACGGCGGCCCTGCTCAAGGCGGAAGGCTACGAGGTGGTGGGCGTGACGCTGCGGCTGTTCGCCGAGCGCCGCGACGCCGTTAAGTGCTGCGGCGGGGCCGACAGCGCCGCCAAGGCCCGGGCCTCGGCGCAGGCCGTGGGCATACGCCATTATTTCAAGAGCGCCCAGGGGCTCTTCTCCAAGACCGTCATAGACGATTTCGTGGCCACCTACCTCGCGGGCGGCACGCCCAATCCCTGCGTGGAGTGCAACCGCCATTTAAAGTTCTCCTACCTGTTCGACCTGGCCCGCTCCATGGGGGCGGACGCCCTGGCCACGGGGCACTACGCCGTGATAAAGGACGGCCCCGGCGGCCTGGGGCTGTACAGGGGCGTGGACCCGCTCAAGGACCAGAGCTACTTCCTCTATTGCCTCACGCGCCGGCAGCTCGGCGGGGTGCTGTTCCCGCTCGGCGGCCTGACCAAGAAAGAGGTGCGCAAGCTCGCCGCGGAGTTCAAACTGCCCACCGCCTCCGAACCGGAGTCCAACGACATCTGCTTCGTCACGGAAGGGGATTACGCCCATTACCTGCGCAAGTACGCCGGGGTGAAGCCGCGCCCCGGCTACATAGTTGACCAGGCAGGCAAGCGCATAGGCAAGCATAACGGCTTCTTCAATTTCACGCTGGGCCAGCGCCGCGGCACCGGGGTGTACGGCAAGGCCCGGCTTTACGTCACCGCCATCAGGCCCGGGACCAACGAGGTGGTGATGGGCCCGCTGGCGGCCGCGCACAGCTCCGCTTTCCGGGTCAGAGGCCTCAACTGGCTGCTGCCGCCGGCCGGGGGAGAATTCCGGAGCGCGGCGCAGATCCGTTACCGCCACAAGCCGGCGCCCTGCCTGGTGCGGCCCGGGTCGGGCGGCCGCGCGGAAGTTCTGCCGGATGAACCGCAGTTCGCGGTAGCGCCCGGGCAGTCCGTGGTGTTTTACGATGGCAGCAGGGTGCTCGGCGGCGGTATAATAGAGTTATGAGATACGGCACGGAGAGCTTCATATGAAAAAGAAAGTAGGCGTGATCTTCGGCGGCAAGTCCCCGGAACACGAGGTTTCCATAGAGTCCGCCAAGACCGTCTGCGCCGGGCTCGAGAAGGCCGGGTTCAGCGCTCTGCCTATCTACGTTCCCCGCTCCGGAGGCTGGCGGCTGGCCGCCATGAAAGACCTGCTCGCCGGCCGGCCGCTGAAAGGGCCCGTGCTGGAACCTTCGCTGGCGGCGGGCTGCTTCCTGAAAAAAGGCGGCGGCCGCGTAAAGCCCGACGCGCTGTTCCCCATCATCCACGGTTCCACCGGCGAGGACGGCGTGCTGCAGGGCCTGCTGGAACTGCTCGGCGTTCCCTACTCCGGCTGCGGCGTCACCGCCTCGGCCGTGGGCATGGACAAGGTGATCTCCAAGGAGCTGGCCGCGCTCGACGGGGTGCCGGTGCTGCCCCACGTGGTGGTCCGCGCCCACCAGCGGGCCGCCATGGGCCCGCTGCTCAAGAAGGCCGCCCGCCTGGGTTTCCCGCTGTTCGTGAAACCCGTGGCCCAGGGCTCTTCCGTAGGCGTGGCCAAGGTCAAGCGGCTTTCGCAGCTCAGGCCCGCCGTGCTGGACGCTTTCCGCTTCGACAACGCGGTGCTGATAGAGAAAGGCGTGGACCGGGCGAGGGAGATAGTCTGCGGCGTGCTCGGTTCGCCGGCCGGCGCCAAGGCCAGCGTCTGCGGCGAGGTGGTGCCCAAGGGTAAACATGAATTCTTCGACTACGAGGCCAAGTACCTCGACGACGACGGCATGGACTTCCTGCTGCCGGCCCCGCTGGCCGCGCCGGTGGCCGCGCGCCTGCGCGAACTGGCCGTAAGGATCTTCCTGGCGCTGGGCGGGTCGGGCATGGCCAGGGTGGATTTCTTCGTGGACCCGAAGAACGAACGGAAGGTCTATTTCTGCGAGATCAACACCCTGCCCGGCTTCACCTCCCATAGTCTCTATCCGCGCCTCTGGGCCAAGACCGGCCTGAAGCCGGAGCGGGTCCTGAAGGAGCTGGTCCGCATAGGCGAGCGCGGCCTGGCCGCCCGCCGCCGCCTCACTACCGCCAGGAAATAAAAAAACCCCCGCCGGTGGGCGGGGGTTTTCCAGGGAGCCGGGGATCATTCCCCGGCTTCTTCGTCTTCGTCTTCATATTCGTATTCGTACTCGTCTTCCTCCGGAGCCGGAGCGGCCTTTTTCACCGGGGCCTTTTTAACCTGCGCCGCGGGTTTCCTGGCCTGAGTCCGCTTGCCGGCCCCGGCACGCGAGCCTCGCTTGGTTACGGTCAGCTGTTTGGGGGGAAGTTGGCCGGCCAGGGCTTCCAGCGCCTCTGTGCCGTGCGCGTCGGCGGGCAGCAGCGTCTTCTTGCCGTAGTCGGCTACGAACGTGTACGCCAGGCTGCCGGCTTTGGAGGGGATCACGGCCGCTATCTCGAAGATATTCTCCACTCCCTGCTTTACCTTCCAGTCCACCCGGGCGTAGTCGCCTCCGGCGGCCTTGGAAAGTTCCACCAGCTTATCCTCCAGGGTAGGGCCGTCCTGCTTGAGCTTGTAGGTGCGCGTGAAGTAAACGATCTCGGGCGAGATGTCCTTCGCGGGCTGTATGGGCGCGGCCTGCTCCTGTCCAGCGGCTTGGCCCTGTAATTCCTTGATAGCCGCGGCGGCCTGCTGTTCGGCGGCCGCCTGCTCCGCTGCCTGCTGCTCCGCGGAAGGCGCCGGAGCGGCGCTCTGTACGAAAGGCAGCGGGAAGGGGATGAAAGGCGTGGCGTCGAAAACGCCGAAATTTTTCAGACCGATGACGGCGCCCAGGGCCACGGCCGCCAGCAGGACCAAAGTGATGACCAGCCGCCCGAACTTCTTGAACACGGCGGCCAGCTTCGAGCGCTTGCTGCCTGTGTCTACTATCGCGGGCGCCGCTTCCGGCTCTGCTTTGGGTTTTTCCTCGGCCGCGGCCGCGGTCGCGCCGAAGATGGTGCGGCCGCTGGGTTCTTTGGCCTGCGCGGGAGCGATGGAGGCGGGCTGGGGGGAGGCGGCGGGCGCACCGCCTTTCATGGAGGCCTTGATGTCTCCCAGTGAACTTTCCAGGTAGGCCAGCTTGTCCATTATCTCGCGCTGGAACTGCTGGTTCTTAATGGAAGAGATCACCTCTCCCATCTGGTCCAGCTTCATGCGCAGAGGGTCCACAAGGGCGGAAATATCCTGGCGGGAAACGGCGTTCTTCTCCAGGGCTTCCAGTTTGCGCAGCAGCGCTCCGCTGTCGCCGGCCGGGGCGGCGCCCGCGGCGGCTGGTTCCGGCGCGGGGGCAGGGACGGGGGCGGCCTCCGGGGCCGCGGCGGACGGAGTGGGGAAAGCCGCGCGGTTGAAAGTCTCCATCTCAGGGGGGCGGGCGGCGCCTATCTGGGCCGCCGAGGTGGGCGTGAAGGTTTCCATTTCCGGGGGCCTGCCGCCCTCCGGCGCGGCCGCGGGGAAGGCCTCCTCGGCTTTGCGGGTGACCTGCGAGAGGGTGAGGGGGTCGAAACTCGCGGAGTTCTGCTGGACGGGCTGGCTTTCCTGGGCCGGGGCGGGAGCGGCGGCGGGGGCCTTGCCGAGGCGGTTCGCCTGGATCTCCACCCCGCTGAATTTATGGTCCGAGGGGGCTACCGGGTCTATGGAGGAGGCGGTAAGGGGTTTGAAGGCCAGGGGCGCGGCGCCCGGCAGCGGGGAACCGGGAGCGGCGGCCGCCGGCGGGGCGGCGGCGGGCTTGGGAGAGGAGGCGCCGCCTGACGCTATCAGCGCGGAAAGTTCCGGGTAGGTGGAGGCTTCCTTCCAGTCCTCGGTCTTTTCGCCTACGGGGGTCTGCGGACAGACCAGCAGGGAGGGTGAAAAGTTCGGCAGCTCGAGCAATTTCTCTTTCTCGAACGGGCCGAGGATCTCGTTATTCACGTATGCCCAGTATTTCATAGCGCTGTCTCCATATAGCCGCGGCAGGGGCCGGGCTGAAAAGGAATTATGCTTTTATCACTATCTAATTCTACCGGAGGCCTGTTACGGAAATAATAACTAATAGTTAAATAGTTTAAGCGGTAAATTGTACAATGGCGTTATGGATAACAAGGTCCTGCGCATCCTTATCTACATTTTTTCCGGGCTGATAGCGGTGTTTTCCCTGCTCATGCTGGTCAATTTCGCGGGCAGCCTGGCCGGCCGCCCCGGGGAGCTGCCCGGCCAGGAAGGCGCCGGCAAGCCGCCCAGCGCCGAGGCCCTCGCGCAGCAGGCGCTGGAATCCGCCAAGCTGGGCGGCGGGGCCAGGGCCTCCATGATCCCCGGCTACAGGCAGGGGCTGTCCAGCGGCGCGGTCAAGACCGAAGGCGCCATCATGCTGGTCAAGGACGCGTCCTTCGGCGGCGTGCTGGAGGAGCCCAAGGGCCTGATGGAGACGCTTAACGAGCTGGGCGGCGGCGACAAGCGCAAACCCGCCCCGGTGGCCCTCAAGGATTCCGACCTGGATAAAAAGATCGACATAGGCGGCGACCCTGGCAAGGAGCCGAAGCTGGCCGGGCAGGCCATGCCCGAACTGGGCCGCCGGCCGGGCCAGGAGGGCGTCACCCTGCTGAAGGCCCCGGTGGATTTTAAGCTTTTTAAAAGTTCCGAGACCTGGTCCGCTTTCTCCGCCTCGCGCAAGTGCCGGGCCGAGACTTCCGTCTCCGAAGGCCTCAAGCCCGCCCCGTCCTCCTTCGCGGCCCCTGATTTCGCGAAGGATTCCGTGGTAGTGCTGGTGTCCCTGTCGGACCTGCCCAACGGCATCTTCAAGATAGTGAAAGTGGAGAAGGCCGGCAAGGAACTGGTGGTAAACTACCGCGTGGACCCGCTGGCTATGGCGGCCGGGGCCGAGACCGACCAGCACGATTTCTATTCCGGCGCCGTCATCCCGGCAGGCCTCAGGGTAAAGCTCACGCAGGTGCCCTGACCGTCAGTTCTGTATCTTCTTCCTGAAAAAACCCGTCTTTTCCTCGGTGAAACCGAGCCGGCGCAGGTACGCCGCGTGCCGCGGCGAGCCGCTCACGGCGGTGAAGTCCGTGAAGCCGCCGAAGGTCTCGGCGTTCTGCGGCCTGTTGAACAGGTAGCGGGCGCTCTTGAGGTCGCGGTAATCTTCGGCCACGTAATCCAGGTGCACGCGCACGTCGGGGCGTTCCTCGGTGTAGATGAAGAGCCCCACCGGCAGCAGGTTGCGCAGGATGAAGACGCAGCGCGGCGCCTTCAGCGCCGCCAGGTCGAAGTCGGGGAAGAACTGCCAGATGCCCCGCCCGTGGTAGGCCAGGAAATTCTTCAGCAACGGGTCGCCGGTGCCCACCTCCATCAGCTTGAAATCGTCCTTCACTGACTTGAGGCGGATGATGTGCCACAGGTCTATGACCGCCACGAAAAGGTTGACGGCCAGCACCGGCCAGGCCCCGGCGAGCCAGGCGTAGATCACGAAGACGGCCGCGCCGGCCAGGTTCAGGACCCGCAGGCGCAGTACGTTGCTGGTGAGCAGCGATACGGCCACCAGGGCCGAAGCCGCGTAACCTATTATTTCCGTCATGCTTTATCCGCCTTTGGCCAGGCGCGCCGCGAAGAGCGCGGCGGCCTTCATGCCGGCCGGGTCCGCCCGGCGCTTGCCGGCTATGTCGAAAGCTGTGCCGTGGGCCGGCGAGGTGCGGGGGAAAGAGAGGCCCCAGGTCCAGTGCACGGCCGGCCCGCCGGGCGCGGTCTTGAGCGGCGCCAGCGCCTGGTCGTGGTAGAGGGCCAGCAGGCCGTCGCTGCGGCCCGCCAGGTGGGCCGCCCAGGCGGCGTCGGAGGGAACGGGGTCGCTTATCCGCAGCCCGCGGCGC
>MGTV01000050.1:74225-86181 GCA_001799635.1 Elusimicrobia bacterium GWA2_62_23
GAACAGGGCGGCTTTCTCCTCCACCAGTTCCTTCGTGATCTTGCGGCTCAGGTCCTTGACGGGCAGGTGCTCCGTGACCAGCGCGGCGTTCACCCGGCCGCGCGAGAACAGCATCAGCGGCTCGCGCCGCTCCAGCAGCCGGAACAGGTCGGTATGGGCGGGGGCCGGAGACTTTGCCAGAGCCCAGGCCTCCTTGGAGACGGGGGCCGTGACGAGCGCGCCGAAAAAGCCGGAGCGCATCAGCCGCGCCGCGAGCATGACCGCGGCGAGCGAGGCCAGGCCGCCGGCCCTGGTGGGGCGGGGGCGCGGGAAGTCCGGCGCCACGGCGTTCACCGGGATGAGCGGGCAGAGGGCCGCCGTCCAGCCCGCGCGGCCCAGCGCCGCCGCGTCGCCTATAACGTAAAGCGAACAGGCCCTGCGCACGGCGGGGTCTTTAAGGGTTTTTACCGTTATTTCCGGGCCGATCCCGAGCGGGTCGCCGGCGGTTATCAGGATGGAAGGTTTCAAATGGGCGCGGGAGGGGCCGGAACCCCTCCCGCCTCCGGGGTTACTTTTTTTCGCCGAGGAAGATCTGTATCTTGGCGTCCTTGCGCAGCTCCTTGAGATAGCTGCCCAGCTCGACCGCGAAGGAGTTCTGCGAGAGGACCTGCTCCAGGTCGTCCTTGACGGCCTCGTAGCGCAGCTTCTGCGCCGCGCGCTTCTCTTCGAGGCGCAGGATATGCCAGCCGAATTTGCTCTCCACCGGCTGGGAATTATCGCCTACCTGCAGCTTGAAGGCGGCGGCTTCCACTTCCGGGGGCAGCATGCCCTTTACGATGTAGCCGAGGTCGCCGGCCCGTTTGGCGCTCTCCGGGTCGTCGGAATTCTTCTCCACGGCGTCGTCGAAGTCGAGATTCCCGTCGAGGTCTTTGCGGACCGACCTGGCCTTGTCCTGGGCGGCTTTCTTCTCGGCCGGCGTGGCGCCTTCCTTCACCTTCACCAGGATGTGGCGCAGGCGCAGGCGCTCGGAGGTGAGCTCCTTGAAGCGGCCGGCTACGGCCAGCAGGTCCTGCATGGCCTCTTCGTCCAGGCCGGTGATCTTGGCCTCTTCGCCCTTGAGCACCAGCTGGATGTTGTTGAAATAGGCGCGGGTCTCGGCGTCGCCGGGCATTTTGGCGCGGGCGCGGATGGTGTCCTGCACGAGTTTCTGCACCATCAGCTGTTTGCGGATGCGCTCGCGGAACTCTTCCATGGTCACGCCTTCGCGTTTGAGCTCCTCGCGGAAAGCCGCCTCGGCCTTCTCGGGGCTGAGCTGCTCGCCCGCGGGCGAGCGGGAGAAGCGCTTGCGGATCTCGCCCACGCCGGTCTCCAGTTCGCGCTCATAGACCTTTATTTTCAGGGTCTCGGCCTTCTGCCGCAGCAGGGCCTCGTCCACGAGCTTATCCAGGGCGGCTTTTTCCAGCTGCTCCGCGGCGTTCTTCTGCTTGAAGAAGTCGGGCATGGCCGCGGCGTACTGCTCGGCCAGGGCCTCCTTGGTCCGGTTGTATTCGGAAACGGTCACCGGTTCGTTGTTGACCCGGGCGGCCAGGTCTTCCACCACGGCCGCGGCCGCGGGAGCCGCGCAGGCGCATAGCGCCGCCGCCAGCAGGGTTCTATTTATAGTTCTCATCAAGTACCTCCACTTTAGCTTTCTCCTGGAACTTGGCCAGGTAGGTGTCGAATTTTTTCTTCTCCAGGATCTTGCGGACCCGCTCCACGGACTCCGAAAGGGGGACCCTGTCCTGGGCCAGCTTCTTGAGGATGTGGTAGCCGAGCGGCGTTTTTACTATGCCCTGCACCTCGCCCACGCGCATCTTAAAGGCCATGTCCTCCAGCTCCGGCATGAATTCGCCGAACATCACGGGGGGCAGGCGCACGGTTTCCTTGTCCAGGGAGAATTCCCTGGCGGTCCGGTCGAAATCGGAGCCGGCCTTGATCTTGCGTATCACTTTCTCCGCTTCTTCGTAGCTGGGCAGCAGGATATGGGCCAGCGTGACCGTGTTGGGATGCTTCTGGTAATACTCCTCCACCTCGGCGTCGGAGACCTTCAGCTCGTTGTCGCGCATGTCCTCCACCCACATCTTGGTGAGCGTGAAATCCCTGTACTCCTCCAGCATCTCCCTCATTTCGGCCTCTTTCTGCTTCATCCGGGCCTTGTAGTCCTTGCCGGAGGCCACGCGGCTCTTGCGGGCCGCCATCAGCATCAGGCGCTCGTGGATGAGCACGTCCAGGAACTGCCGCCGGCCGGGCTTGGTGGCCAGATAGACCTGGGCGGAGGGGCTGATCTCCATGAATTTCTGCTGCAGGTAGGTCTCGGTGATCTTCTCGGAGCCGACCTTCGCCACTACCTTGCCGCCGGGGCCGTCGCAGCCGGCGGCCAGCAGGGCCGCCAGGGCCGTAAAGAGGAGTCTTTTCATATGACGTTAAATCTATCATTTTAGCCTTACGGCGGGCAATCCGCGGGGGGGGCGGCTCGCGGGGGCCGCCGGCCTTGTTATATAATCAGATGATGGACTTCCTTAAACGGTTCCTGGATTACCTTGACGGCCTCACCGCCCGCGAGCTGGTGCTGAAGACGGTTTACGCCATAGGCGCGGCCTCGGCCGTGCTGATCCTGGTGTCCGCCCTGCTGATGCGCAAGGTGCTCTCCGATATCCCCTCGGTGGACAAACTGGACGAATACACCCCGTCCCTGACCACCTACGTTTACGATATCAACAACCAGGTGATAGCCGAATTCTCCGTGGAGAAGCGGGCCATCCTGCCGTTGTCGCGCATCCCGGTGGACATGCAGAACGCCGTGATAGCCATGGAAGACCAGAACTTCTTCCGCCATTGGGGCATTTCCCCGCGGGGCATCCTGCGCGCGCTCCTGCGCGACATCCTGCACCGGCGCAGCGCCCAGGGCGGTTCCACGCTGACGCAGCAGCTCTCCAAGCTCATTTTCCTGAAGCCCGAAAAGACCATCACCCGCAAGATCAAGGAGATGATCCTGGCGCTGCAGATAGAGCGGAATTTTTCCAAGCAGGAAATACTCGCCCTTTACCTGAACCAGATCTATTTCGGCAGCGGCGTTTACGGGGTGCAGTCCGCCTCCAAACTCTACTTCGGCAAGGACGTCAGTGAAATGACCCTGGGCGAATGCGCCCTGCTCACCGGGCTCATCCCGTCGCCGGAACGCTTCTCGCCTTTCAATAACCCGGACCGGGCCAAGCAGCGCCGCCGGCTGGTGCTGCAGCGCATGCTGGCCGAGAATTTCATAGACGCCAAGGAGGCGGAGGCCGCGGCGGCGGAGCCCATTCCCGCCGAGAAGTCCACTCTCTTCGCCAGCCACGCCGCCTATTTCGTGGAGTACGTGCGCCAGCAGCTCGAACCGAAGTACGGCGTCGCCCAATTGTGGAAGGGCGGCATGAAGATCTACACCACCCTGGACCTGACCATGCAGGTCCCCGCCGAGGAGATCATGGAGAAGTACCTGGCCCGGTACGACGAGGCCGCCGCCAAGAACAGGGCCGCCGCGCCCCAGCCCGAGGCCGCGGACGGCGTGGAGAAGTCCTCGGTCTCGCTGCAGGGAGGGTTCGTCATCCTGGACAACCGCACCGGGGCCATCAAGGCCATGATCGGCGGCCGCAATTACCGCGACAGCAAGTTCAACCGCGTCACCCAGGCCGCGCGCCAGGCCGGGTCCACGTTCAAGCCTTTCGTCTGGATGGCCTCGCTCATGAACGGCTATACCCCCGCGAGCATCGTGGAAGACTCCCCGATGGCCTACTACTACGACGGCAAGGACTGGCGCCTGCTCGAGGGAGCCACCGACCAGTACGCCATCGACCTGGCCATTCAGCCCTTCATCGGCAACAAGGATTTCAAGATCTGGGTGCCTAACAACTACGACGGCAAGACCCAGGGCCGCATCACCTTGCGGCGCGGCCTGGAGCAGTCCCGCAACCTGTCCTCCATCTACCTGGTAACTCGCGTGGGGCCCACCCTGGTGGCCGACGTGGCCCACCGGGCCGGCATCAAGCGCAACCTGGAGGCGGTGCCCTCCATCGGCCTCGGCACCTCGCTGGTCACGCCGCTGGAGATGGCCAGTTCCTTCTCCACTTTCGCCAACGGCGGCATCCACGTGGCGCCCTTCGGCGTGCTGCGCGTGACCGACAACCAGGGCCGCGTGCTGGAAGAGTCCGTGCCCGAAGAGACCGAGAGTTTCTCGCCGCAGCTTTCCTACGTGCTGGTGAACATGATGAAGGGCGTGGTGCAGCGCGGCACCGGCGCGGCGGCCGCCCGCCTGCGGCGCCCCATAGCCGGCAAGACCGGCACCAGCCAGGACTCCAAGGATATGTGGTTCGTAGGCATGACGCCGGACCTGACCGCCGGCGCCTGGATGGGTTACGACGATTTCATGTCCCTGCCGATGAAGGACTGGACCGGCGGCGGCACCGTGGTGCCGTGGTGGGCCGAGATCATGGAAACGGTGCTCAAGGAGCAGCCGGTGCGGGACTTCCCGGTGCCCGACGGCATCACTTTCGTGACGGTGGACCAGGGGACCGGAAAGCTGGCCCTGCCCACCTGCAAGAAGAAGATCCTGGAATCTTTCATAAAAGGCACCGAGCCAAAAGAATTCTGCGACGCCGTTCACTAAAATAGGGACAGACACCTATTTCCAGCCCGGACCGTAGGAGGGTATTTCCTAATTTGCGCTTATTTTTTAAGAGCATTTTGTTTTGCTGCGGTTGGGGGAAATAGGTGTCTGTCCCTATTTATAGACGCGAGGGATCTTGGCGTTGGCGGCGGTGCGGCGGACGTGCAGGGCCACGGCGGTACCCGGTTTCGCTTCGGGGATGTCCGTGACGTCCAGCAGGGTGTGGGCTATACCGGCGCGGCCGGTGAAATAGGCCCGGCGCCCGTTGATGACGCCCCAGTAGCGGAACCCCGCCGCGATGCGGATCTGGTCTTCCGTGGGCTCCATAGTGAGACCGTCGGAGTAGCCGGCCGGGATGGTGGCCACGCGCATGGCCCGGGGCGCGGTGAATTCCGCGCAGTAGCCCAGCGCCTCGCCTTTCTTCACGTTCCTTACCGAAATTATGCGCGCGTAGAACTGCCAGGGGCGCCCGAGGCCGGGCAGGGGCGGGCCCTGCCGCTTTTTGCGGTACACGTCGGTAGGATAGATGCCGTACATCAGGTTGCCGGCGCGGACCATGTCCAGCTGCCAGTGCGGGAAATCGCTCAGGATGGAGCTGTTGGCCGCGTGCGCCTTCAGGCCCGGGGCCAGCGCCCGGAGTTCCCCGGCCAGCGCGCTGAAACCGGAAAGTTTTTCTTCGGCCTCGGTCATGTTCTGGGCGGGGCGGTAGGCAAGGTGGGCCGACAGCCAGGCGGGCACCGCCTTTCGGAATTTTAAAGCTTTCTTAAGGAAGCCGGCGGCCTCTTCGGGTTTGACGCCCCAGCGGCCAAGCCCCTGGTCTATGTCTATGGTATAGCGTACCGGCTCTTTTGCCGCCCGGTCCAGCGCGCGCACAAGTTCCAGGGAATCCACGGCGGGGAATAGACGTTCCCGGGCTATTATGGCGGCTTCTTCCGGCAGGGAGGGGGCGAGCAGGTGTATTTTTGCGCGGGGCAGTTCGGCGCGCAGGGCCGCTCCTTCCTCCGCGGTCAGGACGCCCAGGCAGTCCGCGCCGTTGGCGATGGCGGTCTTGGAGACCCTGGCCGCGCCGTGGCCGTAGGCGTCGGCCTTCACTACGGCCATCAGGGCCGTGCCGGGATGCAGGGCTTTCTTTATGGCTCGGACGTTGCCGGCCAGAGTTTTCAGATCTATTTCAACCCATTTCAGCATAGAGCGGCCTCACGACAAAATTATATCATTAAGCGGATGAGCGAGAAGTTCGTGCGGGGTACCCCCAACATAAGCGCCAAAGCGTGGTTCGCGCTCGGCGAGTACGCCCGCGCGCCCGGCCAGCTGCTGGTCGGGGCCGCCGGCGAACAGGACCTGGATACCTGGCAGCACGCCTTTAAATCCCTCGCCGGGCTGGTCCCCGGGCTGCCGCCTTTCGTGGTCTGCCTCTGGGGCGCGGACCTCTCCGAGCGGGCCAGGGCCATGCGCGCCCTCTATTCTCCCGAAGCCGGCCTGAACTACGTGCATATCGCCTCTCCGGAGGCGCTCTCCGAAGCGCTGATGGCCGAGACCGAGTATTCGGACCTGCGCTTCTCCTTCAAACAGGGTTACGATTACGAACGCGCCGCCGTGCTGGACCGCTTCCTGAAGGCGGGTTACGAGCGCGTCTCCTTCGTGGAAGAGCGGGGCCAGTTCGCCGCCCGCGGCTCGGTGGTGGATTTTTATCCGCCCGGCTTCGACAAGCCCGTGCGCTTGTTCTTTTCCGACAGGAAGCTCGAGAGCGTGCGCTATTTCGAGATAGACACCCAGCATACCTCCGACTTCCTGCTTAACGTGGAAGTGCCGCCCAATATTTTCGGCGGGCCCGGCAAGCCGCTGTACGCCCGCGCCGGAGCCGGCTGGCTGGTTTTCCTGGACGCGCCCCTGCCGGAGGGGGCGGCGGTAGAAGCCGCGGTCTGGAGTTTCGCGGCCCTGCCCGGCGAGGAGGGTACGGATTTCGGCGCGGTCTCCAACCTTAATTTTAATTCCGATATCGCCATCCTGGCCGGGGAACTGCGCCGCCTGAAGAAGGCCGGCCTGAAAACCACGCTCTTCTGCATAAACCGCGGCGAGACCGAGCGCGTGGCCGAGTCGCTGGCCGACGCCGGCGCCGGCGGGCTGGTGGCCATCTCCACTGGCTACATCGCCGAGGGCTTTACGCACGCCCCGTCGAAGACGGCGGTGATCACTTCTTCCGAGCTTTTCCGGCGCCGCTACCGCTTCGACCCGGCGTCCATCAAGCCCAAGAACAAATTCTTTAAGTGGACCGACCTGAAGGTCGGGGACTTCATAGTGCACGAGGATTACGGCGTGGGCCGCTACCTCGGCATCAAGAAGGCCTTCTTCCGCGACCGCTGGGGCAACCAGGTGGAGGACTCCGACTGCCTCTACCTGGAATACGCGCGCGGCGACAAGCTTCTGGTGCCGCTGCACGACTTCAGCCGCGTGCAGAAATATATCAGCTCCGAGGGCAAGGCCCCGCGCCTCTCCCACATGGACACCAAGACCTGGACAGAGATGAAGACCCGGGTGAAGGCCGAGGTTGAGGCGCTGGCACTGGATATTTTGAAGCTCGAGGCGGAGCGCGCCGCGCTCAAGACCGCGGCCCTGCCGCATGGCGGCCACCTCGAGGACGAGTTCGCCGCCTCCTTCCCCTTCGACGAAACCCCCGACCAGGCCCGCGCCATCGCCGAGGTGCTGGAGGACCTCTCCAAAGAGTTGCCTATGAACCGGCTGGTGGCCGGCGACGTGGGCTTCGGCAAGACCGAGGTGGCCATGCGCGCCGCCATGCGCGCGGTGGCCAACGGCCGCCAGGCCGCGGTGCTGGTGCCCACCACCATCCTCGCCGACCAGCATCACCGCAATTTCACCAAGCGCTTCGCCGGTTTCCCGGTGAATATCCGCGTGATCTCTCGCTTCGTGCCGCCGGCCGAACAGAAGAAGATCCTGAAAGAGCTGGCCGCCGGCAAGGTGGATATTATCGTGGGCACGCACCGCCTGCTGCAGAAGGACGTGGTTTTCGCAGGGCTGGGCGTGATGATAGCCGACGAAGAGCACCGCTTCGGCGTGAAGGACAAGGACAAGATCAAGGCCGCCGCCAAAGGCGTGCACTGCCTGCTCATGAGCGCCACGCCCATCCCGCGCACCCTGTACCAGTCGCTCTCCTCGCTCAAGGCCATGTCGGTCATAGAAAGCGCGCCGGTGGGCCGGCAGGCCATTTCCACTTTCGTGCGCCCGTTCACCGAAAAGGGCGCGGCCGAGGCCGTGACCTATGAACTGGCCCGGGGCGGCCAGGTGTATTATGTGCACAACAGGGTGGAGACCATAGACAGCCGCGCCGCCTACCTCAAGCGCCTGATGCCGGAGCTGCGCGTGGCGGTGATACACGGCCAGATGAAGGCCGAGGCAGTGGAAAAGCACATGTGGGATTTCCTGAACCGCAAATACGACGTGCTGATGGCCACCACGATAATCGAGTCAGGCATAGACATCCCCACGGTCAATACGCTGATAGTGGAGAACGCCCACGAGATGGGCCTGGCGCAGCTCTACCAGCTGCGCGGCCGCATAGGCCGAGAGAAGCAGAAGGCCTATTGTTTCCTTTATTACCCCGGCTGGATGAAGAAAGGCGGACAGAAACTGCTGAAGAAGGCCGAGCTGATAGCGCCGCCGCCGGACGACGAGAAGAAGGAGATAAGCGAAGTGGCGGTAAAACGCCTTTCGGCGCTGGAGGAATTCACCGAGCTGGGCTCGGGTTTCCGCCTGGCCATGCGCGACCTGGAGATCCGCGGCGCCGGCGAGCTGCTGGGCCTGCGCCAGCACGGCTTCATAAATTCCATAGGCCTTGAGATGTACATCAAGCTGCTCAACGGCGAGATAGACCGCATCAAGGGCCGCGCCGGCGCGGCCGAGCTGCCCGAGCCCAAGATGGACATCCTTGTGCCGGCCTTCATCCCCGAGGATTACGTGGGCGACGACATGGAGCGGCTTAACTTCTACAAGAAACTGCTCAACGCCAAGGAGGCGGAGCTGGCCGGGGTCATGAAGGGCTTCGAGGATATTTCCGGCCCCGCGCCGGGGCCGCTGAAGAACCTGGTGGAGATCATCCGCCTGAAGAAGGCGCTGGCCCGCAAGTCGGTGCGGTCCGTAACGCAGAAAGATTCTGATCTTGAAATATTTTTCCTGCCCGGCGCCGCGGTGCCGCCCGGGGCCATCGCCGGCTGGCGCAAGGCCTTCGGCGACCGGCTCTCCTTCCTGCCGTCCAAGTCGGGCGACGGCATAAAGATCACGGCCGTAGACGACCCGCTGTCGGAGGTCGCGCTCGCGGCCGCCGCCCTGGGCGGGGAAAAATAACGGGGGAGTTTACCTGACGCTGTCGCCCGGCAGCAGGCGCTGCGGGATGTTACTGAAAGAGGCCGCGCTGCCGCGGTCGAAATCCAATATCCAGGCCCGGTCGAAGATCTCGTCCGGCCATTCCACGGGAAGAACCTTCAGGAGCTTCTGTGAAGCCCCGCTTTCCTCGGCCAGGTCGCGGACGGCGTCCACCAGTGCGGCGTGCTGCCAGCACACCAGCACCATTCTGCCTTCGTAGGCCGGGTTTTGCATGATGCTGCGGGCCAGTTTGCGGGTCTCGCCGCGGGTGAAATCCTTATTTATGGCGAGCCGTACGGCTTTCGCCAGCGGGGTTACGGTCTGGATGGAGCGGATGGAACTGTCTTCGTGCTTGGGGGCAGCCGCGTAGATGGCGGCCGGCGGGCCGTAGCGGGTGACGGCCGGCTCGGAGAGGAAGAACTTCACCAGCGCCTGCGCGCGGCGGAAACCCTGCTCGCTCAGTTCGTTGCTGTTGCCGGGCTTTTCCGCGTGGCGGATGAAGATCACCTGCGCGGGCGCGGCGAAAGCCGCCGCGGAACAGAACAGCGCGGCCGCGGCGAAGGCCGCTGAGAGAAGGAGTTTCCTCATCCTTAGTATCGTAGCAGTATATGGAGGGGGCTGGATGAAGCGAACGGCCCAGCCGCCCGCCGTCTTTTGGCCCGCCCGGGGTGGGCCCTTGGGCGGTCAGCCGCGGGAGATCTCCACCACGGTCTTTATCTCTTCGGCCTGGTCCTTGAAGACGCCGGCCGCTTTTTCCAGCGGCACGCGCGAAGTGAAAAGTTTCTGCAGCAGGCCGGGGAACAGGGAATTTATCCGCTCCAGGTAAGCCAGCCCGTTCTCGAAATCCACCCGGTTGGCGTTCACCGTGCCGAACACCGCCCGGTTGCCCAGCACCAGCTCGCGGTTGAGCCTCGCGGCGTCCACGTGCTTGGCCGAAGACCCGCCGGTGACGCTGGTCAGGCAGACGGCGCCGTTGATGGCGGCCGCGCCTAGGCAGTCCAGGGCCGCGTCGGCGCTGCCGGTGGCCTCGAACACCAGGTCGAACAGGCCGTACTTTGCCGCCAGGTCGGGAATGGGGGTTTGCGCTGTGCTGACATAGCGCGCGCCGCAGGCTTCGGCGATGCCGGCTTTCAGCGAGCCGGCCGGCCGGCGGGCCACTACCACGGTTTCCCGCCCCTGCGCGCGCAGGGTCAGGGCGGCCAGCAGGCCGATGGGGCCGGCGCCCAGCACCAGCGCCTTCTTCGGCTCCCAGGCGAGGCGGCCTTGTATGAGCCCGGCCTGACGCAGGCCCTTGGCCACCACGCTCATGGGCTCGGCCAGCACGGCGTAGGGGCGCGCCTCGGGCTTTATCGGCACCAGGTAGGCGGGGGACTCGGCGATATACTCGCAGAGCATGCCGTTCAAACCTTTTATCCCGCGTTCGGTGAAATTGCCGGTAGAGCACATGTCTGGGCTGCCGCCCAGGCAGTTGGCGCAGCCGCCGCAGGAGCGGCGCACCATGGGCACCACCAGGCCGCCGTCCTCCAGCCGGCCCAGCGCCTCATGTCCCAGCACCAGGGACGCGGAGCCGGCCGGCGGCTCCCCGTAAAGGCCCTCGAAGATCTCCACGTCGGTGCGGCAGATCCCGGCTTCCAGGAGTTTTACCAGGACTTCGCCGGGCGCCGGGACGGGGGCGGGCACTTCCTCGAAGCGGACGCTGCCGGGTTTCAGGGGGGTAATGGTTATGGATTTCATAGGCGCTCGTTTCTATTGTATCATAGCGCTTGCCGGGTTTTAAGCGCGCGAAGAAATATGACGCAACACGAAAAAAAGACAGGAACGCCCCACGAAATGAGCGCGCAGAGCCGCAACGAGGCCTGCGATTTTGCCGTGGACGTGGGCCTGTACTCCAACGTTTTCCTGGCCCTGCTCAAGACCATAGTCGGCATAGCCGGCCACAGCGCCGCCCTGCTCGCCGACGGCATCAACTCCACTTCCGATTTCGTCTATTACGTGGCGGTAAAGATCTTCGTGCGGCTGTCGCGCATGCCTCCCGACGACGAGCACCCTTACGGCCACAGCCAGTTCGAGACCATAGCGGCGCTGGTGGTCGGGGCTTTCATCATCACCACGGGCGTGGCCATTTTTTGGGAGTCGGCCGACCGGGGCTGGCACCTCTATACCGGCGCCACCGAGGCCTCGGCCATCTCCATCTACGCCCTGTGGACCGCGCTGTTCACCATAGCCCTCAAGATAGGCCTGGCCATAAAGACCAGGAGCATAGGCGAGGCCACCCGCAATCCCGTGGTGTCGGCCCTGGCCAAGGACCACGTTAACGACATCATGGCCTCTTCGTCCGCAGCCATAGGCATAGTCCTGGCCCTGGCCGGCTATTCCTGGGTGGACCCGCTGGCCGGGGCGGTGGTGTCCCTGTTCATCCTCAAGACCGGCATAGGCATCCTCAAGGATTCTGCCATGGAGCTTATGGATACGGTGCCCGGCAAGGAGCTGGACGCGGAAATGCGCGCCGCGCTGGCGGCGGTGCCGGGCGTGAAAGCCGTGGAAGAAGTGCACGCCCACCGCTTCGGCCCGCACTTCGTGGTGAACGTGAAGTTCTGCGTGGACGGCCTCCTGCCGGTGAGCCAGGGCGACCAGATAGCCACCCTCGCGGAGAAGACCCTTTACGAAAAGTTCCGCAGCGTCCGGAAAGTTTACACCCACTACCATCCCGAGCGGCGCGGCTGATCCCGGTTTCACGCCCGTTCTCCCAATGAAAAATGGTAAAATATATCTGTAGTCTTGTTCTTTGAGAACCCGATTTCCGCGCTTCGGCGCGATAAACGGGGGTGAATCAGGTTCGACGTGAACTTGTTCTGCAGGATCAGCAGGTCATGGTTGACCAGGCCATGTAAAACAGGGTCAAAAAAACAAAAGCCAACT
>MGTV01000051.1 GCA_001799635.1 Elusimicrobia bacterium GWA2_62_23
AAGCTATGACGGAAATTTGGTCCAAAGGAAAGATTGCGACGCATATATTCATCCAAGCCGGGCACAAGAGGCCAAGGACCTTAAGGCCAGATTCCCCGGGGTTGCGATTACTAGCGGGTATAGAAGTCCCAGGAAGAACTGGGATTTGTACCGAAAGGCATACAAGGATTACTTGGAGTACGACAAGGTCTTGCCACAATCTATCTGGACAGGCTGGCACATGTTCGGAAAGGCTGTGGATTTGGACTATCTGCCGCACAGTGCGGAGAATTGGGGGAATTTATGGGGAGCTGCCGGCAAGCCGAAAATATTGGAGGCGACGGGGGTTGATTTAATGATGGGGGTAACAACAGACGGCACAGAGTGGAGGATGCATAAATATCGGGGCTATAGTCTTGAAACCATTTATGGCTTGGGAGCCTGCTTGCATTTAGGAGAATAAGATGAAGCGCGAATGTAAAGTTTTGTGTCTGGCGGTTGGTTGTCTCATGTCCGTAGTGGGGGTTAGTGCGGAGATAGGGCCGGATCAGATTTGGAATAAGGATCGAACATATGTTGTGCCGTGGGAAAACATGAGCGACGAGCTTAAGACATTTGCGCTTGAGCAATATTGGAGTGAAATTAGTTATTGCTTGGCGAACATTGGCAAACCGTTCAAGGCTATTAATCCCAAAGAAGTCAATGACGTGCTGTATGAAACATATGTCGGGTATATTACTCACGGCCTAATTGCGGGGAAGTACTGCCAATATGGAGACTACAAGGAATGTGTGAAATATGCGTACATGGACTACATGCAATCAGTAAATTGCCCAAAGGAAGCTGGCCGATGTAAGCCTGAATGTTGGGGGGGAGACCTAAGTGGGGTAGGGGATGGGCGATATCCTCCGTTGGTGGCGATCATCGACACTTATGAACAAAACCACGACTATAAAGGTGCCCTTCCATATTACCAGAGGGAGCTTGGCAGTTGGGCAAGGGACTATGAGGGGAAAACCTTGGAAGAAAAGCTTAAAAACCTAAAAATAAAAGCTGCAAAAGATGAGAATTTGACAGAAGCGGTTCAGTTCATTGAGCGATGGGAAAAAGCCAAGAAGCTCGCCAAAACCGAAAAGCCGATCCCAATGGATCCCGTAGTCCAGCACCACAAATGGTTCTACAGCGCCAAGCCCGCAGAAGTGCTGAAAGCCCTGGATTACTACAGCAAGAACAGGGTCAAATTCATGCTGGAAAAAGCCGCGGCCCATAAAAATCCGGTCGTCGCAAAAAAGGCGAAAGAATATTTGGACAATTGGGATAAGCCCGTAGCGGAAGACAACGGAGGAGGAGGGCCTCTCGAGAAGTCAGAATAAAAAGCAATAACGGGAAGAATAAGGAACTGGGCGGGAATATGAAAGGCTTGTGGCTCGCCGGAATAGCGTTAATGGCAAACGCCGCAGAATTATCTGCCGTTTCTCCGATGGAAATCGGAGATCGCGGCAGTATTGTGGTGCCATTTTTTAATAATTCGGGCAGCACAAGCCCGGTGGAAGGTGTTTTTATTTCCGCAGTTGCTGACGCAGAGGGGGTTAATATCCTGGAGACATCCTATCTTGGTCCTGTGTCGGTGTTCCCAGGGTGTACGTCATATTTTCATCTGGATTTTGAGCTTGGCTCGAATTTTGACCTCGCGAATTCCAGCGTTACGATCACTATGGACCTGGCCCATTCCAGTCCGGAATTTCTGCCGGCTTCGCGCCGGTGGGTTTATAGAACACTAAACCGGTTCAAAAGCCTTCGGGGAGATTGTTTAGAGCCGGATAACGTGTTTTGCGGGGAATATCTATCTCCGGACACAATTCAGCCCACCACCGAGTTTGTTGTTGACGGCCCGAACTTTAATTCCGGTTCCGCAATGTTTGTTTCAACATATGCCCTGCTTTCGCTCAGTGCCGGGGACGGTTACTTGGTGGACAGTGAAATAAGCGGGCTGTCTGTCACAAAAATAAATTTTGATGCTGTCCCATTAGACTTTGAAAGCATGTCCCCTGCGCTGGAACCGTTCATGCTATCAGAAGGCCAGCACAGGCTTTACTTTGCCAGCCAGGATTATGCAGGGAACACGGAGGTGATGCAATCCACGTTTGTTGTTGTGGACGGCACGGCACCGGGGCCGGCGACCGGAATCAGGGTGGACGGGGTCGCTTCTGGCGCATGGAGCAATACCGGGGAGTTCAATCTCTCTTGGACAAGTCCCTCCGAGGTTTCCGGGGTGGCCGGGGCGCGGATAAAATTCGGAGAGGTGGCGCCGGCATCCAACGAAGAGGGCGTTTTTTATCCGGCGGCCGAAGGTTCATTGGCCTATTCCTCTACGGAGACTGCCGCCGGGATAAATACCCTCTGGCTGTGGCTCGAGGATAACGTGGGCAACGCGGACTACGCGATGGCTTCCAGCGTGGAACTGCGCTATGACGGCGGCGCGCCGGTTTCCACGGCCGCGGCTCTGGCCTATTCCGGCGCCGGCATAGTGCTGGTAAGTTTCGGCGCTTCTGACTCCGTGAGCGGCATTGCCAGTACCGCTCTTTGGTGGCGGCAGGCCGGCGCGGACTGGTCCTCCGGCGCTTATGTCTTGGCCGGCAGCAGCGGGACGTTCAGCTTTGATACGCATGGTGTGCAGGGTAACTGGGAATTCTATACGCGAGCCTGCGACAATGCCGGCAATTGCGAGTCTGTCCCGGTTTCAACAACCTCCGCTAAGGTCGGGTCCTATGTTGATGTAACGCCGCCGGTGATCTCAAACGTGCGCGTGACCGAAATAACCTATGACACCGCGCGCGTTTCTTGGGAGACTGACGACGCGGCTTCGGCCGTGCTTGAATACTCTTTCCCGGGCGCGCCTGTTTCAAAACTATATGCCCCGGCTTATTCCAACAGCCAGAGTCTGCTGCTGGGCGGCCTGGTCTACCCGGCCAACTATTCCTTCACCATCACGGCCACTAACAAGGCCGGGTTGAGCGCGGGCAATCCCGGCGGCGCTTTCTATGTTCCGCCTAAAATGACCACCAATGTCAGCGACCTGGGCGTGCTCAATACCGGCCTTCCTATAATCATAGGAGTAACCAATCCCTATGTGTCCTCCATTACCTATACGCTTAACGGCCAGACTATTACGCAGGCGGTAAGTCCCAATATGCCGCTGGAGATCTACGTTTCCGGCGGCCAGGGGCAGACCAGCCTGTCGCTCAACCTGGACGGGTTCACTTATTCCACCAGCTTTGTGGTGGATACCGCCACCCGGACGGTATTCCTGGCCAGGTTCGCGGCGCTGGACGGCGGCCTGGACGCCGCGCAGGGCAACAGCGCCGCGCTGGCCGCGGCGGGGCAGGCGCTCACGGCGGAGGCCGCCAATATCAACGGCAGGGCCCACTTCGGGTATTTCGCGGGTATAGACCCGGTAGCTCCGGGGAATATCACTGACCTGGTCGTTGTTTCCGGTCCTGGCGCGGACCAAGCCACGTTAACGTGGTCGGCGCCCGGCGACGACGCCTACGCCGGCACGGCCATGAAATACGACATAAGATGGGCTACTACTCCGATAAGCGCCGGGAATTTCTCCGCCGCCTCACGTGCGGCCGAAGCCCCGTTCCCGGCCGCCGCCGGAACTTCGCAAACTTCCGTGTTGAGCGGGCTCGGCCAGCTTGCTACTTACTACTTCGCGATCAAAACCGAAGATGAGTTGGGAAATCTTTCGGGCCTTTCAAATGACGCGGCGGTGTTAAAAGGGTATGTGCTGGCCGGCACGGTGACTGTGAACGGGGTTTCGGAAATCTCCTTCATCGCCCCGGTACAGCCCAGCATTTCGCTTATAAGCACGGTTTCCGCAACCGGCGCCGTTGCGGTGGGGTCGGCCGCTGCCGGAGGACTGACCCTGGCCGGCAACCTGTATGAAATAGGCCCGGAGGGGACTTTTGAGCCTCCGGCCATGCTCACTTTCCACTATTCTACCGCCGCCCTGACGGAGGTGGGCCTGCTGGAATCCGATATTGCCATCTACGAGCATTTTCCGGAGGAAGGCTGGGTGAAATTGCCCGGCCAGGTGGTGGACACCGCGGCCCGCAAAATAACGGTGCCCGTAGGCCGCATAGCCTCCCTGTTCGGCATCTTCGGCGTTGTAAAGGACCGTACCGCGCCGGCCAGCGGGATTTCCTATGTCGGACCGGTTTACAGGACGGAGGAAAGGCTGTTTATAAGCGCGGTTTCCAGCGTTGTCCTGTCCGCCTATGACCCGGTGGTGTTCGGCACCGCCACCGGCGTGGCCTTTACGGAGTACCGCGTGGACGCTGGTCCCGGCGCGGCATTTATCGTGTATTCGGAGCCATTCGGTTTGCCGGCGGGTGAACGCAGAGTGGAATTCCGCAGCTGGGACGGGGCGGGTAACCTGGAAGAGGCAAAGGTTGTCGAGGTTTATGTGGACGCCTCCGCGCCGGTTACCGCGGCGCTGGTGGCGGGTGCTACGGGCCAGAACGGCTGGTATGTCTCCGTGGCTACGGTTTCCCTGGTGGCTACCGATACGCTCAGCGGCGTGGCGGAGATATATTACGGCATAGACCCCTCTACGGAGCCAGTAAACTATTTCGCTCCTGTGGTCTTGAGTTCAGAAGGTATAGCCGGGCTCTTCTACTACGCCGCCGATAATGTCCGCAATTACGAAGCGCCAAGATCAACGCAGGTCAAAGTAGATCTGGCCGGGCCGGCAGTTATGGTGGAAAGTTCCCCCGCGGCTAACGCGGCGGGTTGGAATAATTCCGATGTTTCCGTGGTTTTCTCCGGGACGGACGCGGTTTCCGGGGTGGCCTGGTGCAGCTCCGCCACAACCGTTGGCGTTGAGGGCGAGGGGCTGCTTGTCTCCGGGGTCTGCCTGGACTTGGCCGGCAACTCTTCTACGGCCGCGCTGACCCTGAACATAGATAAGACTGCCCCGGCAATAAACATCTCTTCCCCGGCTGCCGGCGTTTTTGTGGCCACCAAAGACAAGGTGACGGTGTTCTACGCGGTGAAAGATAATCTGGACCCGGCGCCGGTAGTGGAGGCTAGGTTGGTGCAGGCGGAAGACAGGGGCAGTCCGCGCGGGGCAAGGCTCTCCACTGTGGCCGTGGAAAACGGCGGACTGTTCGAGCCCCTGGACCTTGACGACGGGTTGTGGCGGCTTGTAGTAAAGGCGCAGGACCGGGCCGGAAACCTTTCCGAAGAGGAGGGGCCGGTGTTCGAGGTGGTGCATGATGTTTTTGTTCCCAGGACCTCCCTGGCCGTAACCGGGGCGCGCTATGAGTCGGGCGGGACCGAATATGTTACGAAAGACAGCGGCCTTAAACTTGAGAGCGTGGACGACCTGGTGGAAGCCGGGGATGGCATAGGGCTTGGCGTGTTGCGGCAGAGCGTGGGGCTTTCCTCTGCGCCGGCTATGGTCTTCGAGTCCACAAGTGCTCGGCAGGGCGAGCTCTTTGCGTCCACGTTCACGGCGGCGCGCGCCGGAGTGCAAGCGGATGGCCATTATTCTCTTGAATACGGCGCTGAAGATGTTTTGGGGAACAGAGAGGCTTTGAAAACCTGGCATTTCGCGGTGGATGGTACCGCGCCGGAGAGTTCCCTGGCGTTTACCGGCAACCAGTATTTCGGCGACAGCCAGTTTGTCAGCGCCGGCACGGAGATCCGGATCTCCGCGCAGGACCCAGTTGTGAACGGCGTGGCTGCGGGGGCGCTGCTGACAAAATACCTCCTGGACGGCGGCGAGTGGCGGATCTATGCCGGCAGCTTCACCGTTGCGTTGGAAGGGAGGCATACGCTGGACTACTACAGCCTGGACCGGCTGCTGAACGCCGAGGGAGCAAGCAGCCTCCTGCTGGCGGTGGACAACACTCCCCCCGCGGCTTATTTGAGTTTCGGCGAGCCGAAGGTTGAATTGCTGGGCTTGCCGGTGCTGACGCCAGAGTCGAAAATAACGCTGTCGGCCGCGGATCCGGTCTCCGTGGAAGTAGCCTCCGGCCTTAACAGCGTCTTCTATGAAATAGAGAACGTCCAGACCGGCGCGCTCTCTCCAGTGGCGGCGTATGCCGCGCCCTTCGCGGTGGCCGGGCAGGGAACTTTCGTTATCAGGTATTGGGCCAAAGACAATGTCGGCAACGCCGGAGTCCCGCTGGAAAAAATGTTCTCTGTTTCCACCTGGCGGCAGGACGGTCTTGCGGCCTCCGGCAGATTTGAAATGTCCGGCAATTCGGATATAGCCGGTGCGGTCAAATCCAATGATTCTGTGCTGGTGAGCGGCAACGCCCGGATACTTGGGGACGTTGTGGCGGCGACGGTGACCGTTTCCGGCAAGGCGCAGATAACGGGTATGAAGACCAGCGGCGCTATGCCGCTGGCCATGGAGCCTATAAGCGTTTCCCGGCTGGCCCAGGCCGCCGCCGCGGAGAATAATAATGCCGCGCTTGCCCAATATCTGACGGAGGGGAGCCTGACGTTGAGTTCGCAGGCGTCCCTGGTGCTTTCCACCGGAACTTATTATCTCAGGGGACTGGAATTGACCGGAGGTTCCAGTATTACCGTGGCGGGCAGGGTGGATATTGTGGTGGAAGGGAGCGTTACCATAAGCGGCGGCAGTTCGCTCAACGCCGCCGGGCAGGCTTCGCTGCTCTCGCTGATAGTCAGCACTTCTTCGGAACTTAAATTCAGCGGGGGCGCGGATATCGCCGCCTGCGTCTACGCGCCTTACTCCGACCTGAAACTGGCCGGCAACGCGGTAATGGGTGGTCACTATTTTGTGCGGACCGCGGCCGTCAGCGGCAATGGGAACATTATTCAATCGGGGGAGACGCTGCCCATAGTGGCGCCGGCGGCCGGCGGCGGTAAAACAAAGGTGTTCGCCGTGGCCGAGGCCGGCTTTGGCGTGCTTGCGGGGCCTTCCTCTGAATTCCGCCTGGGAGAGGTTTATGTCTATCCTGATCCGGCCAAGGGCGGGGAAATGCCTGCCTTCCACATAGAATGCGGCATAGCCGATAGCGTGAAGATAACCATTTATACGGTAAGCGGACGGCAGGCGCATGAGGCCGCGCTGGGCGGCTTGCCTGCGGCGCTGGACGACGGCAACGGCCTCAGTTATGCCTATGAATATATCTGGCGCGGGCATATCCCCAGCGGGGTTTATCTCTATGCCATAGAGGCGCAGAAATCTGGAAAGAAACTGAAGAAAACGGGAAAGTTCGCGGTGGTCCGTTGAGTGCCAGGGGGGAACTATGAAAAATAAAAATACCCCTCAACATGATATCGCCAATAGCGTGGTCTACCTGCTTTCGCGGCCGTGGGTGTTCGCTATTATATTGCTGTTCCTGCTTATCCCAGCGCCCAAAATAAGCGAGGCCCTTGAAAGCGGTGCCGAGTTCCTGCGCATAGATACTGACGCCCGGGCGGGGGCCATGTCTTCGGCGGGGGCGGCTTCGGCCATGGGGATAAGCGCCATAAGTTACAACCCGGCGGGGCTGGCGTCCATGGCCAGGGGCGAGGCCGCCTTAAGCCATAGTTCCTGGTACCTGGGTTCCATGCACGACTTTGTGGGTGCAGGTTTTGGTATGCCACAGGGCTGGAAGCTGGGCCTGAGCTTTACTAGGTTGTCGGCTGGTGACATGGAAGGCCGCACGGCCACAAGGGCCAAGACCGGGGGATATAGCGCCTATGACCAGGCGGCGGGGCTGGCCGTGGCTAAACAATTCGGGGCTTACAGCGCGGGCGGCGCGGTAAAATACATAGAAAGCTCCATAGCTGGGACCAAAGGAACTGGCTACGCGGTGGATTTGGGCTTAAAGCGCGGCTTAAGGGCCGTGCCGGTTACCATAGGCGTGGCGGTGCAGAACATAGGCCCCGGCATAAAGTACATTTCCCAAAGAGACCAGTTGCCGTTGAGCGTAAGTGCCGGCATAGTGTTCATGCCCATAGCCGGGGTAATGCTGAATTTCGACGCCAGGCGCTACGTGTACGACAAGTACACCACCTACAGCCTTGGAAGCGAGTATGCCTTGTTCGGCGGGGCGGGCAGCGCCTACGGATTGAGCTTGCGCGGCGGAGTTAACGGGATGCCCAACCAGAGCGCGGCGGGCGCGTTCAGCGCGGGCGCGGGCGTGAAGTTCCTGAACGCCGACCTGGATTACGCCATGAGCCCGGAGGGCAAACTGGGCGGCACGCAGCGCATAACCTTGAAGAAGAAATTTTGAGATCAGCCGGGGCCCAGGCCTTCCTGCATGTAGTCGGTCACTATGGCGACGATCTTTTTGACCGGTTCGCTGCAGGCCTTGAACGCCAGCAGGTCCAGTGCGCCGGCGCCGTGTTTGCGGATAGCGTCGCTGATGAGCGCGTGCACGAAAGACTGCGTGGCCGCTTCCACCCCGGTGAAATCCAGTACAACTTCCTCGCCGCGCTGCAGCGCGGGCATGAGTTCCTTGAGGCGCAGCTCACGCGCTACGTCCTTATTCTCGGCGAAGGCGCCTGTTCTCTCGAATAAGCGGATGGTGGTCATATGAACCTGGGCCTCCTGTGCCGGGCCCTTACGCGCTCACGCACGGCCGCGCTGTAGGTGCCGCCGATGGCGTCGAGCAGGGCGGAAAATTCCGCGGTCTGGTCCAGCGTTATGTCCACGCCCACCGCCGTTCCCCGCCAGGCGGGCAGACTTTCTTCGCGGGAATGGCGGTCCTCGAACGGGTCCGCGTGCAGGCGCGGGCGTTTGCCGGCCGGTTTCTTCAACAGTTTGTAGAGGGCGTTGCCGCTGTAGACCACGAAAAAATCCCTGTTGATGCTGGCTATGGACTTGATGAAGAAGAGCCCGGCGCCGGCATTCTGCTCGGTGCCGCCTTCGCGGCTGGTGGTGCCGGTAATGCCGGGCCAGAGCGCCAGGCGCAGGGCCTCCTGGTCGGTGGCGGCGGGGTGAGAATTGTTTATGCTGGCCTTTATGCCCATGCCCGTGTCGGCCACGCCTATGCGGATGGAATTGCTTTTTTTGTAGTACTGCGCGCAGAGCACGGCGCCCTGCTCCGACCCCGAGTGTTCCAGCACGTTCCTGACTAGTTCGCTGACCACGTAGCCCAGGGTGCGGCTCTGCTCCGGCGCAAGATGCAGCAGCGGGATCATTTCGCTGATGAAGGAGCTGAGTTCGTTCGAAGTCCTTACCCGCGTGATGGGAATGAACCTGCCGGCTGGCTCATGCTCCGTGACATTTATTTCAGAGGCTACCCCGAGGGCGCGGAAAAGCCCCATCCGCACCAGGTAGTGCCGGGATTTGGCTTCCAGTTTGCGGCAGACTACGCCTCCCGGTTTTACCGTGAGGCCAAGGGCCGCTATCATGGAGAGGGCTAGCGGATGCACGGAGATCCATTTGTCATTAGCCGTGATCTCCAATGTTTCCGGCGACGAGGGGTCGAAACCACGCAAAAACGGGTCTATATTCCCCAGGAAGGCGCTGTTGGGGAGATGTATCTTCATGCAGATATTATACCGGGAATCCTGGTATTTGTCAATACACCGGGAATCCCGGTAAATCTGGGTAGGGGACGTTGTTAACTATTGGCGGGGGTATCTAGCATTAAGTCTTTACTTGAAAAAACAGGAGCGTAGCGGATGTGAATAGCGGGGCGGGGCGTGCCGCGGCTTACATGTTCAGGACCAGGCACACGGCCAGGAGCGCCGTGCCGGCCAGGAACCACGGACCTATGTTGCCGCCGACCGCGGTAATGGCCAGGGAGGCGGCCAGTATCGCGATTATGACCCAGAGCAGGCCGGAGATGAGCCTGTCGAACAGGATCAGCTTGCGCAGGTATGGCGGCAGCTGTGAAGGCGAAGGCAGGGTTATCCGCTTGTTGGATATCTCCATGCAAAAATTACATCACCCAATGCCGGCAGGCATGTAGGCCATATGGGTAAGTGGCGATATAGGCCCAATTGCCTATGCTGATAGCGGCCGGCGCTCGGGGGCGCCGCCACCGGCCGGTCCCGCCTTATTTGCCCCCGCCATTGGCAGAGGATTTCTCCCGCCACGCATCTGGTGGCATCCTCACTGGCGGGAGGCACTATATAAAAGAACGCCCCGCTTTTTGGTAATATAGGCACAATATCCGACGCCCGTCGATTTTTTCCGGAGCAGGCCCTACCGGTAGGGGGAAAATGGGGTGTGGCTATGTTAATTGTAACAGTGTTTTCTGCCAATGGGGGAAGTTATTCATTGTTATATATTTGCTTTTATAGTGCCGAGGCCTTGTATGCATAAACTAATCTTACCGGTGATTCTAATGTGGTCGCTTTCTGCGTGCTCCACACTCCCCGGCAGGATGATGGGGCTCAAGGCAAATGCCTTTAATAAGTTTCGTGAGCTTCCGGAGAAAAAACGGAAGAAAATTGCGGACGAGATTGCGGAAGGGATCAAACACCATGATCCTGATGCTAAATGTAAGGCATTGTACGCTTTAGCTAAGATTCCAGCTGAATCCAAAGCTTATGTGGTTGAGATCGCAGATTTGCTTCGTGAGGTGAATCCGCGTGTGAAGTCCTGTGCTTCGCATGCACTGGTGAGTATCAGTGGTCATGCGGTGCCACTCCTCATAAGTTCCTTGGAGAGTAGTGAATCAACAGAGAAAGTGTATGCGGCGAGGAGTCTTGCCATAATCTGGCATAAGCGAACGGATTCCCCGCCAAGTACTGAGAGCGGCCGGCCAAATTTTGATGAATTGGCGGAACACGCAGTATCGAATCTCATCCCGCTTCTTCGTGACCCTGATCAGGAGGTTTCAAAAGCTGCCTCCGAGGCCTTAATCGCTATCGGCGTGCCTTCTGTGCACGCGGTGCGAGAGTTCCTGGCGACCGCAATGGACGCTGACGGTAAGTTGCGTGCGCTGCGGATTCTCGGGAGAATCGGTCCCGGCTCGAAAGAGGCTATTCCCGACCTTCTGCAACTTGCTTCTGCATCGGAAGGCTCTGTGAATGCCGAAACGATCATTGCATTAATAAATGCCGGACATAAGTTGACGGACATAAATGGAATTCGGGCCGTGATTTCTGGTGGCAATCCGGATGCAAGACGGATGGTTGCTGCGGCGTTGGCAAAGCGAGGGCGGGAGTCGGTCCCGTATTTTGTCGAAATGCTGAAAAGTGAGGCCCCAGGGGCGCGATCGCAGGCGGCGGGCTTTCTTGGTTTTGTGGGAGCGCCTGCAAGAACCGCAATCCCGCAACTTGTAGCGACACTCGGGGATATCGATGCCAGTGTCAGGCGTCAGGCGTCGGCGGCGATAAACAGTATCGGGCCGGATGAAAATGTGGTTTCCGCTCTGCTTGAAGCCATGCGGGATAATGACTATCAAGTCGTTTTTGACCTAGAAGCCTCAATAAAGAAAGTTGGAGCCCCAGCTATCCCAATTATTCTCGATGCGATAAAGAAAAATCCTGCCGATGTGAAATTTAATCCTTTGGCAGCAGGGTGTAGTCACGCGGTTTCGGTTCATCCGGCATTCGCACAGTCTATGGTCCCAAAAACGCGGGAATGTCTGGGGTATTGGTACTTGCGTATACTGCAACATGTTCTGGGGGAACTGCAGGGGGGTAATCTTTCCGGAGAGCAAGTTCAAGGGCTGTCAAAGGAAGAATTAGAGCGTCAGGAGAACATATTGCACAACCTGTCGGGTACGCCACAACTTTTCGCTGCCAAAAATCTGGTCCGCTATTCGCCGGACTCTTTTCCGAAGGTGCTGCCAGTTTTGATTGAATTTCTTGATAGTGACAATTACTCCATCAGACTTGAAGCCATCGAACTTCTGGGAGAAATTGGTCCGACCGCAGAAATTGCTATTCCCGCGCTAAATCGTAAACTGCGTGGAGACCAAACTACAAAGGTGTACGTTGCCTTTGCGTTATGGAAAATCAAGAAATCACGTATGGCGGTATCCATACTCATCTCTTCATTAGAGAGCAACGAGGATGACATTAAACTGTACTCTATGGCAAAACTTGAGGAGATGGGGGTGGACGCCTGCAAATTTCTGCCGCAAATCCGTAAAATGCTGCAAAGTGGAAACTATCTGGTTAAAACTAGGGCTCTAAAATCACTAACGGGGGCAAAGGGAAATACGGAGAAGGCTTTGCCGGAGCTGATTGAATTGCTGAATTACGGGAAAGACACGGGTATCCAGGAAGCGGCTGCGAAAGTGATCGGGAGTATTGGCGCGAACGCCAGGATCGCAATCCCGCTGCTTATAGAAGGTCTAAATAGTAAATACTGGAATGAAATTGAGCGCTCGGCGTCGGCGCTGGCGGGGATTGGGCGCCCTGCCGTCCCAGACTTGATAACAGTTCTCCTTGGCGATAAGGAAGATGCCAGTAGGGGTGCGGCCATTGCCCTAGGGAAGATGGGGCCTTTGGCAACAGATGCTATTCCCGCCTTAATTGAAATCATCGGGAAATCCGAAAGTTCAGCAAAAAGGGGAACTTTTGAAAGAGCCTTACGGCAAATTGACCCTGTTGTAATGCCTAAAACCAGGCGATAGGCGCCCGACTCAGCTGCTTCACACGTGTGGGTAGGGCAAAAACAACCACGGGTCCAACCGCGGTTTTTGGAAATAGTTTCCATGGACACTTACGGGCGGGGAGTTTTTAAATGAACAAAATCACCCTTTTTTCTGTGTTGCTGTTCAGCTTATGCGGGGCAATGTTTGCCGGAGAGCCGGCGGTTTATAATAGATTGGCGGAAGAGCTGTCCCGGGATTGTGGGGGAACAAACAAGAAAGTATTTATAGGGTTCTTTCCCTATTCAAGTGGAAAGGATTCTCATGACAGCGACATTATCTCGGAAAAGATAGCTGCAGCGATGGATAGGCTTGGGGGGATCGGTGCAGTCAGTAAGGAGGTGCGGGCAGACGTGCTTTCCCGCATGAAAATTCAGCGAAGAGGAATCGTGGAAGAGCGGGTCATTCGGAAAATGGGCAAGATGGCTGGTGCGGATTGTGTGGTGATGGGGAATCTAGCCGCGCCCAACAATGAACAGATTGAGCTTAACGCCCGCACGGTCTCGGTTAAGTCCGGCAAAGTGCTTTCGGTTTCCTGGGGGATACTTACAAGAGATTGGGATCGGCAGCACTGGGACAACATCCATTCGCTTCACCGACTTGAGAAATCATCTCCACCCGTGGCAAGTCTATTTTACGAGAGAGGAAGGTATTATCTCGATGTGGAGGGGGGGCGATATGCAGACGCTGTCACCGATTTTTCTCGCGCGCTTTCCATAGATGAGAGCCATTGGGAGGCCGCTCTTGCCCGCGGCTATGCGTATTATGTGTCCTATGACTATAAGAAGGCGCGTGCAGATTACGCGCGTGCCGCGGAGATCAATGGGGAAGGGCTTGACGCGAAGTATCTGTTGGGGATGTTGAGCCGTGAGGAGGGGCGGTTGGAGGAATCTGTCGGACACTTTGCCGATGTGGTCAAAGCTGCCCCGAATGACCCGTTGCCATATAAGCAGCGGGCATTTTCCTGGATGTATGCGAAGCAATTTGACAAAGCAATAGAGGATTTTA